>DATJUG010000001.1:0-89081 GCA_035502635.1 Bryobacteraceae bacterium
TAGCTAGATCGTCCCCTCGCGTCGAGTGCTTTCGCCACCGGATCGCCCTCCTGCGCGACCGCCCAAAGCGCCTGATGCAGCAAATCGGGCCGGATCGTGTTCGCCCACCACCCTGCGTCGTTTGTCAGGTAAATAGCCTCCCGCAGCGGAATTCCAGCGCGGCAAAAAATACCCGCTACGTCGCCACTCCCAGATGCAGTTAAAATTCCTTGCCCTTCTTGATAATGGCGGCCCATGAAATCTGCCCCCGCTTTCGTCCAGGCACGCCGCGAAATGGAGTTCACCTGCGATTCCTTCCAGCAGATCCAATTTTCCTTCGATGGACGGATCAACCAGGGCGCAACGGAGATCAGCGGAAGCGCGAAGGCGAGTTTACGCCATCGCTGTGGCAGAACCAACACGATCGCACCCACCGCGAATGCCGACAGAACGACCAGCGCGATCCCGTACCGGCTGTTGTAGTAGGTATACGGCCACAGCGGCGGCACAAAAATGGGCGTGCTCGACGAGTGCACGCTCCAGATATAGAACACCGGCGTCAGCATTAGGAACAGAACCGGCGCAAATACTTTCTTTATGGCCGCGCAAACCACGCCCGTAGCGCCCAAAAGAATAAGAGTCGCCCCCGTGCATAGTTCGCCGGCGCTCAAGTAATACAAGGTTGCCAGCTTCCAATCGTGATATCCGGGATATGAGTGCGAGCCTTGAATAGCTTTTGCCGAGTAGGGTCCGTTGAAAAAATCCAGGGCATTCCCGGTCTCCCACCAGTTATGCGCAATCCAATAGAGTGGCGCCAGGCTCACAAGAGCCCCGAACAAAACCAACACGACCCAACGCCGCTTTGCCGCAAACACGGCATACCAGATCGCCGCAAACGGAATGAGAAACCATCCGTCATACCGGGTCAGGCTCATCCACCAGGACGCCAGAATTCCAAGAGCTATAAACAAAGGCCTCTGTGTCGCGCGGAAACGCAGCAAGGCGAATAACAGCATGGCTAAACCCGCGAGGAAGACCACCTCGGTCATCGGAATCGAGCCGAGATATAAGACATTCGGATTTAGAACGAAGCACAACGCGACAACAGCCGCCGCGGCCGCACTGCCATACGCATCCCGTGCCGCCAAGTAGAAGAACGTTCCCGCGATGATAAGGCACGCGGCAACCGGAATTGTGCCCGCCAGCCCGGTGCGCCACAGCCAATCGTTGCCCACAAAAGGCAAGCAGATGACATGCAGCACAGGCAGCCACACGTTGCCTAATTGGTCATATCCGGGCGTGCGCGAATCGACAATCGTGCGGCTGATGTTCAGATGCGATTGCGCGTCGCCATAATAAAGGATGTAACCGTTCCGGAAGAACCACCATCCCGCAACCGCCGCGACCACGCATAGCATCGCACCTGCGCCTAGCGCCTCGGCAGTTCGCCGGCGCCGCTTAGAAGCTAGTGAATCGGCGGAATTCGGCAAAGCGCTGGTCGATTTCTTCGCGCGTAAGAGTTCGAAACCGTTCCACACCGAACTCCTCACAGCAAAAACTGCCCATCACAGAACCGTAGATCACGGCCCGGTGGAGTTCGTGCACATCGAAGTGGCCGTTGCGGAGATCGAATCCGCGCTCCGCCAAATATCCAACGAACCCTCCCGCAAAGCAATCTCCCGCGCCCGTTGGATCGAACACGTCTTCAAGCAAATATCCGGGAACCATGAACAGAGAATCGCGGCGGAACAACATGGCGCCGTATTCTCCGCGCTTGATGACCAGGGTGTTCGGGCCCATGTCCAAAATCTTCTGCGCCGCGCGCCGCAGATTGTGCTCGTCCGAAAGCATGCGCGCTTCCGCATCGTTGATCAGCAGGAAATCCCATTCGCGAATCGCGGACAGCAAATCCTTGCGGTAATCCCTGATCCAATAGTTCATCGTGTCGCCGCCAACGAAACGAACCTGTTTCATCTGCTGCTGCACCCCGCGCTGCAGATCTGGCTGTATATTTCCCAGGAATAAATACGGCTGGCCGAGATAGGACGGCGGCAGTTTCGGCTGAAAATTGGCAAAAACGTTGAGATCGGTCTGCAACGTTTGGCGGTCATTCATATCGGCCGGATACACGCCCGACCAAAAGAATGTTTTCCCTGGAACCTGCTCCAAACCCTCCAGGTCGACGCCCTTTTCCGCCAGCCACGCGCGATCTTCCGGCGCGAAATCATCGCCCACCACTCCCACGATTCCAGTTCTCGCGAAGTAACTCGCGCTGAGGGCGATATAAGTGCAGGCTCCGCCCAGCGTGCGCTCCCGCTTACCATGTGGGGTCTCGATCGCATCGTATGCGACAGACCCAATCACGACCAATGACATCGTTTGCATTGTAGCGGGCGGCCTTTTCCGACCACCGTAGAGGCAACGCGGTGCCGCTAGAATGTGTGTTGAGATTCCTGATTCTGAGCGATGTCCATGCGAACTGGTACGCTTTGCAGGCTGTGCTTGCCGATTCCGACAAGCAGTTCGATCAGATTATCTGCTGTGGCGACCTGGTCGGATACAATCCGCATCCTGCAAAGATCATCGAATGGACACAAACCAACTGTGGCGCCGTCATTCGCGGTAATCACGACAAAGTAGTCGCCGGCATCGACGATCTTGAATGGTTCAATGAAGTCGCGCAGGCGGCCGCGCGCTGGACCACGGCCAACCTCGGCCCGGAGGAACTTCAGTATCTGCGTGAATTGCCGAAAGGCCCGTTACAGATCGAAGAGTTTGCCATCTGCCATGGCGCTCCGCAGGATGAAGATGAGTACATTACCAATGCTCGCGAAGCTGTCGCCTGCTTCGCTCATCTGCAACTGCCACTCGCCTTCTTTGGCCACACGCATCTGCAGGGCGGCTTCTTTTCAAAACACGGCCGTATAGGCGCTATTCCACAAGTACCCCGCGGGGAGCGTGAAGCGGCCATTGCGCTTGAGCCGGATATCTTCTACATGATCAATCCCGGCGCTGTCGGCCAACCGCGCGATGGCGACCCGCGCGCCGCCTACGCCATCTTCGATTCAGACCAGCGCCTGATCACATTGCGCCGAACCCCATATAAGATTCAAAAAACAGCGGAGGACATCCACGAGGCTGGCTTGCCCGAAGTGCTTGCGTTCCGGCTGTTTCAAGGATTCTAGCCACGCAGGGTTTTGGTTTTAAACGAGCCGGGGTTTTAGAAGAGAAGAGATAGAATGACGCTGACTGTATGAGATTCCTGCTTGCTGCTCTCGCGATTTTACTTGTCCCGAATATTTATGCCGCTGATTTCACGGGCCACTGGCTCTCTGTCCGCAAGACCGCCGATGGACAAACGCAAGAGACTTCGCTCTGGTTGAAAGCCGATGGAGACCTGTTGACCGGCTATTTGACTGGGCGCGACGAGAGCGAACCCATTTCGGAGGGCAAGATCACCGGCAACGAAATCTCGTTCGTAATCGTCCGCGACGAATTCGGCAACGAACGTAGGATTCTCTATCACGGCGCCGTAACAGACAGCACGCTTCATCTGCAGCAGACCCATCCGGATGGCTGGCAAAGTGAGAACACCTACAAGCACATCTCTAGCGAAACGCCTCCGCCGCTTCCTCCGGCGCGCGCCAAGATCACGCTGCCGCCGGCCGCAACCGTGCCCTACAACGGTCTTGCGAAGACGCCGCCCATGGGCTGGAACAGTTGGAATAAGTTCGCGAATCGCGTCTCGGACGCGATCGTCCGTCAAATCGCCGACGCCATGGTTCGTAATGGCATGAAGGACGCCGGCTACATCTATGTCAACATCGACGACACATGGGAGGCCGGCCGTGACGCGCAAGGCAACATTCAGACCAACTCGAAATTTCCCGACATGAAAGCGCTTGCCGACTATGTGCACAGCAAGGGCATGAAACTTGGCATTTACTCTTCGCCGGGGCCGAAAACCTGCGCCGGTTACGAAGGAAGTTTTCAGCATGAAGAGCAAGATGCGAAAACCTATGCGGCGTGGGGCATCGATTATTTGAAATACGACTGGTGCAGCGCGAGCACCGTTTACGATTACCATTCGATGCCTGCCGTCTACGCCAAAATGGGTCAGGCGCTGCTCTCTTCCGGCCGGCCCATCGTCTATAGCCTTTGCCAGTATGGCGTGCTGAATGGCCCTCGCTGGGGAGCCAGCGTGGGCGGCAATCTCTGGCGCACCACCGGGGACATCAGTGACAACTGGCGCTCGATGTCGCACATCGGCTTCGATCTTCAACTAGATCTCGCCCAATATGCGGGCCCGGGGCATTGGAACGATCCCGACATGCTCGAGATCGGCAACGGCGGAATGACCGATACCGAATACCGCACGCACATGAGCCTGTGGAGCCTGCTCGCCGCGCCTCTGCTCGCGGGAAACGATCTGCGCGACGTCTCGCCCGCCATTCTCGAGATCCTGACGAACAAAGAGGTCATCGCGGTCGATCAAGATCCTCTCGGCAAGCAGGCGAAGCGCGTTGCGAAAGATGGCGATCTCGAAGTTTGGGCCCGGCCGCTTGCAGGCGGCGCTTACGCGGTAGGGCTCTTCAATCGCGGCGCCTCGAGCGCGAAAGTGACCGCGCGCTGGAGCGACATCGGAATCAGCGGGAATGCGCGGGTGCGCGATCTGTGGGCACACGCGGACCGCGGGCAGGCAACCGGCAAATTCTCCTCAGAGGTTCCCTCGCACGGCGTCGTAATGATCAGAGTGGAGCCGGAGAGCGCGCATTAATCAGATGCCCTTCGTCAGGCGGCGTTTTCGGTAGCGCCATTCGCTTCCGCCCACTCGGCGAAGAGATCGGGCTCGATTTCAAGGGCCCGGAGTTCGACTTCTTCGAGTGAAAATTCGAAGCCATTTTCGTCGGGCTCCCATTTAGATCGCGCACAACGGGCGTCAAACACCCTGTGCGCTCAACTACAGGTTGGCGCTGATAAGCGAGGAGGATTTTCGCTTCGATGAGATGCTTACGGACACCAGTATCGGGCGTTAGCGCTCAGCCGCGGCCTCGCATCATTCGAACGTGCACTCGTAGAGCGCGATATTGATGCGATCTCCGTTGAATCGCACGCCTTCTCTTTCAAGAAGTAACCGCTGATGTATTGCTCCGTCAACCGAAGTTTTCAACACCCCGCCTGCGCCAACCACGCGCTGCCACGGTACGTGACTACCATACCTGCGCAGGAACTGGGCCACTTGTCGATGATGGCGAGGGTAGCCAGCCGCGGCGGCGACCCGTCCGTAAGACGCCACCTTGCCCTCCGGAATTGAAAGAATCGCTTGCATAATGGCTCGTTCGGCGCGCGTCATATAGGCAGCTCCTCCATTTTTCAGCACAGAGACGCCGGAAACATCTCTTTCCCGCTTTATGCATGGACGATATTAAGCAGCAAAGCTGAATATGGTTCTCACCAGCGCCGCTTCCAGCCGCGCCACCAATCCGTATTCCCGAAACCGAGCGCGTTCCACGACGCATCCATCGCGCTCGCATCGCCGGCGAGAATCTTTGCGCGCGTGACATCCGGCGGTAGTTTCACCAATCTGGAAAAACGATCGAACACTTCGGCGCGCTCCCCGTCACGCGTTCTCCCGAGGAGATGCCATAGCGTCAGCGCATCGCGCGGACGGGCGTCAGCCAGCACGCCGGCCAAAGCTGCCGCATCGCCGTCACCATCGAATTGCGCCAGCTTCGCTTGGAACTCAGGCGTCGCATCTGTAAAGTGCGGCGTGCCGGGCCCACGCCCCGGCTTGGTTGCGCATGCCGCGCCGGCCGGAACGAATGATTCCTGCTCTCGCCATTGAAACGCCACCCAACCCATTTCGACAGTCAGCAACCCTGTCCCATCGGACGCCACATCAAGTGTGTACGCGCAGCCCAAATCCACCGTAGTTGCGCCGGGCGTGTCTACCACGAACTCGCGCGGAGGCGCCCAGATGAACGCGTGCATGGTGCCGCGCTGCAATGCGAGCCGCTGTTGGTCTCGCGTGCTCTCGACCACGCGCAGCCGCGATTCAGGCTCCAGCTCCACCTCGCCTACGAATTCCGATTGCAGGCGTGCGGCTGAACCTTTTCCCGTCGCAATCAACTCTCCTTCGCGCACGCTTTGAGACGACGCGCCGTTCCAGGAAACTCTCCACGTCGACACTGCAGGAGTTCTTGCAATCCACACTCGCCACCCCGTCGAGACCGCAACAATTGCCGCCGCGGCAACGGCCGCCCACACTAGCCACCTCGGCCGACGAGCCTGCTTCACTCGCGCAACGGGCGCAAGATCGAACGGCTTCGGCTCGTATCGCAGCGGCCGCAATACTCGTTCCAGCCGTGCGGTTTCGGCGTCGGGTTGGCCTTCGCCATTCCACAGATACTCGTCACTCATCGTCCAATGTTCCTCTCAACGCCCGGCGCAGTTGCTTCATCCCGCGGCATAAATTCACGCGCACGGATTCGGGCGTCAGGCCGGTTCGCGCCGCAATCTCGGGTCCGGTCATTCCCTCCAGCAAACGCAAAATCAGAGTTTCGCGATAGGCCGCCGGTAGCGCTTGTATCGCGTCCAGCACCTCGAACGCTTCCTCGTCCGGCCGCGCAGCCCCCGCGCGATCCTGCAAATCGTCAACAGGCTTGCGTTTGCGATACGAGTCCGCTGCCGAGCGCCGCGCAACAGCTGCCAGCCACCCGCCAAAAGCGCGCGGTTCGCGCAAGGAATGCAGTTGTTCGAGCGCTCGCACAAACACGTCCTGCACCAGATCCTCCGCATCTCCGTAAGCGACATGCGCCAGCAGAATGCCGTGCACCATGCGCGCATACTGCTCGTACAACGCCCCGAAGGCCGCGCGGTCTCCGCCTTGAGCGGCACGGACCAACGCGGCTTCTTCGGAACGCAACTCGGTAACCGGGAATGCGGCCACGCTTTGAGCCTACTCTCTGTTCATCGCAACCGGCATATCGAGTGCCGCCGCTAGATCCTCTTGTGTCGGTGCATGGCCTAGCCTGCTGATCCCCGCCCAATTCACCGTCCCGCCGTCCACTTTCACCATCGCGCTCTGCTGCCCCATTCGCGGGTTCGTCATCGTAAAGGCCAGCACCCATCTACCCTCGCTCGGCCACTGCTTCGCAACTGCATAAGTACTTTGCCCCGTAAGCGGCATCAGGTTCAGCGCCACGCTTTCGCGCTTGCCATTCACGAACCCCTCCGCAGTTCCCGTCACCTTCGTCTTCTCCGGTTCCGCGCACGAAAATCCGCGCACCACCAGCACCGCATTCTTTGCCTGCGCCTCCGGATTCGCGGATGGTTTGCCGATCTGAAGTACGAACCCGCCCGCCACCAACGACGCTGCCGCAGCCAGGCCCATTGTCCACATCAATAGCTTCGATCTAATGTGCATCTCCATATCTCCTTTGCGAACTTCATGCTCAACGCTGTGTGAAGTTCTGCGGGAAAGACGGAAGCTGCCCGGCAAAGTGTTAACAACCCTCCTGCCCGGTGCAATGCGCTCATGGCTGGTGCATTTCAACCATGCGCGCGGCGGCCGGAAAAACAAGAACCGGTTCCGAATCAGCAAGTTAGAGGTTTGGAAGGCGGCGTGTATTGTAGTTGAGCGGCACTTATGTTCCGCTCTTTACTAACGGTGGTCCTGGCGATCGCGGTCGCGATGTTCGGCGTCGAACCGCTACCGGCACAGTATCCCGCACCCGGCGCTTATCCCGGCCAACAGTATCCCGATTCGCAAGCTCCTCAATATCCGCAGCAGTACCCACAAGCTCAGGCACAGTATCCGCCTGCTCCGCAATCCTATCCGGGTAATCCGCAAGGCCAGCAATACCCGCAAGCGCAGTATCCGCCGTCGGGTCCGGGCGGGCAAGACCAAGGCACCGATCAGCAGCATGGCGTCGCGCGGCTCAGCATTGTCCAGGGCGATGTGAACGTAAAGCTGGGCAGCAATGGCGAATTGGTTTCGGCGGCTGTGAACGCCCCCTTGGTGGCGCAGGATCATGTGCAGACTTCGCCCGGCTCGCGAGCGGAAGTGGAATTCGATTCCGCGAACCTGTTGCGCCTGGCTCCCAATACCGACATTGGCTTTGCCGATCTCGAATATCACCGCTATCAGGTCCAGTTAGGGCAGGGAACTGTCATCTATCGCGTCCTGCGCGATTCCGATGCGCAGGCGGAAATCGATACCCCGAGCATCGCGGTCCATCCGCTGCAGCAGGGCGAATACCGCATCTCTGTGCTCGAGGATGGCACGACCCAGATCACCGTGCGAGCAGGCCAGGCCGAGATCCTGAGCCCACGCGGATCGCAGCGCCTCGATGCCGGGCACACCACTTTAGTGCGCGGTAACCCGTCGGATCCCGAGTTTCAGACTTCTTACGAAATTGCCCGCGATCAGTTTGACGATTGGAGTGATGGCCGCGACCGCGACTTACTCGCATCCAAGAGTTATAACTACGTGAATCGCGACGTGTACGGCGCGGACGACTTGGATGCCTACGGCAACTGGGTGCCCTCGCAGTATGGCCAGGTGTGGGCGCCGCAGCCGCCTGTGCCCGATTGGTCTCCTTACAGCTACGGCCAGTGGTCTTATGTAGACGACTATTACGGTTGGAGCTGGGTCGATAACGCGCCATGGGGTTGGGCGCCGTATCATTACGGCCGCTGGTTCTACAACGGCGGTTACGGTTGGTGCTGGTGGCCGGGCGCGCGCTTCGGCGTGTCGCTGTGGAGCCCTGCGCTGGTCGGGTTCTTCGGCTTTGGCGCTGGACTCGGCTGGGTGGCTTTGGCTCCCTTCGAGGCCTTGCATGCCTGGTGGGGGCACGGATTCTACGGACGCGGCGGATTCGGTTTCCGCGATGGCTTCGGCCGAGGCTACGGCTTTGACAGAAACGTGAATGTCGCTTCCATGTATCGCAATGCGGCGATTCGAGGAGGCGCCATGACGGCGGCCTACAACCGGTTCGGCGGGCCCGGGCAAAGATTCAGTCCAGCGACGCGCGCTCAGCTCAGCAATGCCAGCCTGATCCGCGCCGGCGTCCCGGTGTCGCCGACGCGCGGGAGCTTTCAATTTTCAAATCGCCAGGCGATGGCGAATCCGCGCTTGGCCTCGGCCGCCAACCGGCAGTTCTTCCGATCGCCGCAAGGCATGAGCGGAGCGCGTTTCGGTTCCCCGGCGGCGCATGGAGTCGCGCCCAATATGCAACGCTCGGCCGGGATGCGGAACAGCTACGGTGCGCCTTCCGGCTCTTCGAGCGGTTGGCAGCGGTTCGGCGCTCCCGGCAACTCGGGCGCGTTTCGGCAGAGCTTCAGCGGCGCCCAGGAGCAGAGCGGCTGGCACCACTTCGGCCAGCCCCAGGGTTCTGCCTCGGGAGCTTATGGTGCGCGTCCGGGCGCGGCGCAGTCCGGTTTCGGCCGGGCATACGGCTCAGGCAACTATCAGTCTCGTCCGCAGGGCGCGACCGCTCCGGCAGCGCAGCCGCGTGCAGGTTCGTCCGGCTACGGCGGCTATAACGGCGGAAACGGCGGTGGACGTTCGGCATTCACCGCCCCCCGTTATAGTGCTCCGTCCGCACCTCGTTACAGCGCGCCATCGGCGCCACACTACAGCGCACCGCATTACAGCGGGCCCTCATCGCGCGGGAGCGGCGGCGGTTCCTTCCATGGCGGAGGCGAATCGCACGGCGGTGGCGGTGGTGGATCGCATGGGGGCGGCGGCGGGCATTCCTCTTCAGGTGGCCATCACGGCCGCTGAAGGTCATGATCCTTCCCTCAGCCGCTCCGGCTCACCTGACATGAGCTGGAGCGGCCTTTTTTTGGCTAGCTGGCCTCTGCAGTCGTTTTGATAACTTGGCTAGCCAGGCTAAAGAATTCAGGGTTACGGTTTTCGCTGAATCAGTAAGTTACGCATATATCTTTCAAGAAATAGATAATCTACTAGTTTGCCTAGCCAGCCGAAGGGCGACGCATACAAAAGCTCATCGACCATGCGCGTCGTGTGTCCATTTGTCGCCGAGAAGAAGTGATCATGTTCGATCAGCTTGAAAGGCCCGCGTACCTGCGAATCTCGAAAGTGGTGAGGCCTGTCGAACGCCACGATTCGTGACGTCAATCTCAGGCGCATGTGGAAGTGCGTCGCCTCCCAAGTAACTTGCTCGCCCAGCCCAATCAATCCCGTTGTGACTCCGTCGATAGCGATTTCGTTCGTTGCCGCAGTCGAGCGCATATGAAGATCGATGTCGCGGGAGAGATCGAAGCAGACCTCGATCGGAGCGTGAATCAGAGTTTCGAGGCGGATGAGCGGCACGCTGTATTTCCCTGTATGGTGGAATAATACGACGTGACTTATGGAAGCCGATCAGCAACTCAAGCAGCCGTTGACCGACATCGAACGCACGGCGATGATTCGCACGTTCGATGAACTCATTCCGAGTATTCCGATGACGAGCGCGAAAGCAGCAGAGCGCGAGTTGGAGGAACTGCGAGACGCCAGGAGATCTGGCGGACGGCTAACGCCGGCAGACCGGACATGATGCTGGAGTCCACAAAACGAACGCCCATTACCAAGAGTTTGCAGGTTCAGGTATTCCGGCGCGACGGCTGGATGCCGCTGGTGCGGGCGTCCGGTAATCTTTGCTCCAGCGCTGAAGTATTTGCAGGTATTCGCACGCTCGAATGGATCGATCGAGCCGATTGCCTATCACGACAAGAATTGGACGAGGCGCAACGCTCCGCTACTCGATGAACTAGGAGCGGTCATTGACCATGTAGAGGCACACAGTCGGGGTGGCGCAGCCACAATTGATAACTTCGCTACCGCTTGCAATAAATGTAATGCGAAGAAGAGTAATACTCTGCATGCCGACTTCAGTAAGAAGTCGCCACGCCCGGTGGTGAAGGGGAAGTATGGCGAGCCCGAGGATTGGGACGGATTTTCGACGCTCTTCGTAATCTTTGTCGAGAAGTCACTACAGACAGCTACCGTTTCTGAACTGAGTTGGTTGAAACACCTCAAAGTCTGCGGTACGGTACCAAGGTGTGGGGGTGAGTGAGTGGTATAAATATACTTCACTGACAGAAGGTGCTAAACTGCAATTCCGAAGGTCTCGCGTAGGTAGCTACGCAAGAAAGAAGGAATAGGGTTTAGCGTGAGAATCGGTCGCGCGGAGGCGTTAGACTTACTGAGCAAGTGGAGATCGGATCGGGCGCTCCTGCGCTGCGATTTCTCTTTCGCGCGTTTCGCGGCTTCGCTACGCGGACGGATCTTGGGGTTAACCGATAAGGAGTTCCGGCTCGTATCTGACGACACATTTTCAGAACTCGCCGTCCCGTTGTCAGCGGCTCTAGAGTTCGGATATGGAGATCCAAGGGATTTCCCGGAAGACTGTCCCGTCTTTGAAGGGGGCTTGGTAATCTTTTTCCCGTCGGATGCGGGCGAGAACGAATCGCCTGATTTTTTGGCTCTATTGGAACTTAAGTAAGCCGGAGACACACAATTCTCCCTAAACCGGAATTGCGTGCGATAATAGAAAACCCTTGAAAGGCTGAACGCCGCAGTCTTGGCGGGCGGTAGCGTTCGATCCTTTCCGCTGTCCGTAGTGTACCAAGAATCGGCTACCGCGGAAAGGTCGGATGTTTTCGAGCAATCTATATCGCATCATCTGCATGAATCCACTTTCGTTTGACAAGTTCATTCGGGTTGCTGCGAAGATGTCAGAACTTGCGCAATATTCACGGATTGCGTCAGGCAACCTAACCAATGAACAAAGAGATCATGTAAAAGAAAACCTCCAGATTCTCGAACAGGAGTGTAGTGCGATAGACTTCAAACTTAGCGCCTTATTTGCCAACCGGGTTTGCAGGGAGCTTGCGGATCCGATGCCTCATGCGCAAATGGCTGATCGGTTTAACCAGCTAATTAACCGCCTTAGTGACGAAGCACAGTTAACCGCATGTCTCATAATCCCCAACGACAGAGCTGCCTATTATGCAGACCGGCCTCATTTTGGATTAGACGTGAACGACCGCTTCCCCAGCGCAATACTCGATATCTCTGAAGCTGGCAAATGTCTGGCCTGTGGACGCGGTACGGCGACTGTTTTCCATCTCATGCGAGTTATGGAGGCAGGCCTTAAAGCCGTTGCCAGCGCACTCGGCATTCCCTACGCACCAAGTTGGGAATCGTATCTGAGACAGATCAATGATCGGATCACCGCGAAGCACAAACACAAAGGGATCAAATGGAAACGGGACGAGCCATTTTTCCGCGATGTGGCTGCGCATCTTCAAACGGTAAAGCTAGCGTGGAGAAATCCGACAATGCACATCGTCAATCACTACGATCGAGACGCAGCCTTCGAAGTATTCAATGCGGTTAAGGCCTTCATGCGACATATTGCGACGCGACTTCAGGAACCCCAGCCGAAAGCGCGAAAATAATAAATATGAAAACGAATCCTGAAATGATCGAAGGACCGGAAGCGTTCACACGGTTCGAAACGGCGATGAAACAGGTGCTTTCGGTGCCGCACTCCGAGATCAAACGGAAAATTGAAGAACACCGAAAAGAAGCTGCGCTCAATCCGAACCGACGCGGTCCAAAGCCGAAGCGGAGACGCGCTTCCCGCGCCCCTGGCGTTTAGCTTCCTTTTCAGAAAGCTTCCTCGGAGGCCGTTTCTGCCTCCTTCCCGGTTAGCTCCTTGTAAGTGAGTCGCCGACCGACGATCTGCTTCATGGCCGCGATGAGCCGCTCTCCGTCGTTCGCATCCTTGCGATGGTTATAGCGAAATACTTGTTCATCCACGTATCAAAAGAGATGGAATGGCTCAACACTCACGTAGGTGCCGCCCAAGCCGCGCTTCAGTAAGCTCCAAAAGTTCTCCAGGCCGTTCAGATGGATTTGCCCGTTGACGTATGCCTCGGTGTGATTGATGACATCGTGCTCGTAGTTGCCCTGAAGCTGGAAGTATGATCGCAATTCGTCGGTGTAGACGTGAGCGCCTTTCTCGACATTGTCTTCGACGTGGGGCATCAGAGTACCGATACTGCTGTCGTTGATGACGTGGGCGCGTATCTGACCCCCGCGCTCTAGCAAGCCTTGCACGCCAATCTTTCCGACCGCGCCGCCGCCTTTGCCTTCGAGTTTCTTCTGCTTCGCGGCTTTGTGCATATTGCGGGCTTTGCCGCCGATGAAGGTCTCATCGATCTCTATTTCGCCGGAGAGTTTGCTGCCCTTGCGGTTGTCCTGCATCGCCAGCCGCGCACGCTGCAACATGAACCACGCGGTTTTCTGGGTCACGCCCATTGCGCGGTGAATTTCCCAGGAAGAGATGCCGTTCTTGGCATTCACGGTGAGTTTACATAATATCTGTTATCGGCCAAACGCGTGAGCTCGTGCACCCTGCGCCTCCGCCCACTATCCGCCCGCAACTCCTCCTCGAAATTCTGCGTCCTTCCACCGTGCTCCTGCGCCTCCGCCCCCTCGGACTTGGCGCACTCGCTACTTCCGTCCTGATCGCGGCCGGCCTTCTTCCGCGCCCAATGCCGGCGCAGCAATCCTGCACCGCTAACCGGGATTGCCCTTCGCACCGCTGCGTCAATCACGTCTGCGAAGCTCTGAAACCCGACGGCGAGCCGTGCAAAGCCGGTCGAGAATGTGAGTCGAAACATTGCGTCGACCACGCCTGCCAGACGCTCAAACGCGCGGGCGAACTCTGCGACCGCGATCAGCAGTGCGCTTCGGAAACTTGCGTGGAGGGCTTCTGCCGCAATCCAGTGCGCAACGGCCAAAGCTGCCTCATCAATAAAGATTGCAGCGAAGGAAATTGCGTTCATGGCGTATGCCGGCCCTGGCCGCGAGAAGATCGGCAGCCGCGGCCGCAGAACTAACTCAGTGATTACGCCCGTTTTCTCCGCTACAATGGCTGCATGTTGCAGACCACCGAAAAGATCTGGCACAACGGACGGCTCATCGCCTGGGACGACGCCAAAATCCACGTGCTTTCGCACGTCGTCAGCTACGGCAGCTCGGTCTTCGAGGGCGTCCGCTGCTATGAAACCGAACGCGGTCCCGCCATCTTCCGCGGCCGCGAGCACATGCGCCGCCTGATCGATTCGGCCAAGATTTACCGCATGGACATCCCTTATTCGCTCGACGAGTTGAGCTCCGCGATGGCCGATCTGGTGCGAGCCAATAGGGTGAGCCCGTGCTACATTCGCCCCATCGTGCTGCGTGGTTATGGCGACGTCGGCGTGCTTCCGAAAAATAACCCGATCGAAACCTACATGGCCTGCTACCCCTGGGGCCGTTATCTCGGCGAAGAAGCTGTGAACGATGGTGTCGACGTATGCGTCTCCTCGTGGACCCGCATTGCGCCCAACACTCTACCAGCACTTTCAAAAGCCGGTGCTAATTATATGAATTCACAGTTGATCCGCATGGAAGCTGCCGCCAACGGATATGCTGAAGGTATCGCCTTAGATGACTCCGGCTATGTCAGTGAAGGATCTGGAGAAAACTTGTTTGTAATCCGCGATGGGAAGATCTGTACCCCGCCCCTGGGGGCTTCCGTTCTGCCGGGGATCACGCGTGACTGCATCGTGAAGCTGGCCGGGCAGCTCGGGATTCCCGTGGTCGAAACCATCATCCCGCGCGAGATGCTCTATATCGCCGACGAGGTCTTCTTCACCGGCACTGCGGCCGAAGTGACTCCCATTCGCAGCGTGGATCGCATTCCGGTGGGCTCCGGGCATCGCGGACCCATCACCGAGCGCATCCAGCGCCGGTTCTTCGATATTGTGCATGGGCGGATTGACGACGACTTCGGTTGGCTGACACCCATCACGGGGGTTCACGAACCCGAAGCCATCCCCGCTTAGACCTGGGCAGGTTTTCCTAGCCTGTGCGCAAAAACGTTCGGGGCAGAAACCGATCAGCTCCGGCTATACCGCCGGATGACCTCATTCCTGCCCCGCGTTTTGAGCTGGCTTTCGCCGGCTCAATCTCAAATTCGTGCTCTGGCGCGAACACCCGACCTGCAGCCATCTCCCCCGAGATTACCTGCCGATCTAGCACCCGCGCCGGATCTATTCAAAGTTGTACATCGAAACCGCATCGTAACGCCAGGAATTTCGCGCCTCCGGCCACTCGTTTTCAACACTTTTTAACTCTTGCCGGGACTCGAAGTTACAGCCATGAGTGCCTGACAAACCTGTGCAAAAATTGAGGATAAAATTCCATGTCAGAGACAGCCGCCGCGCACGCGAAAAATTCTTCGATTGGCGTTATTCCCGGAACCTCATCCGTGGTTCGCGTCGAGTATCTCGATGCAATCACAGCTTCCGACGAGCTCATCCAACCGCCCGATACCGATGAATTCCTGGTCCCGGGGTTTATCGACGTTCAGGTAAACGGGTTTGCGGGCGTCGATTATAACGATCCGCAGTCCTCGCACGAATCGATTGCGCGCTCTATCCGCACCATGTTCACCACCGGCGTAGCTCGATTCTTCCCTACCGTCATCACAGGATCGGAAGAACGCATCACCGGCGCTCTGCGCAATCTGCGCGCGGCCAAAGAGGAGATGCATCGAAGCGCCATGCCGGAAGCGCAGGCGATGGAGGCGTTCCACGTTGAAGGTCCGCACATTTCACCCGAAACCGGGCCGCGTGGCGCGCATCCGCTCGAACATATCCGACCGCCAGATCCCGAAGAATTCAGGCGCTGGCAGGAGGCAGCCGACGGACAGGTGCGGCTCGTCACGGTCTCGCCCGAATGGGATCAGACCCCCGCCTATATCAGAGAGCTGGTGCGGTCAGGGGTGGTCGCGAGCATCGGTCACACCAAGGCCACTCGCGATCAGCTTCGGGCCGCCGTCGATGCGGGCGCCACCATGTCCACTCACTTGGGCAATGCAGCGAATCCAACTTTACCCAAAACGCAGAATTACATCTGGGAGCAGCTCGCCGAAGATCGCCTGACCGCCAGCTTCATCGTAGATGGCATTCACATCCCGGGCGCCTTCTTTCGAGTTGCTGTGCGCGCCAAAGGAGTAGAACGCGCTGTTCTCGTCACCGATGCCGTCATGCCGGCGATGTGTGCGCCGGGACCATATAAGTTGGGACAGGTGGATGTCGAGCTGCATGAAAACGGAAGCGTCACGCTGATAGGGAGCGACCGTTTGGCGGGCTCGGCGCTGCGAATGGATCACGCTATCGGCAACAGCATCCGGCTCGGAGGCATTTCGCTGCGTGAGGCGCTCTCCATGGCCACCGTGAACCCGGCACGCGCGGCCCGCATCGCCGGACGGCAGCGCGGCTTCGCTCCAGGCGAAAAGGCCGACCTGGTCCGGTTCCGATGGGATGAAGCCGCGCACTCCCTTCAAATCATCGAAACAGTAGTAGCTGGCGCAATCGTTTTCAGCGCCTAAGAGACAATGTCAGTTGGAGATCAGAATTTTAACTGGAGAACACTATGGCATTCACGCTCCCACCACTTCCCTACCCCGCGGACGCTCTCGAGCCGTTTATCGACAAGCTCACGATGGAGATTCACCACGATAAGCATCACGGCGCGTACGTCACGAATCTGAACAAGGCGCTCGAATCCGCGCCCGACCTGCAGAACAAATCGCTCGAGGAATTGCTGGCCAACAATCTCGCCGCGGTCCCGGATTCCATCAAGACAGCCGTTCGGAACAATGGCGGCGGTCACGCCAATCATTCCTTCTTCTGGCCATTGCTGAAGAAAAATAATGGCAGCGGCCCGGCTGGCGATATTGCGAGCGTGATCGATTCGAATTTCGGCAGCTTCGATACCTTCAAGGAAAAATTCAATGCAGCCGCGACCACCCGATTTGGTTCCGGCTGGGCGTGGCTATTGAAGGACAAGAGTGGAAAATTTGAAATCACTTCGACGGCGAATCAGGACAGCCCGCTGATGGAAGGCAAGACGCCGATCCTCGGCTTGGATGTCTGGGAACACGCATACTACTTGAAGTATCAGAACCGCCGGCCCGAATACATCGCGGCCTGGTGGAATGTCGTCAATTGGGAAGAAGCAAACAAGCAGTTGAAGCTAGGCTCCGCCGCGGCTGCGCGCTAACGTTTGCGGCGCACGGCGCCCCTGCTTAATCAACCTGCAGACCCAATTCGCGAAGCCGTTCTTTTGTGTTTTCAAGCGAAACATGATGAACGGCCGCGAACCCGATTTCGGCCGCGACGTTCACGAACATCTCGCGGTCGTCAACGTAGATCGATTCATGAGGCGTGGCCTGCGCCAGGTTGAGCGCTAATTGCCATATCTCGCGGTCGGGCTTGCGCAGCCGCACGCAGTGCGAGATGACCATGAAATCGGCGAGCTCGCGCAGCCCGAATTTCTCCACCCGGTGTTCGGTGATGCCGCGTCCCTCGTTGCTGATAAGCCCCAGCTTCAGTCCATTGGCTTCCTTCACGTGCTGGAAGAACGCGATGTTCTCCGGCCACGGAATGGATTGCTCGTAGGTGAATTCGCGCACCTGTTCAACGGTGAAATCGCGCGGGCTGGCGAAGAACACGGAACGCAGGTAATCTTCAAACGACATAAAGCCGCGTTCGTAGCTATCGAACATCAGGTGGTGCCGGGGTTCGATCTCCTCGAGATCGATGTTGAAGTGCAAGGCTACTTTGCGCCGCAGCGCTCCATCCCAGCCATTCGTTCCCAGCACTCCGCCGATGTCGCTATAAAGGATACGGAATCGCGGATGGCGCATGCAGCCAGCGTCGCATACGCGGGCATGGCGTGCGAGCGCGCGGGATTTGGAATCGTGGTTTAGAATTGAGGTTGCTTGCCCATTTGGACGGAAACGGGCGCTTAGCTCAGTTGGTTAGAGCGCGTGCTTCACACGCACGAGGTCATAGGTTCGAGTCCTATAGCGCCCACCATCATTCCAAACCACTGGCTCACGAATCTTTCCAATCCACCCGTACGCAACAATGTACCGAATGACTCTAGAGGCGACCACCCGCCGGCTCCAAGCGCTATTCGCGGGGCCCGGCGCGCGAGCCGCCTGCACGCCCAGCCCCAAAATGCGTTCCGTTTGGCGCTCCAAACAGCAGGAATCAGTTACGCAGCGACAGCTTTTGTCTTGTCGGGATGCCGGGTGAGGTCGTAGCGATCGAGGTTCATGACCTTGTTCCATGCGGCTGCAAAATCTTTCACGAACTTCTCCTTCGATCCTGCGCAAGCGTAGACCTCCGCGAAGGCACGGAGTTGCGAGTGCGAACCGAAGATCAAATCGACTCGTGTTCCCGTCCACTTGAACGCGTTCGTCTTGCGGTCGCGGCCCTCGTACACACCTTCTTCACCGGCGACCGGCTGCCATTGCGTGCGCATGTCCAGCAGGTTCACGAAGAAGTCGTTCGTCAAAACTCCGGGCGTTTCGGTAAAGACACCGTGCTTGGAACCGTTCGCATTCGCGCCGAGCACGCGAAGTCCGCCGACCAGCACCGTCATTTCCGGACCGGTCAGCCTCAGCAGCTGTGCGCGGTCCACCAGGGCCTCCTCCGGATGCATGAACTGGGTTTTGCCGCTAATGTAGTTGCGAAAGCCATCAGCCCGCGGCTCCAGAGGAGCGAACGAGGTGACATCGGTTTGTTCTTGAGACGCATCCATGCGTCCGGGCGTGAAGGGTATCTTCACCTCGACTCCAGCGTCCTTTGCGGCCTTTTCGATTGCGGCGTCTCCGCCCAGGACGATCAGGTCGGCAAGTGAAACTTTCTTGCCGCATCCTTTCCGGATTTCTTCGAGCTTGTCAAGCACCCTTGCAAGCAGCCTGGGTTGATTGACCTCCCAATCCTTCTGCGGCGCGAGCCGGATGCGTGCGCCGTTGGCTCCGCCACGCTTGTCGGAGCCTCGAAAGGTCGACGCCGATGCCCAGGCAGTCGAAACCAGATCGGTGACCGAAAGGCCGGAAGCGAGGATCTTCGCCTTCAATGCAGCTACGTCGTTTCCATCGATCAGGGGATGGTCTACCGGAGGGATCGGGTCCTGCCAGATCAGCGTCTCTTTCGGCACCAGAGGGCCGAGATAACGCGCGATTGGGCCCATGTCGCGGTGCGTGAGCTTGAACCAGGCGCGGGCGAATGCATCCGCGAACTGATCCGGGTTTTCGTAGAAGCGCCGCGAAATCTTCTCATAGGCCGGGTCCAGGCGCAACGCTAGGTCGGTGGTCAGCATAGTGGGCAAGCGCTTCTTGGTCTTGTCGAACGGGTCCGGTACGGTGGCGTGGCCATTCTTGGCCTGCCATTGTTTCGCTCCCGCCGGACTGGTTGTCAGCTCCCATTCGTTTTCGAACAGGTTCTTGAAGAACAGATTGCTCCACTTCGTTGGCGTCTGCGACCAGATGACTTCCGGACCGCCGGTGATGGCATCGGCTCCGAATCCGGTGCCGTGCTTGCTTTTCCACCCGAGGCCCTGGTCTTCCAGCGCGCCGCTTTCCGGCTCCGGTCCCACCAGCGATGGGTCACCGGCGCCGTGGGTCTTGCCAAAAGTGTGACCGCCGGCGATCAGCGCGACGGTCTCCTCGTCGTTCATGGCCATCCGGAAGAACGTCTCGCGGATATCTTTCGCCGCCGCGACCGGATCCGGGTTGCCGTTCGGACCTTCCGGGTTGACGTAGATCAGACCCATCTGAACGGCTCCGAGAGGCTCCGCCAGTTGCCGCTCGCCGCTATATCGTTCATCGCCCAGCCACGTCCCTTCAGGACCCCAATAGAGTTCCTCGGCCTCCCACACGTCGGCGCGTCCCCCGGCAAAACCGAAGGTCTTGAACCCCATCGATTCCAAGGCGACGTTGCCGGCGAGAACCATCAGGTCGGCCCACGAGATCTTCTCGCCATATTTTTGCTTGATGGGCCACAGCAGGCGGCGCGCCTTATCCAGGTTCGCGTTGTCCGGCCAGCTATTCAGCGGCGCAAAGCGCTGCTGCCCTGCGCCGGCGCCGCCTCGCCCGTCGGTAATCCGATAAGTCCCTGCGCTGTGCCATGCCATGCGGATCATCAACCCGCCATAATGACCGAAATCGGCCGGCCACCAATCCTGGGAGTCTGTCATCAGGACATGCAGGTCCTTGATCACCGCATCGAGATCAAGGCTTTCAAACGCCTTGGCATAGTCGAACCCGTCGCCCATGGGATCGGACAAGGTGGAGTTCCGGTGAAGAACCGAAATGTCCAGGGCGTCGGGCCACCAGTCGCGGTTCCTGCGCCCGCGCGCGCCATGCGCTACCGGGCACTTCGCGGCGCCGCTCAGAGGTTGACCATTGTGCGCGGCAGTCGCCGGTGAGCCTATTACTTCTTTTTCCATCTGTTAATCCTTTCTTCGAATTAGAAATCCTGAGCGGGAACCGCGCCGGGACGCGCACCCGGCGCACAGTCCCCGAAAAATGAGTTCGCATTCGCGAAGCACCCGCTTGCCGAGCGATGTTGCGACAGGCAGGCGCACGTTGTACCAGTCCACGTCCTCGACGTTGCCGCAGCGGTCGCAGATGAAGTGGTAATGCCGCATGCCTTTCGCATCGAATCGCGCCGCACGGCCCTCCATGGCCACTTCACGCACCAAACCAGCCTCGACCAGGTCGCGCAGATTGTTATAAATCGTGGCTCTGGAAGAGCGCGGATCGGCGCGGTTCACCGCTTTGAAGATCTCGGCCGCTGTGGGATGCCCTGCTTGCTGCATCAGGAACGCCATGACAGCATAGCGCTGCGGCGTGCTCCGCAGACCGCTGTCCGCCAGGGAACGTTTGATCGCGTCGGGGTCGATAACCAAACCGTTTAGATTATATCTAATGTGAAAATCTATCGAGCTGTTGCACGCGGTCGGAAGAAGTTCCTGAAGAGCTCTGCTACCGTCTCTCCATCGAAAGTAGCGGAGAACGTACCGGTGAAGGGTCAACTCTATAGTTGCCCTGACTAGCGGCGTACAATGTAGCCGAATTCAAGGCGGAAGGAACACATGGAACAGCGCATCAGCATCGTGACGTTGGGTGTCGCGGACTTAGAACGCAGCCGCAAATTTTATGAGCGGCTCGGATGGCGGCGGTCCATGCGCCATGCCGAAGGCGTCATTTTCTTCCAGGCAGGCGGGATGGCGTTGGCCTTGTATCCGCGATCGGAACTTGCGAAAGATGCAAACATCCTGTCTCCTCGCGAAGGCTTCGCTGGATTCGCGCTTGCATACAATGCCCGGAACCGTGACGAAGTGAATGCGGTCCTTGCAGAGGCCGAGGCGGCTGGTGCGAAACTCTTGAAACCTGCTCAGGAAGCCTTCTGGGGCGGATATTCCGGATATTTCGCGGATCCCGACGATTTCCCCTGGGAGGTTGCCTGGAATCCAACGTTTCCCATCGCAGAGGACGGAAGCATCCGTCTGCCAGACTGAGCGCCCGACAGCACCGGACGGAACATCAGCCTTGCGGAGGTTCAAGCGGCGCCGCCCGAAGCGAAGCGGAGTTGTCACTGCAGTAGCATCTGTCATATATGAGATCGGTATTCCTGATTCTGGCGGTCAACACGTGTGCTGCGTTTTTGCCAGCCCAGGACCGCACCCACTGGTACGACCACGCTGTCATATACGAGATTTATCCACGGAGTTTTCAGGATTCCGATACAGATGGGATCGGCGATCTGAATGGAATTACGTCTAGACTGGACTACATCAAGCAGTTGGGTGTGGACGCGATCTGGATCACGCCATTTTTTCCATCGCCAAATGTGGATTTCGGCTACGATGTTGCGGATTACACAAACGTCGCCCCTGAATACGGAACGCTGCAGGATTGGGATCGGCTGGTTGCAGAGGCCAAGAAACGCGGCATACGGATTCTGGTCGATTTCGTCTTGAATCACACATCGGACCAGCATCCTTGGTTCAAAGAATCGCGATCATCGCGCGACAATCCGAAGCGCGATTGGTACGTGTGGCGGAGCGGTCCGCGGCCGGGCGAACCGCCGACGCATTGGACGTCTATTTTCGGCGGGTACACGTGGACATGGGATGAGAAAACCGAGCAGTGGTACTACCATATCTTTGCGCCGCAACAACCGGACGTGAACTGGAGAAATCCGAATTTAAAGAAGGCGATGTTCGACGTGGTACGGTTCTGGCTGGATCACGGTGCAAGCGGGTTCAGGCTGGATGCCACCCCGTACCTATTTGAAGATCCCGCGTACCCGGATGATCCGCATCCGCCACAAGCGGGCGCGCCCGCGGCGCTCGAGCCGTACAATTCGGGGCGTCCGGAAAATCATCAGGTGTTGCGGGAGATGCGGAAGATTCTGGACGGATATTCGAACGATCCCGTGTTGCTGGGCGAGTCCTCCACCGCGACTATTGAGGATCTGGCGAAAGTCTATGGCCAGAATCGGGACGAGATTCAGCTTCCAATGGATTTCTTGTTTGGCAATTTGACCGTGCTGGACGCGCAGTTGTTCAAGAAACAGGTAGATGCGGCACAGACGCAACTTGGCGGCCAAACCCCGGTGTTCTTTTTCAGCAGTCACGATCACCCACGGCAGTGGAGCACGTTCGGTGATGGCAAACACAACGATCAGATTGCGAAGCTGACTGCGGCGCTCACGCTGATGCAGCGTGGGTGCGTGCTGCTGTATTACGGCGAGGAGATCGGAATGGAAACCATGCCGGCGGGCGAGTTGAAGCTGGTACCAACCGGGCCGAAGCGGCCCCGTGCAGATGAACGCGATGGCGAACGAACGCCAATGCAGTGGGATTCGGGAGTCAACGCCGGATTCAGCAAGGGATTGCCGTGGCTACCCGTCGAGTCCGGTTACATACGCTACAACGTCCAGAAGGAGAAGGGAGATTCCAACTCCATATACTCTTGGTACTCAAATCTGATCAAGCTTCGGCACGAAAACCCAGCTCTGCGCGATGGTGTCTACGTACCGCTTGAATCAGGTAATCGAGACGTTTTCGCCTTTGGACGGAAGGCCGGAGCGAAGGACTTAGTATTAGTGGTGCTAAATACAAGCGCAAAAGAACAAGAGGTCAAAATCACCGGAATGCCGGCTGGTTGGCCCAGTTTCGGCAAAATCTTGTTAGCCAGTCCACTGGCGGATGCACCAATATCTCAGAGCTTCAGAGTCGCTCCTTATGGAGTACTGATAGCCGAGGGTCAATAAGTTGGTTGACCCTCAGAGACTCGAACTCTGGTATCACGCTAATCGGGCGTGTGTCTTAGCTGCTAGACGAAGGGTCAGTAACTTGGTGCCCGGTGGATGGAATCGAACCTCCGCCGTCTTGCTTGTAAGGCAAGCATTCTGCCACTGAATTAACCGGGCGTGGTCGAGCCATTCGGACTTGAACCGAAATTTCAACCTTCGGAGGTTTGCGCCCTGTCCTTTGGACGATGGCTCGCAAAGTGGTATCCCCCAGACGATTCGAACGCCTATTTTCGGGTTCGTAGCCCGATGCCCTTTCCAATTGGACGAGGGGGACAAATAAAAACTGGTGGCCCCGGCAAGACTCGAACTTGCGGCATCGAGTTTAGAAGACTCGCGTTCTATTCCACTGAACTACGGGGCCAAAAATGGCAGGGTATCGGAGAGTTGAACTCCGGTCTCAGGATTGAAAATCCTGCATCTTGGCCGAATACCCCGTGGAAATTGGTGGCCGCGCTGGGATTCGAACCCAGCCAGTACCCCAATCCAGGGATTCGCGAGTTATAAGCCCGCCCATGCACCATACATCTCGCGGCCTAAGAATGGTTGCGGAGGCGCGAATCGAACGCGCTTCTGTAGGTTATGAGCCTACCCTGGGGCCAATCCAGATACTCCGCAATAATTTCTGGCGCGGCGGACGGGTTACGATCCCGCTTCGTCCCGGTAGACAGCCGGGTGCATATCCAACCTGCCCCCACCGCGCAATTTTCTGGCACCGGAGCTGAGACTCGAACTCAGGTTTTCGGTTTTGGAGACCGACGTCCTAGCCGCTGAACGACTCCGATTTATTCGATTGTCAAAGACCTACAAAAAGCAAAAGCCCCGGAAACCTTTCGGCTCCGGGGCTGTATCTTTTCTTGTTAATAAGTGAAAAGTTACGATGAAGCAGAGACCCCGGATACGCGCACGTCTTCCCATCCGCGTTTCCCGCGCATGACGACGTCGATCTGTATCCTCTGGTGTCTCACTTGAAAGATCAGCATAACAAGGTGTCAACAGTTAGTGCAACTATTTTTGAAATTGGTGGAGATGCTCGGATTTGAACCGAGATCAGCGCCTTGCAGGGGCACGGTCCTGCCGTTGAACGACATCCCCATTGGGGCGATCAGAAGGAATTGAACCTTCGTGGACAGATTCACAGTCTGCCGCCTAAGCCACTCGGCCATGATCGCCATAAGAGTACTGGAGCCGGGTAGGAGATTCGAACTCCTGTCCACTGCGCCGAAACCTGGTGCCTGTTCTCCGAGTCGAACGGAGTTCTTTTGAGTCGCGCACAACGGGCACCAACCGCCCTGTGCGCTCACGATTCGGGCTTCAACCGAACGCTATGACCGCACTAGCTCAACAGGCGCACTTGGAGCGGGTGAACGGTAACGATCCGTCGTATCGACGCCGGCGACGTCGTGCTCTACCATTGAGCTACACCCGCGATAACTTGGCTGGTAAGCCAGGACTCGAACCTGGAATCTTCTCGTTCAAAGCGAGACGGCTTGCCAATTCGCCTACTTACCAAGAAATATGGCTGCCCAATCACGATTCGAACGTGAGCTTTCGGTTTCAGAGACCGCCGTCATACCCGCTAGACCATCGGGCAGTAAGTTGTCAAAGAGCTGGCTCCGAGAGCAGGATTCGAACCTGCGGTCTCTCGCTTAACAGGCGAGCGCTTTTCCTCTCAGCTATCTCGGAAAAAGCAAAAGCCCCGAACCTTTTCAGGCCGGGGCTTGGAAACTTAGTCGTTCTGTAGCTTCACTTACCCCGATGCCATGACACGCGTATCCTGACCGGTCTGTTGATTGGCCAGTGTCGCGAAATGGACTGGGGTTGCGAATAACATACTGAATCTTCATCTTACCTTAGAAGTGCGAACAAAGGCAAGCGGGAAGTCGGCCGTCCGCCCGCGGCGCCGCATAATTCCGTTCACCGTTGTTCGTTTCACCTCCCGCCAAATCTTGCTGAAGCGTCAACTCCGCGAAACCCGAGGCTGATAACATCTCAAACAGCCGGGAAACTATCCGTTGAGATGCGGCCGAAGCCGGAGTTCCGGCAACATTCTCAGCCCTGAGGAGGACCTGCTCATGAGTACCCAAGTCGTCATGAATACTGAAGTCGCAAGCGCGACCGGAATCGACCAACTGTGCATCAACACCATCCGCACGCTCTCGATGGATGCGGTCCAGCAGGCAAATTCCGGGCATCCCGGCACGCCGATGGCGCTCGCGCCCGTCGCATACGCACTGTGGCAAGATTTTCTACGCTTCGATCCGCAGGATCCTATCTGGCCCAACCGTGATCGCTTCGTTCTCTCCAACGGTCATGCGTCCATGCTGCTCTATTCCCTGCTGCATCTCGCCGGTGTCAAAGCCGTCAATCCGCAATACGAAGCGCTCGGGCAGCTCTCCGTCACGCTCGATGACATTAAGCGCTTCCGGCAGCTCGACAGCAAGTGTCCCGGCCATCCCGAATATCGCTGGACGTCGGGTGTGGAAACCACCACCGGCCCGCTAGGCCAAGGCGTCGCCACCAGCGTAGGCATGGCGATGGCCGGCCTCTGGATGGCCAGCCGCTTCAACCGTCCGAGTTTTGATTTGTTCGATTACAACGTGTATGTCATCTGCGGTGACGGCGATCTGATGGAAGGTATTTCCAACGAAGCCGCTTCGCTGGCCGGCCATCTGAAGCTTCACAACCTTTGCTGGATTTACGACAACAATCACATCACGATTGAGGGCAATACCGCGCTGGCCTTCAGCGACGACGTAGCGACGCGCTTCATCGGCCTCGGCTGGAACGTTACCCGCGTTGGCGATGCAAACGATCTCCAGATGCTCGAGCGCGCGCTCACGGTGTTTCACAACACCACCGACCGTCCCACGCTCATCATCGTTGATAGCCACATTGCATACGGCGCCCCGAACAAGCAGGACACCAGCGGCGCACACGGCGAGCCACTGGGCGAAGCCGAAATCCGATTGGCAAAACGGAATTATGGCTGGCCCGAAGATGCGAAATTTCTGGTGCCGGATGGCGTACGCGAGCATTTCGCAGCCGGCATCGGCAAGCGCGGTCATGAACTGCGCGAAGCATGGATGGCGAAGTTCGATGCCTACGGCAAGGTCTTCCCGAAGCTCGCCGATGAGCTTTACAAAATGCAGCATCGGCAGCTTCCCGATGGATGGGACGACGATTTGCCGGCGTTCCCTGCCGACGCTAAAGGCATCGCCACGCGCGACTCGTCAGGCAAAGTTCTAAACGTGCTCGCAAAAAATGTCCCCTGGCTGATGGGCGGCGCGGCCGATCTATCCCCCTCCACCAAAACGCGCCTCACGCAAGATACTTTCGGCGATTTCGAGCTCGACAATCGCCGCGGCCGCAATATGCATTTCGGCATCCGCGAGCACGCCATGGGCGCTGTATTGAACGGGCTTTCGCTCTCTAAAATTCGGCCCTTCGGCGCGACCTTTCTGATCTTCAGCGACTACTGCAAGCCCGCTATCCGGCTGAGCGCCATCATGGAGCTCCCGACCATCTACATCTTCACGCACGATTCCATCGGCGTCGGCGAAGACGGTCCCACGCATCAGCCCATTGAGCAGTTGGCCTCGCTGCGCGCCGTGCCTGGCCTGACTACCATCCGCCCTGCCGATGCCAACGAAGTGGTCGAGGCATGGAAGGTCATCATGAAGCTGCGCCATGATCCGGTGGCGCTGGTGCTCACGCGGCAGGCTCTGCCGACGCTTGATCGAACAAAATACGCCTCCGCGGCGGGCATCGAAAAAGGCGGCTACGTTCTGGCCGGCGCGCCTGACGTCGAACCTGAGGTCATTCTGATCGCCACCGGCAGCGAAGTCTCGCTCTGCGTGCAGGCGTTTGAGCAGCTCACCTCCGAAGGTATCAAGGCGCGCGTGGTCAGCCTGCCTTCGTGGGAATTGTTTGCGCGTCAGAGCCAGGAATATCGTGACTCTGTTCTGCCTCCCAACGTGACCGCGCGTGTGGCCGTCGAGCAGGCTTCCACTCTCGGCTGGGAGCGCTGGGTTGGGCCCGCGGGTCACATCATCGGCATGGGAACGTTCGGCTCCTCCGCTCCGCTCAAAGATCTCCAAAAGAAATTCGGCTTCCTCTCGGAGTCAGTTGCACAGGCCGCCAAACGCGTGCTCGGCAAGTAAGTCGATAAGTGCGAATTCCTATCTCTCTTTAGCGATCGCTCTCTTCTCAACTGCTTGCTCTGTCCGCGGTGTAACGATCCTACTCTTCGTGTCACACTACAAGCCAAGAGGAGAAACTAACCATGTTTAAGATGTTTTCCGCGATAGCTGTGTCTGGCCTGCTCGCAGGCTCGATGGCTTTCGCTCAATCAAGCCGAGCGCTTCAAGCAAGCGTTCCGTTCCCATTCACGGTTCACAATAGGACGTTTTCACCGGGCGCGTACCGGGTGTCGTATGAGACCGCGTCGCACGTGCTGTTTATCCGGCAACTGGGCCGGAGTGACGAGCGCGCCCTTGTCATCGCGACCCCCGACTCTGATCCGAAGGGGACACGCGGCCAATCCAGGCTCGTGTTCAGCTGCGATGCTCATGGCGCCTGCGATCTCGCGCAGGTATGGCAGGGCGGCGGTGAAGGGTCCGGTTTGGTACTGCCGGAGCGGGAGCGCAAGCTTTCGTTCGCGACCCGGATCGTAACAATGAGCCTACCCAAGTGACCCGGCTGAGGAAACCGCTCGCGCAGTCAAACCAAGCGAGCGGTCGCCTCTCTATGAATGCCCTTCCTGCGGTGATGTCGGCGCGACATTCGTCGTGTCGCCTCCGTATTCCTTATCCGCCTCTTCGTTGCGCCCCAGCAACCGCAGCGCCGCTGAAGTGACATGCTCGGCCGTAAAGCCGAAGTGCTTCATGATCTCGTCGCCCGGCGCCGACGCCCCGTAATGATCCACGCCGATCATCGTTCCTTCGTCGCCGGCCCATCGCTCCCAACCATACGTCGCCGCAGCTTCCACTGTCACGCGCTTCTTCAGATTTTTCGGCAAGACGCTCTCCTGATACCCGCTGTCTTGTTTCTCAAACAGGTACCAACTCGGCATGCTGACCACCCGCGCCTTCACCGAGTAACCTTGCAGCTTCTCCTGCGCCTTCACGCATAACGACACCTCAGACCCGCTGCCGATAAGAATCACATCGGGCGAGCCGCCCTCCGCCTCGGAAATGATGTAAGCTCCCTTCGCAACATCGGCATTTTTCGCTCTGCTTCGATCCAGGTGCGGTACGTGCTGGCGCGTCAACGCGAACAGAGTCGGGCCATTGTGTTGCATCGCGACTCCCCATGCTTCCGAAGTTTCTGTCGCATCGGCTGGACGCATCACATTTAATCCAGGAATCGCCCGCAGGCCGGCGAGCTGCTCCACCGGCTCGTGCGTGGGTCCGTCTTCTCCCACGCCCACGCTATCGTGCGTGAATACGTAGAACACCTTCAGTTGGCTGAGCGCGCCCAGGCGAATGGCCGGCTTCATGTAATCCGAGAAGACCAGGAACGTTGCACTAAACGGAAAAACGCCGCCGTGCGCCGCCATGCCGTTTACGGCTGCGCCCATCGCGTGCTCGCGCACCCCGAACGCTACATTGTTTCCCGCATAGCCCCACACGCCTCCTACCGCGCCCTGCGTATGCGGACCGCCGAATTCCGATGGCTGAAAATCGCCCATGCCCTTCAGCGCTGTGTTCGTCGACGGGTTCAAGTCTGCCGAACCTCCGATCATGTTTGGAATATGTTTCGCCAGCGCATTCATCGCCTCTCCCCCGGCAGCACGGGTAGCAAGCGGCTTGTCTTCCGGTTTCCACTTCGGCAGATCCGCGCCCCATTGTTCAGGCAGCTTGCCGCTCAGCATCTGCTCTAGCTCGGCAGCTTCCTTCGGGAATGCTTTCTTGTATGCCTCGAAGCGCTGTTGCCACCCTTGTTGCGCTTCCCTGCCCTTATCAATCGCCCGGCGAAAGCACTTCACCGCGTCTTCGGGCAAATAAAACTTGTCCATCGAGGGCCAGCCCAGAGCCTTCTTGGCCGCCTGCAGCTCTTCCTCCCCGAGTGGATTGCCATGCGCTTCGAATGTATCCTGCTTCTTCGGACTGCCGTAGCCGATATGCGTGTGAACCAGAATCAGCGATGGCCGCCGCTCCTCGGCGCGCGCTTCTTCGATGGCTTTTGCAATCTCTTCGGTATCGTTGCCGTCCTCCACGTGCCTGGTGTGCCAGTCGTACGCCTCGAACCGTTTCCCGACGTCCTCCGTGAACGTCAAGTTCGTCCCGCCGGCTAGTGAGATGTGATTCTGATCGTAAAGAAAGATCAGCTTGCCCAACCGCAGGTGTCCCGCCAGCGACGCCGCTTCCTGGCTCACGCCCTCCATCAGATCGCCGTCGCCGCAGATTCCAAACGTATAGTGATCGATAATCTTGTGGCCCGGCTTATTAAATCGCGCCGCAAACCACGCTTCGGCAATCGCCAGACCTACCGCGTTCCCAAATCCCTGGCCCAGCGGCCCCGTCGCAACTTCCACGCCCACTGTGTGACCGCGCTCCGGGTGTCCGGGCGTCTTGCTGCCCCATTTCCGGAATCGTTTCAGTTCGTCCAGCGGCAGATCGTAACCGGTCAAATGGAGAAGACTGTACAACAGCATGGATCCGTGGCCGGCCGACAACACGAAACGGTCGCGGTCGAACCAATTCGGATCTTTCGGATTGAACTTGAGGAACTTCGTCCACAACGTATACGCCATCGCCGCCGCACCCATGGGCAGCCCGGGATGCCCCGAGTTCGCGTTCTGCACGGCGTCTGCCGAAAGGAAACGAATCGTATTGATGCAAATTTCTTCCAGCGTCTGTTCTTCGGTGATTGTCTGTGTTGCTGTGGTTGACACGTCAGTCCTCTCTTCCTTTTGACAATATCCTGAACGTCCTGTGACTCCTCAAAACGCCGCCAGCTTATCGGTTTCTTCTACAATGACTGTATGAAGTCTTCGTTCCTGCGCTTGGCAGGATTGTGTCTGCTCAGCGTCTGCGTGCTGCTTGCGCAGGATTGGAAGACCGCCGATACTCTTCCTGGCATCGACCTCACCAACTTGACCGCCCCGCAGAAAGCAACTGTTCTGAAGATTTTGCGCGAGCATGGTTGCTCTTGCGGATGCAATATGAAGCTTGCGGAGTGCCGTGTGGTAGACCCCAACTGCTCATTCAGTAAAGGTCTCGCGGCAACTATCATTGACGCTGTCCGGCAGGGCAAGAGCGAGTCCGACGCCATTGCCGCAGCCGACGCCTCGAAGTGGGCGCACACCAAACCAATGCGCTTGCTCGATGATCCGGTCTCTATCCCTACTGCCGGCGCGCCATCGCTCGGACCGCAGAATGCGCCGATCACCCTGGTTGAGTTTTCCGATTTCCAGTGTCCGTATTGCATCGCGGCCGTCCCTGAAATTCGAGCGGTTTTGAGTGCTTATCCCACACAAGTGAAGCTGGTCTTCAAGGAGTATCCGCTTGAGATCCATTCCCAAGCCGAGCTGGCCGCCGACGCTGCTATTGCCGCCCATAAGCAAGGAAAATTTTGGGCCATGCACGACTCCATGTTTGCGAGCCGCAATCTTTCGCGTGACAACCTCCTGGTGCTGGCTCAAAAGAACGGATTAGACATCAAGCGTTTTCAGGCCGACTTAGACTCGACTGAAGTACGTGAGACCGTTATTCGCGACATTCAAGATGGCGACCGCGCGGGCGTTGAAGGAACGCCTACCATCTTCGTGAATGGCAAGCGCTACAACGGCCAGATCGTGGAGGCTTCGCTCAAGCCGGTGCTCGACGCCGAGTTGCACCACGCCGCACCCGCAAGCCAAACGGCTTCGGCAAAGCCGTGAAAGGGCTACCGTCCCTATAACTGCGGCTTCGGCCACTTCGGCGCCTGCCACGGCAAATACCCCGCGTGCTGCAAGTGCCGCCGAAAAAATTTGTCTTTTGCGGTGACATAGAGCGTATGAAAATCCGCCCCGCCGAATACCAGATTCGACGGATCCGCTTCCGAAGGCTTACGCAAAATCCCGAACACGCGCCCGGCTTGGTCGCAGATCTGAATACCTGCCTTTGTCGCGACGTAAAGATACCCATCCGTGTCGAAGGTCATACCGTCAGCCCACGAGTTCACTAGCTTCCCGTCGCCTGCCAATGGCAGCTCCAGGCGATAGAACGGCTCGCCATCCGCAAGCGATCCATCCGGCTGCACTTCGAAAGACCAGACCCAACGCGTGGCGCTGTCCGCGACAAAGAGCATGCGCTCGTCGGCCGAGAAGCGAACTCCGTTGGGAAAAAGCAGAGCGTTGTTTACCGCGCGTTTCCCTTGTGAATCGATGAGCCAGACGTGCTTCGTCGATGGGTCCGTAAAGTACACCGCCCCGTGCGCCGAGACCGCTAAGTCATTGGACCCCGTATTCTCCGCAAGCACCGTCTCGCGCCCGTCCGGCTCATAGGCGACAATGCGTTTACTTCCGTTCTGTGCTGCGTAGAGTCTGCCGTCGCCGCCAAACATCAGCCCGCTCGCACCGCCGGTGTTCTCGCGAAAGAGGCTAACCTTGCCCGTGCGCGCGTCAACTTTGTATATTCGGCTCTTCGTCACATCAACGAAAAAGACGTTCCCGTCGCGATCCACGGCCGGTCCTTCGGTGAAACCATAACCCTCGGCCACCAGTTCCCAGCCGGAAGCGGGATCGATAATCCGGTCGATGTCCGCAAATGGCGGGTTGGGCTGACGCCTCGGCGTGGCGACCGGCTTCGGCCAGCCGTCCCAAAGCCATCGCAGCGCGTCAGGCAGAATCGCGCCGCCGTGCTTGCCATTGTGCCCTTCCGTGCCGGTGGCAAATCTGAACTCGTAACCGCGGTATTCGAGCGCGCTCGCCATCTCCTGGTTGGCGAGCCACCAGTTCCCGGCAAAAATGTTCAGATCGTGATCGCCATCCTGCAGAAACACGCGCAGTGGCGTTGGCTCCATTTTGCGAATCAGATCAGGCCATTGATTCCCGCCGCGCAGGTTGGAATAGCTGCCTATGAAACTGAGCACGCGATGAAAAGCGTCGGGACGAAGCATCGCCGCTGTGAACGCCGCTATCGCCCCCGAGCTTGCGCCCGCGATGCCCCGATCGTTCGGATCGTCCGAAATATTCCAACGCTTCTTCACCTCCGGCAGAAGCTCATTCATTAGGAATCGGGCATACCGGTCGTCCATCGAATCATATTCAAAGCTTCGATTGAAGAGAGGCGGAACCTCGCCCGTTCCCTGCGGCAGCACGCCCGGATTGACAAAGACCCCGATAGTGACCGGAATCGTGCCCTGCGCAATGAGGTTGTCCAACACTACCGGATATCGCCAAGCGCCGCTCTCGCTCACCGCGCCTGCCCCATCCTGAACTACCAGCAGACAGGCCGGTTTAGCAGCGGAATATTGTGCGGGCACATAGACCCAGTAATCGCGCTCAATTCCGGGATACAACTCTCCCCGGTTAGTCCATGAGAATTTTTGAACGACACCTCGCGGCGCATCCTGGTGCCGCTGCGAATCCGGGCCGAGCGTATACTGCTGGGCCGCTACCGTTCCGATCAGAACAGCAAAACCCACGACGAGTTTGAACATGCTCTCAGAGCATATCGCTAGCGTCGAGGGCCCGTTAGACTCGAGAGTTCCGGCTCAGTGTTCTAGGCGGATGCGGCGATGGTCGACATGGCGCGCCGACGATGCTCTTCGATCAACTCCTGCCGGGCGCGATTCCAGTCGATCTCAGGAGAGCCGTGTGGTCGCCCCCGCTCAATCCAGCATCGGTGTGCGCGCTCGGCAATCTCATCATCGGTTGGACCCACAGTGCTTTCACGTTGAAGGTCGGCGCCGGGATTCGGGATGTCCGCCAATCCGGAGGCCCCACGCGGCGTGGTTCCGGTGGAACTGTCGCCTGGAACAATGCGGGGTGCGGGCGATCCACTCGTACCCGGAGTCAGCATCGTGGAACCGGCGCCCGCTCCTGCGCCGGAGATGACTCCGGACGTGTCTACACCACGCCCGCCTACCGAGAGATTGGCATCTGCTGCGATAGTGTCATTGACGCTGAGGCCTTGCCGCGGACGTTGCGCCGGATCAGTTCGCCGGCCTTCTGAAACACTTCCCTTATTGGCTGGAATTTCATTGAATTTTGGATCGGTCATTGACTCGCCTCCACTTGTTGGACGGCTTTCGGGCCCGAATTGACACACTCCCCGTGCAAAACACCAACCTTGTATGCCGGGTCAGATGACGTGCAGGAACCACAAAACCAGCACAATTACGATGACCAAGCCAAGCCCGCCTGACGGGTAGTAGCCCCAACCGCGCGAATAGGGCCACGTCGGAGTGGCGCCAATCAAGAGAACCACCAGGATGATCAGGAGAATGAGCCCCATACACAATGGACCGTCCCGATGTCGAAAATATAACAGCTATTTGGTACTGGCCGGGCTGCTTTCACCGTTATCCTTTCATTTTCGACCGCCTCGATACCATTTCCGGCCAAGACCTGTTTCTAGCCTTCACGTCTACTCACAAGAATCCTAACCGCTCCACTGGACGCCGAATTGCCCGTGAAAGCAGGACCCAATATGCGACTCGCAGCCGCTTTCTTTCTCTCCTTGACCCTCTCGGCCGCTCCCCAGCCCGCGATCCCGGACACTAAGGCGGGCGCCGTTCTTACCGCGTGGCTCGATGCCTTCAATTCCGGCGACCATGCCCGTCTATCGGCATACCTCGACAAATATGAACCCGATCATAAAGACCGCCTCGACCAGTTGATGAACTTTCACGATCAAACCGGCGGCTTCAATCTTATTCGGATTGAAAAGAGCGAGCCGCTTCATGTCGAAGCGTTGGTCAAAGAGCGCGGCGGCGATAACTTCGCGCTTCTCAAGCTGGATGTAAGCGATTCCAATCCACCCTCCGTCACACAACTAAATCTCCACATTGTTCCCCGGCCGCCTGACCAAGCGCAAACGCCGCGCCTGACGTTCGATGAAGCCGTCAAAGCTCTCGACGCAAAGGCTGCGGATTTAGCTGGCCAGGATAAGTTTTCCGGCGACGTGCTGATTGCGCATCACGGGCAAATCGTCCTGGAGAAGGCATACGGTCTGGCGGATCGCGACAAACACCTCAGCAATACTTTGGACACGCAATTCCGTATCGGGTCTATGAATAAGATGTTTACCGCCACTGCTATCTTGCAGCTTGTCGGCGAAGGCAAAATTGATCTTGCGGCTCCCCTCGGCAAGTATTTACCCGACTACCCTAACCACGATGTCGCAACCAAAGTGACCATTCGCAACCTCCTCACGCACACGGGCGGTACCGGAGATATCTTCACGCCCGAGTACGACAAGCATCGGCTCGAAGTCCGCGAGCTGGCCGATTACGTCAAGCTCTTTGGATCGCGCGGGTTGGAATTCGAGCCCGGTTCCCAATGGTCTTATTCGAACTACGGATTTATATTGCTGGGAGTTGTCATCGAGAAGGTTTCGGGCGTCTCTTATTACGAGTACGTGCGCAAACACATTTTTGAGCCGGCCGGTATGCATGCCACCGATTCACTTCCGGAAACGGACAGCGTGCCAAACCGATCCGTCGGCTATATGCGCAAGGACGGAGCCTGGGTGCCAAACACAGACACTCTGCCGTGGCGCGGCAGCTCCGCCGGCGGCGGATATTCCACCGTCGGAGATCTCTTCCGGTTCGCCCAGGCGCTCTCGAGCGGCAAGTTAGTCAAGCCCGATTTGTTTGCCCAGATGACATCGAAACAGGCCAGTGCTCCGGAGATGCCTGCCGGGGAGGGTTACGGCTTCGGGATGGGAATTTCCGACGAGCCGCAAGGCAAGCGCTTCGGCCACGGTGGTGGCGCGCCGGGAATGAACGGAGAACTGCAAATCTATCCGCGCTCGGACACCGTTATCGCAGTGTTATCCAATCTGGACCCGCCCGCCGCCTCCAGGCTCTCTGACTTCTTCGATGAGCGAATGCCGGCGAGGTGAAGACTTAAAGCCAATCCCCCTACCGCCCCTAGGGTTTTAGCGCTCTCACCCGTCGCAAAAACTCGGCGCGCAAATTGGAATCGTGACTGTATGCGAGTCCTTGCAGGAACTCCCAGTAATCGTCCGGCGAAGGCCCGGCCAGCGCGTCCGCATCGCGATCATCGCCGAGTTGATGTAGCGCTTCTTTAAAAAATCGTGGCCGTGGGAAAAATATCGGTTCGTCGTGAAAGCCCGCCGAATCCGGTTGCTTCAGGCCTTCTATCGATTTGTAGCAATACTCCGGAGAGTAATGGCGGCCGGCTCCAGGAGTCTTTTCGAAGGCGTGAACCTGCTCGCACAGTGCTGGATTGCGCTGGTTCTGCGCGATTTTGAGGTAGCACTCGGGACGCAGCAAACCCGCCTTGCCGACGGCGGCATTGGGAGAAATCCTCCCGCACAGTGACGGATCGTTGCTGTCCAGCGCCAGCATCTCGTAAAGATACTCCACTGGGTTGGCATACCGGATGGCCGCTGGCGCTTCGGCTTCGTTATAGTTCGGACCGCGTTGAACACGCGCCAGGAAATCGCGGTCCCCTCTGAGCTCCTTGTAAGCCGAATAGACAGGATGCTCGTATGGGCTCTGCTCATAGATGTAATCGCCCACTTCTCCATCGCCAAAGCCGAGCTGCTGCATGAAGTGAACGAAGGGTCCCATGCGGTGTGGATCCGGAATAACCGATGTCGGCGCAAACAAATGATCCCGGCAATACGCGGCATCGAATCGGCTCCCGTCCATGCCTTCGATTCTTACGGGTTTGACATGCTCGCAAAGGCTCGGATCGTGAAGCTCAATCGCAACGTTGTAATAACAGCTCGATTGCAGTCTTTCCACCTCCAGGCCTCGTGGATTGAACCCGCCACCACCCCCGTTCGCCAGTGGATGGATTCGCTCACATAGGTCTGGAGCCTTGAATGCGTTGGCGATGATGTCAAAGAAATTATCAAGATCCGTCGGCATTTGCAGGTCGCTCACCGGCAACCTGGCGCGTTGCGAAGGTCTCGAAATCGGACCTGCTGAAGGCCGCTCCGGCCGTTTATCCGGCAAAACGAAATCGAGCGTAATATACGCATTGCCCTTTACCGGTTTGGCGTCCTCGGTCGCGGGCTGGAAGCGCCATTTACGAACGCACTCGAGCGCTTTCTCGTCCAAACCCCAGCCAAGCGATTCCTGCACTTTGAATTCGTGTGCCGCGCCGTCGGCGTCCACCTCGCCGGTGATAACAATCTTTCCTTGAATCCCCTCATCCCAGGCTTCCTGCGAGTATTCCGGCTCCGTCTTAAAGACCGGCTCGGGCGGCGCGAACACGTGCAAAAGAGCGGATGGCGTAGGTTCTGTTACCGGCTTAGCCGCAGGCGGTTCCGGCTCTTTGTGCAGCTTTGCACCCTCGGGCGCGTGAAACTCGAACAGCGCCGCCGCAAGCGCCGGATCCGTCTCGATGCGCTGGTATGTGATGGTCTCGGCAATGTGGTTGTCCTCGGGCCCGGTCGCATCCAGATCCGCGTCGAGAAAATCTCGCAGGATCAGTTTGCGAGTCGGCTCTATGCACATCGTGCGCGAGACGCGTCCAATTCGCATCACCATTCCGGGTAGAATCATCAACTGGTCGATTGCCCGGTATTGCGCCTTCACGACCACGCAACTTTGGGAGCGGCCTTCAAATTCGCTGTGATCCCGGCCCGCTATCGCTGCGGATTTGATCCCTTCATCAACGTGGTCAAAGCCGCTCAATGTGCTGGCAGTGCAGAACCCTCGCAAATCGCCCTGAGGAAGGACTTGCTCGTATTCATTTCGATCGGCGTGGTACACCCAACCGGTTTCGCCGTCGCAGACTGCCAGGGTCCGCTGAGTGCCGAAGTCCTCCATGCCGCCGTTCTCTTCCATGCGCATCTGTCCTGGCCGCCGAACCGCGATTTTGAAATCGAGGTTCCACTTACCCGCCACCAAGCCTAAGTCGAGGTCTTCTGTGATATGGCCTGCGGCGCGATACGTCTTCAGATTTCGTGCATTCTCGGCGACCTGATGGAGCAGCAGCAGCGCATCCTGCGTAGTTTGAGCAAAGCTCAGCGGCGCCACTAGCAGAAACAGGATTGCGAATCGCCTGCCGCGAATGGGGTGCCGGGGCGCAGCATACGCGCGTGCGTCGTCAATACACGGAAGGAACGTGGCCACCCGGACAGATTTGTCTCGGAAGAGGCAAAGCCGTGCGAGATCTGATGGCGTTAGACGCGAAGCCGAGCCTGGGATTGTACTGCAGCGGCACGGGCCAGCATCGGAGTCGACCAATTGCTAGCCACGATATTTAGCAGCTCATCGCAAATATCATGCGGTGCGCGCGTCGCGCAGATTGCATGATAATCCTTATCGCGATAGTACTGAACCAGCTCGGCCGCGTTCAGCTCATACAGGCGCAGCCGTTCGCGAACGGTCTCCGCGTTGTCGTCCGAACGCTTCACCAGCGGGCAGCCGTCGTTCTCGCAAACAAGCTCGGTCGCGCTGCTACCTGGGTCGATGCTGAAGGTCCGACCGCACTCCGCGCAATGCCGGCGGCGGCTCAAGCGCGAAACAATCTCGTCGGCCGAGATTTCAAAGTCAAACACCACTGGGCGCGGTTTCTGTAAACCCGCAAGCAACCCATCCAGAAAACGGGCTTGGGAAATGGTACGGGGATAACCATCAAGGATACAGCCGGATCGGCAATCGCGCTCACGCAAGCGGCTCGCGATCACCTGGTTCATCAGGTCGTCGCTAACAAGCTGACCGGAAGCCAAAATGCTCTGCACCGCCCGGCCTAACGGTGAACCGGAACGGCATTCGCGCCGAAGCATTTCCCCGGTGGAAATAGCGGGAATGCCCAGCTCTGCGGACAGACCGGTAGCCTGGGTTCCCTTCCCCGACCCCGGCGGCCCAAGGAAGACCACAATCTGGCATTGGGTGTGCTTACGTGGCATTTCTCCCCGCCAGCCAGTTTGGAACAGGTGTAAGGTAAAAGCAAGACCCAGTAGTCCGAGGCGGACCAGTAGACCGCTCCGGCCCGCCCTACCGGGTTCCCGGTAGGAATATTCCCAGTTCTCATGAGGCTAGCGGATGATTTCTGGCGAAATGTGGCAGGAGCTACGCACGCTGCTGCAAGAACGGCAGATTGGCCCAGGTATTGCCCTGTTGCAGCAACACGGAAGCGAATTAATTCACATTGAACCCGGGCAACCGGGCGCTGGCGTGGCAGTGGGCTGTCTGGCGCAATGGGTGGACGTTGGCTTTGAAGGCGCCGCTTTGCTAGCCGGCCTGCTGGGTCGATTTTCCAAGGCCGCCCGCCAGTCGCTTCCCTTGAGCGATTACATTCATCTGCGTTTAGCGGAAGCACTGGTCGCGATGCGGCACGAAGACTTAGGCGAGGCTCTGCGACACCTCGAAACCGCCCTGCGCGTCTGCGATGAGGTGCAAGACGCCAAGATTGCAGTCGTGGCGAGCCTGTGGAAGGCGCGCTGCCTGAGAAAGGCTGGTGAGTACGACCAGGCCCTGGAAATCACGCGCCGCGGCATCGAGATTGCCCACGAAATCGGTTCCTCGAAAATGGCGGCCGTGATGCGAACCCTGGAGAGCTGGTTGTTATTCCAGAAAGGCGAGACCAAACCGGCCCTGGCGATTTTGCAAGAGGCCGAAGCGGCGCTACGAGAAACCGACGATTTCATCACGCTCGGAAATATTCAATCGACTTACGGCCGAATTGCGCTACGCGAAGGGCGATATGACCACGCCATGCAGTACTTCGAGACATCGATTGATATTTTCAAGCGACGCGGATCGCTCGAAGGATATCTCGCTCGCTCGCTCACCAATACGGCCCAGGCAAAACGGTTCGCGGCGTTGCAGCTTCGGCGATCCATCGATGCCAGGCGTGAGCGGGAGCGAGGCGGTAAGCCGGATAATGCCGCCAAGCAGGACAAAAGCGGGCAATTAGAGCGCATGCACGAGCTGCTGCGGAATGCTCAGACGGACCTCGCGCAGGCTGACGCGATTTACAAGCGCATGGGCAATCATCATGGCGCCGGCAACGTCGACGTAAACCTGGCAAGTGTCTACCTGGATCTCGGCGATCTCGACAAGGCGGAGGAGCGCGCGCTGGAGGCGTTCGATTTAGGCGCCACGAAGGCAGACTATTTGCTGATGTGCCGCGCGAGGGTCGTCGAAGCCATGGTGGCGAACGCGCGCTTCGAAGAGCAGATCGGCGAAACCGAGGACCCCAGCCGTTTTGCGCAGCTCGCTCACGATTGTGCCAAAGAGGCGGTAGACCTCGGAGAGCGAACCCAAAGCCGAAGACTCCGTGCGCAGGCGCATATCTGTCAAGGCCTGACATTGGTGAACGGTTTCTTCAACAACACCGACGCGGCCCGGACGTGTTGTAACCGTGCCGAAGAGTACCTGGATCACGACCGTCACGATGCCTTGTGGCAGGAGGTCGAGATATTACGGGCCAAGATTCTGCACGGCGGCGTGGAGGACCCGAATCTGCGCGCCTGGTCCCAGGGCGAGGTCGGGAATAAGTCCCTGCAGGCAGTAGTGGCTGATTTTGAAGAGTTAGTGATCCGCCGAGTATGGGAGCGAGAAGAGCGCAAAGTGTCACGCGTGGCGCATCGGCTGGCCGTCTCGCCAAAAAAAGTAAGACGCGTGTTACGGCACTTAGGAGTGATGGAAACGTGATTACTCAATAGCGCAAAGGGCGCGGATGCGCGCCGCCAGGCAGCAAGGAACTCGCTAAGTCTTGGGCGGGCGCTCGATACTGCGCCCGTTTTGCGCGGGTTTCCTAATACAATCGCACCCCGCGCGGTCCCGGCTTCCGATGCATATGCACAGTATCCACAAACCGCACGCTGTTATTGCCTGAAGTCATCACCAGCGTGTGCGTGCGATGGCCTTCCCCGAAGAAGCGCACGCCGCGCAGCAGCGCGCCATCCGTCACTCCGCAAGCCGCGAACACTATATGGCTACCCATCGCAAGATCGCCCGCGGTGTAGATGCGGTGCGGATTCTTGATGCCCATGCGCGCGACGCGTTCTTCGAGTTCCGGCCGGTCAATCACCAGGCGCGCCACCATTTCGCCATGCAGGCAGCGCATCGCGGCGGCCGCGAGCACGCCTTCCGGTGCACCGCCGATGCCCATCACCGCATGCACCCCGTTGCCGCGGACCGCAACCGCAATAGCAGCCGAAAGATCGCCGTCTCCGATCAAGCGAATGCGTGCGCCTTCGCGCCGAATATTTTCAATCAGGCGCTCGTGGCGAGGCCGGTCGAGCACGATAATCGTCAGGTCTTTCACGTCGCGGTCCAGACGCCGTGCGATCGACTTCAAATTTTGCGACACAGGCGCGTCTATATCGAGAGCGCCCCGGCACGCCGGGCCCGCCATAATTTTCTCCATGTAGCAGTCGGGGGCATGCAGCAAGCCGCCGGGTTCGGACGCCGCCAGAACCGCGATCGCATTCGGAGCGCCCGTAGCGCAGAGATTGGTGCCTTCCAGCGGATCGACCGCAATATCCACGCCCGGAAAATCCGCGCCGTCAGGGGCAGGTGCGCCGACGCGCTCGCCGATATATAGCATGGGCGCTTCATCCCGCTCGCCTTCGCCAATCACTATATTGCCGGCAATCGGAACAGTTTCAAAAGCCTGCCGCATCGCCTGAACAGCGGCGTGGTCGGACTGCTTGCGATCGCCTTGGCCCATGGTGCGGGCGCTGGCAATAGCAGCTTCTTCAACAACACGGACCAGGTGCAGCGCCAGGTCGCGCTCGATATTAGTTTCAGTTGAATTCATAGATAGCGGCCCGCCGGTAAGCGGTAGCAACGTACATCATGATAGTCTGCGTAGGCAGCGTAGAATCGCCCGCTCTGCGTGGCGCCGCCCTGTGGAATCCTAAAATCATGAGTGCTCTCCGTTCGAAGTCCTCAACCTCGGAAATACCGTTCACTCCCTCCGCGCGCCCGCTAAGTACCAATAACCACCTGATCCGTTGGGTCGAGAAAATCGCCGAGCTGACTAAGCCCGCGGCCATCCACTGGGTAGATGGTTCGCAAGAAGAGAACGACGCCCTGTGCGCCCAGATGGTCGAGAGCGGCACATTCATTAAGCTGAATGACGAGCTCTGGCCGGGCTGCTACTACGCGCGCTCCGATCCAAGCGATGTCGCGCGTGTCGAAGATCGAACCTTCATCTGCTCGCTCTCGAAAGACGCGGCCGGCCCGACCAATAACTGGGTCAACCCGTACGAAATGCGCCGCAAACTGAAGACCCTGTTTCGCGGATGCATGCGCGGACGAACCATGTACGTCCTCGCCTTTAGCATGGGAACGACCGATTCCCCCATGTCACAGATCGGTGTGGAACTGACCGATTCGCCCTACGTGGTAGTGAATATGCGCATCATGGCGCGCATCGGATTGCCGGCGCTGGCGGAAATCGACAAGGACTCGAAGCGTGTCGTGCCCTGTGTCCATAGCGTCGGCGTGCCGCTCGCTCCCGGACAGCGCGATGTGCCGTGGCCGTGCAATGACGAGAAGTATATTGTGCACTTCCCGGAAACGCGGCAGATTTGGTCGTATGGATCCGGCTACGGCGGCAATGCGCTGTTGGGTAAGAAATGCTTCGCGCTCCGCATCGCTTCGAACATGGCGCGCGACGAGGGCTGGATGGCCGAGCACATGCTGATCCTCGGGGTAGAGGACCCGCAAGGCGAAAAGACCTATGTCGCGGCGGCCTTCCCAAGCGCCTGCGGCAAAACCAACTTCGCCATGATGATTCCGCCCGAAGGCTTCGAGGGCTGGAAGATTTGGACCGTCGGCGACGATATTGCATGGATCAAGCCCGACGAAACCGGACAGCTCTATGCCATCAATCCCGAAGCGGGCTTCTTCGGCGTGGCGCCCGGCACGTCGCCCAAGACAAACCCAAACGCGATCGCGACGCTCTCTCGCAATACCATCTTCACCAATGTGGCGCTCACGCCCGATGGCGGCGTGTGGTGGGAGGGCCTGACCGGCGACCCGCCCGCCGAGTGCCTCGATTGGCAGGGCAACCGCTGGACGCCGCAGATTGGAAAAGAAACCGGCAGAAAAGCGGCGCATCCAAACGCGCGTTTCACCTCGCCCGCCTCCCAGTGCCCTTCAATCGATCCGCAATGGGAAAACCCGGGCGGCGTGCCAATCAGTGCATTCATCTTCGGCGGCCGTCGCGCCTCCACCATCCCGCTGGTCTTCCAGGCCTTCAACTGGAGCGCAGGCGTATACGTGGGCGCCACCATGGGTTCGGAGATGACCGCGGCTGCCGCGGGAACCATTGGAAAAGTGCGCCGCGACCCCATGGCAATGCTTCCCTTCTGCGGCTACCATATGGGCGATTATTTCCGTCACTGGCTGCGGATGCAGCGAAGCCTCAGCGTCACGCCCAAGATTTTCCACGTGAATTGGTTCCGCAAGGGCGAGGACGGGAAATTCATCTGGCCGGGATACAGTCAGAACATGCGAGTGCTCAAGTGGATTGTCGATCGCGCCCGCAGCCGCGCCTTCGCGAAGGAGACGCCCATCGGCTGGGTGCCGCGCTATGAGGATATCGAGTGGAAAGGGCTCGAATTTCCAAAAGAAAAATTCGACCAGTTACAAACAGTCGACGACACGGCCTGGAAATCCGAAGTAATGGGCCACGAAGAGTTATTCATCGAGCTACATGACCACTTACCGCCCGAAATGATCTACGAGCGCGAGTTACTGATTTGCAGACTCTGATCTAGAGCCTGCTGCTTTCACCTTCCGGGTCGCATTCATGCTCTACTCCCTGCCCGCTGCGCTGAGGAGCTTTCTCCGCGCGCGTTGCGGCCCCGGTCTTTCTCACAAAATCTCTTGACATTTCCACTTAATCCGTTTTAAATTAATTACACGGCCACGGGGTCCTACACTCCGTCAAACATTACCGACAACGTGACCGGCACAACGTCGTTTTCGTGGACGGCCAGCAAACCTTCCCCCAGTAGCTCGTGCGACGGCTACACTCCAGTATCCAGTCTCACCATCACAGGCACAATCGCAAACAAAGGCAATGACACGACAGCGAGCGCGACCTGGAAAAATAGCAGCGGATTGTCCGGTTCGGATGCGCTGGAAAGCAATCTGGTGCTGACGCCAACGAACGAAATACTTCAATCTGGCGGATGGGGTGTCAACAACCCTACTAAACTGAACATCATCCAAACTTTGCAAGATACCGAGAGTTATGATCCGGGTGATCCTCATTCCAATGAATTCCAAGGCCGCCAGGTATACGAGACAGCTTCTGGGTCCGGAACCGACGGATGCTATAACGCCGCGAAGGGAACATCGCCATACGCCCCCTTTTCAGCAGTAACAGGTGGCACATGGAATGTAGGCTACACAGCGGGGTATACGGGTGATACCTACGGTTACGACACGGTCGGGTATCCTCAAAACGAAGTAGATTGGTATTAGCGTAACCTTTCTGGCATCCCAGGGGCTCTACCATGTACAACCACCTTTAAGCAACAAATGAATATAGTCGATAACATTAGTGGCTTCGGAAATCAGGCATATGTCACGCACACGATTACTCTAATCATCGGCGAAGACTACATCACTGTAAAGAAAGACAATGTAAGCGAAACGGAGGACGGGTTATTCTAATGCGAGTCACCGCAACAAAGCTTCTTCACAACAAGTCTGCCATTGCCTCGCGCGTGACGGTATTGTCCGCTGGTCTGATAATGTTTGCGCCAATTCCGGCGATGCACGCGCAAGCGCCCATTGCTCGATTGTCGGAGCCGACGGTTATAACTGTCGACAACCCGAGGCCGCTGGCTCGCGTCTTGGCCCGAATCGAGGAGCTATATCATTCACCTATCGATTATGAAGAGGTGCCTTACGAGAGTCCGAACGACCTGGCCCACACCTCTGTGGTGCGGAACGGCGTGGCCACGGAGCGCGTGTTTCCTCGCGGCGGGCAATTCTCGGTGACGCTGTCGCCCGATGCGGACCCGACGCCCTTTCTGGCGGTTCAGTCGCTACTCTCTGAATATTATAAGGCCGGCTTCGCCGGACAGTATCGAATCGATCAGCTATCGGGCCGGATAGAGGTGATTCCGGTGCGGGTCGCAACGGCGGCTGGCTCACAACGCGATGTTGGTGCAATTATGAGTACCTCCGTATCCATTTCTCCTTCCACCCGGCCAGTCGCCGTGATGCTCAATATGTTAGCGAGTGAGCTCTCGGCGATGAGCGGTGCCAAGATCGTAATGGCGAACGAACCGTTTCCGGATAACGCCACAGTAGAACTAGGTGCGGACAATGAACCGGCAAGAAATGTTCTCGCGAACCTGGCCGATAAAACCGGTGTGCCCCTTTCATACGCGCTGCTGTACGATCCGAACGAGAAGACTTACTATCTTGACGTCAGAGCTGTTCCCATGGACGTTAAGCCAGGAAGGCCACGACAGTCGAACGGCCCGAATACCCTGCCACGGACTGGCCAGCCTAACAGTCCGTTCTTCGTGAAAACCAACTAGACTCGCCGCTTATACGGGCGCTATCAGCGCAATTTGCTAACAGCGCCCGTCCTCTAGCTAAAAGCCGAACACGAACACCGGGCGACACTTATCACCCGAAATCATCTACGGGCGCGAGTTACTGATTTGCAGGCTATAACGGCCCCATTTGCCGCAACCGGCGCTACTTGCGACAATAATTGATGAGCGCAATGAAGAACTTTGAGCGCATTACGGTTGATCCGGCACAGATGGGCGGAGTCCCTTGCGTGCGCCATCTTCGTATTCCGGTAGCCACAATCCTCCGAATGCTGGCAGGCGGCCTAGCGGAGCATGAGATCCTTTCCGAATACCCGGACCTCCAAAAAGAAGATATCCGAGAGTGTCTGCGATTCGCCGCGGCCGCTACTATGGAGGGCGAGCTGCCTCTCCCGCAACCAGCTTGAGGTTTCTCATCGATAATGCCTTACCACCGCGCCTCGCTGGCCTTCTCGTCACAGCCGGGCACGATGCAGTTCATGTGCGAGCCTATAGAATGCACGCGGCGAGCGACGAGGAAATTCTAGCAAGAGCATTCGAGGAGGACCGAATTGTAGTCTCGGCGGACACCGATTTCGGGACGATTCTCGCTATGCAGGAGGCAGAGCGTCCATCGTTTGTCTTGTTCCGCGAGCCGAATCTACTTGGCGCACACGATTACCTCAACGCGTTGCTTCCTTCTTTGCCGGCACTCGGGCCGGCGCTGATGAGTGGATGTGTCGCCGTTTTTCGACATGGACGGCTGCGGGTTCGGAAACTGCCAATCTCGGGATAGATAGGTCCCCCGAGCCCTACGCGCGCAATTCTCAAACTCCAATGCGATCTATTAAGATCAGGTACTGAAATGCCGCAGCAAGATCTGGTCCGCGTGACCCCCGAAGAGATCGTCAACTTCATCCTCGAAGAAATGGAAGCCGGCCTCTGTCCCACCTATTACAGCAACCTCGTCCCGAGCGTCTACGATGTCTACCTTTACATCGATGATCTCGAGCGTCTTCGCCCGCTCGAACAGCGCATGCGCGAGGAGGCCGTCAATGCTCTCAGCGAAAAACTATCCGCGCTAAACAAAGCTGCGGAGCCTAAATTGAAAATCCCGGGCGCGCCGAAAAAACGCAAGAAACGCTATGAAACGCTCGGCGAATGGTCGATCGAGTTCCACGAGAATGCCGACGATGACGCCCGCGAAAATCCCTTGGTGATTCACTCAGCCTTCCCGCCTAACGCCGATTCTGAAGACCGCGCCGGCACTCTGACCGAGCGAATCACGAAGCGCCGCGCGGACGGTCAAACCGTCACAAGCGCGACGCAGCGAACAGGAGATGTCGACACACGCCGCGCCACGGGAATCGTTTACGCCAATCTCGCTTATGAAGACGATTCCGGCGCACACACCTTTCAAATGACCAAAGACGTGCTCAAGATCGGCCGCGGGTCGCCCGATCATTGGGTCGATCTGAAGCTGAAGGCCAAGAAAGATGTCTCCCGCGAGCACCTGCAGATCCGTCGCGATCCCGCCACCGGCAAGCTGTTCCTCAAGGATCTGAGCACCCTCGGCACCACTGTGGATGGCAAGCGCGTGCCGTCCAGTATCCAGCAGGCCGACGGCGCAGACATGGATGCGAACATAGAAGTGCCGCTTCCCGGCAAGGCGCGCATCGGATTGGCGGGTGTGCTGTTCATCGATTTCAAGGCAGTCAAACAGAAATGACGCGTCTTCACGCCGCGCGCTACGTGTTTCTCATCCTGCTGCTTTTGTTTGCGGCCTGCGCTCTGCTCTTCGCCCGCAAGAAGGTGTAGTTCATGCCGCCGGCTGTCCCGCGTTTTTCATCGGCTGCTTCGAGCGATCAGGGTTTCGTTCGACCCAACAATGAAGATCGCGTCTATTGCGACAACGATCGCGGATTCTTTCTCGTGGTGGATGGAATGGGAGGCCACGAAGCGGGCGAGCAGGCCGCCGACATCGCAGTCGAGCGCATCCGCGGCCGCCTGGAGCGTCAAACCGGCAGCGCTGCCCAACGCCTGCGCGAAGCAATTGCGCTCGCCAACAACGCCATCTACGAGGCTGCCCGCGAGAACCCGGCATGGAACGGCATGGCCTGCGTGCTAACGGCCGCCTTGATTGACGATGGGCAGGTGACCGTCGGCCACGTGGGCGATTCGCGCCTTTACCGAATCAAACGCGGCGTCTTCGAAAAAATCACTCACGATCACTCGCCCGTCGGCGAGCGCGAGGATAGCGGCGAGTTGACTGAGGAGCAGGCTATGCAGCACCCGCGCCGCAACGAAGTCTATCGCGACGTTGGCTCCCAGGAGCATACGCCGGACGACGAAGACTTCATCGAGATCGCAACCTTCCCGTTCGAGCCCGACAGCGCGTTCCTGCTCTGCAGTGACGGCCTCAGCGACGCGCTGGCGTCGCAAACCATTCAGCGCATCATCGAAGAGCACGCCGGCGATCCGTCCGAGACTCTTCGCATCTTGATCGACGCGGCAAACGAAGTCGGTCACGATAACGTCTCTGTCGTGCTGGTAGAGGGTGCGTCATTCGCTGCTTCTTTCGGGAAGCGGCCCCGTAGCCGTCGTAAAGACGCCGCACTCACCGGGTCGTTGCCTGGCGAAGCGACGGATCGCCTGGGAGCAGCGCAGCCCGTTGTTCCCGCCCCTTGGTACCGCAGCGCTCCTGCGAACCTCTTTTACGGCGCACTGCTTGGTGCGCTCATTCTGTTTTCGATACAGAAGCTGCTCGCTCCCGCAAAGCGTGGACATGCCCCCCATGTGCTCACAGTTGCCGGACCCGCCACCATTGCCGGGGCGCTTGCAAAAGCGCAACCGGGCGACACCATCGCCGTAGCCCCCGGCATGTATTCCGAAACCCTGCATCTGAAAGACGGAATCACACTCATCGCGCAGCAGCCGCATGACGCCATCCTTAAAGGATCAGTTGAGGCCGACAATCTTCGTCGTGCACGCCTGGAAGGATTTCAGATTCGCAGTGAGAGCGCGATCCGCATCCGCAACAGCAATATCGTGCTGGCCGCGGACGACATCGCGGAATCGCACAGCGCCGGCGTGGAGTTCAGCGGCAATTCCCACGGCGAAATCTTTGCCTGCAATATCCACAACAACACCGGCCCCGGCATCCTGTTGACCGCTGCGGCCGCTCCCTCAATCGAACACAACCTCATTCTGCAGAATGGCCTTGCGCCCGGCGCATTGCGGCCGGGCATCGATTTTCATTCGACGGGTCATCCACTCATCTCGGCAAACATCTTCAGCGGCAACGGCTCGGAACCCCTCTGGCTCCCGGCGCCAGACGATTCCATCATTCAGCGAAACTCGTTCGCTCTTGACGGAAAATCCGACGAGCGGCCAAAATTCCGAATAGTGCCTATTCAGGTAGGGCAGCCGTGAACCCCGGCGATCAATACGGCCGCTACCAGATCGTTCGGCCCATCGGGCGAGGGGCCATGGGCGATGTCTACCTCGCTCGCGAATTGCAATCCGGTCGTGAAATCGCACTCAAAATTATTCAGAAAGGATCTGACCCCGAAGATCAAGACATCATCGATGCCGAACGGCTCGGAGCCGAGTTGCAGAAGCGCCTCAGCGGCCTTGATCGCCGCGTCGTCGCCGTCCATACTTACGGCGACATGGGCCCTGATCTCTTCATCGAAATGGAGTTTATCGATGGCGACGACCTTTCGGCTCTCATGGCCCGCAGGCAGATCACTTATTCTTTCGCCGCGCACGTCGCCCGCGAGCTATGCGAGATGCTCGAAAATCTTCGCACCTTCACTACCGTCATCGGCAGCCGCCAATTTTCCGGTGTGATCCACGGCGACCTGAAGCCGGGTAACCTGCGCATCGATCGTCACTCTCAAGTCAAGGTTCTGGATTTCGGCATCGCCAAAGCGCTCACGCACACGCGTAAGTACACCGCGAACGTCTTCGGCAGCACGGCCTACTGCTCGCCGGAGCGCATCGAAACGCAGAACATGGATACTCAATCCGAATTGTGGTCGGTGGGTGTCCTGCTGTACCAGATGATTGCGCACCGGCTGCCGTTTGACGAGCCCACGAAGGAGCGTCTGGAGCGCCGCATCCGTTCCGCACAACCTCTGCCGCCGCTGCCTGCTCCCTGCCCCGAGCCCTTGCGCCGAATCGTGTTCAAGATGCTGGCGCGTGATCCCGCCCGCCGTTACCAGACTCCTGTCGATGTCATCGAAGACCTGACACGCTTCCAAAACGGAAAGCAAGTAGTAGCCGAAGCCGTTCCTCTCGCAACTGCATTCGACGGTGATAAAACCGTTCGCACCACGCTTCCGGTTCCCGAAGCCGACCAGGGCGATCGCACAACGCCATCCTCACGCCCCGCCCCGGCGCAATCGCCACGGCCCACCTTTCGATCCGCCCGCCCAAGACGCAGCCCCACTCTGCTCGGATGTATGGCGATCGCAGCACTCGCGGGCATCCTCTTGGTCGTCTACTCGCTGCAGCAGCTCAACTTCTGGGACGACGCCGGCAAGTTCAAGACCGATTTAGAGGCCGAGCGCATCACCAACCTGGACAAAGCCTGGGCACAATACGAATCTCTGAACCAACGCTCGCATCTATCCGTCTTCTTATGGGGAGCTAAGCGCGCACTGAAGAAACGCCTGGTGGCTGCAGCCGACGAAACTATCTCCGAATATCGCAATAGCGATGCGCCTTCCATCTTTGAGCCGCAATGGGTACAAGCGCGCAACGATCTGTCTCGCGCGCTCGAGCTCGACCCCGGCGACAACGAGATCGAAGGCCGCCTGCGCTTGTGCGAAGCACATATCGACCGCATCGATGCCAAAACTTTGCGCGGCCCCGGCCGCCAGAAGCTATTGAATACAGCGGTCAACAAGTTCGACGAGGCCGCCGATCTCCTGAAACATTCGCCAGACCCTTATCTCGGGCTCGCCAATCTCTATATCTACGATCTCGGCGACGTCGACAAGGCCGCCGATGCGCTCAAGCAAGCCGCGCATTACGGCCATCCCATCGGCAAGCGCGAGACGGGCCTGCTTGCGGACGGCTATCTTCGGCGAGCAGACCGGGTTGTCCGCCAGTCGCACTCATTTGCTCAAATGCCGGGCGAGGAACGCGAATACCTCGATCGGGCGAAACAGGATTACCTTCATGCCGAGGATCTTTACCAACAAGCAGGTCTGTTCGGGGACGCGGCGCGGAATCGGCTGGTCGCAATGCAGGCCGAGCAGCGGGTCGAACAGCGGCTCACGCAGTTAGACAACACTCCGGTTTCGCAATGAAGGTCTCGAGATCTGAGCTCGCAACCCGCGCCCAGGAACGCGTCCTTACCGAGAGGCGCTCGCGTGCCGTATCGAGAGGCGTCGAGCTCATCTGCCTCATCATTGCTTCGATTGTCGTCGCCACTGGCTTGTATCTCGTGTATGCCGCCAAGACTCACAACCTCGCCCAGGAACAGGCCGCAACCCTCAATCTGAATGAGCTCACCGGTCCGCAGCAGTTGATTCCGTACCTCAGCGCCATCGCGGCCCCATCGGATCAGGAGTTCATCGCAGACCGGATCTACGATCTCAAACGCCGTGGCGAGACCTTCAACAATGTGGGCGCCATTGCGCGGCTGCGTGTCACCCCAGCGGACCTGCTCACCGCGCACGGCTTGGTCTCATTTCCAAAACGTCTCGCGGCTCTCTCCGCAGCCAGGCACTCCGTGTCGCTGCTCACCGCGCAGGAGCTCGCCGAGCTGAAAGCTCACCTTCGAGTCCGCGACGCCCTCAATTTTCGCCACCGCCTGCTTCTCTGGGCCGCCTTGTTTTTTGTGCCATTCTACGTCGTACACCTCGTCTGGCGGCTGCGCGGATTTGCCGGCGACAATCTCATTCTTCCTGTCATCCACGTACTCTGCGGAATCGGCCTGATTCTCATGATCAGCTTGCGCGACCCGCTTCGCGACACCTTGATGTTCGCCGATTTCACCCAAGGCGTCATCGCCGGTTGCGCCGCGCTGCTGCTCTTCAGCATCCCGAATTATCAGCGGCAATTCGCCCGCTTGAGTTATCTGCCGCTGCTCGCGGCTTTATTGCTCGCCTTTGCACTGGGCGTATTCGGCACCGGGCCTGGATCAAGCGATGCCCGCGTCAATCTGCTCTTTTTCCAACCGGTCGAAATCATCCGCATTCTGCTCGTCTTCTTCCTTGCCGGATATTTTGCACAGAACTGGGATGCTCTGCGCTATCTCAAGCAGCAGCGCGGCCCACTCGCGGATGCTGCGCGCCGCTTCAATCTCCCGCGTTTCGATTATCTGGTGCCCGTCGCCGCCGGCGTTGCTGTTTCCATCGCTCTCTTCTTTTGGCTCAGCGATCTCGGCCCCGCCCTCGTCATTGGCTGCCTCTTCCTCACTCTGTACAGCCTCGCGCGCCACCGCGTTCTGCTCGCGGCCGCGGGCCTCGCCGTCATCATCCTGGCATTTGCCGTCGGGTACATAACAGGCTACCCGCATACCGTGCGCGAGCGCGTCGAAATGTGGAAATCTCCCTGGAGTAATCACGTCCACGGCGGAGATCAGTTGGCTGATTCGCTGTGGTCGCTCTCCACCGGCGGCGCCACCGGAACCGGTCTCGGCCTCGGCGATCCGCAAACCATGCCTGCTGCCCATACGGACCTGATCGTCTCCGCTTTCGGCGAAGAGGCCGGCGCGCTCGGCATTCTCGCGCTCTATTCTCTTTATGCCGTGTTGATCTACCGCAGCATCCGCATCGCGGTTCATGCTCCCGGCACTTACTCATTTTTTCTCGTGATCGGACTCGCGCTGATCGCCGCCTACCAACTGCTGCTAATCACCGGAGGTCTGCTCGGCCTCATCCCTCTCTCTGGCGTCGTCTCGCCCTTCTTGAGCTATGGAAAAACTTCCATGGTGGCGAATTTCGCGCTCTTCGCTATCGTGCTTTCCGTCTCAAACAGAACAGAAAAGCCGGCCCAGCAATCGAATTTCGCCGCTGGGACTCGCATACTCACAGCCGTGCTCGCCGCCCTTGGCATCATCGTGCTCGCACGTTTCTTCTGGATTCAGATTGCTCGAGCCGACGAAATTCTCGTTCGCCCAACTCTGGTAACGCAAGCCGACGGCGTCCGCCGCTACCAGTACAATCCGCGCCTGCTGGAAATCGCCCGCGATCTACCCAAAGGAACAATTTTCGACCGCAATGGCCTTCCTCTCGCCACCAGCGACTGGTCTCAGATCGAAGCCCATCGCGCCGATTACCAGAAGCTCGGCGTGGCCCTCGATCAGACCACGTCTAAACTGGACCCGCGCTACTACCCATTGGGCCCGCAGCTTTTCTACCTCCTCGGCGATGTTCGAACTCGTCTCAAGCAAGGCGCAACCAATACCGCGTTTCAGGAGAGCGCATCCCGCGTTCGTCTCCAAGGCTATGACGATGTCGCCGAATTGGAAGAATCTCGCGACCCGGAAACCGGCCAGCTCACCACCAGAGTCCGCCGCGATTATCGCGCCCTCATTCCTCTTCTCCGCCATCGCTATCAACCGGACAATCCTGCCGTCAAGCAAATTCTCAACACGCCTCGCGACATCCACATGTCCATCGACGCCGCCCTTCAGATGCGTACCTCAGACATCTTGGGTAAGTATCTGACCAAGCTCGGCAAAGAGAAGGGCGCCGTCGTCATCCTGGACCCCGCGACCGGCGATACGCTCGCCGCCGTTAGCTATCCCTGGCCTTCGCAGGTGCAATTTGCCTCGCTGGCAACCGGCGCGCAAACAGCCGTCCCCAACCCCAATTTGCTCGATCGCGCTCGCTTCGGCTTGTATCCTCCCGGCTCCTCCTTCAAAATTGTCACCGCTATCGCTGCCCTCCGAAAAGATCCCGCGCTCGCTCAACAACGTTACGAATGCATCCGTCTGCCCGATCATCGCGTGGGAAACTTCGTATGGAATCGCGAGATCCGCGACGACATCAAAGACACTCAGCCTCATGGCTCGGTCGACATGCAGAAGGGCATCATTGTCTCCTGCAATGCCTACTTCGCCCAACTCGGCGCGCACAGCGTCGGCGCGAAGATGCTCTATGACACCGCAACTGCCTTGGGCATCTCCGTGGCGCAGCCGAACACGCCCGAAAAACTGCAGCAGTTCCTTCCGCAAGCCTCCTATGGCCAGGGCCAAGTGGTCGCCTCTCCCTTTCAGATGGCCCGCGTCGCCGCGACCATCGCCGACGGAGGCAATGCGCCTCAGGGGCGCTGGATCATTGATGAAACGAATCCGCGCGTGCGCCCTCCGGAGCCGCTCCTGTCGGCCTCGCTTGCAAATCAGATCGCCGGATACATGCGAAGCGTCGTCACTTCCGGAACCGCGCGAGTCCTGAATGCATCCGCCATTCCCATCGCCGGCAAAACCGGTACCGCGGAGCTGGCCAAAGCGCCCTCGCACGCCTGGTTCATCGGCTTTGCTCCCTACGGTGCCCAACGCGGTAATAAGCCCACGAAACAGATCGCCTTCGCCGTGCTGGTGGAAAACGGAGAATATGGAGGAACGGCGGCAGCTCCCATCGCCGGTGAAATTGTCGCGGCTGCCCACCAACTCGGTCTGATATGAAATCTCTGGAACAACTCGATTCCTGGATCAGCAGCAAAGTGCGCGCTTGGTCCTCGCGCATCTCTGGCGCGCCGAAAAGCGGAGAGTTGCTCGAAATCCGCCGCGACATACTGAACGATGTTCGCGATCACATACAGCCGCGCGGCGAAGGCAAAAGCGTTTTCCCGTACAACACCATCTCCATACACATCGGCTCCGAAGACAGCAGCCGGCAAGCTCTCCTCGAGCAAGCCTTCGCTCAAGACGACGATCTGCAGCAGACCATTTCCGCCCTGCTCGTCGAAGCCGGCTGTTCCCTGCCCGCCGGTTTGCAGGTAACTGTGATCGTTGCTGAAGGCGTTGAGCCCAAATTTCGCATTGACTATTCGAACCTGAAATCGCCCGCTGCTCCTGCGACTCCGAATACGCGGCCCGCCGCCAAGCTCACTGTCATTCTTGGCCAAGCCGATGCCACTGAATACATCATCGAATCCGACCGCGTCAATATCGGGCGTCTGAAAGAAGTCATTAGCGACAAAGACGGTCTCCGCCGCCGTAACCATATCTCATTCGCCGAAGCCGAGACCAGCGTGTCGCGCGAACATGCCTTCATTCGCTACGACGTGGAATCCGGTAAATTCCGTCTCTACGATTCGATGAGCCAGCGCGGCACCAACGTCTTCCGGGACGGCCGCCGTTTCGAAGTACCCAAGGGACCAACCCATGGCTTCCAGCTCCGCTCCGGAGATGAAATCCACCTCGGCACCGCCCGTCTTCGTTTTGATATAGATACTCTTCAGCCATGAAAAAGTCCATCGGCGACAACATCTTTCCGCAAGGCATGACTTTCGATGACGGCCTGAAGCTCTTGAAGCGCGCCCGCTATCAAGGCATCGAGCTCTGGCTAGGCGATCGCCCCTGGTTTCAGATGGCCACCACCGACGCCCAACTACGCGAAATGCGTAAGAAGATCGAAGATACCGGGCTCGATATCTCAAACGTTTCGAACGCGCTCGACTGGGAGGAAAACGTCTCCTCGCGCGATCCCGCCAAGCGCGAAGCCGCCTTCCGCCACATACGCCGCCAGATCGAAGCCGCCCAGATCTTCAATTGCGACGCCATTTTGATCGTCGCCGGACTTGTCACCGCCGACGCGCCCTACAACGAGGTCTACAATCGCTGCGTCGATTCGCTGAAAAAACTCGCACCCGATGCTGCCTCCGCCAAAGTCAAAATCGGCGTCGAAAACTGCTGCTCCGAACAAAAGTTTCTCCTCAGCCCGCGCGAGTTCAACACGTTCTTAAACGATGTCGATAGCCGCTGGGTCGGCATTCACCTCGACGTCGGGAACATACACGATACCGGCTTTGCGGAGCAATGGATTGAAATGCTCGGCCCCCGCATCACTCGCGTTCACTTGAAAGATGTTCTGAAGCATCGCGGCCGTTGCGGCGATCAAAGCGTCTACACAAACATCTTCCTGGGCGATAACAACTGGCGCGCCATCCGCGACGCCTTCACCAAGGTCGGCTACGACGGCTGGGTGGTTGCCGAGATGGAAGCCAAATATCGCTACGCTCCGGACCAGCAGATCTATGACACGTCCGCCGCCATGGACCGCGTCATCTCGGGCAACTTATAGATGACTCGCCGCCAGGTTCTCCAGCAAGCACTCTGCGTTCCTCTCACTGCATCTTTCTACAGCTCAAGCGGCCTCCGGATTCTGGCCGCACCCGATTGCCTGTCGCAAGAATCAGCCGCTGGATTTCGGTCCGTTCTCACCCTGCGCTGTCCCCGTAATCTGATCGTCGTGTGCGGGGCCGTTGACTACACCAGCGCTCTCCGTCTGCGGGATCACGCGCTGCACGGAGGCCGAATTCTCTGGGAGCTGTCGCCGCACGCTCCACAGCCGCGGCTCTTTCAAGACAAATTCGGCGTCACGCTCAATGAACCTCTTGCCGCGTCTCACGATCGGTTGTTTATCCGTTATTGCTGGCCGCACGCGACTCTCACCCGCAGCTTTTCTCCCGTTGTTCCTGTGCATTGCCCAGCCGGCGAAATCGTCGCTCACTACGGCGCCGTCCCGGTCGCTATAAAGCGCCGCATCGGCCGCGGTGGCATCGTGTTTCTTGGCTCCATGCTGGGCCCGAACCTTCGCGCCGAAGAACGGGAAGCGAGAGCCCTCGCCGCCGCTATATTTTCAGGAACAACTTCCGCCGGTACATCCACAGCAGCATAAACCAATACGTGAGCAGTACCGCTGCACCAAGCAGCAGCGGGTACAGACCCGGGCCGAAAATCGCGAACGGCCGGTCACCCAGATGAATGCGAAAACTGCTGAAGACGAAATCCTCGAATAGATGCGCGATCAGGTAAGCCGCAATCGAATTCATTCCCACTACCACCAGCGGAAATGCCCATTTGCGATATCCTTTCACGTCGATGATCCAACTGAATCCTGCCAGAAATAAGAAGCAGATGCCGCCGCTGAAAAGCGTCCAGCTTGGCGTCCAGATCCGTTTCACGATCGGGCAGATGCCCGTAAAATGCAACAGCAATCCAGCCGCGATTCCGATCAACCCCGCGACAACGAACCGCTTCAGCGGAATCACCGGCGCGAACCTTCTATACCAACGCCCCGCCACCAACCCCAGGATCATCGTCGCTAGAGTCGGAATGAAGCTCAGCGTCAGATACCCTCCCTCATTTGCCACGAACGGGCTTGTTCGCGGAAACAAATTCAGGAACCACTGATCGAACGCGTTTCCGAGATTGCTGTTCTTGTTCCAATGCGCCGCGAAACCGGAGAAATTATGCGCCCAATTTGCGGGAACGCCTACCGCCGCATAGTCGAAATGTGGCCCAGGCGCCGGATACAGCGCCCATGCCAACCAATACCCGAAAAGTATCGCCGCGAACGCGCCCCATTGCCAGCGCGGCGACCGGAACCCAAGCAGAAACAGGAACGGATAACCGAGGCCGATCTGCGTCAGTGTGTCCTCAAACGTGAAGTAAGTCTGCGTGCTGTGGATCGACCGCAGAAAGATGCCCAGCACCACCAACAGGAACGACCGCCAAAGTGCATGCCCGAACATGTGCCAAAACGTCGCACCCTTCCGCAGCCTGCTCGCGATCGAATAGGGAAGCGCCACGCCGACCAGAAAAGAAAAGCCCGGCTGAATCGTGTCGTGCAGCGAGCATCCGGCCCACTCCACGTGCGTTTGATTGTACGCAAGAAAGCCCCAAAACCAGTTTCCAGGGTACGCGTGCGCTACCTCGGCCAACCGCAGCACTTCCGCCATCATCAGCACCATGACGAAGCCGCGATACGCATCCACCGCCACGTTGCGAGCCGCCGATTGCGGCGCGACCGGCGCTATGATCTCGACATCCGCGGCATGTTGTTCAGCAGTTGTGCCTCTCATTTGAGTTACCAATAGAACTTCAACGCGAACTGAATTTCGCGCTGATCGTTTTGCCCATCGCGCGTTGAATTAATCTGCCCAAACGTCGTCGGGGAAGTATAGTCCAACGAACCCGGCGATGCCACCACTCCGTTCCCATTGAATCCTGGTGGCGAGAAGTTCGGCGTGTTGGTCAGGTTGAAGAACTCCGCACGCAACTCGAAATGCGTTCTCTCATTCACGCGAAACTCCTTGAATAACGAAAAGTCCAAGCGATGAAATCCGGGCCCATAGAACTGCGTGGGAGCGCCGCCCAGCGGACTGTAATCCGATTGCCCAATCGTCGTTGCAACCGGTGGACTCGTAAACGCGTTCGGATTCAGCCATTGGTTCACATTGTGCGGCCCCGCCGTCACGCTCTGCCCTGGAACCAGCAACGCATTGCAACCCAACCCCGACGTCGTAGTGATCACGCACGGTACCGTCCCCGGCTGCCCATCCTCGAGCGTCAGAATCCAATTTGTGCTCCACCCACCCAGAATCGCATCCACTACGCCCGGACTGTTTGAAAGAAATTCCCGCCCGTGCCCCACCGGCAATTGATATTCGCCACTGAGGTGAAAAACCTTTGGAATATCGAAATCGCACAGCCCGTAATCACCCTGTATCCCAAATCCTGGCAATAAAGGCGCCCGATACCCCGTCAGCGCCGTTGCATTCAGCACATCCACCGCGTCCGTGCGGCACTTTGACCATGTAAAATTCGCCAACATACTCAGCCCCGCATTGAACCTGTGCTCGTAATTTACTTGCAGCGAGTTATAGAAGCTATCGGCCGCGAAACTCGTGTAGGTGGAACCCGTCTGAAAATCGGGGAAGCGCGAGTAATTGAATGAATCGAGTCCCGGCGGCAAAATCAAACCGGGCGAATTAGGGTCAATATATACACCAAGATGGCGTACGGTATTGCCGACATACCCCGCCGCCAGCGTGTCATTCGACGCCAACTGATACTGCAGAGTCAAGTTGTAGCCCTGCGTGTACGGCGTCTTCATGTGATAATCTTCGCCCAGAAACGAAACACCCCCAGGCTCTACCGCGGCCGGTGTCAACGGAATTCCAGTCAAGCCCGTCTCGAGCGTTCCGATCGAGCCATTCGCGAACGTAATCGGCGCATTCGGTACAAGATTCGGGTAAACGAGATTGAATTGGAACGGAAAATCCACATAAGTTTCGACAACTGAGTTCTCGAAGCCTCCGTAGAAAAGTCCATATCCTCCGCGCGCCACCAATTTGTCCGTCACACGATAAGCGAAACCGACCCGGGGAGAAAAGTTCGTGAGTTGTGAGTGGCCCAGACCGGGTACGCTCGAACATACGATATCGAGATTATCGGCTTGTGCAGCCGCCAAAAAATCCGGCGAAAAAGGTGTATTGCACCGATTCTTCGAAAGCAAAAATTCTGAAGTGCCCGAGTAGTTAGGCAGGAAATTCGATTGCGCACCGTGGCGTTCGATGATCTGCCCGAAATATTCCCAGCGAAGCCCTAAATTGAGAGTAAGTCTCGGACTGACTTTGAAATCATCCTGCACATACCCAGCGTAGTAATCGTGATACATATCGGTGTTCGCGATATTCGATGCTTGCACCTGGTCCGCGCCGCCGACATAATCTGAAGCCCCTGCCACGGTCGCCGGAATAGGTGTCAGCAGCATCTGAGCCAAGCCGGTATTCCCGCCTGTGGTTTCCGGAATTTCCGTATACACGCCGCTGAAGCTCCACGTCCCGCGGCCCGAAGGCGGCTGCAAAATGGAAAACCTCAGCTTCTGAAATTCAAAGCCGAATTTGAGCGAATGCCGCCCAAGCTGCTTCGTTAAGTTATCGGTGAATTGCAAGGTATCGCTGTACTCCACCGAAGGTAGATACTGATTGCTGCCCAACGTAGTAAGTCCGGTAATGAAGAGTGAGCCTAACCCGCCGTTATCCGGAACCTGTGGCACGCCCTGAATGCCGAACTGCGCCGGTATATTCGGCGTATTCCCATTGGGCTGCAATCGCGTAGTCGCGATGCGGTTGAACCCGGCCCGTATTTCATTCACGAGGCTCGGCGAGAACGAATGCGTCTCGCTTAGCACCGAATTGCTGGATTTAGCCGTCTGGTCGCCATCCGCAAACGACCCGCCATCTGCAATTCCCGGAAATGGCCCCGGTATCAATTGCGGATTGTCTACGTAACTGACACGCGCGAAGATCGAATCTTTCTCGCTGAAGTTATGATCCACCCGAATATCGAACTGGTTCGCATCGTTCTTCAAAATCGGATCCGCCGAATAATTGTTGAACAATCCGGGCCCATTCGGCGCCGGATAGAGATTCAGCAGCTTGATCGCATTCGGGTCCAGCCGGCTCGCCGGAAGAATGTTCCCGGCGAACGGCTCGCGCACAAAACCAACCTGGCTTCCCGCCGGCATGCCCGCGCATGAAACATTAATTCCAGTCACCGGATCTGCCACTCCACACGTCACCGCTCGCGTGGTGGACGGATCGAACACCTGCCCCAGCGCGTATGTCCGCCCGAGCACGTCCGTGCGCGTTCCGCCCTGCGTCAGCAGCTCGGAAAGATTCGTATATCCGCTGCTGCGTTCCAGGTCCGTCGGCACAGTGTTCTCCGAAGGAAGCGCCTGGCGAATCCGGGTGCCCTCGTAATCGCCGAAGAAAAACGTCTTATCTTTCTTAATCGGCCCGCCGATTGTAAACCCGAACTGGTTCTGCCGGTACTCTCCCTTCGATAAGCCGCCTGCATTTTCAAAAAAGTTGGCGGCATCCAGTGCATCGTTGCGCAGAAACTCCCAAACGTCTCCGTGAATTTCGTTAGTTCCCGACTTAATGGTCGCATTCAAAACCGCGCCCGCGGATCGCCCGAATTCCGCGCTGTAATCGTTCGTTTGTATCTTGAATTCCTGGATCGCATCCACCGGCGGCTTCACTGCGAACGCCGTCCCGTTCAAAAAATCCACTAAGTTCGCATTGTTATCGATGCCGTCCAGCAGGTAATTGTTCTGTGCCGGTCGCTCGCCGTTTGCGGAAAAGCTGCCGCTCGAACCAAGTCCGCGCGTGTCCTCCTGGTCTTGCGTGACTCCCGCCGCCAGTTGCGCCAGAAAAATGAAGTTCCGCCCGTTTAGCGGCAGGTCATTGATGGATCGCTGTGTGATCACCTGCCCCACCGACGCGTCCTGAGTCTGCAGCGGCGGTGGTTCACCCGTCACCAGCACCGTCTGCGTCATCTGTCCGGGCGGCAGCACAAAATCCACCACCACGCGTTGTTGCACGTCCACGGTCACGTTCGTATGTTCCACGCGCTGGAATCCCTTGAACTCGGCCGTCACCGAATAGTGTCCAACCTTGACTGGCGAAAACGCGTATTCGCCCGCCGACCCGCTGGTCTTCACCTCCACCAGCCCGGTATCTTCATTCGTGAGCGTCACCTTCGCGCCCGGCACAATCGCACCGCTGGTGTCTTTCACCGTACCGAGAATCGACCCCGTGTCTACCTGAGCTGCTGCCGTCATCGCGCAGCCGAGCACCACTGCCGCCACTCCCAAAACGCGCAGAATCCGAGATCGCATGTGCGAGCCCCTCTCTGTAAATTTACGGAGAGAATATCACGCGCTCAGCAGGTGAGCAACTGTCGTCGCCTTCACCCAATCGCTCGCTCCAGGCGCCGCACAATCTCGGCCTTCAGTTGTACGCCCACCATGCGATCGATCTCGCGCCCGCCTTTGAACACCAGCAGGGCGGGAATTCCCCGCACGTTGAAGCGCTCTGCCGTCACCGGATTATCATCCACGTTGAGCTTGCCGATCCGTACGCGCCCCGCCATCTCCCGCGCCAACTGCTCGATAACAGGCGCAAGAATGCGTCACGGCCCACACCAGGGCGCCCACATGTCCACCAGAATCGGCATCGCCGATTGTTCCACCTCGGCCGAAAAGTTGGCGTCCGTGACGGTGATCGGCTGGCCGCCGGCAGGCAGAGGAGTCTTGCAGCGGCCACAAACCGGTGCAAGGCCCTGGTTCAGCTTCTCCCGCGGCACTCGATTATCTGCGCCACATGCTGGGCAATGGATCAATAGCGTCTCAGGCATTGCAATATACACTTAGCTTCGCACTGCCGGCCGCGCATATCACCAGTATTGATAAACGATGCCTGAGTAAGCGTTCACACCCCAGACCACCGCATCGGAGCTAACCGCCAGCGAAGTTACTCCCCCCGAATTGAAGCCGCGGGCATCTAAGAACGCATACTCGTATGAAAAAGCCTGAGCTTGAGAATCGAAGCGGTAAGGAATACCATCTACATCCACCGCCCAAGCGGCCCCATCGAATGCCGGGTAAATAGTCGACACGTTCAGAGAGCGGCTTGAAATGGGATTCCATGTCAGCGCGGTCGGATTGAAGGAATAAATATCGTTGAACGAGTTAAACACCCAGACATTACTCGCTGAGCCTGCCGCTACTGCCGAAAAGCTGCTTTCTGGAATTACAATCCATTGCTGAACTTCGCCGTCAAACCGGTAAAGCTGATTGTTCGCGTTCAATCCCCAGACATCGCCGTCCGCGCCCACCGAGATCTGCACCAGCCCTCCCGGAATCCAAGTCCAACTCTGCGTCAAAGCATTAAATCGATAGATCTGGTTCGCGCTGTTGAGCCCCCACACATCGCCAATCGCGCTCACGGCAATTTGCGCCAGCTCGCCGGCAATCCAATCCCAACTTTGCGTCGCGATGTCGAAATGAAAGATCTGGCCGCCCGAATTCACACCCCAAACGTCGCCATGCAATCCCACCGCGATATGCGCCAGATTCCCGGGTATCGCGGTCCACTCCTGCGTGAGCGGGTTGAAAGTGAAGATACCGCCAAACCCATCCAGTCCCCACGCATTTCCATCCGGCGCGGCCGCGATCTGCGCCAGAGCGCCGGCCATTTGATGGAATGTCTGTAATGGCTCAGGCGTTTGTGTGCTTTCGTAGATCTCGCCGGATCCATCGATGCCCCACACGGTCCCGTTCCGGCCTGCGGCGATCTGCGCGAGGGTCCCAACCGTCTCCACCCACGATTGGCTACTCGAGCTGAATTGAAAGATATCTCCCGCCGCATCCAGTCCCCAAACATTCGCGCCCGAACCCACCGCTAATCGAGTAAGAGAGCCCGGAACGGTCTCCCAGTTCTGAATCACGCGGTTGAAGTGATAGATGTTGCCGCTGTTCAAACCCCACACATCGCCATCGGCGCCCACCGCAATGCTGGTCAGCACGCCCGGTACGGCTTCAAATACCTTGCTGATTGGATTGAATCGCCAGATCCCATGCGCGGTATCGAGCCCCCACACCGCGCCATCGAAACCAACCGCAACTTGTGCGAGCTGCCCCGGAATTTGGTTCCAGTTCTGCGCCTGAGTATCAAAATGATAGATCTGGCCACCCGCGTTCAGCCCCCAGACATCGCCGTCACACCCAACCGCAATCTGCGTAAGCGTCCCTGGAATCCAATCCCAGCCATTCGCGCTCGAAGTCCATCGGTAGATTTCGCCCTCGCCGTTGATGCCCCAAATCGCGGCGCTTGACCCGACCGCAATCTGTGTCAACGTCCCCGGAATCCAATCCCATGTATTCGTGCTCGCTTCCCAGCGAAAAATCTGGCCGCCCGCATTGAGGCCCCAAACCGTGCCATCGAAACCGACAGATACCTGGCGTAAGTTACCCGCAACCGGTACAAACGCCGCACCACGAACAAACGAAGTGCCGCACGCGAGTGCCAGACAAAGACAAATCAACCTCACCCAAAATCCTCCAAAAGCTTCACCAAATAAGTAGTTGGATGAGGCCGTCCGGAATCGCTCCTCAATTTGTCGGCGCGCTCCAGTTGATACGATCCGGAAGCGACCATGCATCAGGATTTATCCCGCCGCCACTTGCTCAAGACTGCCTCCGTAAGCGCATGGCCATTGCTTCTCCGTGCCGCGACAAGCGCACCTCCTCGCCTCCTGGCCTATGTCGGGAGCTACAGTTCGCCACAAGGTCCCGAAGGCAGTAAAGGAAATGGCAAGGGCATCTATGTTTTCACCATGGATCTCGCCACCGGTAGCCTGACCCCGCAACAGTTGTGTGAGGACGGAATGAATCCCTCCTGGCTTGCCTTTCATCCCTCCGCCCCGTATCTGTACGCTGCAAACGAAGTCTCGAATTTCAACGGCCGTCCCACCGGCGCCGTGACCGCTTACGCGATCGACGCCCATTCCGGCAGTCTCACACGGTTAAACACCGTCAGTTCCGAAGGCGCCGGGCCCGCTCACCTGAGTGTTCATCCTTCAGGCAAACATGTTCTGGTAGCGAATTACTACGGAGGAACCTTCGCAGTATTGCCCCTTCTGCCCGATGCCCGCCTTCAAACCGCGACAGATGTGCAACACGATACGCAACCTCCCGGACCCATCCACGCTGCAAGCGCGCCGCCCGGAAGCTTCGCCATCAGCGGTCACGACCGCCCCCACGCGCACATGATCGAATCCGACCCTTCTGGAAAATTTGTGCTCGGTACCGATCTCGGAACGGACACCATTCACATCTGGCGGCTGAACCAGCAAGCCGGTAAGCTCGAGCCCATAGCCAATGTTTCCGTGCCGCCCGGCGATGGCCCACGCCACTTCGTCTTCCATCCAAATGGCAGATGGCTCTACTCGCTTCAGGAAGAGGCGTCGACACTGATTCTCTTTGATTTCGATCCGGCCGCCGGCACGCTCAAAGCACGACAGCAAGTTTCTACGTTGCCTCCCGGTTTCACAGGAACCAACTTCACCTCCGAGGTGCGTCTCTCAGCCGACGGGAGGTTTCTGTATGCCGCCAATCGCCTGCATGACAGCATCGCCGTATTCTCTATCGGCGCATCAGGCGAACTAACATTTGTGAGCGAAACCTGGACCCGCGGCGATTATCCGCGCAGCTTCACCATCGACCCAAGCGCAAACTATCTCTATTGCTGTAACCAGCGCGCCGACGCCATCACCTGCTTCCGCATCAACCGCGCCACCGGCGCCCTGACCTTCACCGATCGCTACACACCCGTCGGAACGCCTTCGATCATTGTCTTCGGACGCGCCGTTCTTGCCCACGAGGGCTCGTAGTGAAACCAGATCAGGTCGAATCCACCTCGATCTCCCCCTCGTCCATGCGAGTACGAATGGGAACGCTCGTTCACTCCGGAATTACGACCACCTTCGCGCGCGCATGGCCTGCCTCGACATACGCTAGCGCCTCGCCCGTCTCATTCAGCGAGTATCGCCGGTCAATCACCGGATGTATTTTGCCGGTTCGCATCAGTGTCCCGAGCAACTCCATATCCGCTTGTCTGAATTGCGCGACGAAGAATATAAATTTCTGACGCAACAACGTCGACCGGACAATCCAGTCGAGCATACGCAGGAGAATTGGCCCCATTTGCTTCGGCGCGCCCGCCAGCACGCATCGGCCGCCCGGAGCCAGAACACGCCGCAATTCGGCCAGGCTGCGGTTACCGACATTATCAAGAACCAGATCGTAGCGTTTTGTATCGCGTGTGAAATCCTGCTGCGTGTAATCTACGGCGACGTCTGCGCCGAGCGACCGGATCATCTCCACGTTCTTCGTGCTACAAACGCCGGTCACGTCTGCTCCGAAGGCCTTCGCAATCTGCACCGCAAACGTGCCGACGCCGCCTGATGCACCGTTGATAAGCACCTTCTGCCCCCGTTCAAGACGACCTTTGTCGCGCAGCCCCTGTAAAGCCGTGAGGCCGGCGACCGGGACACTAGCAGCCTCCTCAAAAGTAATGTTGTCCGGTTTCGCCGCCAGCTTAGTTTCGCTGGCGCACACATACTCGGCGAACGAGCCCCTGCCTGCGCCAAAAACTTTGTCACCGCGATGGAAACGAGTCACGGCGCTGCCTACGGAAACGATCTCGCCCGCCACGTCCACGCCAGGGTGATGCGACTTCAGCCGCCAATCGAGAGGGTTTACCGAAGCGGCATACGTTTTGATGAGAACTTCGCGCTTCCTTGGAACGGGCGTGGCGATATCGGCCAACTCGAGACACTTTCCAGAACTGCGTCTTACGTAGCTAGCGGCTTTCATCAGCTCCTGAGCCGCATACTACCGCACGGCTCTTCTTCAACGCCTTCGGAAAGGACCAGCAGGTGTTCAGCAAGCGTGGGCTTCTGGTAAACGGCAGCCGCAATGAGAGCCTGTATCCTCTGCGTCTCGGGATCGTCCGTCTTGCGGAAGAACACCGCGTCCGCCCAAAGCAGTCGATCCGGCGCGCTACGGCCTGAGGGAGTCAAGTAACTGTAGCGGACCGATACCAAAAGATCGATCAACTCAAAATTCTTCGACAGCAGGTGCTCTTGCACTGCCGGAAAGAGCGGCTCTCCAACATACATCGCGCTGAACATGACCTCGCAATGGACGGTAGCTGTTTGGGATAACGTTCGCTCTGCACCTTTTAGTATCATGAGCTCCGCTCCCTGCGTATCAAGCTTCAAGAAATCTACCGGTCCTTCTGGCAACACCTCATCCAGCCGGCGGGTCGTCATTTGCGTCGTTTGCACCGTCCGGAGTTGACTTATATGATTGAACCGCGCGTTGTGAAGCTCATCTAATGGAAAGAACGAGGAGTTCGCATCCTCATTGTTGACGTAGAACGTATAAGTCCCGCCATCTCCTACTGCATACGGCAGCAAGGTGAGTCGGGAGGAGGGCTCACTTTCAGCGCGTTCAAGCAGTCGCTGTGCGAGCGGATCGAATCCAATGATTTCCGGGTCGCAAATCTTGAGCAGGCCATCGTACGGGTGGGTGCCGGCCCCTAACGACTGCGCGCCTACATCGACGATGCGTATAGGTCGCTTCACCGCAGCCAGTGCGCGCGTGATTTCAGCCGTGCAGTCATTGGCCGAACCCCCAGAGTGCTTACGATATTCCTCGCTATCCAAGATTCCTTGCAGAACCTTCGTCGGATCGCCCGTGGCGCGTATCAACGCAACCCAATGCGCCTTCCCGTCAGCATCGGCCCGGCGGCCCAGGCAAATTTCGTACAGAGCTTCTACAAACTGCTCCGGAGTCATCGCTGAAGGCAGCACGTGACCATTATGCACATTTAGAGGAAACTGCCCTTGCTTATTGTTGATTACGCCACGGCGCCGACTCTATGGTGCGACTTACCGCACCGCCGCTCGCCATACACCGGCGAAAACGCACTCGGGCCTAAACCGATAGTTCCTCGTACAAACTAGCGACAGATTCGGCGTAATCGGCCAAAGAATGCTGCTGAAGCCCTGGAACGACCGTTTTAGCAGAACACTTTCAGCAGTAGCCCTCTGAGGCGCGTACGCAACCGTCCCTTGGTCACCAGCTTCTTTTGTACTTCCTCGAAAACCTGCAGGATCGTCGCTTTTCCTTCTTCGCGACCGACCGTACCCTGAAGCACTGACGTCTTCGTATACTCGACGATCCGGCACTGCCATGTCAGCATCTGTAGGTCGAGACTTCCATAAAACAGCTCGCGATTCTTGTTCCAATAGTACTCGAAGGCAGGCACGTTCAGGGCTTGCCAGAATTTCTCCTCTGGCACCAGATCGGCCTTCACGGTTTCCAACTGGACCCGAATCATGACAAAGTCCAATAAGATCGCTCGCTCCATGCGGGCGACATTAATCTTCCACTGGAGAGAGCCCTTAATCGGATCGGCGATGATTCCAAGAGCGAACCCCATCACAGTCGAGCCTAGTATTTTCAACCATTCAGCCATGAGCAAGCTATCTAGAGAGTCGCCGTGGAAAAGTCCGCCTCGAATATCCCAAGAGAGTTGACAGGCCTTACGGAGTCTACCCGCAAAAGGGCCTGCACGCCCCAGCAAGGCGAAGCACTCAAACCTCTACCGACCCGGGCTGTCAGCAAGAGCGCATAACACCTCTTCCGCCCAAGAACGCGAACGATTGCTCACGAAGAGCACTCGATGACGCCGGATCTACCGCACCCTTCTCTTCTCTACCGGCCGTTTCGTCTCCGTCCGCGTCGCCAGCGAATGCAACTGAATCACCGGCATCAACGAGTTCCCGCTATGCACGGGACGATGCGCGGCGCGCTGCGAAAGCTCCTGATTGAGTGTCTCCACGAAACTCTCAATCTGCTTCTGCATCGCTTCCATTTTTTCGCGCATGTTGAGGATGATCTCCACGCCCGCCAGGTTCACGCCCAGCTCGCGCGTCAACTTCAGAATCACCTCCAGCCGTTCCAGATCGTCATCCGTATAGAGCCGAGTGTTCCCTTCGCTCCGCGATGGCGCCAGCAGCCCTTCCCGCTCATACAGCCGCAACGTCTGCGGATGAATCGCGTACTGCTCCGCAACCGCCGAAATCATGTATGCCGCCTTATTCTTGCTCTTTGTCATCGCTGCTCACCCGCTACTTACACGGCCCTTGCTAGGCTACCTGACTCCACATATCCGAACGTACATCATCGGTCTGCAGTTGCGCCAGTTCCCGTAGTAATTCCCGCGTCCGCTCATTGTGTACGTCCGGCGCCCGCAAAACCACTTCGACAATCTCGTCCCCGCGCGTATTCTTGCGCGCATTGAAAACGCCCTTCTCGCGCAAGCGGAACTTCTGCCCGTTCTGCGTGCCTTGCGGGATCTTCAGAAGCGCGCGCCCGTCAATCGTCGGCACTTCAATCTTGGCGCCCAGCCCCGCCTCTGCCACCGTCAGCGGCACCTGAATGTCGATGTTGTCTCCGTCGCGCTTGAAAAATGGATGCTCTTCCACGCGCACCGTGATGTACAGATCGCCAGCCGGCCCGCCCGCCATTCCCGCATTTCCCTTTCCCGCCACCCGCAGCCGCGACCCCGAAGTAACTCCCTGCGGAATCCGCACTTCCACCGTATCCGGGCGCGTCACCACGCCCTCGCCCCGGCACGTCGGGCAGGCATTCTTCAATCGCCCCGAGCCCCCGCAGCGCGGGCACGTCAGGTTGAACTTCATCGCGCCTGCCATCTGCGACACGTTGCCCGTCCCGTCGCATTCCGGACAAACCGCCACGCTATTGCCGGCCGATCCAGTCCCGTGGCACGTCTCGCACGTCTCTTGGCGCGAGATGTTCAGCTTCACCTGCGTTCCCCGAATCGACTGCCAGAAATCGACATTCAATCCATACTCGAGATCTGCGCCGCGCTCCGGTTGCGCCGTGGCCGACTGCCGCGACCCGCGGTTGAAGAATTGGCTGAAGATGTCGCGGAATCCGAATCCTTCCGAATCTTCCCCGCGGTTCCCTGCCCCTTCGGCCGCGCCCGCTTGCTGCTGCCTCATGAACTCGCTGAAATCGAACCCGCCGAAATTCGGTCCACCCGCATTTCCCGCGCCGCCCGGCCCATTCGGCGGTATGTTATCTGAATAAAACCCGTACTGATCGTAAATCTTGCGCTTGTTGTCGTCGCTCAGGACGTCATACGCTTCCTGAACTTTCTTGAAACGCTCCTCCGCAGCCTTATCGCCCGGGTTTAAATCCGGATGATGCTTCCGCGCGAGCCTCCGGTACGCTTTCCGAATCTCGTCCGCGTCCGCGCCCCGCGCTACGCCAAGCGCCTCGTAATAATCTTTCTTCGATGCAGCAGGCATGTCATTATGCAAGCGGCGGCTTACTCAGCCGCCGCTAAACTCCCCAAACTCTTGGGCCAGCCTCACGACCGGCCCACTAACTCAGTGCCCTGACTACTTACTTCTTATCTTCAACATCCACGAACTCCGCGTCCACTACGTTGTCTTTCTTCTCACCACCAGCTTGCGCCCCTGCTCCTGCGCCGTCACCGGCCGCCGCGCCGGTGGCGCCGTTCCCGGTCGGACCTTGCGTCTTGTACATCGCCTCCGCTAGCTTGTGGCTCGCCGTCGTCAACTTATCGGTCGCCGCAGTGATCTGCTCCAGCCCGCCATCCGCCATGGCCTTCCGCACACCTTCGATCGCCGACTCCACTTCCTTGGCGTCCGCCTCCGAAATCTTGTCGCGATGCTCCTTGAGCATTTTCTCGATGTTGTAAACCATCGCGTCCGCGCGGTTCCGCGCTTCGATCTCTTCTTTCTTCTTGCGGTCTTCCGCCCCGTGCGACTCGGCATCCCGCGCCATCTTCTCCACTTCGTCCTTGCTCAGGCCCGAAGAGGACGTGATCGTAATCTTCTGCTCGTTGTTAGTCGCCCGATCCTTCGCCTTCACATTTAAAATGCCGTTGGCGTCGATATCGAACTCCACTTCAATCTGCGGCACCCCGCGCGGTGCCGGCGGAATCCCTACCAGTTGGAACACGCCCAGCAGCCGGTTGTCCCGAGCCATCGCGCGCTCGCCCTGGAACACCTTGATCTCGACCGATGTCTGGCTGTCCGCCGCCGTCGAAAAGACCTCGCTCTTGCGCGTCGGAATCGTCGTGTTGCGTTCAATCAGCTTCGTGAACACGCCGCCCAGCGTCTCGATGCCCAGCGACAACGGCGTCACGTCCAGCAGCAGTACGTCCTTGACTTCGCCGCCCAGCACGCCGCCTTGAACCGCCGCGCCCACCGCCACCACTTCGTCCGGGTTCACACTCTTGTTCGGCTCCTTGCCAAACAGATCGCGCACCATCTGCTGCACCTTCGGAATACGCGTCGAGCCGCCCACCAGAACCACCTCATCGATGTCCTTCGGCGTCACGTTCGCATCCGCCAGCGCCTGTTTGCACGGTCCCACCGAACGCTGCAGAATATCGTCTACCATCTGCTCAAAGCGCGCCCGCGTCAGCTTAATCGCCAGGTGCTTCGGTCCGCTCGCATCCGCCGTCAAGAACGGCAGGTTGATTTCGGTCTCGAGCAGCGTCGACAACTCAATCTTCGCCTTCTCAGCCGCTTCCTTCAGGCGCTGTAACGCCATCTGGTCCTTCGATACATCGACGCCCTGGTCCTTCTTGAACTCCTGAATCAGCCAGTCGATGATTCGTTGATCGATGTTGTCGCCGCCCAGGTGCGTATCGCCGTTGGTCGACTTCACCTCCACGACGCCGTCGCCCACTTCCAGGATCGAGATGTCGAACGTGCCGCCGCCGAAGTCATAGACCGCGATCGTCTCGTCCTTCTTCTTGTCCAAGCCGTACGCCAGCGCCGCCGCCGTCGGCTCGTTGATGATGCGCATTACTTCCAGGCCGGCAATCTGCCCGGCGTCCTTGGTCGCCTGGCGCTGCGCGTCGTTGAAGTACGCCGGCACAGTGATGACCGCCTTCGTGACTTTTTCGCCTAGATATGCTTCCGCCGCTTCCTTCAGCTTCGTCAGAATCATCGCCGAAATCTCCGGCGGCGAATATTTCTTACCCTGAATCTCCACCCGGGCATCGCCGTTCTCGCCCGCCACCACCTTATACGGGACCAGCTTCATCTCTTCGCTGACTTCGCCGAATCGACGCCCCATGAACCGCTTAATCGAATAAATCGTATTCTCCGGGTTCGTCACCGCTTGGCGCTTGGCCACCTGGCCCACCAGCCGCTCCCCGCTCTTCGTAAATCCCACCACCGACGGCGTCGTCCGGCCGCCTTCCTGGTTGGGAATCACGGCTGGCGATCCGCCTTCCATCACCGCGACCACCGAATTTGTGGTTCCCAGGTCGATTCCGATAATCTTACTCATATGTTTCCATCCTCCGCCAAGCCCCAATCCGGCCGGCCGTTGTTAAGCACATTCTCATTATGGAATGTGAGTCTGCTGTTGTCAAGTTGTCTGCTCATTTTCTGTCGCCCCGCCCCCGCCCAAGCCATCCTCACCGTTGCCGCCGCCGCCGACCTTGCTGATCTCCAAAAACCACTAGCCCACAGCCAGCCCATCCGGTTCGTGATCGCCTCCAGCGCTGTCCTCCGCCAGCAAATCGAAAACGGCGCTCCGTACGATGTCTTCCTTTCCGCTAATGCCGCCTATGTCGACCAATTGGCTTCGTCTGGTAAATTGGAGCCCGGGTCTGTCCGGGTCTACGCCGTCGGCCAGGTTGGTCTCCTCTGGCGCGACGGCAAGCACCACCCCGTCAGCGACTTAACTGCCAATTGGGTTCGAATCGTAGCGCTCCCCAATCCCCGCCTCGCTCCCTACGGAGTCGCCGCCCAGCAAGCTTTAGAACATGCCAGCCTCTGGGCCAAGGTCCAGCCCAAAGTCGTCTATGGCGAAAACGTTAGGGAAACCCTGGAGCTCTTCACCAGCGGCAACGCCGATGCCGTCCTCACTTCCGCTTCCCTGCTCGTGGGTAAGAATCCGGACCTGATCCCGGCCGATTGGCACGCCCCCATCGTCCAGAAAGGCGGCATCGTAGCCTCAACCCACTATCTGGACGCTGCCCGCCGCTTCATGGACTTCCTCACCAGCCCCGCCGGTCAGGCCATCTTCGCCCGATTTGGGTTCGAATCGCAATCCGGCCACTAAGCCTTGGGGTGTGCCCTATCGTAAACGGCTTGCAGATCCTTCAGGGAAACTTGGGTATATTTCTGAGTGGTAGACAACCGCGCGTGGCCCAGCAGTTCCTGAATCGCCCGCAAATCCGCCCCGTCGCTCAGCAGGTGCGTGGCGTAGGCGTGCCGGAAGCTGTGCGGATGAACCGTCGAGTCGCCGGTCACCAGCAGCGCATATTGCTTGACCAATCTCCGAACCTGCCGGTCACCTAACCGCCCGCCCCGCGAGTTCAAGAACAGCGCCCGCTCGCCTGGCTTCGTTTCGCGCACCGCCAGGTAACGTTCGACGGCTTCCGCCGCCCGGCCCGCCACCGGCACCTCCCGTTCCTTGTTGCCTTTTCCCCGCACCCGCAGCCAACCCGCTTTGAGGTCAATGTCTTCCAGATTGATCCCGACGAGTTCGCTCACCCGAATACCGCAGCCATACAGCAGCTCCAGAAACGCCATGTCGCGTTCTTTGGAGAACTGCTCCGCGCCGTCCAAAAGATTGCTCGTCTTCTCCGCGCTCATCACCTCCGGCAACCGCTGCTTTGCCTTCGGAGTTCGCAACCGGCCGGCGATATTCTTCTGCAGAACGCCTTCGCGCAGCAGGAACTTGAACATGGCCCGAACCGCCGCAATCTTCCGCCGCACGCTCACCACCGTGAGCCCCTGATCGTAGAGTCCGCCCAGCCACTCGCGCATGCGCGGGAGGTCCAACTGCTCCACTTCAGGCGCCATTTCGTTTGGTAATTCGAAGTAGCCGGCAAACTGCGCCAGGTCCGAGCCGTAGTTCCGCAGCGTGTGCTTCGACGCGCCGCGCCGTTCCAGCTCAGCTAGATACTTCGCAATGCACTCGCGCAGTTGCATACAGGAATCCATCGAATGCTTCCGCGGCCCGCCGGCACACCTCCGCATGCCGCGCCTTCTTGTCGTGCCGCAGCCGTCGCTTCGTTTCGTCGTCGAGCGCGGGCAGCAGATCGAACGTAATATTCGCCGGTTGGAAGTGCGCCGGATCGGCATGCGTGATGTAGTGGCACAGGCTGCCGAGCGCCGTCTCGCGCGGGAACACGTCCGGCTCCTCGCCGCGCAGCAAAGCTCCTGCGTTCCGCCCCGCCATCAATCCCGTCGCAATCGATTCCACATAGCCTTCCACGCCGCAGATCTGCCCCGCAAACAACACTCTTCCGTCCCCTTTGAGCTGCAGCGTCGGCAGCAGCAGAGCGGGCGAATTGATATACGTATTGCGATGCATTTGCCCGAAGCGCAGGAACTCGGCGTTTTGTAGACCCGGAATCAGCCGAAACACCCGCGCCTGGTCGCCGTATTTCATGTGATTCTGAAATCCGACCAGGTTGTAACTATCAGCCCGCTGATTCTCCTGCCGAAGCTGCACCACCGCATGCGGCCATCTGCCGGTTCGCGGATCGGGCAACCCCGCCGGTTTCATCGGACCGAAGCGCAAAGTGTCGCGCCCTCGCCGCGCAATCTCCTCAATCGGCAGGCATCCTTCGAAGTACGAAACTTTATCTTCTTCTATATGAGGCTCGTAGAACTCAGCGGCCATCAATGCGGAAACGAAGGCGTCGTACTCTTCCTTATTAAAAGGACAGTTGATGTAGTCGTCGGTGCCATCAAGCGATTTGCCGTACCGTGACGCTCGAAACGCGATCGACATATCGATGGAATCGGCCGCCACAATCGGACTGATGCTGTCGTAAAAGAACAGGCGCTGGGAGCCGGTCACCCGGCTGATGTCCTGCGCCAGCGCATCGCTGGTCAGCGGACCCGTTGCAACAACCACAACGCCGTCGCTCGGGATTTCGGTTACTTCGGCTCGTCGCACCTCGATTCGGGGGTGCGATTCGATGGCGCGAGTGATCTCGTGCGAGAAAATCTCCCGATCGACCGTCAGCGCATGACCGCCCGGAACACGTGCAACGTTGGCGGCCCGCAACAACAACGAATCCAACCTACGGATCTCTTGCTTTAGGAGCCAGGGCGCCGAATTCACCTGCTCGCTCTTAAGCGAGTTGCTGCAAACCAGCTCGCCGAAGCAGTCGGTTTTATGCGCCGGGGTTCGTTTCGCAGGACGCATCTCGTGCAACACTGCCTGCGCGCCCGCTTCTGCCGCCTGAAACGCGGCCTCGCAGCCGGCCAGCCCCGCTCCGACGACTTGGATTGCGTCCATCTAAAAGGCTTCCTTATATTCGCCAAAAACTTTGCGCAGTGCGTCCGAGATCTCACCCACGGTCGCCAGCGCCCGGCAGCATTCGAGAATGCGCGGCATCAGGTTTTCGGTTCCGCGCGCCGCATTTTCAAGCCGCGATAGCGCCGAACAGCAGTCACCTGCAGAACGTGAGGCGCGCACCTCGCGTACTCGCTCAATCTGGCGCTTCTCGATGTACGGATCGATGCGAAATGGCTTGAGCGATTCGGCTTCTTCGGTCTGAAACTTGTTCACCCCGACTACGATCTGCCGGCTTTCTTCCACCGCCTTCTGCTGCTCATATGCCGCGTTCTGAATTTCGGCCTGCACGTAGCCGCGCTCGATCGCCTTCAACGTTCCGCCAAGCGCATCAATCCGTGCGATGTAGTCGCGTGCGCCCGCCTCGATCTCGTCCGTGAGCTTTTCGATGTATTCGCTCCCGCCTAGCGGATCGGGCACCGCTGTGACGCCGCTCTCGTAGCCAATCACCTGTTGCGTGCGAAGCGCCACGCGCGCGGATTGCTCGCTCGGCAGCGACAAGGCTTCATCCTGTCCGTTGGTGTGTAGCGATTGCGTGCCGCCCAGCACCGCGGCCATCGCCTGCAGCGCCACGCGTACGACGTTCACCTCCGGCTGCTGAGCTGTCAACGTAGAGCCGGCGGTTTGGGTGTGAAACCGCAACATACAGGAACGGTCGAGCTTCGCGCCGAAGCGATCTCGCATGATGTGCGCATACAGCCGCCGCGCGGCCCGGTACTTCGCAATCTCCTCAAGAAAATTGTTGTGAGCGTTGAAGAAGGAGCTGAGGCGCGGCGCAAACGCATCCACATCGAGCCCGGCCGCGATTGCCGATTCGATGTAGGCGATGGCATTAGCCAGCGTAAAGGCTACTTCCTGAACGGCGGTCGAACCGGCCTCGCGGATATGATACCCGCTGATCGAGATGGTGTTCCACTCGGGAACTTCTTGCGCGGCCCATGCAAACAGATCCGTCACGATCCGCATCGCCGGACGTGGCGGATAAATGTAAGTGCCGCGCGCGATGTACTCTTTCAGAATGTCGTTCTGAACAGTGCCGGAGAGCTTCTTGCGGTTCGCGCCCTGGTCTTCGGCGACCAGCACGTAGAGGCACAGCAGAATGGCCGCCGTCGAATTGATCGTCATGGACGTGCTGACTTGCTCGAGTTGGATGCCATCGAACAGCACCCGCATATCGGCGAGAGAATCGATGGCAACCCCGGTTCGGCCCACTTCGCCCGCGGCCGACGGATGATCCGAATCCATGCCCATTTGCGTTGGCAGATCGAAGGCAACCGATAGGCCCGTGATGCCTTGCGACAGAAGAAACTTATAGCGCTGATTGCTCTCTTCGGCAGTTCCGAAGCCGGCGTACTGGCGCATGGTCCAGAGCCGCCGCCGGTACATGTCCGGATAGATTCCGCGCGTGAATGGAAACTGGCCGGGCTGCTCGGGCAGAGGCAATCAAACCCGTCGCGCGATACGGCGCGCCTTCAGAAAGGAAGTGATGCCGAAGAATGTCATCACCGCGGTTAAAAAGCCTCCGCCGATGAGCGCCGCCACATTCCGGTGCTGCGCGATGGAGTACCACGCGAAGGAGAACGCGAACAGCAGAAAGACGGCGCCAATGGCTTGATTCCAGATGACCCGTGCCGGGCGGACCACTTCCGGTACCACGTGCTGGGCGAACTTGCGCGCGTGGTCTACCTTGACCGTGCGCGCCACCCGGACGACATCGGCAAGCCTCATCTTTTTTTCCGAACAAGCCGGCGCGCTTTGCGGACCACCGAAGGAGTCGCTTCAAAGGCTTCTTTGATGAGAGCCTCCTGCTGATCGTTATGCACCTTGTGAGCGCCCGCCGCGGGGCTTGCCGCCGTTGGCCGGCCGACGTAGCGCAATTGGCGCTTGATTGGCCCGTTGTTTGGGCCGGGGCTAATGATGGATTGCATCTGCTCTTCGACGAAATACCAGGCGCCCATGTTCTCAGCCTCTTCCTGAACCCAGAACAGATCGGCCGAATCGGGATAGCGGCGCAGAATATCGGTCAGGCGTTGCAACGGGAATGGGTAGAGCTGTTCCAGCCGGATGATCGCTACGTCATTGCGCCGCAGTTCTTCGCGCTTGTTGACCAGGTCGTAATAGACTTTGCCGGAGCACAACAACACGCGATTAACGTGACCCCCGATGTACTGAGAATCGCCGATCACTTCCTGGAAGGCGCCGCTGGTCAGCTCTTCCAATCGCGATGCCGCCTTCGGATAACGCAGCAGGAACTTCGGAGTGAAGACGATCAAAGGCTTGCGAATGCCGCGGCGATCGGCTCCGCCGTACATTTGCCGCCGCAGCAGATGAAAGTACTGAGCGGGCGTGGTGCAGTTACAGATCTGAATATTGTTTTCGGCACAGAGCTGCAGGAAACGCTCGATGCGCGCGCTCGAGTGCTCCGGCCCTTGCCCTTCGAGACCATGTGGCAACAACAGAACCAGGCCGCTCGGCTGGTTCCATTTTGATTCCGCGGAAACCACGAACTGATCGATGATGATCTGCGCGCCGTTGACGAAATCGCCGAATTGCGCTTCCCACATCACGAGGGTCAGCGGGTCAGCAACGCTGTAGCCGAACTCGTAGCCCATGGCTGCGAATTCGCTGAGCAGGCTGTCGATCACCTCGAATTTCGCCTGCTCGGGATGCAGATGTTTCAGCGGGCTGTACACCTCGCCGGTTTCATAATCGCTGAACTCGAGATGGCGTTGCGTGAAGGTGCCGCGCGAAACGTCCTCGCCCGAGAGACGAACCGGCGTGCCTTCCAGGACCAGGCTGCCGAAGGCCAATGTTTCCGCGAAGCCCCAATCGATGGGTCCGCCATTCAACGCCTCGCGCCGGCGATCGACCAGCGCCTTCAGTTTGGGATGCAGGTGAAACTCTTCCGGGAGCTCGGTGCATCGCTCAACCACTTGCGCGAGCGTGTTGTAATCGGCTGCGGTGGACGGGATCGGCTTCTGCACTTCTTCGGCCGAAACGACGGCGAACTCTTCGATGATGAATTCTTCGCGATGTTTCTTGGCGTCGTCGTAAGTTTCGTTCAGGCGCGTACGGGCCTGTTTGCGGAGATTGTCTACAAATTCCTGGGTGACAAACTTCTCCCGAACCAGCCGCTCGGAATATTGCGTCGCAACACTCGGCGTCGCTTTGATCTTGCGATACATGACCGGCTGCGTGTAACTCGGGTCGTCGGCTTCGTTGTGACCGTGCCGGCGATAGCCGATCACATCCACCACTACGTCGCGCTTGAAGCGTTGGCGATAGTCATAGGCAAGCTGTGCGGCGCGGATGCAGGCTTCCGGGTCGTCTGCGTTGACGTGGAAAATGGGAGCCTGGACGGACAACGCGACGTCCGTGCAATATACGCTGCTGCGGCCTTCGAGCGGATTCGTCGTGAATCCGATTTGATTGTTGGTGATGACGTGAATGGTGCCGCCGGTGGTGTAGCCTTCGAGCTGCGAGAGCTGCAAAGTTTCGGCCACCACGCCCTGGCCGATGAAGGCCGCGTCTCCGTGGATCAAAATCGGAATCACGCGCGCGCGCTTCTCGTCGCCAATGCGATCCTGTTTGGGTCGAACCAGCCCTTCGACAACCGGGTCGACCGCCTCGAGATGACTGGGATTGAACGCGACTGAAACCAGGATCTCTTTGCCGAGGGTAGACCGATGAATGCCGCTCGCGCCCAGGTGATATTTGACATCGCCTGCGCCTTGCACGCTTTCCGGATCGGGTTCGCCCTCGAATTCGGAGAAGACCTGTGACATGGATTTGCCCACCACGTTGGCGAGCACGTTCAGGCGTCCGCGGTGAGCCATGCCGATGACGGCTTCGTGGGCGTTCTCGTTCGCCGCGTGCTCCAGAATCTCATCGAGCACTGCGATGGTGCTCTCGAGGCCTTCGAGCCCGAAGCGCTTCTGGCCAACGAAGCGCGTTTGCAGGAAGTGTTCGAACTCTTCGGCCTGAACCACGCGATTGAGAATACGGTGCCGCACCGGATCGTCCAGCTTCCAGGCGTTCATGGTGGGCTCCATGCGGTCCTGCAGCCATTGTTTCTGCTCGGGATCCTGTATGTGCATGTACTCGACGCCGATGGACGCGGCGTACGTTGTGCGCAGCCGGTCGAGAATTTCCCGCAGCGTTTCGTAGGGCTGCATGTAGGAGCCGATTGCTCCGCTGGGGGCCTTCACGGCGCCTGAAAGAAACGGCCGGTCAAGGTCCCAGATGGTGAGGCCATAGGATGCGGGATCAAGCTCCGGATGGTACGCCGGTTCATTGCCAAGCGGGTTCGTGTTCCCCACCAAATGACCCCGAATGCGGTAAGAGCCAATAAGCCGGATCACCGCTGCTTCTTTGGCTACGTCCGCGTTCAAAGCGGCAAAACGCTGGGGGGCAAGCTGCTGATCGGCCTGCCAGCGGACGGGCATGTACGGAATCTTCAGCTCGCGGAAGATGACGTCATAGAAACTGTCTTCGCCTTGCAGCAGTTGCTGCAGCTTCGCCAGAAACGCGCCTGATTCCGCACCTTGAATGATGCGGTGATCGTAGGTGCAGGTGATCATCAGCACCTTACTGAGGCCGAGCAGGGTGCGAGTTTCTTCGCTGGCGCCGGCGAACTCCGCCGGGTAGTCAATCGCGCCGGTCGCGACGATCGCGCCTTGTCCGGGCATCAGGCGCGGCACCGAGCCGAGTGTGCCGACCGTGCCCGGATTGGTAAGCGAGATGGTGGTGCCTTCGAAATCGGCAACCTGCAGCTTGTTCGTGCGCGCACGGGCCACGATATCGTCGTAGGCGCTGACGAACTGGGCGAAGTTCATGGCGTCCGCATTCTTCACATTCGGCACTTTGAGTGAGCGAGTGCCGTCTTTCCCTGCAACATCGACCGCGAGTCCGATGTTGACGTGGCCGCGTACGACACGAAACGGTTCGCCTTGATTTTCCGCATACGCCTGGTTAAGCGCCGGGTTCGACTTGACGGCCTTCACAATAGCCCAGGCGATGAAATGCGTGAAGCTGAGTTTCCCACGCCCTTGCAGCGCGCGATGCTTATTGATCAGATTGCGATTTTCTTCGACGACGCGAACCGGGATCTGTCGCTGCGAGGTGGCGACCGGAATCGAGAGGCTCGCGATCATGTTTTCCGCGATGCGCGCCGCGGCCCCGCGCAACGGGATCAATTGATCGCTTGCGCCAATTGCTTTCGACTCCTGCTTAGCCGGCTGCGCCGCTGTAGTGCGAGCCACTTCCTGTGACGGGGTAGATTCCTGCGGGGTGGGCGTTGGCTGCGGCGGTTGCTTTTCCGGATCGCGCACAACGGGCTCCAAACGCCCTGTGCGCTCCTGCATTGGCGGGATGTATTGTGGCGGCTCCTGGCTGGGCGGAATCTCTTGCGGCGGCTCTTGCTCGGGCGGGATGCGCTCCGGAGGCTCTTGCCGCGGCGTTTCCGGGCCATAGGGCGGAGTGTTAGCGGTTGCGGGCTCGCCATTGCTTGGGGCAGAGCCTGCGCCGTTCTGGCCAGACTCCTGAAACAGGTGGCTCCAGCCCTCGTCGACACTGCTGCGATCGAATTGGTACTGATGGTAGAGTTCGTCTTCTAACCAGCTATTGATGCCCAACGCGGGGTCTTTGGCTTGCGGCATTGGATGATTTCTTCGGTGAAAGCGAGTGTGGAAGTTCGTGGCGGTTCTTGGACCGAATACCGCACTCCCCTAACGTTTTGGTTCCGTATACCTATTCTAACGCCCGGTTACACTACAAGTGAATGACTCTAGAAGAACTGGAAAGAGAGTACGTTACGCTCCGGCAGCAAGGCGAAGCTGTGCGGAGCTATCTTTGACGCGGCCGCGAAGCAAAGAGAACTCACCAAATTAGAAGCCGAAATCGACGATCCGAACTTTTGGAACCAGCCGGAGAAAAGCCAGCGCATCATGCGCGAGCGGAAGCGGCTGGAAAAGGCGATTCAAAATTCAAACTCGGTCGCTACGGCGGCTTCCGATATAGATACGCTGTTCGAATTGGCCCACGAGGGCGAGAACGTGAATGGCGATCTGGAGCGCGAGATCCGGTCGTTCGAGACCAAGCTCGAGCAGTTGGAAACCGGCATGCTGCTTTCTGGGGAGAACGACGCCCGCGACGCAATTGTCACAATTCATCCAGGCGCGGGCGGAACGGAGAGCCAGGACTGGGCCGAGATGCTGCTGCGCATGTATCTGCGCTGGGCGGAGCGGCACAAATTCGAGGCCGTGGTGACGGACCGGTTGGAAGGTGAAGGCGCGGGCATTAAATCCGCCACGGTAGAGATTAACGGAGAAAACGTATACGGCCAGTTGCAATCGGAAGTGGGTGTGCATCGGCTGGTGCGCATCTCGCCCTTCGACGCCAATGCGCGGCGGCACACTTCCTTTGCTTCTGTTTTTGTGTATCCGCAGATCGATGAAGACATCAAGATCGATATCAAGCCGGAAGATCTGAAGATCGATGTCTTCCGCGCAAGCGGCGCAGGCGGCCAGCATGTGAACCGCACAGAATCGGCGGTGCGTTTCACTCATCTGCCGACCGGGATCGTGGTGCAGTGCCAGAATGAGCGATCGCAACACAAGAATCGCGCTAGCGCTATTAAGCAATTACGCGCCAAATTGTACGAATATGAGCTCGAGAAGAAACAAGCGGCAGACCAGAAGCTGGAAGATACGAAACTCGAGATCAATTTCGGCAATCAGATTCGTAGTTATGTGCTCGCGCCGTACCGGATGATCAAGGATCATCGCACGAAGCTGTCCATCGGCGATGTGGATCGTGTTCTGGATGGCGATATCGATCCTCTGATTCACGCTTACCTGGTTTGGAAAAAGACCGGCAAAACTTTCGGGGACAGCAAAGAAGATTTGCCGGAGTAGCGTGACGGAAAAGGAGATTGCGCGCGCGGCGGAATTGATTCGCAAAGGCAGCCTGGTCGCGTTTCCGACCGAGACCGTTTACGGGTTGGGAGCAAACGCGCTGGATGCAACGGCGGTGCGCCGTATTTACGAAGCGAAGGGACGGCCGTGGGCGAGCCCGCTGATTGTGCACGTGGCGGATGAAGCAATGGCGCGATCCGTGACAGCGGAGTGGCCGAATGTGGCGCATTCGCTGGCGGAGCGTTTCTGGCCGGGGCCGCTGACCATCATCGTCAAGAAAGCTTCGATTGTGCCGGACCTGGTGACGGCTGGGCTCGATTCGGTAGGCGTGCGCGTGCCGGCGCATCCGGTTGCGCTCGAGTTGATCCGGCGCGCGGGCGTGCCGATTGCGGCCCCGAGCGCCAACCGATTTGGGCAGATCTCGCCGACCACTGCCGAACACGTGCGGATGAGCTTAGGGGATCGCGTGGACTTGATTCTCGATGGGGGGCCTACGAAGGTGGGAATCGAATCGACGGTAGTCTCGCTGCGGCGCGATCCGCCCGCGGTTCTGCGGCCCGGCATGATCACGCAAGAGGAACTGGAAGCGGTAACGGGCCGGCATTGGGACCGGGAGATGGATTTGCCGCACATCAGCGAGTCGCCCGGGCTGCATCAGCGTCACTATGCGCCGCGCACGCCATTCTATTTGCTCGAACCTGGGGCAACGAAACCGGCCGGCACTGGCCGCGTGATTGAGATGCCTGTCGATGCGCAGAGCTATGCGGAGGCGCTGTATGCAAAGCTGCACGATGCGGACCGCGAGGGTTGGGATTGGATTGCGGTGGAAAAACCGCCTGAGACGCCGGAGTGGGCGGGGATTTTGGACAGGCTCAGACGGGCGAGCGCGCGGCCACTTAGACTTATTGGTGATTCGCGTTAATCTGTATAGATGAGCGACGCGCATCCAGCGTACCTCGAATTTATCGATTTCATAGCGGCAGGAACTACCCCGAAAGAAATCGTGGCGTTTCGCCCGTCTGTCGAGGCGCAGGATCGTGTGGCCAACCTGATTGCGCGGGAACGAGAAGGTGATCTTTCCGCCGAGGAAAAGACTGAACTAGACTGCTACCTGGATCTCGAACACATTCTTCGAGTGGCGAAGGCACGCGCCGAGCAAATTTTGGCAAGTGAATCGTGATCTGCCGGGCGAGCTTCGGGAAGAAGTCCGGCGTCGCGCTGGTCTTCGGTGCGAATACTGCCTGTATCCCGAAGGCTGGACCGCTATCCCTCATCAGATTGACCACGTTGTGAGCCGGAAGCATGGCGGAGCCTCCACGCTCGAGAATCTGGCTTATTGTTGCGTATTTTGCAACCGCTACAAGGGTTCTGATATCGCGTCGATCGATTTGCGAACAGGGCAGCAAGTTCGGCTCTTTAATCCTCGAAGCGATAAGTGGACTGATCATTTCAGGCTTTTGGGAACAGTTATTGAGCCTTTGACAGCCTCAGGAGAAGTCACGGCGCGGCTGCTACGACTTAATCAAGCTCAACGAGTGATTGAGCGCTCAATTCTTCAGAACGCGGGTCGATATCCGCGCTAGAGAGAGCACATCCAGTTTCGGGAATTTGGATCGGCTCAGACGGGGTAGCTATCAGGCGCCGGCGAGTTGAAATGCCTTGTTGTGGTCTTTTAAGAACTGCTCCAGGCCTTTTTCCGTGAGCGGATGCTGGAACATCTGCTCGAGAACTTTGAGCGGCATGGTCGCGATGTGGGCACCGGCTTTGGCGGCCTCGACCACATGCAGTGGACCGCGAATAGAGGCGGCCAGCACCTGTGTCTTGTATCCGTAATTGTTGTAAATGGCGACGATGTCTTTGATGAGATCCATGCCGGGCCAGCCAATGTCATCGATGCGGCCGATGAACGGACTGACTATATAGGCACCGGCTTTCGCTGCCAGCAGAGCCTGGGCGGCGCTAAAGCAAAGCGTCACATTGGTGCGAATGCCTTCTTTCGTCAGCGCAGAGACCGCAACAATTCCTTCCGGAATAAGTGGGATCTTGACGACGATGTTGCTGTGAATCTTGGCGAGGCGCCGGCCCTCCGCAATCATCTCCTTCGAATCTGTGGAGACCACTTCGGCGCTGATGTCTCCATCGACAAGCCCGCAGATTTTGCGAATCTGATCTTCGATGGCGATCCCTTCTTTTGCGATCAGGCTGGGGTTCGTGGTAACGCCATCGATAATGCCCCACGGGGCGGCTTTCCGGATGTCCTCCGGATTGGCCGTATCAAGGAAAAATTTCATGCAAAGATCCTTTCGATGGTAACAGAGAGACGGTGCTACCATCGTCAGAGTTGCGGGCCCTTAGCTCAGCTGGTCAGAGCAGAGGACTCATAATCCTTTGGTCGAAGGTTCAAATCCTTCAGGGCCCACTAATCTGCTGCGGAACGAGGGGCGCTAAAGCAAAGACGCCCCTGTGTGTGAGCTCGCCGCTCAGAATTCCTGATACAAGGTGGCCATGCGGAAGCCGCGATAGCCGACGTTCTGCGGAAAGTCTTCCTCGAATCGCAATTGACCGCTGGGAGTGTATTCGACACTCTTGGAATTCGTACCGTTGACGAAGCCGAGAAAGAAGTCATAGTTTCCGAGCGGGGAAAGCTCGGCGCTTCCGGTGGCAAGCGAATAGACACCCATGTCGAGGTTCAACACCGGAGTCGCCACTTTGTGGGTTTCATCGAGGCTCCACGATTGGCCCCGGCTGTCGCTTTGGCTGCTACCATTGCCGCAGAATTCCGACGGCTCGGTAATTCGGGTGTTGCCGTTATCGAAGAGCGTGAGGAGACCGTTGGCTGCGAAGGTCGTATCGTGTTCGTGAGAGAACCAGGGACAGGGATTGCTTGAATTTACTGTGAAATCGCCCTGACGTCCCAGCTTCCAGATGTCCGCGCCATTGGGAGCCGCGGTTCCGTTCTGATAGTTCAGCTTGACGATCCAGTCCTGATGGCGGATCGAAATGATCAGATTGCCATCGAGCGTGGGAGAAAACGCATTGGAATGCGTCCAATCGTTCGCCACCGTATAGCCCGGCTGATAAAGATGCGGACAACCGGAATTGCCTAGCGCGCACGTTTCGCCCAGCACGGCGGGGCGAAGAATATTCAAGTTATCGAATTCGTTCCAGAACCACTTCACTTGCAGGTTTGAATCGACGACGATCGCCATATCGCCGACCACGTCTACGTTGCCGGAACCCTGGTTGGCGATTTTTTCGACGCTGCCGATGAAGCCGGTGTCGCCGTTCGGGAAGCGGAATACTTCGTGATGAATGGAAGTGATGGGATCGGTGCTGAACTTCGAGGTAAGCTGCGCGCTGATGGCCGTCACATTCGTCTCGCGGATCAAATTCCCGGCCATGTCGTATTCGCGCATCAGGCGGCGGTTGCCGGCGATGCCGGAATTGTCGTCGGCAACACCGAGGAACGTACCGCCGGGAACAGGCCGGGTCAGGTAGCCACCGGTGTTTTGATAGGCAGGTAAATACCAGATGATGTTACCCAAGCTGTCGGTAGCGAACGGGATACCGGAGGTGGGCGACGTAAGAACAATTGGATGAGAGGTGGTCACTTCCGGCGTCGGTACGGTGAAATTTTCAAAAGTAATACCGGATGGAATAGTACCTGTCGTGAAGGTGAGAACCGGACCCGCGACATTGTTGCTGCCGTTAATAACATGCCCCTGTAGCGTGTATTGGGTGGTAGGACGCATGCCGCCGATGTAGAAGTTCATGCTCGTCGTTCCATTACACGATTTGGGCGACGTGACATATACGTAAGTGCCAGCCGTTCTCCTGAAATCGACTTGCATGGTTGAGCCAACTGGGCAAGGCGGGGCGCTGAACAGAGCCACCAATGGGTGGCTGGTAGCAGACATCACCGGGGAGCTGCCGCTAACCCTGGATGTGATCACGAAGGTCTCTGCGGTAGTGGCCGACGCGGTCGACGAGGCTTCGTGCGCGACGACCTGAATATCGTATGTTCCTTCTTGATCCGCCTCAGTCCAGGGGAACTGGTTGATGCTAGAAAAATCCCTGCGGATTTGCAAGGTGCTGGAAGAAGAGCCAACGCTGAATTGATAGGTGAAGGCCGCGCTGGAATTCGCGGAGTCTTTGGCGGTGGCAGTCCACGTCACAGTAGTACCAACAGGTGCAGTACTCACAGAAGGTGTAAGCTGAACGGTGACACTTGCCGAGATGCTTGCGGTGGATGAAAGGGCGGCCAGAACAAACCAGGCGATGGGCGCAGATATCATTCTAATCATTACGATTCCTCATAGGGCTTTGTTAATAAGGGCGAAAGTAGCCTATAAAAACCTAGCCCAGGAGGAAGACTTAGTCAATACGGATAAGTTTGGCAGTACCGGCTATAACGGGCGGGAAAGTGGTAAATGGGCGCTCTGAAAAGGCGGGAGATTCGTGGCACATCCATTCCGGCTGGCGTGCCGCACCGCTAACGCTGGCTCGCTACTGTCATTGAGTTCGATTGCGTAGCTTCGCGGACAGGCGGCTTCGCCAAGTGCCGCTCGGGGCCAAAGATAATGCCGGTTTCCACTTCGACCGGCTTTCCGTCGCGCAGGTATGGCTTGAACCTCCACTGCGCCAGGGCATCGGTGGTGGTTTTTGCCTGATCGGGAAAGGCGGTGAGAAAGTGTATATGCCTCACTTTGCCTTCTTTGTCGATGATGATCCGGACCGGAACAGGATTGAATCTGTGCTCGGGAAACACGGGATCATTCCGCTCCAGCACGTTTTCCCCGCGCGCATAATCCTTGATGCACACCGGGGCGTCGTCCCGTCCCGCGCCGGTTTCTGAAGGAATTGCCGCCCAATTCAATCTGTTCACTTCCTGAACCAGGCTTTCCAACGTCTTTGGATCGCGGTTCATCAAAATAAATTGCACCGTATGGCACCGGATCTCGGTGGCCAAGACATGCCAGTACAGCGCTGTCCCGGGAGACCAATAGGCAAAGGAGGTAAACGGTTGGCCCGCGATCATGGTCACAGTAGGCTCCAGTTCCACCTTCAAATCACCCTGTAAGTGAGCTTTCGTGTAGTTAAGCAGTTCCACTGCGTTGGCCAAGGGGATTGGCGTGAAGAACATATCCTGAGCGGTAACCAGGATAGTTCCTCGGCCGGATCCTTTGTAATTATCAGCCGGCGTGAGTAGGGTAAGAGCGTAGCTCCCAGTAGCCGACGGAGGCGAACCTGCGGCTTTTTCCATCCACCCCGCAGGCAACTTATAAGAGAAGCCGAAATAGGCATTCGTATACGCGCCATTGGCGACGCTTCCGCCTTCGGGCAGCGGTGTCGTGGAATCGCTCGTGCTCGACCACGCGCCTGTTGCCAGGAGCGCACGCTCGGGGATTTTCTTTGATAGCGGTGTGGCGCTGGGAGAGTCCCCGCTCCGGGGCACACTGCTTTGAATTGCGTCTTGTCCCCGGGCCGGCAAAGATGCGGACACAGCGAGAAAAGCCAGCAGACGGAAGAGTCTCTTCATACTTCTCGTTTGCCGTGTTCGCGATCCCGTAGAGCGCTATGCGACCAATCCATTCGAAACGAAAAGACTACAGCGAGCGCAGGAAGTTCAGCACATCCTGCTGCGACGTTGTAGTGCCGCCGCCTGAGGTTGCCGGCAGCGCTGCGAAGTTCGCCTCAGCAGTACACGCTTCTGAGGCCGGGAATCCACTACCACTAACTGGCGCCAGGCAGTGGTCCTGAATCGCGGTCAGCAGGTCGGACGCGCGGCCATCGTGGAGGAAGAAAATCCGCTGTCCCACGCCCCACAGAGGCGAAGTGCGGAACTGGTCGCCCATCGCCATACCCTGTAGTATGTTGTCAGCCAAACCACCCATGTGGTGTATCTCCAGGTCGGAGTACAGATGGGCCGTTGCGTGGGTCAGTTCGCTGTCGAGGTTGGAGGTATCCGTCGTAAGCGACGGAGCATGGCAGGCAGCGCACCCCACGGTACTGAAAGCTGTCTGGCCGCGTGAAATAGAGGCTGCGGTGACGGTAGTGGTGGCCGTGCTGTACCCGCTGGGCCGCGCTGTCGGCTGCTCCAGAAGCCGCATGAAAATGGCAAACATCGTGATATCGCTCGACGCGGCAGTGCCGCTATTACTGGTGTTGATTGGGGTTTTGTCTTCCGGATATCCAGTTCCAGTGAGGTTGAGGCAACCGCTGGGCAGTCCTACGAAATTGTTCTCCTCGTCCGGGTTGGGCCGTTCGTTCTGGAACAACTCATTCGTGATGCCCATTTCCACGTTAAAGGCCTCACCGGAGAACAGCAGCATCGATTTGTTCTGTGCCTTCCAACCAAAGCGGCTGATGGTGCGATCGTTCCCGTTGTAATTGAAAGTGCCGCTGACACCGAAGGGATTGCCGACCTCACCGTTGAAAAAGTTGATCAGCGTATCTTCGCCTATATTCTCGATGTAGCCTGCGCCAAAAACAGGCGTAGGAATTCGGAAAACGATGTCGTTGAACGAGGCTGCCGTGTTGAAATGGGGTTGCGCAAGAGTACAGCTCGAAGCATCGGGGTTCCCCTGAACGGTGTACAGGTCATGAACACCGCCGTCCCGTTCCGAGGTCTCCCCCGAGTTGGTGAAGAAGTACGGGAACCGGGCTTCCAGCACTGGACCGCTGGCCGAGACGAAATAGGGGATGGTGTTGGGGCTGAACGCAATTCCGCGGCTCAGCACCTCACTTTCGGGATTGTCCCCAACAAACGGAAACTCACTCGAACTCGGGCTACTCCCCCCATTAGCCGGTTGCGAGTGGCATTGTCCGCATGCGTTTAAGTTGAACCGAGGTCCCAGACCATTGTTCGAGGAGCCGGTAACCGTTTTCGCTGTCTCGAATCGAGTGAAGCCATTGTTAAAGAACGCAACCTTGTTCGGATCGGGTGACGAGCCGGAGACGCTGGTGAGGCCGAACCCGGCGTCTATTGTGCCGTTCCGTACGCCGGGGTCGGTCTGACCAAAGGCCGATCCAACAATCATCAGTACCACAACAGACGTGGAAGAGTACTTCAGAATGCGCTTCATTCGAAAGCTCCTAAGCTCCTACAGGGTCTTAACTAGTGTGATCTATTGAACTCGGGCTATATTACAATTGCATGACAATTCAATTACTATCCTGTTAATCAAAAGAATTAATACTGAGCTAAATTTCAGTGTGCCCAATAAGCAACACGGTGAATTGGCAGCAGTGTACTGGGGGAACATCCAGGATTGCCTCAAAGCGCCGGCTTATCTCGGCTGAGGGGTGGGTTGTGAGGTCGGAGGCGCTGAACGGCGGCTGAAGTTAGTAACGACGTGGGCAAGCTTCAATAGACCGTGGCGATGCAGGAAATTTCTGCGGAACCAGTAAGCCTGGGCCCGATAGGTGTCAGTGTTTTTGAAATAGTTGTCTGATTTTCCGCATTCGCGGGCAAGCTGTACGGCCGCGCGCGAGAGATTAAAAATATCTTTGGCATGTATAGGGCCGGTTTGCTTGCCGAGACGTTCAGGATGTGTGAGGCGCCATAAGGCGAGCGTCAGTTCGGGAGAAAAGCCGGGGAACAGGTGGCTGGCGGCATGGCGAGCGCATTCAAGCTGGTCAGCAAAGAGATCCGTGCAACTGCCCGTCACGCTTCCCTCGTGCCGCCGGTAAAGTAACAAGACATCAGGCAAGCTATATATCTCACCAAATTTGCTGAGCCGAATCCAGAGTTCGGAATCTTCATTTTGTATGTCGGCGTAATTGCCTGCTCGCAATACGGCCGATTTTCGAAACAGCGTTGCCGGGTGCGACGTGGGGGCCTGCCAACGGGTGCGCCATCGCGCCTCTGCGTCGTTGGTGGGACATTCCCATGGGCCGCCGGTTGGCGCTCCCTGCGCATCAATGAGCCTGACTTGCGAGCCGAGCGCCACGACATCAGGATGCGCGAGCATATGAGCAACTTGCTTTTCGAGCCGAGTAGGCTGGTTGATATCGTCGGCGTCAATGCGGGCGCAAAGTTCCGTGCCCGCGGCCTCCACCAGGGCTGCGAGGCTGCGGCCGACGCTCATCACTCGACCTGTGATGATCACGCCGGGTATTCTGGCCGGTATCCATCGCCTCAATTCTTCGACCGTTCCGTCGGTTGAACCGTTCTCCCAGACAATGATGGTGTGACGCTTGTAAGTCTGGTTAGCGATCGATTCCAGCGTCAGCGGAAGATAGGGCATCCCGTTCTTCACGGGCATAAGCCACGTAACTGGCTCGCTCATTTGTTGTATCACCTTATCGGCCGGTTTCGCGGGAGTAATAGTCGGATCGAGCGTTCCCGATTCTCTTCAGGCGATGTGAGTACAGGGAGGATGATTGTTGCATGAGACGCATTGCGGTTGTGCTGGCCCTGGCGACAGTCGCGCTGGGGGCCGATGAACATGTGGACATCTATTCAGCGCAGGATTTAAAGGCAATGAGCGAGAAGCTGGCCCAGAAGC
>DATJUG010000002.1:0-45319 GCA_035502635.1 Bryobacteraceae bacterium
TCCTGCGCGGGCGCGCTCTGAGCCGCCGGTGCAAATTGGCCGAACGCTGTAACAGCGCCCACTAACACAAACATCAGCGCGAGGCGATTGTACATAAAATTCCTCTTGTGTGTCAGTGTAGCGGAAGTTATCCACTCGCGGCGGCGATAGATGCGGGCTCATTTGTGGCGCGATACTTACCAACCACTCCCTTGGCTTTCCTGAGAACCGTACTCAGCGGCAAATTCGCCAGCACCTCCAGCGTGATCCACTGACACGCCCCGGCATCCTCGGGCGCGCTCGCTTCCGCCACATCAAAACGATAGTTATGAAACGTGATCCCGTGTCGAAATGATCCGAGCTTCCGCCCCACCGCGACGGCCGGCAACTGCGCCCGCTCCGGCAATTCCCAAAAGCCCGGCATCAAGCGCGAGTTTGCCGCGCGCTGCCACAAAAGTAAGGCGCCGCCCCGTTCAATCCAAAATACAGTCCGGTGTTCCTCTACCGATCGCGTGGCGACTATCTTTACCGGCAATTCATTCTCCCGTCCGCTCGCACGCGCGCCGCAGAATCGCGCGACCGGGCAGAGCAGGCACTGCGGATTGTTCGGCAGACAGATAGTTGCGCCGAGTTCCATCATCGCTTGGTTGAACATCCCCGGCTCCGTCCCATCCAGTAGTTCGTCCGCGATCCTCGCGAAGTGTTTCCGTCCCGCACTCGACGCAATGTTAGTCGCGTCGTCACACATCCGGCTCAGCACGCGAAACACATTCCCATCCAATGCTGCGTGTGGCAGGTGGAAGGCGATGCTCGCAATTGCCGCCGCCGTATAGTCGCCGACTCCGGGTAAACATCGAATCTCTTCGTAACTCGTCGGGAACCTACCTTTTTCGCGTATCACCTGCGCGGCCTTCTGCAGATTGCGCGCTCGGTAATAGTAACCGAGCCCTGCCCAATGCGCCAGCAGTTCCGCCTCGGGAGCGTCCGCAAGCGCTTGGAAGGTAGGAAAGCGCGACAGAAAGCGCTCGTAGTACGGGATCACCGATGCCACGCGTGTCTGTTGCAACATGATCTCGGAAATCCAAATAGCGTAAGGATCGCGCGTGCGCCGCCAAGGCAAATCGCGCTGATGCCGGGCGAACCAATCAAGCAGATTCGCGCGAAATTCGATCACTTCGCTCGCCGAAAGCATGCTTAGCCGCATCTGCCCGTTGCCTGCCGCACTTTTATCCGATGCCCGCCGCATCCTATACTAAGGAAGAACCCCCCAAAGCTGTCGCATCAGTGCCGGCGCGTGGATTGAACCAAAACCAGATTTAAGATGCCGGAAGACTCCAGCTTAGCGTCTTGTGAATCGACCGTCGCCGAAGAGGTGGCTGCCGCGTCCAGGCCTGTCCTTGCCATCCGCGGCGCGCGTGTTCACAACCTGAAAAATATCGACGTCGATATTCCGCACAACGTGCTGACCGTCGTGACCGGCGTATCCGGTTCGGGTAAGTCGTCGCTCGTCTTCGACACCATTTATGCGGAAGGACAAAGGCGATACGTGGAATCGCTCTCTGCCTACGCACGCCAGTTTCTCGAGCGCATGGAAAAGCCGGATGTCGATGAAATTCTCGGAATCGCTCCGCCCATCGCGATTCGCCAGAAAAACACCACCCGCAACCCGCGCTCAACCGTCGCAACCGCAACGGAGCTCTACGATTTTATGCGCCTCCTCTGGGCACGCGCCGGCCGCACTTACTGCCCGAATGACGACACGCGCATCCAGCGTGACACCGTCGATCAGGTCGCCGATACGATGCTCGCTCAGCCGGAGGGTTCGCGCTGGTACGCGCTGTTTCCGGTGACCGCCGCGACCCAAGACCCCGGCCGAAAGGTCGACGCGTCAGCCAATCAAACCGCCGAAAAGTCCGAGGGGGGCACGCAAGCCGCCGCCCTGCGCGATCGCCTCTTCGATCTGCGCAAGAAGGGCTTCAACCGGCTCTTTCAGAACGGCCGCACCTTCGAGTTTTCAACTCCCGAATCGCTGCTCGAAATTGATTTCTCCAAGCCTCTCTACGTACTCGCCGATCGCATTGTCATCCGCCCCGATTTGCACCAGCGCATTGTCGATACCGTGGAAATCTGCTATCGCGAAGCCGGCGAGATTTTCTTCGAGGCCGCCGGCGCGCCCGATTCAGACGCCCAAAGCTTCCATTTCAGTGAAAAATTTGCATGCAAGCAATGCGGCCTCGTCGCCGCGATGCCGGAGCCGCCGCTATTCAGCTTCAATAACCCCATAGGCGCCTGTCCCGTCTGCCAGGGCTTCGGCAACACCATCGATTATGATCTGGATCTGATCATCCCCGACCCCTCGCTTTCCATCCAGGACGGCGCAGTCGATCCCTGGACCAAACCTCAATACACCTGGTATTACAACGAAGAGTTCAGGCCAAAGGCTAAAGGCAAAGCACGCTTGAACGTGCCCTACGCCGAGCTCAAGCGCGATGAAAAGGAGTTCGTGCGCGGGCACATTTATCGCTTCTTCGGCGAAGTGGAGCGCAAGAAATACAAAGTGCACGTGCGCGTCTTCATGAGCCGCTACCGCGCCTATACCGAGTGCCCGGCTTGCCGCGGAGCCCGTCTCCGTCCCGAAGCGCTATGGGTGCGGCTCGATCAGTGCAACATCGCCGAGGTCTCTCGCATGAATATTGCGCGCGCGCGTGAATTCTTCGACGCCCTGACGCTGAGCCCCGAAGAATCGGAGATAGCCGATCGCGTACTCGACGAAATTCGGCAGCGTTGTAAGTTTCTCAATGATGTCGGGCTGGAGTATCTCACGCTCGATCGCCTTTCTGCCACGCTCTCCGGTGGCGAGGCGCAACGCATCCAGCTCGCAACCTGTTTGGGCTCGCGATTAGTAGGCGCAATCTACGTTTTGGATGAGCCGTCCATCGGCCTTCACAGCCGCGACACTGCCCGCCTGATTCAGATCCTGAAAGATCTGCGCGAGCTCGGCAACACCATCATCGTCGTCGAGCACGATCCGGAAATCATGGCCGAAGCGGATCATATTCTCGATCTAGGCCCAGGCGCTGGTGAGAATGGCGGGCGCGTCATATTCGCCGGAAGCTATCAGCAATTGCTGCAGCCGCCGTCATCTAAAGACCGCGAGTCCGCCCAATCGCTTACCGGAAAATATCTGCGCGGCGAAATGGTCGTTTCTCGCTCGCTTGACCGGCGCAAGGTGAATCCCAAGAAGGTGATTCGATTCTTCGGCGCGCGCGCCAACAACCTCAAGAACATCGATGTCGAAATTCCACTGGGACTGATGGTCGTAGTTACCGGTGTGTCGGGGTCGGGTAAGTCGAGCCTCGTGCATGACGTGATCTATCGTGCGCTCGATTTGGAGCTGAATAAAGAACGGCAGATGTCGCTGCAAGACGACGAGAGTCCTACGGCCCGAAAGCTGCCTCTGAAGCGCACGGAACGTACCGATCTTTTGACAAGCGCCATAATGGTCGATCAATCCCCCATCGGCAGAACGCCGCGCTCGAATCCGGTTACCTACGTCAAGGCTTTCGATTTGATCCGAGACCTCTTCGCGTGCACGCCGCAGGCGCAAAAGCGCGGCTATTCGCCGGGTTATTTTTCGTTCAACGTCCCGGGCGGCCGATGCGAAACCTGCCAGGGCGATGGAACTATTACCGTGGAGATGCAATTCCTCGCAGACGTGGAACTGGTTTGCGAAGAATGTAAGGGCACTCGCTACAAGCCAACCATACTCGATATTCGATACAAAGGTCTGAACGTTCATGAGGTGCTGCAGCTCACCGTGCGTGAGGCGCTGTCGTTTTTTGCGGACACTCCGCGACTCGCGGCGCGCCTGAAGGTGCTCCAAGATGTCGGCTTGGGGTATCTGCGGCTCGGGCAATCGGCAACCACCCTGAGCGGAGGCGAGGCGCAGCGCGTGAAACTTGCCGCTCACCTGGCTCAAGCGAGCTGCGAAGGCACGTTGTTTCTCTTCGATGAGCCAACCACCGGATTGCACTTCGACGATATCGCAAAGCTGCTGCAATCCTTTGAGCGTTTGATTCACAATGGCGGAAGCGTCCTGGTGATCGAACACAATCTGGATCTGATTCAGGCCGCCGATTGGATTATCGATCTCGGCCCCGAGGGCGGGGAAGCGGGCGGCCGCATTGTGGCGCAAGGAACCCCGGAGCACGTCGCGACAATCCCCGGCTCCTACACCGGCAAATACCTGAAGCAAGTGCTGACTCAACGAGCAATCGCATAAATGAATTCGTTGCGGGCTCTGCCATCTGTAGACCAGGTGCTGCGCACGCTAAAGTGCGCAAACGGCCTCCCGCAATCGCTGGTCGCAAATGAAGTTCGTGCTGTTCTAGCCGAGCGCCGCGAAAATTTACTGTCGGGCTCAATTCCTAGCGACACGCCCATCGAACAGGCTGTCGAAGAACGTCTCGCCGAACTGATGTCGCCCTCTCTTCGGCCAGTGATCAATGCCACCGGTGTAGTTCTCCACACGAATTTAGGACGCGCTCCGCTCTCGAATTTCAAACCCATTCCGCGCTATTCGAATCTTGAATATGAGCTCCACAACGGCAAACGCGGCAAGCGCGATGCCCACACGCAGAAACTGCTGCAAGCGCTGCTCGGGAAATCCGCCGTCGTCGTCAACAACAATGCCGCCGCGGTCTACTTGGTTCTCAACGAACTCGCCGCCGGATACGAAGTCATCGTCTCGCGCGGCGAACTCATCGAAATCGGTGACGGCTTTCGCATCCCTGAGATCATGTCGCGCTCCGGAGCCGTTCTCCGCGAAGTCGGCACCACGAATCGCACTTGTCTAAACGACTATCGGCAGGCCATCAACGAAAGATCACGCCTCATCTTGCGCGTGCACCCATCGAACTTTCGCATCAGTGGATTCACAGCGCGCCCGGAACTAAACGAACTGGCCCAGCTCGGGCGCGAGTGCGGCATTCCTGTTTATGAAGACCTCGGCAGCGGCTGCCTGGTTGACCTGCGCGCCAAAGGATTGGATGAGCCGCTGGTTTCCGAAAGCCTGGCTGCCGGCGTCAGCCTCGTCTCATTCAGTTGCGACAAACTGCTCGGTGGTCCTCAAAGCGGCATCATTGCAGGCGACACCGATCTCGTGGCGCGAATACGCCGCAATCCCATGTACCGCGCCTTTCGCATCGACAAATTAATCGTCGAATCGCTTGAGACCACACTGCGGCACCTGCTTTCGGAACGCTGGGAAGCAATCCCAACGCTGCGAATGATCTTCGCTCCGCTCGACGAAATCCGCGCTCGCGCCGAGCGGGTCGCTCGCCAGCTCGCAGATATCGATGCCACTGTCCGCGAAAGCGAATCGCCTATCGGCGGCGGATCGACACCGGATCAGACGTTACCCACCTGGGTCGTCGAGCTCGCCGTCCCTAGCGCAACCGCGTTCGAGCGCCGGCTCCGCAGCGCCGCCGTTCCCGTGATCGCTCGTATTGAGCGCGACAAAATCATTCTGGACATGCGAACCGTCGCTGATGAGGAGGAATCTGCGCTCCTCGTCGCTCTTCGCGCTGCCACTTGATCTCTCCGGCAAGTATGGTCGCAACGTTCCCACCGCGGAACCTGCGCCCGTGAAACGGCGTGTTGCGGCTCTTCGACGCCGATCCATTCACGTCGTATATCCACTCGAAATCGAGCCCGAAAATCGTCAGGTCCGCCGCTGACCCGGGCAACAGCGTTCCCCGATCGAGTGACAGAATCTCCGCCGGGCCCTGCGTAAAGAATCGAACCAGTTGCATGAGGCTCAGTTTGCCCGAATGATACAGCCGCTCGAGCGCAAGGCCCATCGCTGTTTCGAGCCCGATAATGCCGAATGGACAGCGCTCAAACACCTGCCGCTTTTCTGACTCAGGATGCGGCGCATGGTCGGTCGCAATCGCATCGATTGTTCCGTTCACGAGACCGCGCGTGACCGCCTCGACGTCGCTCGAATCTCGCAGCGGCGGCTTCATCTTGTAGTTGCAATTGCCGGCCGGAATATCGGAATCTGCCAATACGAAGTGATGTGGCGTTGCTTCTGAAGTGACCCGCAGCCCTCGCTGCTTTGCAAGCCGGACCATCTCCACCGAAAACTTAGACGAGATGTGCGCCACGTGATAATGCGCGCCCGTCGCTTCTGCAAGAATGATGTCGCGCGCCACCATCACGTCTTCTGAGCTTCGCGGAATGCCCCGAAGCTGCAGCTCCGCGGAGCGAGCTCCCTCGTGCATGACACCGCCATCGCTCAAATCCAGATCTTCGCAGTGCTCGATGTATGGCAGCGCGAGCGCCGCCGCGGCCTCCATCGCCTTCCGCGCCACTCGGGCATTCATCACCGGCTTGCCGTCGTCTGAAATCGCAACAATTCCGGCCCGCTTCATGGCTTCCAGATCCGTCAATTCCGCGCCCAGGCTGTCCTTGGTAATCGCGCCGATCGCGTAGACATTCGCGGAAGCCGATTGCCGCGCGCGTTCATATATGTATCGTGTGATCTCCGCGTTGTCGTTCACCGGATTCGTGTTCGGCATGCAGCACACCGACGTGAACCCTCCCGCCGCGGCTGCCAGCGTGCCGGTTTCGATGGTCTCCGCATGCTCAAACCCCGGTTCGCGCAGGTGCACATGCATATCGATGAATCCCGGCGCTACAATCAGCCCCGAAGCGTCGAATTCTTCTGCGCCGGTGGCCGAAATGTTTTCCGCGATCTCGCGAATCGTGCGGTCTTCAATAGCGAGGTCGCACACGCGGTCCAGATTCTGCGCGGGATCCACCACGCGGCCGTTCTTGACGACCAGCCTGCTCATGCCGAATGCGCGGGAGAAGCTTGAGCGCGGCTATCATCCACACGCTCCACCAGCATCACTCTCTCCTGGCCGTCGACCTCTTGGAATTTAACCTCGATGATCTCGTTGGAGCTGGTCTGTACCATGCGCCCTATATACCGCGCTTCGATGGGAAGCTCGCGGTGCCCGCGATCAATCAGCACCAGGAGCTGAACGCGTGCCGGACGCCCATGATCGAACAGCGCATCGAGGGCCGAGCGTATCGTTCTTCCGGTATAAAGCACGTCATCCATAAGGACGATGTCTTTTCCTACCACAGGGAAATCAATCTGCCGCGCGTTGAGCACCGGGCGCTCGGCAACTGTCGAAAGATCGTCGCGATACAGATTGATGTCGAGAATGCCAACCGGGATCTTCAGCCCCTCTAGCGCCAGAATTTTCGCCGCCAGGCGTTGTGCAAGTGGAACCCCGCGCCGCTTAATGCCGACGAAAGCAAGCCGGTCGAGATCGGTTGTCTTCTCGAGCACCTCGTGCGCGAGACGGACCAGGGTCCGGTCAATCTCCGATGCGCTCATGAGCTGTTTTTTGTCGCGAACGGTAGGCATCAGATGGAGTCGCCGCTGTCAGGCAGATTAGCACGGCATTGCTTTAGCGCGGCAGCTTGCTTTCGCAGTAGCTATTCTTTGAGCCGTCCGCGAATCTTGCGCGCCAGCTTCTCGATTTCTTCCGTCTTCTTTACCGAGGACACCGGCACGACATAATCGCCCGCTTTCTGTAGCTCCTCTTTGAGCTGCTGGGCGACGGCAATTAACTCGTCGGTATCCTTTAACGCCTGCTTATGTTCTTCCTTCGCGATTTCATTCTTTTGCGATTTCCCATTCGGCAGCCGTTGGTCTTCGTTGGGATTTAGAGGCGGAAGCTGGGGCGTCGGCGCCGGCTGCTGCGACTGGTCTTGGGCGGCGGCCAGCGCGGAGGCGCCCACCCAAAGTAAAACAGCTCGGCGGGTGCGGCCCATACGATTGCTATCATAAGCGCAAAGGATGCGGAACCGCGCCGCCAGGCGGCACTTTGCTCGCTGAATTTTTGGCGGGCGCGCTCTCTGCCGCGACCGTTTTGCGCGCCCTTCAAAAACACTTATGATGCGCAGACGAACGGACGGTGGTGCGCAACTGGGGGTCGCCGTTGCGGTCATCGGGCTCGGAAACGTCGGTCTCGGGACGCTTGAGATCTTGACCGCCAACGCGCAGTCAATCGAGGAAAAGCTCGGGTTCCCACTGCAAGTGAGAGCGGTATGCAGCCGCAATGTAAAGCAGAAAAAATTGCCTTCCTTCGGCGGCGCCGTCGTGCGTACCAGTGAGTGGCGAGACGTGGTCTGCGATCCCGAGATCGACATCGTCGTCGAGGCAATCGGTGGAACCGCAACCGCCGGCCATATTATCGAAGAAGCTCTTCGGCATCGCAAGTCGGTAGTAACTGCCAACAAGGAACTGATGGCGCTCCGGGGCGCCGAGTTGTGGTTGTTGGCAAATCAGAACGGCGTGAATCTCGCAATGGAAGCAAGTGTCGCGGGCGGCATCCCGATCCACACCGTTTTGCGCGAAGGCATCGCGGGAGATCGCGTCCTTGAGCTCTACGGCATATTGAACGGAACCAGCAACTTCATCCTCACCGAAATCGAAAAGAGCCACGCCGCCTTCGAATCTGTTCTTTCGGAGGCGCAGCAGCTCGGTTATGCGGAGGCCGATCCTTCTGCCGATATTGACGGACTCGATGCGCGCTCTAAGCTCGCGATTCTGGCCGCGCTCGCGTTTGGCGAGAAGCTGACTCCGGCCGATATCTATACCGAAGGCACACGGCGCATCATGCCGGTGGACTTTCAATACGCCCACCAGTTGCAACACACAATCCGGCTGTTGTGTCTTGCGCGGCAAAGTGATGACGGGCTCTTGCTTTCGGTGCGGCCCAGCCTCATTCCGCAATCGGCGATTCTGGCCCATGTCCAGGGGGCTTACAACGCAATCTGGATACGCGGAGCGTATGGCGATGACACGTTCTACTACGGCCGCGGAGCCGGATCGAAGCCTACAGGCGTAGCCGTTGTCAGCGATCTGATGCGCGTGGCGCGTGAGATCCGCTTCGGAAGCCCGGAGCGTGTGAGCCCCTTCGCGCATGAACGGCTAGGCGAATACAAACCGCTGCCCGCGGCTACACAAAAGCTGCCCTACTACTTGCGTTTTCGGGTCGAGGACAAGGCAGGCATCATCGCCACGCTTGCAACTATACTGGCGAAGCACGAGATTGGAATCGATGCGGTGCTGCAACTGCCGAGAGAAGATTGGCGCGACTTGCCGTTTGTGGTAACAACTGAACCAGCCAAAGAACAATCAATCCGGCAAGCTATTCTCGATATTCGTGATGCCGATTTCCTGATCGAACCGCCGTTCGCCATGCCAATGGAAAAGGGCTTTTAGCCGCGATGTTAACCAAGGTGTTAAACAAAAAGGGCTGAAAGGTTTCGTTGACCCTTCAGCCCCAAGGCAGTGATCGCTGCTATGCCAGCGCAAAGGCCGTTTGATGGCCGTTTTGCGCGAAAAATATCCGTTTATCGATGGCCGCCACCGCCGCCGCCGGCATGGCCAACTGCGCCGCCGCCCACATGTCCGACTCCGCCGCCATAGAAGCCGCGTCCACCGTAGAATCCGCGTCCGCCATAAAAGCGTCCGCCATAGAATCCGCGGCCGTAAACGCCTCCCCAATAAAAGCCGAATCCGGGCCACCAGTAATATGGGTAACCGGCGTAGTAATAGGGGTAACCGTAGTAGTAAGGCGGAGGTGCTGCTGCCGCATAGTATTGGCTGCCATAACCGGGGCCACCGTAGCCCGGACCGCCATAACCCGGTCCGCCGCCACTAGATTGTTCATACTCGTATGGCTGCACGTACCGGAACGCTTGGGGCGCTTGCGTTGTCGAAATAGTCACCGGCGTTTCAATTTTGAACGTCAATACCTGTTCGGGAGTGATGATGCTCGGATGGCCGCGCGTGACAAGCACGCCGATAATGCCAACTGCTGCACCGGCTCCAGCGCCAATCGCTGCTCCACGCCCCCAGTCCGCCGCAGCACCGACTGCCGCGCCCAGCGCCGTTGTGCCCACGATCGCGCCGGTATCTTGCCCAACCGATGTGGGACCGCTGCGGCTGATCAGTTGGGACTGAATCGGAACCTGCTGTCCATCCACCAGCGTGAGTGTGGTCAGTTGCAGGCCCAGCCGCGCAACGCCTTCGATACGTCCTGCTTTCTTCGCTTCCGCAACACGGCCGCCGATTGTCTGCCCAGGTTCAGCAATTACAACCCCGTTCACGACCAATGGCTGCACCAAGGTGGCGGAGAAGGCATCTCCCACCTGGTTCTTGTCGGACGAAAGGAACTGATTTACGCGTACCGTTATATATGTACCTGCCGGGATTGTCAGTTGAGCGGGAACTGGTTGCGGCGCGGGTGTCGGCGGCTGCTGGTAATTGGGCTGTTGGTAGCCTCCTTGGCCGTACCCACCTTGGCCGTACCCGGCCTGCCCGCCGTACGCGCCCTGGTTGTAGCCGGGAGGAGGCGGCTGCGTAGGCTCAGGTTGCTGGCTCTGCTGGTTTGGATCGGCGGGCTGTTGCATTGCCGGATAGCCGCTGTTCTGACTGATGTTGGTGTTCGCTGTCGAAGCCGCTGTTGCGGTGTCGGGTGCGGCGGGCGCATCGCCGACGCGCTTCCAACCACCGCTGGAATCCTGCGCATAGAGCAGCGTACTCGCCGCCAGAATACTTATAGAAAGACAGTAGGATGCAGTTCTCAGGGAGCTTATATTTTTTGTTTTCATTGCTTCCTCATTCATTCGGACGGAAAATGTAATGCACGCGTTTCGCCACTCCAGGGTCTTGCATCGAAAAGAGTTATTGACGCGCTACTCGGCTGCAATCCACCGCCTTGGTGGATTTCAACCAGTTACTCGATGCGCCCGCGCAGGTAATGCACAAACGCCTTCGCGGCTAATAACAGCACGATCAGCAGCGCAACGTAAAGAGCCGGTCCCTTCAGCGACGCAAATGCGAACACTGCAAGCAACGCAAACAGAATCATTGCAGTCTTGATGCCAATTACACTTCGCGGCTGATCCGGTGCGCTCATTGAGACGGCATGTTGTAGCTAAAGGAGAACGCCAGCCGAACTTGCATTCCGGTGTAATCGGCAGGCAACGGGGGAAGCGGATTCGACATGCTAAGGCCAGCCACCGCGGCGCGATCGAGCGGCTCCGAGCCGGACGGATCTGCCGTGACCAGCTTCGGAATGCTCCCGTCGCGGTTGATGATGAATTCGAGAACCGTGCGGCCACGCAGCGTGCCCATGCGAGCGCTCTCTGGGATTACCCGGCGCCAGTTAGCACGCACAATCGCCAAAATTCGTGTCAGGTATGGCTTGAAATCGGCGCCTTGCGGGTCGCTCTGCAGCTCGACTGCCGCATGCTGGGCACCCATCCGTCCGACTGATCCGGGTGCGCCCGGTATCGGCTCTGATGAATTGTCGTCTGTGACTACCAAGCGGCGGCCGCTGCCATCCTGCGCCAGTCCTTTGATCGCAGCTTGAACCGGATTCTTCGGGGGAGCAAGCTTCGGATGCGGGTTCGGCGGCGCTTCGGTGCCTACATTTTGAAATGGCTGTTCGGCTGGTGCAGGTGGAGGCGGCGCGGTAATCCCGTTGGCGGCGCCGGGCGGAGGAGGTCCCGCTGCCTGGTTCAGCGCGACTTGTGGGGCTTCCGGCAGGATCTGCGGGCTGGCTTTAATCGGCTTTTGCGGAACAGCTTGCTTGGGCAGTTCGAAATGCTTCACGCTCGGCTTGGCTGCGGCTTGTCGAGCCTGCGCCTGCTGTGACGCAAGCAGATCCGCCAAGTCAATTTGCTTCGAAACCTTCTGCCGGTTGGGAGCTTTCTGGGTCAGAATGTCGCGTGGCATGTAAAGCGGAATGCGCCTGACGACGACCCGCTGTTCCGGTTCGCTCTGGCTTCGAAAACTGGGGAGCTGGATGGCCAATAGAAGCAGAACTGCATGGACGGCGAGTGAAGCCGAGATAATCGCGGCCCAATGGGAACGCGATCCTTCGTTCGGCCACTGAAGCAGGAGGTTCAGCTCGGGAGCCGAGACCTCGGCGGATGTCTGCTCCGCAACTGCTGTCATATCTGCCAACGCTTTAAAGGACGTTCTTTGGATTGCGCAGGTTAGCCCGGCGCACTGTGTCTGTAACTAAGTAGGAGTGTTCCTTGATTTTATCAAGAATCGCTTCGGCCACTCGCAAGGCGCTAGTGGCCTGGAACCCATCCACTTTCGGTTGCGAGCGCTCCCGCACCGCCGCGAAAAACGCCCTGAGTTCCAGTTCGAGCGGTTCGCCAGGGGTAACGGGTAACGATTCGAACCCAATCTTGGGTTCGTTTCGCACAGCAACCCGCAAGGCATCTTGCCTCTGGTAATCGAGCGAAATGTACTCGCCCGGCTGAAAGAGACGCAGCTTACGAACCTTTTCCGTGGACACTCGGCTGGCGGTGAGGTTGGCCACACATCCGCTGGCGAATGAAAGGCGAACGTTGGCGATGTCTACTTTCGAGGAGAGAACCGAGATCCCGGCCGCGCGGATTTCGTTTGGTAATTCCCGGGTAAAGCTAAGCACGATATCGAGATCGTGAATCATCAGGTCGAGCACCACGTCCACGTCCAGGCTCCGCGGGGTGAAGACGCTGAGCCGGTGAATCTCGAAGAAGAGTGGGACCGTCACCCGGCTTTCGAGCGCCAGGACCGCCGGGTTGAAGCGCTCCAGATGCCCAACCTGAAGGACCCGGCCATGCTCTTGAGCCAGCCGCGCCAGTCGCTCGCCGGCCGCCGACGAGTCCGCAATAGGTTTTTCGACGAGCACATCAATGCCCGCTTCGAGCAACGGGGTAGCGATCTGCTCGTGAGTGACGGTCGGAGTCGCCACGATGGCTGCGTCGATCTGGCCTAGGATCGGTTCAATCGCGGTAACGGACCCTCGGGCCGGATCGGTATCCACAATCGCCGCGAGATCGACACCCTCGAGCTGGCGGATTACGCGAATATGGTTCTGCCCGAAGGAGCCGGCTCCAATGACGGCCGCACGGATCGGCCTCACGAGGCAGCTTCCCCGAGAGGAGCGTACCCCACGATTGCAAGATCGGCTTCATTCGCCCGTTTGATCATTTCGTCTTTATCAAGCAGCAGCGTCCGGCCGGCATCCACTGCCAGTGCAGTGGTCTGCGTTTCAATCATCGTTTCGATAGTAGTCAGGCCGGCAACGGGGACGTCGAAGAGCAGGTGAGCGCGGCCACGCGAGGCTTTTACCAAACGAAGCGGCTTGCCATTTGTCAAAGTTGCTGCGCGGCGGAGCATGGCGTCGGTCCCTTCCATGGCTTCCACGGCGACGCACGCCTTCTCGCTGATGGCGACGCTTTGACCGATATCTTCCGACGCGAGTACCGAAGCGATGCGCCGGCCATAGCGAATATCGGCCTCTTCTTCTTTCGTAGGTTTCCGTTTGGTGAGAGTGCCTTCAGGCGCAAGCAGCGGTTTCAACAGGCGGGTCGAATCCACTAGCTCAATGCCTTCCTCGCGCAACACTCCTTGAATGCCGCCGATAAGCGAGGCGGTGTTCTTCTCCTTCAACGAGGCCAGCAGCTTCACCAGCCGCCAGTCGGGTTTGACAGAGGAGAACAGGCTGACATGTTTGACCTGACCAGTCATCATCACTTCGGTGATTCGCTCGCGCTTTAGAATCTCGACCAATTTCCCGAGCTGGCCGATGTTGATCCAGTGAAGCGACGAGGCGAACTGCGCGAGATTGGACGCGGCCTCATTTTCGATAGCGATTACCACAACTTCATGCCCCTCGCGCACTGCCGCATCCAGAGCGAGTAGCGGAAACCGTCCATTGCCCGCGATTAGTCCATAGCGCACAAACGCCTACTTGATAAAGCCGCGGTTCGAATTTCGGATGAACTCGAGAAGTTCTCTCACTTCCGGGCTCTGAGGAATTTCCTCTTCGATGCGGCTGAGAGCCTGGGTGGTATTCAAGCCCGAGCGCGTGAGGATCCGAAACGCGTTTTGAAGCGGTTCAATTGCTTCGGAAGAGTAGCCGCGCCGTTCCAAGCCGATGCGGTTTGCGCCATAGACTTCTACTTTGTGATCGGAAGCGGTGATGGAATAGGGCAAAACGCTTTGCTTGATGACGCTATAGCTTCCGATCATGGCGTGACGGCCGATGCGGCAGAACTGATGGATGGCGCTGAGGCCGCCTATGTTGGCGTAGTCGTCTACGGTGACGTGACCAGCGAACGTGACGCTGTTAGCGAGGATGGTGTGGTTGTGAATGATGACGTCGTGGGCGACGTGGACGTAAGCCATGAGCAGATTACCGTCTCCGATGGAGGTGAGCATACCGCCACCCTCGGTACCACGATTGATGGTTACGAATTCGCGGATGGAGTTGCCGTTCCCAATGCGTGTTTCCGACGGCTCGCCTTTGTATTTCTTGTCCTGAGGCGTTACGCCGCACGAACAATAGGGATAAAAGATGTTATCGGAGCCGATGGTCAGCTTGCCCTCTAGATAGATGTGCGCGAGGAGCCGAGTGCGGGGACCGATCTCGACACCGGCGCCGATGATGCAATAGGGACCGATTTCAGCGTCAGGAGAAATCTCGGCGTGAGGATCGACGATGGCTGTCTGGTGAATCGCCATCCTGAGGGTCAAGCCATCTGAGGCTCGGTTGCCTTACGAGTGGGCTGAATAGCTGAGAGTTGATCGGTCAGTTTGCACATCAGCGTGGCCTCTGCGGCGATTTGGCCATCTACGCTCGCGACACCCTGCATTTTGGCAATGGTGGTCTTGAGGCGAATTAACTTCATTTCGATGCGCAACTGATCGCCTGGCACGACAGGTTTACGAAACTTGGCGTCTTCGACGGAAGCGAGAAACATGATTCTGCCGCGGGTATGAGGAGCGACCGTTGCCACCAGAATGCCGCCCACTTGGGCCATGGCCTCGATGATCATGACGCCGGGCATTACGGGATAGCCGGGAAAATGCCCCATGAAGTGAGGCTCATTCGCCGTGACGTTCTTGATTCCGATTACGGTGTCCTCAGTGACCTCGAGAATCCGGTCAACCATCAGCATCGGGTAGCGATGGGGCAGGATTTCGGAGATCTCTTGAACGTCCATGGATGTGAAAGAGAAGGGCTATTATAACAACCGATGCACCCTTACCTGCGTTATGCGATTGACAAGCAATCGGAGATTGCCGGACTGATTCGAGAGATGGTGGAGTGCGAATCGCCGAGTGATTCGCCGCGCGACGTAAACCGGTTCGTCGATTTGATGATAGAACGCACGCGCGACATCGCCAGCGCCAAGACCATTGCCTCGGACGGGTATGGAAAACATCTGCGGCTGGAATTCGATTTGCCCGGGCGTAAGAAGAAAGGACAGATTCTCGGGGTGGGCCATTCGGATACCGTGTGGCCGCTCGGCACGTTGAAAGGCATGCCGTTTCGGGAAGCGGAAGGGCGGCTGTGGGGGCCGGGAGTGCTGGACATGAAATCGGGCATGGCGTTTTTCCTGTATGCAGCCCGGACCTTGCGAGAACTGGACGTGGAGGTGAAGCGGAAAGTGGTGATGTTCGTCGTGTCCGAAGAAGAGGTGGGCAGCCGAACGTCGCGCCCATTGACGGAAGCCGAAGCGAAGCAAAGCGATTGCGTGCTGGTATTGGAACCGGGGACCGGGCTCGATGGAAAACTGAAGACGGCACGCAAGGGGGTGGGGAATTATACGGTTTGGGTTGAAGGGAAGGCGTCGCATGCGGGCGTCGATTTCGAAAATGGAGCGAACGCAATTCTAGAAGCGGCGCGGCAGGTGGAGCGAATAGCGGACTTCACGAATCTGAAGCGCGGGATCACGGTGAACCCAGGCATCATCGCGGGCGGAACGCGGACGAACGTGGTGCCGGCGGAGGCGCGCATCGACGTGGACATTCGGGCGGTGCGGATGAAAGATGCGGAAGCGCTGGACAAGAAATTCCGCGCGTTGCGGCCCGTCGATAAACGCTGCAAGCTGCGGATCGAGGGCGGTCTGAACCGGCCCCCGATGGAGCGAAGCAAGGCGATTGTAGGCCTGTTCGGGAAGGCGAAAAAAATTGCTGCCGAATTCGGCGTGAGGGTGGACGAAACGCTGAGCGGCGGCGGTTCAGACGGAAATTTCACGGCAGCGCTGGGCGTGCCCACGCTCGATGGAATCGGCGGAGTGGGGGAAGGCGCGCATGCGGTCAATGAGAGCATCCTGATCGACCGAATCGCGGACCGTACGGCGCTGCTAGCGGGGTTGCTGGCGGAGTTGTAGGTTTATTCACGAAGGAGAACGTCATGCAGGACATCTGCAGCCGTTTTCAGCTCTTCATCGCGGGTGAGTACGTCGGGGCAGAGGCGCAGATAATGGCCTCGGGCGTCAGTGTGGATGCCATGTTTTGCGAGAGCGGATGCGAGGTATGCCGCTTCGGGGTGGTGGATGGTTAGGAACGCTCCGTGATCAGCATCGGCGCCGGTTGATTCAATGCCGGCATCCGCCAGGTAGCGTTTGAGGCGTGCGAGACGGTCGAGCTGGTATTCGCGAATGCGGGCAACGCCCATTGCGAGCGTAAACTGCTGACCGGCGCGAGCCTGATAGTAAGTGACAACCGGAGGTGTGGACTCGAGGAATGCGTTGCCGCCGTAGGCGAACTGGGGAGGGTCGGGGCGCTGGTAGAGGAAAGCATCCCGCTTGCCGAACCAGCCCACATCGAGCGGTGCGAGCCCGCTCGCGAGAGCTTCCGGTGAGATATAGAGGAAGCACGCTCCGGGACCGCCGCGCAGATATTTGTAACTGCCACCGATGACGAAATCGGCATGAAGCTCGGCGACATCGACGGGGAATACACCGATTGCATGATAGGCATCAATTAGCAGCCGCGCGCCACTTGCGTGGCAGGCGTCGGCGAGCCGATCGAGCCCGTGCATCACCTGTCCGGTAGTGAACATCACCTGCGAGACGACGGCGAGATCAGCGCCCGCTGCGACGGCTTCAACGAGCGGCTCTAAACGGAATTGGTCATTCTCGCCTGGTTCGACCCAGCGGACTTGAATCCGTTGTCGAGCGGCATACTGCTTGAGAATGAGATCGACGGAATCGAATTCACCTCTGGTGGCGACAACACGCGGTGTACCGGGAAGGGCATTGAGCGCAGTGCGCAATCCTTGGCCGGCCGAAGTCTTGGACACGATGCAGTCGGCGCGGGCCGCGCCAATTAGTTCCGCGAGGCGGGACCGGAAAGCGGCTTGTTCGGCCAGCCAACCGTCCCAAGCGCTGCCTAGCTTCGTATGCCAAAGCTCCAGAGCTTCGGCGACGTCAAGCGAGGTCTGATCGAGCGGACGGCCGAGCGAGTGGTTGGCGAGGTAGATGCCGCTCCCGTCCAGCACTTTTGAGAATAGCGGGAAGACGTGGCGGGCGAGTGCCGGCTCTTCCAGCGGGCCTTTGCCCAATGCGGCAATCGCATTTCTCATTTCTGGTTTAAACCCGTGCGGACGGCGATGAGCTCGGGGAAAAAAGTCAGATTCAGGGCTTCCTTTAGAAATGCCGCGCCGGATGAGCCGCCTGTGCCAGGGCGAAAACCAATGATGCGCTCGACAGTCTTCAGGTGGCGGAAGCGCCAGAGCTGAAAATATTCTTCGATGTCGATCAGCTTCTCGCACATTTCGTAGGCGTCCCAGTAGCGCTCCGGATCTTCATAGATTTCGCGGAAGACGCGGATAAGCGCTTCGTCTTTCTGATGCGGCTGGGGCCAGTCGCGGAGAATGTTCGACTCGGGAACAGGCAGACCGCGGCGGGCGAGATGAAGCAGAAATTCATCGTAAATGCCGGGCGATTCGAGCGTAAGTTCCAGATCGCGGTAAACGGCTTCATCGTGCGCAAACACGGCGATAGCGTCACGATTCTTATTGCCGAGGATGAATTCGATCTTGCGGTATTGGTACGACTGGAATCCGGAGGCGCTGCGGAGGAACGGGCGAAATTGCAGATATTCGGAGGGAGTTAGAGTCTCCAGCACGGCCCATTGCTCGAAGAGTTGTAACTGGATTGATTTGACACGGGAAAGGATTTTGAAGCACGGATCAAGCCGGTCGTGCTGGATGAAGCGGATAGCGGCGCTCAGCTCGTGAATCATCAGCTTCATCCACAATTCCGAGACCTGGTGCTGGATGACGAAAAGCATTTCGTCATGATGCGGCGGATTAGAAAGTAACTGCTGCTGTTGCAGCAGCTCATTGAGGTGCAGATAGGAAGAGTAACTGAGGCCCTCCGAAAAATCCGTGACAATGCCGGATTCAAGCGGGCGTTGGTTGCCGGGCATCAGAGGGAACGCAGGCCGAGCTTGAACGGATTGCCTAGCTGTGCGGCGATGGCAGACCATCCGGTAGCGCCAATGTGCAGGTTGGGGTAATAGGAGGAGCCGAAGCCGCCGTTCAGGACGCTGGAAGAAGCGACAATCCCTTCGCCGTCAGGTATCGGTGTGCCACCAACCGTCTGGCCGGCGCCGAGTTGCTTTTGCGCGAGTCGAATGTTATCGAGCAGCAATAGCGCGGTGGCGAGATCACCAGAAGCGGAGGGATCGCTTTCGGGAGGAATTGCATGCGCCAGCAGCGCGGCAACGGTGTGAGCGGTGCCTTCCAGCCAAACGGCGTTCGGATCGGGAGGCTGGTCGTAAGATTCCGAAGGCGTCAGTTCGCGGAGGCTGAGGCTCGCATAGGTCTCGCCGAGTATGCGGGTGTTGCCGGTCAACTTACTATTGATGGTTTGAGGAGTGTCGATGGTCATCAGATTCGTGGTGACCCATTGGAGCGAGGCGGCGTAAGTGTTGTTGAGGAACGCCAGGTAAGACCAAGTTTGTACGTCTTCCGGAATATTCGACGTGTTGATAGTCACGCCGTCATTGCCGGTACCGGTCCAGAAGAAGCCGCCGGTACTGTTCCACATGGAGGCGACGAAGGTTGCTGCCCACTGTGCGCGCGTGTTCCAGACGGAGTTGCCGGTTTCGGCTGCGAGCATGGTGAAGAACGCATAAGTATCGATATTATGCTCGGTCGACTTATAGGTGATCTTATTGTTGCCTGCATCCACGCCGCCCGTGTAGCCGCCCGCGCCGACCGTGGAATAAGCATTCGTATAAATCCAATTGCCCAGCTTCGTGGCGCCAGCCAGATAATTGCTGTTCTTGGTCTTGTGGTAGAGCTGGCAGAGCGCCATCCCGGCCCAGGCCATGTCGCCGACCGAGCTGCCGTAGAAATAGAATGGGGCGCCCGCGGGCTGAATGTATGCGCCGTGAGCGTCCGGTGCGTTGACGAAATAGGCCTGGAACAGGCGGCCATCGTTGAAGCTGTTGGTCTGCTGGGCATAGAGCAGGCTGTTGCCGAGAACCTCAGCTCGTGTGACGTCTCCGGATTCAGAGCGCACCAGGTAGGCGCCGATTACGACTGCCTGATCGTAGGTAAACGCGCTGCTTTCGAGACCTTGCTGATCGGAATAACTTTGGATGAGACGCAAGGTATAGCCTGTAGCGAAGGCATCCATCATGGTGTCCAGAAACGAATAAGCGCCGTCGAGCGCAGCGGTGATGCTAGATGCGCTTGGGCCGAAGATGTTCAACTCTGGCGTGTAGGAGTACTGGCTGGCTCGCGCGGGAAGCGAAGCCAAACCTAGAGCACTTGCCATTCCGAAGAGATTACGACGGGAGATTACAGTAGTCATTGAAATCCTCTCTTTGTTGGGATGAATATATGAATGTCCAGAGCGCCGATATACTTGTCCGCTGCCCCGTAATAACCGGTGAGATACAGAGTCCCGGGAATGTCCAAGCCGCGTTTGATTACTGCCCCTTCGAGGAAGATGACGTTCGGAACATTGCCGACTTTTTCCCATTCGAGCGTAGGTAACACAAAGGGGCGATCGGATCTGGCGATGACGCGCCGGGGATCTTGCCGATCGAAAAGCACCCAACCGGGCCCGTAGACTAGATGATCGTCGGCTCCGTTGTAGAGAAGCAGGATACCGGCGTCGGTGATAAATGGAGGCGGTCCGGGCTCCATGACGCGCGAATCGAACGCTCCGGGACGGCGCGGGAGCACGGGCTGATCGGTGGCGTCGCTCCAATGAAGGAGGTCGTCCGAGGAGGCGAGGCCCATGTAATCGCGAGGCTGGCCATCAGGGTCTTTGCGGGTGCCCAGGTAGTACATCCACCATTTGCCGTTGACTTTTTCGGGCACGATGGCGCCCGATTTGGTCCATTGCGTGTTCCACGTGCCGTGATAGGCAGGCAAGATGACGCCTTTGCGCTCCCAATGAATCAGGTCGTTCGAGGTTGCCAAACAGAGCTGAGCGGAATGGGTGTCATAGCCGGTGTAAGTGAGATAGTAAGTGCCGTTGATTTGAAGAACACGCGGGTCTTCGACACCGCCGTTCTTTTCGTAATCGGCTTCGGGAGAAAGCACGGGTTCCGGACGGATCGAAAAGTGAAGACCGTCACTACTTTCGGCGTAACCGATACGCGAAGTCCGGTTATGATCTTGCGCCCGGAAGAGCAGCACGGTTTTTGAGCCGGCTTTGATTGCGGCCGGGTTGAAGAGGCCGAGGGAGGACCAGGTCTCGCCGGGCCTGAGCAGCGGCTGATTCGAGAGGCGCGTGGCGGAAATGGTGACGGGCTCGGTTGCGCCCGCAGCGAAAGCAGCAACGATGGCTGAGATGGTTAGTGTCCGGCGCTGACGGGGGCCGAAGGAAAACACCGGACGATTATATAAGAGGTATGTAGCAGGTCGGCGGAGAGCGCGGAGCTAGTATACGATATCGTATATGGCACAGATAACGATCTACTTGCCGAATGACGTCGAGAAGAAGGCGCGTAAAGCGGCGAAGGCGGCAGGCAAGTCCGTCAGCCGGTGGATTGCCGACGAAGTCAAACGCAGCACGCACTCGGGGTGGTCCGAGGGAGCTCTCAAAGCAGCGGGCGCATTTCCTGATTTTCCCAGCTTGGAGGAGATTCGGGCAGGCTACGGCCCCGATCTTCCGCGAGAAAGCTTCGACGAGTGACACTGCTCGACAGCAATACGATCATCCATTACCTTCGCGGTCAGGAATCGGTTGTATCACGACTGCAACGAACCGATAACCGGTTATTGGGAGTGCCCAGCGTAGTCCTCTATGAAATCGAGTATGGGACCCTCAGGACCGGTTCTTCCCGCAGGCGTGCTCTCTTATCCGATCTTCTTGCTGATATGGTCCATGTCCCGTTTGATCAGGAGGCTGCGCTCGAATCTGCGCGTGTGCGCCTGGAACTGGAGGCGCTTGGAATTGTGATAGGTCCCATCGATTTCTTGATCGCAGGGACAGCTTTAAGCCGCGGCGCGGTGCTGGCGACCAACAACACAAGGGAGTTCTCGAGAGTGAAGGGCTTACGGCTCGAGGATTGGACGTTGCCGTTGCACATACACGGTCTACGCGGAAAACCAGACGATTGAAATGACTGCCTCGGTAAAATCATGATGTGACTCCGCCTCAGCCGGGCGCTGTCGAGGCGAAGCCAACCGGGCGATTCGCGTCGCCACTCCTGCCCATTTTCCTGATCGTCGCCGTGGACATCCTCGGTTTCACGATCATCCTTCCGCTGCTGCCGTTCTACTCCGAACGCCTAGGTGCAACGCCGACGGTGGTGGGCGAACTGGTATCGATGTACGCCGTGTGCCAACTGATTGCAGGCCCGATTTTGGGGCAGCTTTCGGATCGCATGGGGCGGCGGCCGCTGCTGTTGGTGAGCCAGGCGGGCACGCTCGCGGGATTTCTACTACTAGCGTTTTCTACCCACATCTGGATGCTGTTTGTGGCGCGGGCAATTGATGGCGCGACGGCGGGAAATCTAACGATTGCGCAGGCGTATATCAGCGATGTCACGAAGCCGGAGCAGCGGGCGAAGTCGTTCGCGGTGATCGGCGTTGCGTTCGGCTTCGGGTTCCTGGTGGGCCCTGCGATCTCCGGTTTTCTAGCGCGCTATGGCTATCAGGCGCCGATTCTTGCCGCGTCGGCCTTGTCGTTTACCACGATTTTATGCACGTACTTCCTGCTCCCGCGAAGGGAGATCATTCACGAGCACAACGAAGCGGCGCGGGACGATCCGGGGCCCGGTGGCCGGCGATTGTCGCTGATCTCGTGGGGGCAATATCGCCGATATTTTCGCGATCGGGAACTGGCGAGACTGTTGATACAGTGGCTGCTGTTTTCGTTTTCGTTCACCACATTCGTGTCGGGATTCGCGCTGTTTGCAGAGCGGCGCTATATGTGGAACGGGCATCCGGTGGGCGTGCGCGAGGTGGGGTATATCTTTGCCTTCAACGGGCTGCTGGGCATGATTATGCAGGGCGGCGTGGTGGGGCGGATGGTGAAGTGGCTAGGTGAGCGAACGGTGGTGCGGATCGGATTTGCTACGGCGATGGTGGGCTACTGCGCCGTGGGATTCACCAGAACGATTGGACAATTACTGTGGGTGAGCGGGCTTTCGTCGGCGGGTGGTGCGGGATTGCGGCCGGCGCTGACCAGCATCATCACGCAGAAGGCAGGCAGGCGAGAGCAGGGCGTGATTATCGGACTGACGCAATCGCTGATGTCGATTGGGCAGATTACGGCGCCGATCATTTCCGGACTTTTGATAAACGCAAGCGATACGTTTCACGACGGCCGCTATTTGACGATTTGGGCAGTTTGGGCCGGGGCACTGGCGGGTGCGGCGTTGTTCTTCGAGCCGCGAAAACGTGCTCGGAGCGCGGCCGCGCTTTGACGGGACGGGCGCAGCGGCTGAAGCTCAGAACTTCGGAGTGGATGCTGCTTTGCTATTTCGCGTACGTGGCCCTGCTGTCGGCGTGCTGGAAGCGCAGTTCGGGCCTGAGCGGCGGAGCCCTCTGGATTCTGATTGCGGCCGTGTTGACGCTCCTGCTATTGGCGCGAGTGCAAGCATATTTTCCGGTAGCGATTTCACGCTTTCGGGACTTTCTGCCGCTGGGATTGACGCTGGTGGCGTTCGAGGAGATGAACCGATTTGCGCCTCGGCACTTCGATGGGCGCCTGGAACAGACCTGGATTCGATGGGACCATGTGCTGCTGCACGATTGGCACCTGCGCGCGGCGATTGAGAGTCTCGGCTCACCGATTCCGATTTATCTCGAAATTTGCTACTTACTTGTTTATGGCCTGGGCACTTATTGCATTGTTGTGTTGTACGTTAAGCACACGCGGCAGGACATCGACCGCTTCTTCGTCATTTGCCTGACGGGAACGCTGGTGGCGTATGCCCTGCTTCCGTTTTTCCCCTCGCAGCCGCCGCGGGTGCTGTTTCCCGGAATGGATGACCCCACGGTAACAAGCTGGGTCCGACGATTCAATCTTTGGATTCTCAGGAAAGCAAGCATTCAAGTGGGAGTTTTCCCGAGCGCGCATGTATCGTCTGCATTCGCCGCCGCTTGGGGCATGTTCCTGTTACTGCCACGCCAGAAGCGGTTCGGGTGGGGCGTGCTAGTGTACGCAATCAGTGTGTCGATAGCGACCATTTACGGCCGGTATCACTACGCGGCGGATGTGGCCGCGGGATTCGGAGTAAGTCTGATTGCGGGAGCGGTGTGTTTGTGGCTGCGGCGGGGCGGGGAAGCAACTCGGTAGCCTCGTTCTCCGGAATCGATCAACTTCGAGCTGGGACGTTAAGGATTTGATCCGCGCTCCCTCACGGTCGCGGCTCGGCGGCTGAGCCATAGTCGATCGCGTTGAACAAAAACTTGAAAGTGGCATGAGGCTGGCCGCGAAATGCGACTTCGGGGCCGAGCAGAAAAACTTTTCCGGAGCCGAGAGACGATTCGGCGATGGCGACGCCGCCTTCAAGATACTGCTGGCCCCACGCCCAGCCGCTGTGAAGTGGCGATGCTGTTGCGAACCAGGCGACCGGGGCTATGCCTTTCATGGTTGCATCGGGGTTGAGGCGAAACACCGGGCTTCGATCGAAGAACACATCTACTTTATCGGGCAGGCCGTAGGCGAGCGGGTTGGTATTGTCGACGGTCGCGGTGAGAAGCGACCCGGGGATGTAGAATTTTTCGGGCGGGAGTGGATGTGCGGTTCCGTCGGCTCCTCGTTCGGTGAGCGCGTTCGTGACAGGCAGACCGAGGTAGCCGGCGAGCGACGTGGAGGAGCCAATGGCGACGACAGCGCCGCCGGATTCAACGAAGCGCCGGATCTGCGGGATGGTTTTTTCGGGCGTGATGCGGCCGAGCCAGGGACGGTACTCGGGCGGGATTTCTTCAGGTTTGGGTTGCTTGGCGCGGAATTCCTCGGCTGGGGCGTTGGGGGCGCGAATCGAGCCGTCGGTGAACACGAGCAGCTCGTAGTTCTGCGCGAGATTTCCGCGGTCGAGCTCCTGAGGATAGACGACCTTGAACGGGAACTCGAATTGCTCGAGCAGCCAGCGCGTCCACCCCGAGGGCATGAGGCCGCCGTACCGATCGTAGAGACCGATGCGCGGCGCTTTGAGCTTAAAGGCGCCGCCGGCCGGACGATGGGAGAGAGCGTAAGCGGTGAGGCCGAGATCGTGCGTGGCACGCTCAAGGATTGACCGAACAGCGGGAGACGCAGGAATCCAGATGGCGCCTGTGCCGATATTCGCGGTGTCCGGCGGCGGATTCTTCAGCCAATAGACATCGCACTGTGCTTTGAGCAGCCGATTCACGAGGATGAACGAATTGTTCACGCGATGGCTGACGATGTATCCGGCAGGATGTGGGACACCTGCGATCGACCCAGGAGGCGGAGTTAGCAGGCCGGTGACGGGCTCGAACGGGCCTTCGAAGGCGTCGAGAATGCGATCGAACTGGACGCCCATCTGAAAGGCGAGCGTGTAGCCGGCGACATCGTACGGCGGGATCGGCGGCCCGCCGGGATAGCGGAAGTCGTTCGGGTGATCCTGCGGTTCAAACATGTCGAGTACGTGGGGGCGGAATGCCTGGGCGGTCTTGACGATGAAGGAGCCGGCGGGGTAAGTCTTGCCCGCGACTTGAAACTGGGCTGTTGCGCGCTGGACCGCAATTCCGTTCTTGAGCAGCGCGTTCAAGAAGGCGATGGCGGTGGGGAGGTCGGGCTGATCGGAAGGAATGATGTAGCCGCGCGGATCGCGATCGGCTGGATCGTGAAGAACGGTTTCATAAAGCTTGGCGGGAACGCCGCGCTGACGTTCACCGGTTGATTCGGTCTTCTCTTTTGCAGCGGCAGCGGCAGCAGCGGCCGTTTCAAGCGCCTGGATGCGTTTAGGTGTAGTGGTCCACGAGTCGCGGCTGCCGCGCTCGATGGAATTTTTGCCCATGCGGTAGGCGTTGTAGAGCAGCGTTTCGCGATAGCGCGAGGCGAAGTCGAGCACGGCGCGATTAGCGGTCAGGGAGTATTCGATGGATTCGCGGAGGTGCCACTTCTGCGGCGCGATCGGGAAGGGGAGATCGCCATGGGGAAGTTGGGCGGAGGGCACGAGCGGAATATCGACAGGGGTGGGGCTGCCGATGATTTCAGTGAGCAGGCCGACCATGTTGTGAAAGTAAGTGGTGGTGCGGAGACCGCCGTTGTACCAAGTGGAGTAAGTGGCGGCGCTACGCATGCCGGCGCCCGGCTTGTTTTCGGCTTCCATACGGCTGTGCATGGCCGCGCCAACTTCATCGAGCTCCATCATGATGAGCGGATCGAAGTGGTAATTGAACGGATCGCGAAACGGGGGCATGAAGATGACTGCGCCGGCGGGGCCGGTCTGGTGGTGGTTATAAACGATTTGCGGGAACCATTCGAGATACAGCACGCGATTCATGTTGGTGGTTTCTGGCATGTTGCACATGAAGAAGTCGCGGTTGTTATCGTGGCCGACATATTTTTGCCACAGACGGGGGACGTAATCGAGCGAGCGCTTCTGCGGGTCGGAGTTGCGCATGTACCAGTTGGCGACGAGCTCCTGGCCGTCGGGATTGGCCTGGACGAAGAGCATGATGGTGTCGTTCAGGAAGCGCAGGGTTTCGGGGTCGCTGCGGCTGGCCATTTGGAACAGCATTTCGGTGAGCGCTTGCGCGCATTCGACTTCGCTGGCATGCAGGCCACCGTCGATCCAGACCACGGCCTTGCCTTCGCGAGCGAGGGCGTGAGCCTCATCGTCTGAGAGTCCTTCAGCGAGCGTGAGCTTGCGCGAGATTTCCTGGTAATGATCGAGCTGCTTGAGGTTTTCGGGCGAAGTGACGATGGCCATGAGCTGCGCGCGGCCTTCGGCGGTCTTGCCGATATCGACCAGCTTCATGCGATCGGATTCAGAGGCGAGCCTTTTCCAGTAATCGGTGAGTTGGGTGTAATTGGTGAGCTGGTAATCGTCGCCGAGATTGAAGCCGAACTGATCTTTGGGCGTGGTGATCTGAGGCGATTGGGCGAAGGCGAGGGCGGCGGCGAGCAGGGTGAAGGCGTAGGTTCGGGCGAATTTCATGGGCTGAGGAGAAGTGTATACCGGGATTGGGTTTCGATATTCGAGTTGCGGAGGGCGCGGATTCAGGAACGTAGGCAGGCTCGCTGCTCGCCGGCGGAGCGTGGGGTAGTCTACGCGTGGCGACTTCCCGTCAAGTTGAGCTTTAGACTTCTCTCGAACCTACTCAATCATCCGCGTAGGATCAAGCCGACAAATGCGCCGCAATAACGCCGCCGACCTTTCCTGTACATCCGCTTCCCGTCCCGCCGTCAGCAGATACGCGCGCCGCAGCAAATCCCAGACTTGCGTCACCAACTTCGGAGATTCCCACTCTTCTAAGTGATACCTGTCAATTTGTTCCGAAAGATCCTCCAATACTAAAATCGCCGCATCAAGCTTATTGTTCGTCACACAAGCCTCCGCGACAAACATTTTTCGGATGAACTGCTCCCGTCCAGACACAAAGCCATTCACCTCAATAAACGGCTGCACTACAGGCGCGCTCGTAACTACGATATTGCTCGCCGTACCTGCGCTCCAACCCAGCGCCCACGGCAACGCAACCGGTATCTTGATCTCAATCGGATTCGGCATCGTCCCCACAGCTCGCTTGGGCCTCAAGCTGGCCTCGATAAACGCCAATTTCTGCAGGGCATCTCCCGGAGCAATTTTGAAGCTAGCCTCCACGAGCGGAAATGCCGCTTCCAGTTTCGTCCCCTTCGCATAATCCGGAACAACATAAGCAGAAATCCACCGATTCAGATGTTCCTCACACTCCTGCATCGTAGAAAAGCTCTGCATCTGCTCCTGTAGATGCGCCTGCAAACAATGCGCAACATAACTCACTCCCAGCATCGAATCGATCTCGACCGACTCGTATGTAACGGGAGGAATCTCCTCTTGATATGTGATCGGCTTTTTGCAAGACCAAGTTTCGAAAAAAGCCACCCGATCAGTTCCCGCAATCTGCCTGAGCGGAATCAACCCCATAGAGCGCAGCGCTAAGTATGACTTGTCCGACACCACGATTTCCGCGGGCGCCTTGCTTCCCACATCGCCATCGTCCGTGCAAAAAAAATGAATCGGAAGGTTGGTTAGATCTGCCTTATCATCCGCAGACCGGTTCGTACCGAACCACCCATACCGCTCAAAATCCAGCGCCGCCCGCACCCCGAACGCCCAAGCCGCGCTGCCCCACAAATAGCGCGAGCTATCGGTCCCATCCACATTCTCCTCGAAGCAAAAGCCCTCAACTGCCTTTGTATCCCGCCCATAAGGCAGCCTCATCAGAATGTGTGGAACCGTAATTCCGATGTAGCGCGATTCGGCTCTCCTCCGAAAACTCTCCAACTTCAAATACTGCGAACTCTCAAAGGTTCGCTCCAGCGAAAACGCCTCTGGTATTTGCTGAAAGCTTTCTAAGCCCAGCAGTTCGGGTGCCGCTCCCGTCACAAAGGGCGTCTGTGCGTGTGCGGCCAAGCGACCCATCTTCTCCAATAGCTCTACATCTTCAGGATGCGCAGTGATCTCATAATCGCCAAGCAGTAGCCCAAGCGCCAGACCTCCCGTATTTTCCAAAACCTTTCTCGCTAACGGCGAGCTAAATCTTTCCCGTTCTCTCTGGAACTGATTCAGCAACTCCTTCCTCGTCGAGTTGAGAAGCCTCACGCGCACATGTTCGGCCTTGCGCGTGCGCAGTACCAAGAAGTACAGTCCTCGCCAGGTTGCTTCGAGTTTTTGAAAAGCCGGTTCATGAAGCACTTGATTCAGTTGAACGGAAACCAGGTGGTCAATCTGCGCGATTCGCGCATTAATCATCATTTCCGTATCGCGAGCGACTTCGATCTCACCCGATCTAATTTGGTTAAGGAACTCCGAAACCAAGTCCACAGACCTCTGTCGTTCGTATGGCGTCTCCGCGTGAGAGGCTTCCGCAATTTGCTCCAGCATCGACGGCTGTTCATCCGCCGCCATTCGTCCTCGCGACCAGACCCCTGAATCTGGAGTGGGTGCCCGTTTCGAAACAGGCGCCAGCGGTTTCGGCTGCTCAGGTTTACGCTCCGCTTCGAGTTGTTCCAGCCTTTTGGGTTGACGAACGATTCCCTGGAGCAATTCGTCCAGCTTGTCGTTGCCCTGCAAAGTTGTGCGTAAATCCGCTAGTTTGCCTCGCAAGTCCAGAAGTTCCCTAAGTGGGCCAATCTGTCGCGCCACCTGTTCCGGTTCGAAATCCTCCAGAGCGCAGAACTTCAGCTGCACGTTCAACTTCGAATCGTCTTCACTTAGAGTGTTCCTTACCGCGAAAGACAAACTCGGCCGGCAACCTTTAAGCACTGAATCGAAATTATCCACGCTGACATCGACAAATCGTCGATCCCTCATGCGGGGCAGCGGCTCCTCCGGTTGGCCCGTCATGTCTCCCAGCACCCCAATCACCAGCGGCAGTTCTCCGCCGCTCTTGCACTCAATTCGAATGCGTGGCTGGGCTGTTACGCCTGAAGAAAGTGCCATGATACGTTTGACGCCAATGTGACGGCATTAGCCTAACATAAGATTTCACTCGGCCTCAACCATGGAATCGGTAAACTTAAAAGCTCTTATTGGCAAACTTAATTCCACTACACGCATGGCTCTCGAAGGTGCTGCCGGACTGTGTGTCGCGCGAACTCATTACGATATCGAGATCGAGCATCTGTTGCTTAAATTAACGGCATCGAGTTCCTCAGACTTTCCTCGAATCGCGGCGCACTTCGGCGTCAATGTTTCCCGTCTTACCAGCGAACTGAACCGCGCCCTCGACAAGCTCAAAAGCGGAAATCAGCGTACTCCCAGCGTCGCGCCACCTCTTATACAGGCGTTGTCTAACGCGTGGCTATACGCATCGTTGAATTTCGATGCGCCCAAGATCCGCTCCGGCTTCGTCTTGCTGGCGATGCTCACAGACGAGCAGGCTCGTCGCATGCTTATCGCCACCAGCCCCGAGCTTCAGCTAATCAATGCTGAACCACTAAAGAAAGAATTTGATGCTATTACTTTCGGCTCCGAAGAAAACTCTCTTGAGGAAACCGCCGCTTCCAAACAAGCCCCGCAATCCACCGCTCCCGGCAGTGTCACAGGTGGACCGCACATCTTCATCTCCTACCGTCGAAATGACGCTCCGCTCTACGCGCAACTACTCTTCAAAGCCCTCAGAGAAGAGGTTCCCGACGTTTTCATCTTCCGCGATTTGGATACGCTCCAACCCGGCATGGAGTTCGCCAAAGCCATCAACGAAACTGTGGCCGCTGCCGATTTCGTTCTCGCCATCATCGGTAAAAGATGGGCAGGGGGCAGCGCCAAAACTGGCACCCGCATCCAACAGCCGGAAGATTTTGTCCGGCTCGAAATCGCCGCCGGCTTCCAACATCAGAAGGTCGTCATCCCTTGTCTTGTCGGTGGTGCCAAGATGCCCTGCAAAGAAGATCTTCCTCCCGAATTGCACGCTCTGCTGGGTCGCAACGCCGTCACTTTATCCGACGCCAGCTTCGGCCGTGATGCCAGCGGATTAATGGACATGCTAAAAACCTGGCGCCGCCGCCCTTGAGACGGCGTTCGGGGAGATTTACCCGCGTGTAGAGCAAAGGTCATTCATGTGGGCGAGAAACGCTCTACCTTTCCTTTTACCCGCTGCGGTCGAACTGCCGGAATCGTTCTTGAATCGAGGGCTCATTTCTGCTCTCCGCCGCGGACGCGATCCGGCCGCGGATCTCGGCGGAAGCGCGATGCAGCTCAAGCGCGGCAAGTGCGGCGATGGCTTCGCGCTCGCGGCCAGTGCGGACGATTTCCAATAGGAATTCGATGGCCGACTCCTGACGTGAGCTGCTGATGGCTCGAAGCAGGACGTCCTCAGGGACCAGGATGCGTGCGTCCGTCCAGGTCTGCTTCAGGACGTCCAGCGCCGCGGGGAGGCGCGATGCGCCGAGCGCCAGTGCAGCCTCTTCGGCTACCTCGCCGGCTAATGGCAGGAAGTTTGCGACGAACGGCACGGCGGCGGCATGTTCGAGGCGCAGCAACGATTCGAGCACCTGTCCGGTCACGCCCGGCTCCTCGTCGCCCAGCAGCGCCTTCAGACGAAGGAGCAGGCACGCTTCTTCCCCCTGTATCTGTTCGAGAGCGCGTGCGATGTCGGCGCGCACCGTGGCCGTCTCGTCCGCGAATGCGTCTACGAGATGGCGCATCACCGCTTGCCGCGTAATGTCGGTGCACTGCACCAGCGCCAGTGCACATGTACTCCGAAGAACGGTAGCCGTGTCCTCCTGACCGCCCCAGACGGGCTCCATCTGGACGTGATTCAGGCCGCTCAAGAATTCCTGCGATCCGGCATGCCCGAGATCCTTTAGCGCTTTTGCAAGCGCGTTTTTGCCCCAGCACTGCGGATCGGTTTGTTTTGGGTTCTCAAACAAACGATGGAAAGCGGACAGTAGGTCGGGAAGCAGGGACTGAAGTCCGAGATCGGCTATTATTCTCGCCGCCTTTGCGACCACGACATTGACCGGGTCCGCCAATGCCTTCCGGAGTGCGGCGAATGTCTCGGGATCCGGCGCATGCGTTCGGAGGCCGCTCAATTTTTCAAGTTGCTGTTCGATCTTGCGGCTGGGCATGGCGTGGTGTGGATCTCACGGATAGTAGCAGCCGCCGCTAGAATAAGTGCATGCGAATTGCCGGATTAAGAAACTCGCGCAAAACGGTCGCAGTATCAAGCGCTCCGCCCAAGCGGCTAGCGAGTTCGTTCACTTTCTGGCGGCGCGCAGCCGCGCCCTTTGCGCTAGGCGCGTTCCTGATCGGAGCATTTAGCGTATCTGCACCGGCTGCGAAAGCTCCGTTCACCTTTGACGCCATGATGAAGCTGGCGCGTATTGACGAGCCGCAGGTTTCGCCCGACGGCAAGATGATTGCATTTACGGTGCAGACGGTAGACATGGCCAGCAACACGAAGCCGACGCAGATCTACGTGATGCCGATGGAAGGCGGGACGCCGGCGAGGCTGACAAACGAGGGAACGTCCAACACGCGGCCGCGCTGGATGCCGGATGGGAAACGCATTTTGTTCGCATCGGACCGGGGTCAATCGACGCAGATCTGGTCGATGAATGCGGATGGAACGGATGCGAAAGCGGTAACGAACGTGCCCACTGAAGCGGATGGCGAAACGATTTCGCCGGACGGCAAGCTGATCGTGTTTACGAGCGACATCTATCCGGATTGCGAAGCTGCGGGTGCGGCGCCGGGTGTGGATTATGACGCGGCCTGCAACAAAGCCAGGCTTGATCAAGATGCGGCAAGCAAGATGCATGCTCGTGTATTCACGTCTTTGCTTTATCGCCACTGGACCAAATATGAGGGCAAACGAAGACAGCATCTGCTAATTCAAACCCTGGACGGCAGCAACAGAGTTCGTGATTTGACGCCCGGGAATGCAATGACGCCTCCGTTCGCGCTGGGGGGACCGGAAGCCTACGTGTTTTCACCGGATAGCACCCAGATCACGTATGTGGCCAATACCGATCCCGACCCCGCGACGAGCACGAATTCCGATCTATTCACGGTTGCGGCGGCGGGAGGCGCAGCGAAGAGGATAACGACTAACCCCGGTGCGGACGAAGGGCCGCTATATTCGCCGGATGGAAAATATCTCGCTTATCGGACACAGATTCGCGGCGGGTATGAGAGCGACCAGTGGCGCCTGGCGGTGCTGGATCTACAGTCGGGACAGATGAACACGCTGACCGATTCGCTGGATCGATGGGTGGAGGGCTATACCTGGGCGCCGGATTCGAAGAGCATCTTCTTCACCATCGACGATCACGGTACCACTCCGCTGATGATGATTCCGGTGAATGGCGGTGCGATTCGGACGATTGCGCAGGGACAGACCTCTATTGCGGCCGTGCAATTTACCGCGGATGACAAAGCCATGATTTTTCTCGAGCAGAGCGGATCGCGTCCCCCGGAAATTAAGAAGGCCATCTCGAAGGGCGGACCCACGGTTACTCTGACGCATTTCAATGACGGTATTTACGATCAGTACCAACTCACTCCGCTTGAAACAATATCTGTAGACGGTGCCGACGGGGCGAAGATAGAGAGCTTTGTAGTCAAGCCACCCGATTTCAATCCATTTACTAAGTATGCTGTGCTGTTTGCCATTCATGGCGGACCGGAGGGCGACTGGGGCGAATCGTGGACCTACCGCTGGAATGCGCAGGTCTTTGCGGGCGCAGGGTTCGTGGTGATCTTGCCGAATCCCCATGGTTCCGCTGGTTATGGCCAGGCATTTACAGATGCGGTAAACGGCGATTGGGGCGGCAAGCCTTACGACGACATCATGGCGACGGCTGATTACGTGAGTAATCTGGCATATGTCGATAAGGACCGAATGGTGGCTGCCGGCGGATCGTATGGCGGTTACATGATCGATTGGATTTTGGGGCACACGGATCGGTTCAAGGCGCTGGTGTCGCACGCGGGTGTATACGATTTAGTCAGTGAGGCCGGCACCACCGAAGAGCTGTGGTTTCCTAAGTGGGAGTTCCAGGGATTTCCATGGGAGAACCCGGAGCTATATGAGAAGTGGTCGCCAAGCTCGTATGTAAAGAATTTCAAGACGCCCACGCTCGTCACGCAAGGCGAATTGGACTATCGCGTGCCGGTCGGCCAAGGCGAGGAGCTGTTCACGGCGTTGCAGGAGATGAAAATTCCGTCGAAGATGGTGCAGTTCCCCGATGAAGGACATTGGATTTTGAAGCCACAGAACAGCCAATTCTGGTATCAAACGGTGCTGGACTGGCTTGGCGAATATACCAAGCAGGCATCGGCGGACCTGAAACCGTCGACCGGCCATTAGTGGCTTACAAACCCTTCCGTTTCGCAGCTACGCGGCGTTAAGTCTTATCACGGTCGGGAAACGGCTTAGACTGGCTGCTCGGCCGATTCTTGGCTTTTCCGGAGCCAACGCTCAGTTTAGTCCTACTTATTGCGAATTAGTTGCGCTTTCTCTAAACCTAGGCGTAAATCAGCCCGATACAGAAGCAGGTCTAAGAGGACATATTTCTGTGCGCAACAATTCTCGTTTTACCAGAATCGGCCTTCTGCTCGCTGTTCTGACGGGCGCGATATCTGATATGGCATCGGCCCAGACGTCGGTCGTCGCATTCGGGACCGTCTCCGTGGGATCGAATACAACGCAGACAGTAACTCTGACGAATCTTTCGTCGACACCTGCGTCCTTCGTCCTGACATACGGCGTTGAATACGCAAAAACGAGCACGCCGAGCTGTTCGGGAACACCGGTAAGCTGTTCGGTTCAGGTGGAGTTTACACCTGCGTCCGCTGGCTGGCGCCAGGACGGACTACTTGCCGAGAACGGTTCGGGAGCCATTCTCGGAACGGCGCTCCTGTACGGCATCGGCCAGAGTGCGCAGCCCATCTTCTTGCCGGGCGTGATCTCAACTTTGGCGGGAACATACGTCAACGGCGGCGAGGGCGGGTACAGCGCAACTGCGATTAATGGCCCCAACGGCATGGCGGTGGACCCGCAAGGCAAGTATGTTTACTTTGCGGACGAAAATAACGACGTCATCCGCCGGATGGATACCACCACGGGCGTCATGACCGTCTATGCCGGCGAGTTTGTTCCGGACGGATACGGGTACGCAATCGGCGCCTATTCAGGCGACGGCGGTCAGGCCACCAGCGCGCGACTGAACAATCCATCGGCAGTGGCTTTGGATGCCGCAGGAAATCTGTACATTTGCGATGACTCTAACAACGTTATTCGCAAAGTAGACCCAACGGGAATTATTACAACTGTCGCCGGAGAATATTCCCGAGGCGGAACTTTCTACGGGGATGGAGGCGCGGCGACCAGCGCTGGATTGGATGGTCCGGTCGCCGTTGCAGTAGATTCGCAAGGCAATCTCTACATCGTTGACCAGGGAAACAATCGAATTCGAAAGGTAACCCTGGGCGGCACCATAAGTACATTTGCAGGAAACGGAACCGCAGGCACCAGCGGCGATGGAGGGGCAGCCACCAGTGCGGAGCTGTATTACCCGAGCGGGGTGGCCGTAGATTCGGCGGGGAATGTCTATATTTCAGAGTTCAGCAACGATGTTCGTAAAGTGACGACGGATGCGAAAATTCACGATTTCGCCGGTGTCGAGAACGGCTCAGGCACGTATTCCGGAGATGGCGGAGCAGCCACCAGCGCCCAACTCAGTTACCCCACCGGCCTTTCTATTGACGCCGCCGGAAACGTGTATATCGTTGACGAAGACAACTGCGTCATTCGCGAGGTAGATACCTCCGGGGTCATCCATACAATCGCTGGCAATTACAGCGACAATGCCGGTTATTCCGGAGACGGTGGCGCTCCCACCAGCGCGCAGTTGAACTACCCGCAGGGAATCGCAGTAGCGCCGAATGGGAGCGTTTTCATAGCCGACGCCGCTAACAATCTCATTCGAGCGGTTGCCTACGCTGCGCCTACATTCAGCTTTGGGGCCACAAACATTGGGTCGGAAACTTCCTCGAAGAGTACTACGATCGAAAACATCGGGAATGCGGCCATGCCCTTTACGGGGCTATCTGTAAGTACGAATTTCGTGCAAACGGCCTCGGGTGGTACGGATTGCTCAGCTTCGACAAATCTCGCAGTGGACGGTACTTGCGAGATCGCAATAGCGCTCGAACCGGAGGCCGCGGGCAGTCTGTCAGGCGACGTGAGCGTTACCAGCGGCGCTTTCGAAATCCCGCTGGATGGAACCGGAAACGGTCCTGGAGCAAGCACCAATCCGACCAGTCTCAGTTTTGGAAATCAGACCGTCAATACGACGAGCACGGCGCAAACCGTCACACTCACCAATCCCGGCAATCAAAGCCTGACGATCAGCAGCATCAGCATCACGGGGACAAACTCCGGCGACTTTTCACAGACTAACAATTGCGGAAGCAGTCTGAGCGCAAACGGCAACTGTACTATCTCGGTTACGTTCACACCTTCCGCTACGGGCAGCCGAAGCGCGAGCCTTTCGATTTCGGACAACGCGGCGGGTTCGCCGCAAGCGGTTTCGCTCACCGGCACCGGTACCGGTACGCCGCAGATCAGTTTTTCGCCAAGCTCCTGGAGCTTCGGCAATCAAGTCGTCGGCACCAGCAGCACGGCCGAATCGATTACGATTACAAATCCCGGAAATGCCTCGCTGACCATCAGCAGCGTCAGCATCACGGGAACCAACTCCGGGGATTTCTCCCAGACAAATAACTGCTCCACCGTGGCGGCAGGTTCTGGCAGTTGCACCATTCAAGTGACGTTCACACCTTCGGCGACTGGCAGCAGGAGCGCTTCCATTTCAGTGAGCGATAATGCCTCGGGCTCGCCGCACACGGTAGCGCTGACCGGCACAGGCACGGCGCCACAGATCAGCTTCTCGCCGACATCCTGGAGCTTCGGAAACCAGCTCATCAACACGAGCAGCACGGCGGAGTCGATTACCGTAACTAATCCGGGAACGGCGACCTTGACCATCAGTGGCGTCAGCATCACGGGAACCAATTCCGGGGATTTCTCTCAGACAAATAACTGCTCGACGGTTGCGGCAGGTTCTGGTAGTTGCACGATTCAGGTGACGTTCACGCCCTCTGCAACCGGCAGCAGGAGCGCTTCCATTTCTGTGAGCGATAACGCCTCGGGTTCGCCCCACACGGTATCGCTGACCGGGACAGGCACGGCGCCGCAGATCAGTTTCTCACCGACGTCCTGGAGCTTCGGAAACCAGCTCATCAACACGAGCAGCACGGCGGAGTCGATTACCGTAACCAATCCGGGAACGGCCACGCTGACCATCAGCGCCGTCAGCATCACGGGAACCAACTCCGGGGATTTCTCTCAGACAAATAACTGCTCCACGGTGGCGGCAGGGTCCGGCAGTTGCACGATTCAGGTGACATTCACGCCGTCGGCGACTGGCAGCCGGAGTGCTTCGATTTCGGTGTCGGACAGTGCCTCCGGTTCGCCGCACACGGTTGCGCTCAGCGGTACTGGTACGGCGCCGCAGATCAGCTTTTCACCAAGTTCCTGGAGTTTCGGAAACCAGCTCATCAATACGAGCAGCACGGCGGAATCGATCACGGTGACCAATCCGGGAACGGCGACATTGACCATTAGCGCGGTCAGCATCACGGGGACGAATGCGGCTGATTTCTCGCAAACGAACAATTGCTCCACTGTGGCGGCCGGGTCGGGTAGCTGCACCATTCAGGTCACCTTCACGCCGTCGGCGGCCGGCAGCCGCAGCGCTTCTATTTCGGTGTCTGACAGCGCCTCGGGTTCACCGCACTCGGTATCTCTCAGCGGTACAGGCACGGCGCCGCAGATCAGTTTTTCGCCGACATCCTGGAGCTTCGGCAACCAGCTCATCAACACGAGCAGCACGTCGGAATCGATTACCGTGACCAATCCGGGAACGGCGACGTTGACCATCAGCGGCGTCAGCATCACGGGGACGAACGCTGGGGACTTTTCGCAGACCAACAATTGCTCCACTGTGGCGGCTGGGTCGGGTAGCTGTACGATTCAAGTCACCTTCACGCCCTCGGCAACCGGCAGCCGCAGCGCTTCGATTTCGGTAACCGATAGCGCAGCGGGTTCACCGCACTCCGTATCTCTCAGCGGTACCGGCACAGAGCCGCAGATCAGCTTCTCGCCGAGTTCCTGGAGCTTCGGCAACCAGCTCATCAACACGACCAGCGCGACGGAATCGATCACCGTGACCAATCCGGGAACGGCGACATTGACAGTCAGCGGCGTCAGCATCACTGGAACGAATGCCGGGGATTTCTCGCAAACGAACAATTGCTCCACTGTGGCGGCTGGGTCGGGTAGCTGCACCATTCAGGTCACCTTCACGCCTTCGGCGACCGGCAGCCGCAATGCGACGATTTCTGTGACCGATAGTGCCGCTGGCTCGCCTCACACTGTCTCGCTGAGTGGTACCGGCACGCAGCCGCAGATCGGCCTCTCACCGAATCCTCTGAGCTTCAGTAATCAGCTCATTAACACGAGCAGCACGGCGGAATCCATTACCGTTACGAATCCGGGAACGGGACCATTAAGCATCGGCGGCATTGCTATCAGCGGAACGAATGCTGGGGATTTCTCGCAAACCAATAACTGCACGACAGTGGCGGCGGGATCCGGCAGTTGCACGATTCAGGTTACCTTCACGCCTTCGGCGACCGGCAGCCGCAGCGCTTCCATTTCCATCACTGACAGTGCTCCGGGCTCGCCGCACACAGTCTCGCTCAGCGGGATGAGCGGGGTGCCGCAGATCAGCGTCGCCCCGGGCTCGTTGAGCTTCGGTAACCAGGTATTAAAGACGGCCAGCGCAGCAAAAACCATAACGATCAGCAATACCGGGACGTACAACTTGAGTGTTACCAGTATCAGTGTCGGTGGAACAAATGCCGCCGATTTTGGCCAGACAAACAACTGCGCGACTCTAGCTCCTTCGGCCAGTTGCAGTGTATCCGTGACCTACACACCCTCGACGGCTGGCAGTGGCACTGCAAATTTGTCCATCACTGATAACGTGGCAGGCTCGCCGCAGAGTATTTCATTGAGCGGCAATGGTGTCATTCCGGGAAATCCCACGGTTTCGATCGACACGCCGAGCTCGCTCAGCGGCCCCTTTGAAGGATTAGCTTCCTTTGTTGGCTGGGCAGTCGATAATTATTCGACGATCGTCAGTGTGAGCGCGGCCGTAGACGGCCTACCGCGCGGGGCGGCGACTTATGGCGCGAGCCGTACAGACGTGTGCCAATCGATGCCGAACGGAGTCGGGTGTCCGAATGTAGGCTGGACGCTCATGCTAGACACGGGTCTGTTTTCGAATGGCTCGCATACTCTTTCGATGACCGCGACCACAGCCGACGGCCGGAGCTCAACCGTGAGCGCTGCGTTTACTGTCGCGAACTGGTCGACCACCGGCAACGCGATGACTATCGACATTGACAAGCCGGTCGCCAATGGCCCTGCGCTCACCGGCGTTGCGCAGATCGGAGGCTGGGCCATCGACGGCACCGCTGCTATCGCATCCGTTCAGATCTCGATTGACGGGGCGCCGCAAGGCAACGCAATTTACGGCGGATCCCGCACAGACGTTTGCGCGGTGTATCCCAATCACCCTGGCTGTCCAAACGTGGGCTGGAACTACACCTTGAATACGAGATTGCTCGCCGACGGAACTCATACCCTGGCGGTGACTGGAATCACCGCTGACGGGCAGACGTCGACCATAACTCGCACAATTGTGGTTTCAAATACCAGCGGCGGCACGTCGACACGTATCGCTATCGATCAGCCGAATCCAACGGCCGGCCCTCTCAGTGGTTGGGCTGCCCTGGGCGGATGGGCGATCGACGACAAGGCTGGCATCAGCGAAGTGGACGTGTCGGTTGACGGCACATTCCTGAGCACCGCCACGTATGGCGGAATCCGCACCGACGTATGCACCATTTACCCCGGCAGGCAGGGGTGCCCGAATGTGGGTTGGAGCTATTTCCTGGACACGACGCAGCTCACAGACGGTGCTCACACGCTGCAGATCACTGCGAAAACAAGCTCAGGTGGCATCACGACGGTGAGCGCGGCCTTCACCGTCTCCAACGCCGTGAGCACGACCAGGGTGTTTATCGACACGCCGAGCGTCAAAGACGGGGCGTACGAAGGGCTGGTCCTCATGGCCGGATGGGCGCTAGACGACAGCTCGGCCATAGCAAAGGTCAGCATAAGTGTTGATGGCGTACACTACGGAACCGCCACATATGGCATCGCCCGTACCGATGTCTGCGCAGCTTACCCCGGGCGTCCCGGATGCCCTGCTGTCGGCTGGAACTTTCTGCTCGACACCGGCCTGCTCTCAAACGGCACGCACGTACTCGGGGTAACGGCGACCACCGCCGACGGAAGAAACGCAACAAGCAGCGCATCGTTCTCGGTGGCCAATTGGTCGCCGTCACCTGTAAACAATGCCATGCGGTTGGATATCGATACGCCGAGTCCCAAGAGCGGTGCACTCGCAGGTATAGCGCAACTGGGCGGATGGGCTATTGACGACAACGCCGCAATTACTTCGGTACAGGTGGCGGTCGACAACGTCGCGTACGGCAGCGCCACCTACGGCAGTCTTCGCGCTGATGTATGCAGCGCATATCCGAACCGTCCAGGATGTCCGAACGTCGGCTGGAACTTCTTCCTGGATACGACGCTGCTTACCGATGGCACGCATACGCTGGCGATAACGGGGGTTACAGCGGCCGGCCAAAGCTCGACTGTTACGGCATCGTTCACCGTCGGCAATCTGGCAAACACCGGAATGCGGATTGACATCGATACGCCGAACAGCACTACCGGCCCACTAAGTGGTCTGGCGGCCATAGGAGGGTGGGCGATCGACGACACGGCCGGCATCGCAAGCATCGAAATTTTGGTGGACGGCGTTTCGGCCGGCACGGCCAGCTATGGTGGCGTCCGCAACGATGTCTGCACGGTCTTCACAGGGCGGACGGGTTGCCCAGATGTCGGCTGGAGTTTCTTCCTAAATACGACCCAGCTATCGAATGGCAACCACACGCTCCAGGTTACCGGCACCACGAACACCGGTGAACGCGCTACTGTCGGCACGACCTTCACGGTCGCAAACTAGCTACGAACCTTCGCAGGAAACCGAATCCGAAGCGTCAGGCGAGGCCCGGGCGAGTTCCGTTCGGGCAGCGCCGGGTACGGGATTCTCTTATGTTCTTGAAACATAACCTGGTAACAATAGGTCTGAAAAACGCGAAAGCTCATGATTCAGACTGCACTCCGCAGAAAATCGTCTGTTGCGCTCATCAGTTCGCGCCTGGTTGCGTTCTTGGCGGTGTTGGGTCCGGGCTTCATCACGGCCAACGTCGACAATGACCCCGGCGGCATCCTCACTTATTCGAACGCAGGTGCGCAGTTCGGTTATCGCCTGCTGTGGACCCTCATTCCCACCACGATCGCGTTGATTGTAGTGCAAGAGATGGCGGCGCGCATGGGCGCCATTACCGGCAAGGGTTTGTCGGACCTGATTCGCGAGGAGTTCGGCCTGCGCGCTACGTTCTTCACCATGCTGGTGCTAGGCTGCGCCGATTTTTTCAACATTGTGTCCGAATTTGCCGGACTCGCATCCGGCATGGGCATCTTTGGCGCAAGCAAGTACATTGTTGTACCCATTGGGGCAGCGCTGGTCTGGATCATCGTTGTAAGAGGACGCTATCGGCCCGTGGAGCGCATCCTGCTGGTTGCCTCTATCATTTATTTCGCGTATCCCATTTCGGCATTTCTAGCCAAGCCGGATTGGAACGCCGCCTTGAAGCAGACGTTTGTCCCCAGCTTGAGCAGCGACCCGGCCTACCTGGTAGTGATCGTTGGTCTGATTGGAACTACCATCACGCCTTGGATGCAGTTCTATTTACAAGCTGCAGTGGTCGAGAAGGGGATTGACCAGCGGCAGTATGGGCTGTGCCGTTTAGATGTGATTATCGGCTGCATCATTACAGACGTGGTGGCGTTCTTCATCGTGGTGGCATGCGGCGCGAAAATTTACCACCCCGGACATCGGGAGATGACCGATTTTGCCGAGGCCGCCGTGGCGTTGGAGCCCCTGGCCGGCAAGTTCGCCGCGATGCTGTTCGCCGTTGGGCTCATCAATGCTTCTCTTCTTTCGGCGGCGATTTTGCCGCTCGCCACTTCTTACAACATCTGCGAGGGGCTCGGCTTTGAATCGGGCGTGGACAAACGCTTCTCGGAGGCGCCGATCTTCTATTGGCTATATACGTTCCTGGTTGGTGGAGGCGCGGCCGTCGTGTTGATTCCGCACTTGCCTCTTCTCAAATTTATTCTTTATTCGCAGGTTGCAAATGGTATTTTGCTGCCCTTCGTACTCGTTTACATGCTGCTATTGATCAATCGTTCGCGCCTGATGGGCAATTTCAGAAATACTTGGTGGCAGAACGTGATCGCTTGGGGCACCGCGGGGACGATGATCGTGCTCGCGACCGCCATGGTCTACACCAGCGTTGCTGGTGGATAACGGGTAAACCTGACCGCGACGACCGCATAGCAAGAGCCACGTACATTGCGAGGTTGCCCATGTGTCCTATATGCCTCTCGAAACAGGTACGAAAGTCCCATTTGAGACTACGAGACCTGCCACTGTTATTAATGCAGGCGAAGCCTTCGCGGTGCCTGGCGTGCTATAGACGCTTCTATGCATGGCCGTGGCTGCGCAACGTGTAGCCCGGCCCTCAGAACGGGGAACGACAACGGCGGCGCGAGACGCTAGACTGACAGTAGCGCACAGGGCGTTCTTCGCTTTAGCGCGGGGGTGCCCCGTTGTGCGCGTTTAAGTGACCGGTCATGTGTGGCATTGCGGGATACGTGTCGATAACAGCCTCGTCCGACTCAGAAGCCGTTCTGAGGCGAATGACGGATGCGATTGCGCATCGGGGGCCGGACGATCAGGGCTATTATCACGATGCTTATGCTCATTTGGGCCACCGGCGTCTGAGCATCATTGACGTTGCTGCGGGACACCAGCCCATGGCGAACGAAACCGGTTCGCATTGGATCATCTACAACGGTGAAATCTTCAATCATCAGGAGATTCGTCCTGGGCTCGAGCAGGCTGGTCACCGCTATCAAACGCATTGCGATACCGAAACCATACTGCACGCCTATGAGGAGTGGGGGCCGGGTTCGGTTGAACTCTACCGCGGGATGTTTGCCTACGCGATCTGGGATCGCGAGAAGCGGCGGCTCTTCTGTGTCCGGGACCGGCTCGGCATCAAGCCCTTTTACTATTTCTGGAACGGTCGTGTTTTTGTATTTGGTTCCGAAATAAAGGCACTCTTGGCACATCCTGCGGTAAGCGCCGAGCTTGAGGAGCAGCTACTGCCGGAGTATCTCGCATTCGGCTACGTCAGCGAAGAGCGCACCCTCTTCCGTGGCATCCGAAAGCTGATGCCGGGACATCACCTTACGCTCGATGTAGGCGGCACGGCGCCGGAGCTCGTTACCCGTCAATACTGGGATCCTCCTTCGGCGGTTCCGGTTAAGGCGGGCGAAGCTGAATTGATCGCTGAGACCCGGCGGCGTTTGGAAGAAACCGTTCGCATGCGGTTGATGAGCGACGTGCCGCTGGGCATGTTCCTTAGCGGAGGGGTGGATTCAAGTGCTATCGCCGCGCTCACCCGCCGGCTTACCAGTGGGCCGGTAAAGACGTTCTCAGTCGGATATTCGGAAGAGCAGTTCAGCGAACTCAGCTATGCCGCGCAAGTAGCAAGGGCGATCGGCACCGACCACCACGAGATCCGGGTCGGGATCGACGACTTTTTCAATGAACTCCCGAAGCTGATTTATCACGAGGACGAACCTATCACCTGGCCCTCTAGCGTCTCGCTTTATTTCGTGTCGCGGCTGGCTGCGGCTGAAGTGAAAGTCGTGCTCACGGGAGAGGGAAGCGATGAAATCTTCGGTGGCTATGAGCGTTATCGCTGGAACCTGATCAATACACGTGCGGCAAACGCCTACGGTGTGCTGCCTGCCGTTGTTCGAAATGGTCTCCGCAAACACTTGCAGACCAGTTCGTTGTTACGCGCCTCGCTCCGGCGCAAGCTCCGCCACAGTTTTCTGGGGCGCGACGCAACGGTTGAATCGTTGTTCCTCGACAATTTCTACTGCGCGTTCTCGCGCGAAGAGCAGAATAGACTGCTGGGCTCGAAGCCGGAAGCGGTTTACGGAAATTATCTCCGCTATTGGCACTCGCGGGAAGGAAATTCGCTGCTCGCTCGCATGTTGTATGCGGACCAGAAGACTTATCTGGTCGAGCTTCTGATGAAGCAGGACCAGATGAGTATGGCGTGTTCGATCGAGAGCCGCGTGCCGCTGCTCGATCACAAGCTGGTGGAATTTTCAACCACCATTCCGGACTCGCTGAAGATTCGGGGCAGCACGCAAAAATACATTCTCAAGCGCGCCGTCGAAGATCTGCTGCCGCGCAGCATCATCCATCGCAAGAAAATGGGATTTCCGACACCGGTCCGCCAGTGGCTCCTTGACCGGCGCGCGGAGCCGCTATATGAGGCACTGCGAGACCGCGATGGTTTTATCGCGTCAATTATCGATAGGAAAGCCATGGAATCGCTGATCTCGCGCCACTTGCAACAGCAGGAGGACGCCACGGATCGCATTTGGCGCTTGCTGAACCTACAGCTCTGGGGCGATCTGTTCCTGACAGGCCGTCGCGAGCGCTGGTGGAGCGGTGTGATGTCGCGCTCGTTCGAGGCCATTCCCGCGCCGGTATGAAGATTCTCTGGGTGAAGACTGATTTCCTTCATCCAACTACCCGTGGCGGGCAGATTCGCACGCTCGAAATGTTGAAGGCCCTGCACCGGCGGCATGAAATTCACTATGTCGCCCTCGACGACGGTCTGAACCCGGAGGGCCCGCGGAGAAGCGGCGAGTACTGCTCACGGGCGTACCGGGTGCCCCACTCCGTGCCGCCGCGGCGCTCGATTCGGTTTGCCGGCCAGTTGCTGCGCGGACTGGTTTCGCCGGTTCCGGTGCCGGTTGCGCGGTATGTCTCCTCGGCAATGAAGCGACAGATCGAAAAACTGTTGTCGCAAGAGAAATTCGACAGCCTGGTATGCGATTTCCTGTTCCCGGCACCCAACATTCCTGACATAAGCCGCGCCGTGCTGTTTCAGCACAATGTGGAATCGGTGATCTGGCGCCGGCACGCGGACGAAGCGCGCCAAGCTGCCAAGAAAGCCTACTTCCGCCTTCAGGCAACGCGGATGGAGAAGTTTGAGCGCGATGTCTGCCGCCAGGCTGGGCACATTATTGCGGTTTCAGACGTGGACCGTGCGGCCATGCATGAGCTGTTTGGTGCGAAGCGCATCAGTTCGGTCGCAACCGGCGTCGATATCGAGTATTTCGCGCCTCCACAAGCCGCCGAGCCAAGAGCCGACCTGATCTTTGTCGGTTCCATGGATTGGCTGCCGAACATCGATGCCATTGAATACTTTGCCGCCGAGATCCTGCCGCTCATACATAAGGAGCGCCCGCAATGCCGCCTCTTGGTAGCGGGCCGCAGACCGACGCCCGCGCTTCAGGAACTCGCACGCCGCGAGCCGCGCATTATTCTTACTGGGACCGTGCCCGACGTGCGGCCTTATCTTTGGGGCAGCACAGTTTCCATCGTTCCGCTGCGGATCGGCGGAGGAACCCGGCTCAAAATTTTTGAAGCGATTGCCGCAAAGCTGCCGGTTGTTTCGACCTCGGTTGGCGCCGAAGGCCTGCCATTGGAGGATGACAAGCAGATCCTGATCGCCGACACCGCCGATGTCTTTGCGCGCTCTTGCCTGAAATTGTTGGCAGACGCTGCCATGCGCCGGCAGATCGCTGAGAACGCGTGGCAATTCGTAGCCGGCCGGTTTTCCTGGGAGGCGGTCACGGGCGACTTCGAGGGCGCGCTCGAAGCCGGACCGCGGCCCAATTGAGCTCCGCTCTACAGCTTTGGCTCCAAGCTACCGATTGGAATTATAGGGAGTACGGACAACACGGGCTTCCTTTAGACTGAAAAAAGCACGGACACGATGGCCACCACCAGCTTAGCCACCCCTCCCGCTGCCGTCTTTCAAGAGCGGTCCGGCCGTCTCACCACGCGATTGCTACTGATCTACGCGTTCATGTTGTACTCGCGCGTATTTGAGGCGGCGATGGTGTGGGGCGCGCCGAACCTGTACGTC
>DATJUG010000003.1:0-45662 GCA_035502635.1 Bryobacteraceae bacterium
TTCCACCAAGGCAGCCGTTCGAGCGAGCCGGTCGCCTTCTGATGCGCGGCAAAAAACGACAGCACCGAGCGGACGCCCGGCAGCATGCTTCTTACAAACGACTCATCGTCAACATACATCCAGTAGTCGTGGACCGTACCAACCCACCACAAAGAAAAAGGTGGAATGTATTGCTGCAAGTAAGATGGCGCCCGGCTATAAGTTGCGCCTTCCGCAGTGCGGGATGAATTTAGTAATTCTATCCCGTTTTTCATCAAACGCGCGTCGCCGGTCATATATAACGAGACCATCATTTGTATTCGCGCGTCTCCCGCATATTGAAGCTGTTCGTAATATGGGCAGTCCATGTAGGTCTCGTGCGCGCAGAGCCGCGCAGTGCGCCAGCCGGTCGTCAGAATGTCCTGGATTTCAGCATTGACCGTCGGGTCCGATACTGTGATGCGGGCGCTGCGCTCGAAAGGATAAGCAGTAAAGACTCCGTGGATATTGTCGATGGTGAGCGGGTCCGCGCCGGTCCGGATGACCAACTCAAGATACCGGTAGGTTCGCCAGAACAGCGGGCGGTAGGTGCGGTGCGCCGCTCCGTCCGGGAGGAACGTATCTGCCGTGCCGTAGAAAACTTTGCCGGCGATCTCGTTGCGATTGCTCTTCAGCGGATAGCGATCGTGGGGACCAGGTTTGTCATACATTGTCTCGGCGTAACGCAGCATCACTGAGCTGCCTTTCCCGCCGGTGACGGTGAGTTCAGGGTACGCGGTCGTCAAGTAAGTTTGATCCAACAGCAGAACCGCACGGCTGTCCGGAGGGACTTTGAATGGAACCCCGCCGGGCGCCGGTATGCCCTCGCACCTCCGCAGATTCCAAATGCGCTCGATTTTCTGCTCCTCAAGCGGAATGTAGCGCGGGGTCAACATCCAGCGGTTCGGCGCGTCGCTCGCATCGCGCGGCGAGGCTTTACTGATCTCTGCTGCCTGAACCCATGAGGAGTCGTCAAACCCGACAGATTCCCATCCCCATGGGTAAAGCGCACCTTCCAGCTTTTCATTGGCTGCGATGGCGTGGTAGCCGGTCACCTGGTCTGCCGGCCACGGCGCGGGTGAATAGGCGCGGTCTTGTACGCACTTCCACGACTTATTGGTATTTACTTCGGCATTTTCGGGAGCTTTGGCCTGCAGCAGGAACCCGGTTTGGTTCGTATTCTGCGCGACCGCTCGATACGGCCCATCGTTCCAGACGACAGCGGCCAGGATGTTTGAGCCGATGTGAAGCTGCGGCGCGATGTCCACCGCCTGGTAGCGCCAATGATACAAGTCGCTGCGAGCCGGGCCCCACGCCACGCGCTGGCCGTTCACGAACAACTCGTAACGGTTATCTCCAGACACGTAAACCACATAGCGATCGGGCTTCGTGGCAAGCGGGAACGAGCGCCGAAAATGATACACGCCGTAATCGAAAGGCGAGGCGCCCGGAACGTGAATCCATTCGGCAGGCCAAGGCTGGCGCGCGAAATCCGTTGCGAAACACGAGAGCGGAATGAGGAGAGACAGTATAAGCTTCATGGAACGTAAGATGATATCGGAACACCTATGAAAAAGATTGCCTTGCTCATTGTCGCGGGATTTGCCGCCGTGCTGCTTGCGAGTCAGAACCAATCGCGAAACATTCCAGAGAGCGATACCAGCTTCATCGACACCGATGGCACCGCACACGTAACCCGAGTGGTTCCGGTACCCACGACCATCAGCCCTGAGGCTCAGCAAACGCTCCGCCGCCAAGTATCGGATGTTGCTACGCCGGAAAGCTTAGCCGAACGCCGCAGCAAGACAGACGCCTGGCAGAGCCGCGCAGGCGACCAGGCGCGCTCGCTTTACCCAGTAAAGATCGCATCGGATGCGATCGCCGCGGTTCCCGTCAGAATCATTACTCCGCTTTCTATTCCAGCCAACAAGACCACGCGAGTTCTGATCAACCTGCATGGCGGCGGATTCAATTCGGATTCGGGCTCGCTGACCGAGTCGATTCCCGTCGCCAACTTGACACAGACAAAAGTGATCGCCGTTCTCTATCGGCTCGCTCCGGAACATCCATTCCCAGCGGCTGTGGAAGATGCTGTCGCGGTATACAAAGAGCTTCTGAAAACTTACGAGCCACAAAATATTGGCATCTATGGAACTTCAGCGGGAGCGATTTTGACCGGGGAGGTCGCGGTGAAATTGCGCCAGCTAGGCGAACCGCTCCCGGCCGCGCTTGGAATTTTCTCCGGCATGGGCGATTTCACTCAGGAAGGCGATTCACAAGCCATCTACGCGTTGAACGGGTTCTCTGGGCCGCTCAATCCGCCATCAAAGCAGCCCCCTAACGGAGCTTACGTGGGGTCGACAGATCGAAAAGATCCGGTCCTCTCCCCTTTGTATGCCGATGTGAAAGGCTTTCCGCCAACCCTCTTCGTTACCAGCACGCGCGACCTGCTGCTCAGCGGAACAACCATTCTCCAGCGCGCATTTTTGCGAGCGGGCGTGGATGCGCAGCTCGTGGTATTCGAAGCGCTCCCTCACGCGTTCTGGAACGACACCCGTCTACCTGAATCGAGAGAGATGCACCAGCTCACTGCCGCATTTTTCGATCGGCATCTAGGCAGTTAGCCGCGTACGATCTCGCCGGCCGCTCCCGCCGTCTGAAACGCTTCTTCGAAATCGCCCGCGTCAACAGGCAAGTCCTTCGGAACTTGAAACTCTTCGAGATCGTTGGATGCGTTCCATCGAATTTCGAAGGGGGCAGAGACGGTCTTCACGTTGGGATAGAGCGTCGGGACTAGATTCTCGCTCACAGCCACGTGCACCAACTCCATAGTGTTTCGTATGCGGCAATAAGTCACGGTTGAGAGGTCCAATTTGCCCACCGTAGGAGCGATCCTGGTCAATGCTTCCAAGTCGCAAGGAAAGTGAATCGGTATTCGAATTGCCGACGGTGTGGAAGCAGTTAGGGAGTTGATATAAGTGGGATTCCAATCTACATCATTCAGCAGCTTGTCGTGAATAACATCCGCCAGGCCAAGCCCGACAGCGCTATGGTAGGTGAGCTCGCTCAAGCGGCGCGCATAAATACGGTGAACAACCGGTAGGTCCGGAAACGGGTTGTAATTGCCGTGAATCGCACGGTTGATCACCTTCGTATCCATGCCGGCGCCGCTGATATTTTTCCCAATCTCATCGACAATCAGGATGTCGATCTCCGGCGCGGGCAGCTTCGCCATCCACGATTTCACTTCCCGCAAAAGCTCCTCTTCGCGCTCGATCATGGCATGAACGCCTTGCGCGGCCGATATCGCCACCAGCCCCGCTGTTTCATGATGCGCGCCTTCCTGCACTGCCAAACCGCCCAGGATCTTGCCGGATGCAAATACTTTGGCGCCGACGCTGCGAATCACCTGTTCCAAGCCGAGCCGGTACGCGAATGTGTGATATCGCTGGGCGCCGGCGAATTTTCCGAGGCCAATGGCCATCATTTTGAAGAGACCGCTCTCGATCTCGCCCGAAAAATCCGTGTGCCACTTAATGCGCCCGATCAGGAAGACACCGTCGGAATCGTAGGCGTTCTTGTCCATGAACGCCTCTATCCCCTCGGGCGTTTTACCCAAAGGCTCGACCTCGAGCGAGCTGAGCACCGGCGCCCCAACACCGGCTTCGTTAATCCCGTAGTGCGCCAAGACGTCAGTCTGCCCTTCGGCGGTCGCCGCTCCATGGCTGCCCATGGCTGGGAAGATAAACGGATCGGCTCCGTGTTCCTTCAAAAAGTCGACAATCGATTTGACGATGACTTTGAGGTTCGCTATACCCCGGCTGCCGACTCCCACCGCGATGCGCGCGCCTCTTGGAAATTTGAAATCAGCCTCCGAAAGTTCCTTCCGAATATGGTCCGGAATATGGGTGATGGCGCGGTTTGGGAAGTATTGCTCGGCGAGAACAAATCGAGGCAGTTTCATCACATTCATAAGCATAGCCCCGGCAGCCAAGCCGCTTGGTCAAACAATGGACAGAAATCGCCAAGCCGGGGTGCGGGCGTTGTCGGGCGGGTTCTTAATAGAATGGATGGACCATGGCTAAGCTCACGGGCAAGAACGTTCTTATCACCGGCGCCTCTTCGGGGATCGGCGCGGCAACCGCGGTGCGTTTCGCCCAAGACGGCGCGAACGTAGCGATCAACTATCACAAAGATAAAGACGAAGCGGAAGCGGTCCGAGTCAGGGCGGAGAAAGCGGGCGGATCGAAGCATCTGATTGTGCAAGCCGATGTGTCTCACGAAAACGAAGTGAAGAGGATGTTCGCGACGGCGATCTCGGAGTTTGGCTCGCTCGATGTGCTGGTCAACAATTCCGGCATCCAGGCGGCATCGCCGAGCGATCAACTCGAGATGGTGGACTTCGACCGCATCCTGGCGGTGAACCTTCGCGGTGCGTTTATGTGTGCCCGCGAGGCGCTCAGGCATTTCCTGTCGCGCGGCGCCGGGGGCGTGATCCTAATCAACTCGAGCGTACATGAAATCATTCCCAAGCCGACTTACGTTTCGTATTCAATCAGCAAAGGAGGCATCGAGAATCTGACGAAAACGCTAGCGCTTGAATACGCATCAAGGGGTATTCGCGTGAACGCCGTCGGACCTGGCGCGATCGTGACGCCCATCAACGAAGCTTGGATCAACGACCCGAAAAAACGCGGCGAAGTGGAGAGCCATATTCCGATGGGCCGGGCTGGAACACCGGAAGAGATCGCGTCCGTCTTCGCATTTCTCGCCTCCGACGACGCGTCTTACATTACCGGGCAAACGATATTCGCGTGTGGCGGCTTAACGCTGTATCCTGAATTCCGAACGTCATGGTCTTCTTAATTATGAGAACGCTGATGCTTCTGGCGGCGGCCACCGCGCTTGTTGCGCAAGAAAACCCAGTCTCGCGGCCCCGGCCGCCGATTGTGGGCGTGGCGCATATCGGCTTGGAGACGAACGACATCGCCGCTGCGCGCGAATTCTACGGTCACGGGCTTGGGTACCAGGAACCGTTCAGCCTTGATAAACCGAGCGGCGGGCTTATGTTGACTTACTTCAAGGTCAACGATCACCAATATATCGAGGTTTTTCCCGATCTGAAGAGCGAATCGCAAGATCGGCTATCGCATATTGCGTTCGAAACGACGGATATCCGGAAGTTGCGCGATTATCTGGCGAGCGGCGGGGTTGCCGTGCCGGCTACCGTTCCGCTAGGCCGCGACGGAAACCTGAGCATGATGCTCAAGGACCCTGATGGACACAATGTCGAGTTTGTCCAGTACATGCCGGGTTCTCTGCATAGCAAGAATTTTGGAAAGTTTCTGCCCGATACGCGCGTTTCGAAGCACATAATTCACGTAGGGGTCACCGTACAGAATCGCGAGGCGGCGGATCACTTCTACAAGGACATTCTCGGTTTTCGAGCCATCTGGCAGGGCGGCATGACGGACACACGAATAGATTGGGTGGATATGCGCGTGCCGGACGGCACGGATTGGCTTGAATACATGCTCAACGTGCACGATCCGACGCCCAAGCAGCGCGGGGTAATGAACCACCTTGCGTTGGGAGTGGATAGCATCCAGGAGGCCTATAAAGAAGTACTGGCAAACGGTTTGAAACCGCCGCAGCCGCCCAAGATCGGCCGCGACGGCAAATGGCAGCTCAATCTTTACGACCCGAACTACACGCGCGCCGAGCTGATGGAGTTCAAACCCGTCCAGACGCCGTGCTGCTCGCCGATGCTGTCGCTGCTGGGTCTTCAGACCCCGCTTTCTCGATAGAGATAGCCGTGATACTGTATCTATATGTCTCGGTACGCACATCCTGAAGTTCTCGTAGAAACCGATTGGCTGGCTGGGAAGCTGCACGATCCGTCGGTGCGCACGGCGGAGGTGGATGTTGACACGGCGGCTTACGATCTGGGACACATACCGGGCGCAGTAGGCTGGAATTGGACCACGCAACTAAGCGATACGGTGCGCCGCGACATCCTGCCGAAGCAGGAGTTGGAAGCGCTGCTCTCGAAGTCTGGAATCGGGCCGGATACAACAATCGTGCTCTATGGCGACAACAACAATTGGTTCGCGGCCTGGGCGTTCTGGCAACTGAAAATTTACGGCCATAAAGACGTCCGGATCCTGAATGGCGGCCGCAAGAAGTGGCTGGCCGAGAGCCGCGAGTTGACCCAGGAGGTCCCTTCGTATCCGGCTGCGCAATACCATGCGCAGCAGCCGGATCTGTCGTTGCGAGCGTTTTTGCCGCAGGTGCAAGACGCCGTTCGCAATAAAGCGGCGTCACTCGTAGATGTGCGGAGCCCGCAGGAGTTCAGCGGTGAGATTCTTGCCCCGCCCGGTTTGCCGGAGACGTGCCAGCGCGGGGGTCATATTCCAGGGGCGCGGAGCGTGCCGTGGGGCAAGGCATGCAACGAGGACGGCAGGTTCAAGTCGTTCGATGAGCTGAAGGCGTTGTATGGCGGCGAAGGCGTGGACGGCTCCAGGCCTACGATTGCCTATTGCCGCATCGGTGAGCGTTCCAGCCATACGTGGTTTGTACTGAAGTATCTGCTCGGGCTGCCGGGGGTGGTGAATTACGACGGCTCCTGGACGGAGTGGGGCAACCTGGTCGGCGCGCCCGTGGAACGCGGTGCGGCTAAGGCCACTGGAGCTTAACGATGTCATCACCATCTCGTGTGCAGGGTTTTCAGGAACGAGAAATCGAGATTGCTGGCTGGCCGGTACGTCTGACCTGCTACCGGATTGGTGAGCAGTACATTTGCCAGGCTGACAACGTCTCGCCTGGCGCTTGTTTGGCGCGGATGTCGGCTAGCACTGCAGAAGAGGCGGAATCACAAGCGATCTCAAAGGCTCGCCATCTGCTCGGAAAGACTCGACGTCGGGAAGTCTAATCCGTCATATCGCCTCATTGCGCGACGGAGCAATCGAACCGGAACGTGCTCACGAAGGTCCGGAACACCGGCTCGAAGCGTTCCAGTTGATCGTCCCGGCACTCCAGCTCCAAGCGATAGAGCGCGCCCTTGTAATGCGTGAAGATAATCTCTTCGATCCAGGTTGCGCGTTCCTGAGGATCGTAATAGCGGTCCTTGGTGAATAAAGCTGAGCTGCCGGCAAGCTTCATGTCCCGCTTCTCAAGGACCTCGATGGCTTCGGCACGCTCGAATTTCTTCAAGCCGTCGAAGTGTAGCTGGAGGTTCTCGACCAAGCTGACCGGAGTTGCCACCGCCGATTCCACCTCTGCAGGCATTACGCCCACATCGATTTCACCGAGCGGCTTCGAATACCTCTTCAAGCCCGTCTCGACGTAAATGCCAGCGCCGTCGAAGGCATCCCCCTTGAGCCAGTGAGATGGATAGCTGACGCAGTAGTCCCATTGCGAATTTGTGTACGGCTTCCAGGTGCGGTCCTGCTTCCCAGGTTGCGGAGCCGCGCACAGGACGGCAATTGAGACAATCGCTGAACACCAGGCAAGTTTGCGAGGCATCTCGGATAGACTGCCACAATCCGCTCGGAATTTCCAGTGTATTTTTGAGAGATCAGCTTCCGACCGAAAACCGGAAGATGGTAGTTTGCCGGTACCGCTCCCCCGGCTTCAGCTCGGTAGAGGGAAAGTTCGGCTGATTCGGTGAATCGGGGAAATGCTGAGTCTCCAAACAAAACCCGGACCGAAACCCATAGACCACTCCCGCTTTGCCCTTGGCCAATGATTCGGCCAAATGATTGCCGGTGTAGAACTGAACTCCCGGTTCAGTGGTGAGCACTTCCAAGATGCGGCCCGAGTTGGGATGGTGCGCGCGAGCCGCGAATGATGGACCGTTGCCGCTGGGCTTTAGGACGAAGTTATGATCATAGCCCACGCCGTACTTGAGCTGTTCGTCTTTTTGATCGATCCGCTCTCCAATTCGCGTGGGCCGGGTGAAATCAAACGGTGTTCCCTCGACGCTGCGCAGTTCCCCAGTTGGAATGAGGTGAGCATTGACTGGCGTAAAGCGATCGGCCGCAATGGTCACGATGTGGTCCAAAATGTCGCCCGAAGCTTGCCCCGCGAGATCGAAGTAGGAATGGTTCGTCAAATTCAAGACGGTGTTCTTATCTGTGGTCGCGGCGTAGTCAATTCTCAGTTCATCATCATCGGTCAGCGTGTAGGTTGCGGTCGCGGTCAACGTACCCGGATAGCCTTCTTCACCGTCCGCGCTCAGATATTCGAGGCGTAGCGCTGAGCCGTTGTCTGTGCTGACCGGACCGGCCTTCCACGTGACCTTATCGAACCCCTTCAGACCGCCGTGCAACGAATTCTCGCCATTGTTTCGCGCCAGCTTGTAAGTCGTACCGTCGAGTGTAAACTCGGCCTGGGCGATCCGGTTTGCGTAGCGGCCGACCAACGCGCCGAAATAAGGGTTCTTTGCGAGATATCCGTCCAGGCCGTCGAAGCCGAGCACGATATCGGCAAACCGGCCATTTCGATCCGGCGTTTTCAACGTAACGAGCCGGCCGCCATAGTTGGTGATCGACGCTTCAGTTCCCTTTGCATTCCGCAACGTGTATAGCTTTATCTCTTCTCCGCTGGGTAATGTGCCCCAAATCGTTTCATCGAGCCGCGTCACTTTGTCTCCCTCCAGCACCGCTGGAACGCTTCGACTTCTTTCCGGCTGCCGACTACCAAGGCCGTGCGTTCGTGGATTTCGCGCGGTTGTTTTTCCAGAATTCTATGCTCTCCGTCGGTAGCCAGACCGCCTGCCTGTTCCGCGATAAATGCCAGAGGATTGGCTTCATAGAGCAGCCGCAGCTTTCCATTCGGGTAACCCTTGGTTGGAGGATAAATGAAAACTCCTCCTTTCAGGATGGTGCGATGGAAATCCGCCACCAAGGAGCCGACATATCGGGAGCTGTAGTCAAGCCCAAGCGCACCGGAGCGCAAACGGCGCAGGTATTCCTGGTAGGGCTCGGGAAAAGTGTGCGCTTGCGCTTCATTCACGGAATAGAAATTTCCGTGCTTGGGCATGCACAGATTGTCATGGCTCAGCACAAATGCACCGATGTCGGGATTCAGCGTAAACCCGAAAACTCCCTTGCCCGCGCTGTAAACAAGGATTGTGGAAGAACCGTAGACGACGTAACCCGCCGCAACCTGTTTCCATCCCGGCTGGAGCACAGCCGCCTGTATACCGCCATCCATCTTCGGCGGGCGGCGAAAGATAGAGAAGATGGTGCCGACGCTGACGTTCACATCAATGTTCGAGGAGCCGTCGAGCGGGTCAAAAAAGATGACGTATTTGCCGGTCTCCCGGGCCCGGTCGAAAGTGACGGGCTCTTCGTTTTCTTCGGAAACCAGGATGGCGACCGTGTCGCGAAGGCCGAGGCAATGCAAGAGAGCTTGATTGGCGTAGACATCGAGCTTCTGTTGCGTTTCGCCCTGCACGTTCGTCTCACCCGCGCTGCCGAGTACATCGAGCAGGCCGGCGCGGCGCACCTTCGCCTCGATCATCTTGGTGGCGAGCGTAATGCCAGAGAGCAGCCAGGAGAATGTGCCGCCGGCGTCCGGGAAATGTTCCTGCTGCTGCAACAGAATGTGTTGCTGCGCCGTGATGATGAAATCCTTGGCAGGCGGCGGCGAAAGCTTCATGGAGCGACCTCGTGAAGCTTGCGGGCACTCACTGCATCGAGCACTTCAACGCCATCGAGCCAAGCATATGTGTGCACGCCAGCCAGGTCCTCCTCCCAGTCCGGTTCGATGCTGTGGATATGGCGCGATTCGTAGCTATCAGGCGTGAGCTCGAGGATTTCTTCGACGTGAATGCGGCGGCCGTAGTTCTCGCAGCAGTCTTGAACCGGCCGCAATAGGCGATCATGAATCGGCACAATCGCCCCTGCGCAACGGGCATTCCGCACGTCGGTCGAGATGGGGGCTTTGGGATGCCGGGTCCACTCACCCGTGAGCGAACTGGAAGAGAACAGGGCGCCGAAGGCCGCGTTGCCGCAAGGCTCGCAAAGGGTTGTAAAGAAATACCAGCGCCCTTGATGAAGGAGAGGCGTCGTATCAACAAGCGAGCCTCGGAAGAGAGTTTTTTCGAGGGTCCAGGAGAACGGGAAATTTGTCGCCCGCCACAACTCGACCGATTGGTTTTCGGCGGATTCCGGGATCATGAACACCTCGCCGTCGTGATAAAAAACTGCGGGATAAGAAAGATGATACCCTGCGTCGAGACAAACGGCAGGCGCGCCGATGAAGAGATCGCGCGCGACGGGCGCGCAGCAGATGCGGCCGCGCTGCTCGCCATAGAGGAAGTCTTCGAAAAACAGCCATAGCTGGCCGTTGTGCCGGATAAGAAACGGGTCTGCGTAGAAGTGGCCTGACGGGCATTGTATCCAGGCGAAGCCTGACTTGTCGTGTGTGCAATCGGTAAGCAAGGTTGGACAAGCGGCATTGCGCATGCAGATGCGCCAGTGGTAAATTCTTTGGGCGCGTAACGGATTCAGCCGCCGAACCGCTTTGGCGGGGATCCGCGGCGCCAGCCACCGCAGCATCTGGGCATTGGTGGGAGCCCGGTATATTTCGGTTTTTCCTCTGTAGGGAGCTGGAGGCAGCGCCAGTCGTTTCACCGAGTCCCAGCCGAGCTCGTGGAGTTCGTGCAGTTTTCGGATGACGAAGTGGGTGGAGCCCCAGTAGGGAAAAATTAAGTTGCTGACAGGTGAGAGACCGCGGGCGGTGGCGAAGAGCGATTTCGAAAGGACCACGCCGTCGTCGAGCTTCTCCGTCAGGACCTGCAGAATGACTCCGCTGCGTGGATTATCTTCGACGACCTCCCAAAACAAAGCCGGGCCGCCGCGGTAATATTCGTTGTCGCCGTGGTGAAAGGACCAGATGCCATGGCGCGCGCTGCTCAAAACTTCACCGCGCAAGATGTTGAAGCCGAAACGCAGGATGACATCGAGATCGTAAGAACGCAGAACTGCGAGGGCCTCGGGCGGGAAGCGGTGCACAAACCTCTTGGCGATGGGAACGACTTCGAGTCGGGGGCGATTTTCCAGGAGGTCCCTGCAATCGACGGGCTCAAGCGGATTGCGATCGCGATGCAGGCGCTCGTCGAATTTCCGAAAGGCGTGATAGAGGATCAGACGGCGGCGGCCGGGGTCTTTGAGCAAGCGAGCGTACCGCGAGAATTTGCCGGGCGCGGGGGCTGGTGAGGGCGCCTCCGGTTGGCGATTTAAGATCACCAGATCGAGGCCGGCAAAATCGGATGCCAGGATGTCTGTCAGGATTTGACGACAGAACTTCGCAAGAACGAAATCATCGATCATTACGCCGATCCGAAGCGGCTTGGCGTCGGATCTGGAATGCAGGTAAAGTGTTGAGATCATTGCCCGCGTCTCAGGTAAGGCGCCTGACGCACGGGCAAGTCTAGCATGTGAACAGGCCTGAACTGTAATCTACCCGTAACAGTACTCGCAGTACCGCAAGCAATAAAATCTCGAGGCAACAGCGCGTTCTTTCCGTACTCTCCGTACGGCTAAACACTCCAGCCGCGCGATTGCGCTCGGGTACGCTGGAGAATTGCCGGCAAATACAATTACGCCGGAGCCGTCGCCGCACGCGCCCGCAGTTCCCCACCCCAGGGGCATCGTTTTCGGCTCGTCAATATTTCTCAGCGCGTTTCTGCTGTTCTCGCTCGAACCGCTGATCGCAAAGATCATTCTGCCGTGGTTCGGAGGTTCGGCGGCGGTGTGGTCTACCTGCCTGGTCTTCTATCAGGTCGCACTGCTGGCTGGTTATCTTTACGCGGAGCTGGTCACGCGCTATCTACCGATTCGCGCACAGGCTATGGTTCACGTCGTTCTGCTGATTGCTTCGCTGACATTGCTGCCGATCGGACCGACCGAGCGCTGGAAACCCGGTGTGTCGAACGATCCCGCCTGGCTGATTCTTGAAATGCTCGGCGCAACAATCGGGCTGCCGTTCGTGGCCCTTTCGGCGACGACGCCGCTGTTGCAGGCCTGGCTGGCGCGCACGGGCTACAAGACTCCGTATCGATTCTTTGCGCTCTCGAATTTCGCTTCACTTGCGGCGCTCCTGGCGTATCCGGTGACGATCGAGCCGATGCTGGATATCTCCACTCAGCGGCTCGCTTGGTCGGCTGTCTACATTGTTTTTGCTGCTGTGTGCGCGTTCACGGCGTGGGGCAGCAGGACTGCGCCGGCGCAAATGGCGAGGGACCTTGAGCGGGTTGAGCATGCTACGAGTCTTCGCAAGCTAGCGTGGTTCGCGCTGGCGGCCTGCGGCTCCATGCTGTTGCTGTCCGTTACTAATCACATTGATGCGAATGTCGCGGCGGTTCCGCTGCTATGGGTGTTACCGTTGGCGGTTTACCTGCTGACCTTCATCTTGAGCTTCGGCTCGCGTTCGATCTACAACCGTGCCGTCTGGCTTCGCGTGCTGGCTTTCGCGTTGGGGATTCTCGCGTATGCCATTTTCAATATCAACTTTATTGAAGCAATTCACGTCAGTATTCCAGTATTTCTGGCGGGTCTGTTTGCCTGCTGCATGTTCTGCCATGGGGAGTTGAACCGGTTGCGACCTGAGGCGGGCGACTTGACGAGTTTCTACTTGACGATCGCGGCCGGCGCAGCTGCAGGCGCCATTTTCGTGGGGTTGATTGCCCCACATATCTTCAGCGGAATTTACGAGCTACCGCTGACGCTCTGTGTCACCGCCGTTCTAGCGGCCGCAATCACGTGGCCGGACGGGCGCTGGCCGGTTCGCGCGCTCTGGATCGCGGTTTCGGTGTGCATGGCGATCGTCTTCGCGAAAAACGTGACCGCCTATCGCGCCAGTGCTCTCTCGCTAAGGCGCAGCTTTTATGGGTCGCTGCGGGTAGTGCAGTCTAACCCAGGCCCGCTGGAGCGCCGAACGCTATATCACGGCGTCATCACGCATGGCGAGCAGTACTTACTCGCTCCGCTGCGATTTCGACCGACGACGTATTACGGGCCGGATTCGGGAATTGGAATCGTGCTGCGCGAATGCTTCAGCAGCCCGAAACGGGTGGGCATTGTGGGATTGGGGGTGGGTACGATCGCGGCTTACGGGGAAAGCGGCGACATATTTCGCTTCTACGAGATTAATTCGCAAGTAGTGGATGCCGCGCAGTCGTTGTTCTTCTATTTGCGCGAGACACGCGCGCGGGTGCAAATCGTCCTGGGCGATGCGCGCCTTTCGCTCGAGCGCGAGACTACTGCGCCGTTCGATGTGCTGGCGCTGGATGCGTTCTCCGGAGACGCTATTCCCGTACATTTGCTGACCAAAGAAGCGGTTGCGCTCTATCTAAAGTACTTGAAACCGGAGGGAGTGCTGGCGTTCCACGTCTCGAATGACTATCTGGATTTGGCGCCCGTGGTACGCGAGTTGGCCGAAGGCGTGGGCTACCAGGCAGTACTCGTCAGGAATCACGAGAATGACGATGAGCTGGTGCTGCCCGCGGATTGGGTGTTAGTGACTAAAAATTCCGCAGTGCTTACTAACCCGGCGGTGAAAATACATTCCGAGCCCATCGCGGGACGGAGGGGGCTACGGCCGTGGACAGATAATTACAGCAGCTTGCTGCCGATTTTGAAAGCGCCGAAATTGCAGTGATTCTGCTGAAAAGCCGTAAAATTGGAACAACCGTAATTAGGACGGAACAAAGCAATATATATGAAGACAGCGCCACCGATCACCGAAGTTCTCGATGCGAATCAGTTGCTGACAGCGCTGATTGCGTTCAAGAAGGGGAATTTTTCGGTACGACTGCCCGTGAACCAGGTTGGGCTTGCGGGGAAGATCATCGACACCTTGAATGACATCTTCCAGATGAACGATGATATGGCGGCTGAGCTGACGCGGATCAGCAAAGCCGTGGGTAAAGAAGGCAAGATTGGCCAGCGGGCGTCCCTCTCCGCTGGTTCGGGGAGCTGGGGCTCCTGCGTCAATTCGGTAAATAGCTTGATCTCCGATCTGGTGCAGCCATCGACGGAGGTTGCGCGCGTGATCGGCGCGGTGGCGCAGGGCGATCTGTCGCAAAAGATGTCGCTCGAGGTGGACGGGCGTCCGCTGAAGGGCGAATTTGTGCGCACGGCGCGCGTGGTCAACACCATGGTCGGGCAGTTGAACTCGTTCGCATCGGAAGTGACGCGCGTGGCGCGCGAGGTGGGGACCGAAGGAAAGCTCGGCGGGCAGGCGGTTGTGACGGGCGTCGCGGGCACGTGGAAGGATTTGACCGACTCGGTCAACTCGATGGCATCCAATCTCACGAACCAGGTCCGGAACATTGCCGAAGTGACGACCGCGGTTGCGAAGGGCGACCTCTCGCGCAAGATCACGGTGAACGTGCAGGGCGAGATTCTGGAGCTCAAGAACACGATCAACACCATGGTCGATCAGCTCAGCTCATTTGCTTCCGAGGTGACGCGCGTGGCGCGCGAAGTGGGCACGGACGGCAAGCTGGGCGGCGAGGCGGTGGTGAAGGGCGTCGGCGGCGTTTGGAAGGATCTGACGGATTCGGTGAATTCGATGGGTGGCAACTTGACCGCGCAGGTGCGCAACATCGCTGAGGTCACTACGGCGGTTGCGAAGGGCGATTTGTCGCGCAAGATCACAGTGAATGTGCAGGGCGAAATTCTCGAGCTCAAGAACACGATCAACACCATGGTGGATCAGTTGAACGCGTTCGCGAGCGAGGTGACGCGCGTAGCGCGCGAGGTCGGAACCGAAGGAAAGCTCGGCGGACAGGCGGAGGTTCGGGGCGTCGCGGGAACTTGGAAGGACTTGACCGATTCGGTCAATCTGATGGCCGGTAACCTTACGGGCCAAGTGCGCAACATTGCCGAGGTGACGACGGCTGTTGCACGCGGCGACCTCTCGCGCAAGATCACGGTGAACGTGCAGGGCGAGATTTTGGAGCTGAAGGACACGATCAACACCATGGTGGATCAGCTCAGCTCGTTTGCAAGCGAAGTGACGCGGGTGGCGCGCGAAGTCGGCACCGAAGGAAAGCTGGGCGGACAGGCGGTGGTGAAAGGCGTCGGCGGCGTCTGGAAAGACCTGACGGATTCGGTCAACTCCATGGGCGGCAATTTGACGGCACAGGTGCGCAACATCGCGGAGGTGACGACGGCCGTCGCGCTGGGCGATTTATCGCGCAAGATTACGGTGGACGTGCGCGGTGAAATTCTGGAGCTGAAGAACACGATTAACACGATGGTCGATCAGCTCAATGCGTTCGCGAGCGAGGTGACGCGCGTGGCGCGCGAGGTCGGCACGGAAGGCGAGCTGGGCGGCCAGGCGCAGGTGAGAGGCGTCGGCGGCGTGTGGAAGGACTTGACGGATTCGGTCAACTCGATGGCCGGAAACCTGACGGCGCAGGTGCGCAACATCGCCGAGGTAACGACCGCGGTTGCGAACGGCGATTTGTCGCGCAAGATTACGGTAGACGTACGCGGGGAAATTCTGGAACTGAAGATCACCATCAACACAATGGTGGATCAGTTGAACGCCTTTGCTTCCGAGGTGACGCGCGTGGCCCGCGAAGTCGGCACGGAAGGGCGGCTGGGCGGTCAGGCGGACGTACGCGGCGTGGCCGGTACATGGCGCGACTTGACGGAATCGGTCAACTTCATGGGTTCGAACCTGACGAACCAGGTGCGCAACATTGCGGAGGTGACGACAGCGGTTGCGAGGGGCGACCTGTCGCGCAAGATCACCGTGGATGCACGCGGCGAGATCCTTGAGCTGAAGAACACGATCAATACGATGGTGGATCAGCTCAGTTCATTTGCGTCCGAGGTGACACGCGTGGCGCGCGAAGTAGGAACCGAAGGCAAACTCGGCGGGCAAGCCGATGTGCGCGGCGTGGCCGGCACGTGGAAGGATCTAACCGACTCGGTGAACTCGATGGCGTCGAACCTGACGAACCAGGTGAGGAACATCGCGGGCGTGACGACAGCGGTCGCGAAGGGCGATTTGACGACCAAGATCACGGTCGACGCGCGCGGCGAGATTCTGGAGCTGAAGAACACCATCAACACGATGGTGGACCAGCTCAACGCCTTCGCTTCAGAAGTGACGCGCGTGGCGCGCGAAGTGGGAACAGAAGGCAAGCTCGGCGGACAGGCCGACGTGCGCGGTATCGCCGGAACATGGAAGGATTTGACGGAATCGGTGAACTCGATGGCGTCGAATCTCACCGCACAAGTGAGAAACATCGCGGACGTGACGACGGCGGTGGCGAAGGGCGATTTGTCGCGCAAGATCACGGTGGATGCGCGTGGCGAAATTCTGGCGCTGAAAGAAACCATCAACACGATGGTGGACCAGCTCAGCTCGTTCGCATCGGAAGTCACGCGCGTGGCGCGCGAGGTGGGTACGGAGGGTAGGCTTGGCGGACAGGCGGACGTCTATGGCGTGGCGGGAACGTGGAAGGATTTGACGGAATCGGTGAACTCGATGGCGTCGAACCTTACGAACCAGGTGCGGAACATCGCGCAGGTGACCACGGCGGTGGCGATGGGAGACCTCTCCCGCAAAATCACGGTGGACGTGCGCGGCGAGATTCTGGAGCTGAAGAACACGATCAATACGATGGTGGATCAGTTGAATTCGTTCGCGAGCGAAGTGACGCGCGTGGCGCGCGAAGTGGGCACGGAAGGAATCCTGGGCGGACAGGCTGAGGTGCGGGGCGTGGCCGGAACGTGGAAGGATTTGACCGACAGCGTGAACCTGATGGCGGCGAATCTGACAACGCAGGTGCGCGGCATCGCCAAGGTAGTTACGGCGGTCGCGAACGGCGATTTGGAGCGCAAGCTAGTGCTCGAGACCAAGGGCGAAATCGCAGAGCTGGCCGACACGATCAACGCCATGATCGACACGCTGGCGACCTTTGCCGACCAGGTCACGAGCGTGGCGCGCGAGGTCGGCATTGAAGGCAAGTTAGGCGGGCAGGCACGCGTGCCGGGCGCGGCGGGCATCTGGCGCGATCTCACCGACAACGTCAACCAGCTTGCTGCAAACCTAACGACGCAGGTGCGCGCAATTGCCGAAGTGGCGACGGCGGTGACGAAGGGCGATTTGACGCGATCGATCACTGTGCAGGCCGAGGGCGAAGTGGCAGCGCTGAAGGACAACATCAATGAGATGATCGGCAACCTGGCGGAAACGACGCGCAAGAACACCGATCAGGACTGGCTGAAGACGAACATCGCGAAGTTTACGCGCATGGTACAGGGTCAACGCGACTTGCTCACCGTGGCGCAACTGCTGCTTTCCGAGTTGACGCCCTTGGTCGGCGCTCAGCGCGGAAGCTTCTACATCGCGGACGCGACGGACGCCGAGCCGCACTTGAAGTTCATGGCCGGTTATGCGTATGACGAGCGAGATGACATCCCGGTCAAGTTCAAGTTTGGACAGGGCTTGGTTGGGCAGTGCGCGACCGAGAAGCAACGCATTCTGGTGCGCGATGTTCCGCCCAATTACATTCGCATCAGCTCGAGTCTAGGCTCTACAACGCCGTTGAGCATCGTAGTCCTGCCGGTGCTGTTCGAGCGTGAAGTGAAAGCGGTGGTTGAGCTAGCCTCCTTCCAACAGCTTTCCGATATCCATCTGAACTTCCTCGATCAGCTCACTGAGAGCATGGGCATCGTGCTGAATACGATTGCGGCGACCATGCGCACGGAGCAACTGTTACAGCAGAGCCAGGCGCTTGCCGAAGAACTGCAAAAGACCAACGCGCAATTGCAGGAAAAAGCGCTGCTGCTGGCCGAGCAGAACATGGAAGTGGAAACCAAGAATCGCGAGATCGAGCAAGCCAAGCAGGCGCTGGAAGAGAAGGCCGAGCAGCTTGCGCTGACCTCGAAATACAAGAGCGAATTTCTGGCCAACATGTCGCACGAGCTGCGCACGCCGCTGAATAATTTGCTGATTCTGGCGCGCGTGCTGGCAGACAATGCAGATCGCAACCTCAACCCGAAGCAGGTGAAATTCGCCGAGACGATTCACTCTTCGGGAACCGATTTGCTGGCGCTGATCAACGACATTCTCGATCTTTCGAAGATCGAATCGGGCAAGATGGATGTGGAAGTCGGAAACATCCGCTTTGTGGAAGTGCAGGATTACTGCACGCGCACGTTCCGGCACGTGGCCGACGGCAAGGGCCTCGAATTCGGCATCGATGTTGAGCCGCAACTAGCGAATGAAGTGATTCGGACGGATGCGAAGCGGCTGCAGCAGGTGCTCAAGAATCTACTCTCGAACGCGCTAAAGTTCACCGAGCACGGTTCCGTAAGATTGCGCATTGATCCGGTCACCTCCGGTTGGAGCGTTGCGCATCCGGTTCTCAGCAAAGCGAAGAGCGTGATTGCGTTTTCGGTGGCAGACACCGGAATCGGCATTGCACATGAGAAACAGCGAATTATCTTTGAGGCGTTCCAGCAAGCCGACGGAACGACCAGCCGCAAGTACGGCGGGACAGGGCTCGGGCTATCCATCAGCCGCGAACTGGCGCGCCTGCTGGGAGGCGAGATTCGCCTGCAGAGCAGCCTCGGGCGAGGAAGTTCTTTCACACTATACCTGCCGCAGACTTATATTTCGTCCGCGCCTAAGCTTGAAACGGTGGATACGTTGGCATTGCGCAAATCGCTGCAAAGCCATACGTCGTCCGGCGTCGATGTGGTGTTATCCTCGCCGGCCTCTGTTCCGGTGGACGATCTGGTCATCGATGACGATCGCACTTTGATCACCCAGGGCGATCGTGTGCTGCTGATCGTCGAAGACGACATCACGTTCGCACGCATCATGATGGATCTCGCGCGTGACCGTGGCCTGAAGGCTCTGGTGGCATTGCGCGGTGTCACGGCTATGTCGCTCGCACGCGAATTTGAACCGCATGCCATTACGCTGGACGTCCGGCTATCGGACATGAGCGGCTGGACGCTACTGGATCGGTTGAAGCATGATCGATCGACGGCGCACATTCCCGTTCATGTGGTCTCGGGACATGAAGGCAATCGCCGCGGATATTCGCTTGGCGCGATGAGTTGCCTGCAAAAAGCGGTAACAAAGGAATCGCTCGAACAGGCATTCGGCATTATTCAGCACTCAATGGAGCCGCGCAAGAAACGGCTTCTGGTTATTTCGGACAATGATGTTCGCACGCAGGATATCCATGGCCTGCTCGGCGGACCGGATCTCGACATTTTGGATGCAACAACTCCCGCCGACGCGATGGACATTGTCGACAAAGAATACCTCGACGGCATCGTGCTGGATTGGGCGCTGCCGGACAGAATGGGGATCGACCTCATCGAGACGGTGCAGTCGAAACTGTCGCCATACGTGCCGCCAATTGCAGTGCTGGGAACGCGGAAAGTTTCCGACGATCAAGTTGCCGAGATTCACAAATGCGCACGCTCGAGCGCGGTGCGATACGCCCCGAGCATCGAAGATCTGCTGGATGAGACGGTACGTCTGCTGCACCGGAACGAGCAGGAGCTATCGGAAGAGCAGAAACGCGTGCTGGAGGAGGTGCGTGCCACCGATCCGCGCCTGGCCGGCCGAAAGGTGCTTGTCATCGATGACGACGTGCGCAACATCTTTGCGCTCACCAGTGTGCTGGAACAACGCGGGATGAAGGTGCTGCACGCGGAAAACGGGCGAGCCGGCATCGAAATGCTCAGAAGCAACCAGGATGTCGATATTGTTCTGGTGGACGTCATGATGCCGGAAATGGACGGTTACGAAACCAGCCGCGCCATTCGCCAGATTCCGGAATTCAGAACGCTTCCGATTGTGGCTCTCACCGCGAAGGCCATGAAAGGCGACCGCGAGAAGTGCCTGAAAGCCGGAGCCTCGGATTATGTGGCGAAGCCGGTGGATTTGGACCATTTGTTTTCGGTAATGCGCGTGTGGATGACGCGCGAGGAGGATTTGCGGTTCGAGCAAGGTGCGGTAGCGATGCCGAATTGGCTGACCGAACACACGCCCGTGGTGGAGGACGATCGCGAACTCATTCAGCCCGGCGACAGAGTGCTTCTCATCGTGGAAGACGACGTGACGTTCGGCCGCATTTTGGCTGACCTGGCGCGTAAACACGGGCTGAAGGCGCTCATCGCGCTTCGCGGAACCAGTGCGATTGCGATGGCGCGCGATTACAGGCCGGGAGCTATATCGCTGGATGTGAAGCTGCCCGATATGAGCGGCTGGACGGTGCTCGATTATCTGAAGCACGATCCGGTGACGCGTCATATTCCGGTGTATGTGATCTCCGCGCATGAGAACAACCAACGCGGATTTGTCCTTGGCGCGATGAGCTGCGTCCAGAAGGCACCGGGCGCGGAAGCCTTAGACGAGCTGTTCAGCGTGATTCAACATGCCATGCAGGCGCGGACGAAGAAGCTGCTGCTGGTGACGGACAGCCACAAATTGCGGCAGGAAATCAAATCCTTCGTCGGCGCGCCGGATATCGAATTTATCGACGTGTCCTCCGGTAAGGAGGGTATGCAGGTGGTCGCCGACGAGCCGCTCGATGGAGTAATTTTAGATTGGGTGATTTCCGAGCGCGTGGGGGTGGAATTCATCGAAGAGGTACAGTCGCGGCTGGCTCCTTTCGTGCCGCCATTCGTGATATTCGGGAGCCGGAAGCTGAACCGCGTTCAGGCGTCTGAATTGCATCGACTTTCGCGCACCAGCGTTTTGCGCTATGCACAATCGCTGGAGCGGCTGCTTGACGAAACGGTTTTGCTGCTGCACCGTCAAGAGGAAGCGCTCTCCACGCAGCAAAAGCAGATGCTGGCGGCATTGCGCGAAAACGATCCGGTACTTGCTGGACGCAAAGTCCTGGTGATTGACGACGATCTGCGAAATATCTTTGCCTTGACGAGCGTTCTGGAAGACCGCGACGTGAAGGTCTTGCACGCCGAGAACGGAGCCGGAGGGATTGAGGTTCTGCGCAACAACCCGGATATAGACATCGTCCTGATGGATATCATGATGCCGGGAATGGATGGCTATGAGGCGACCCGGACAATTCGTGGTATTCCGGAATTTCAATCCGTACCGATCATTGCTTTAACGGCGAAGGCCATGAAGGGCGATCGCGAGAAATGCCTACAAGCGGGCGCCTCGGATTATGTTCCGAAGCCGGTGGATCTGGAGCACCTGTTCTCGGTGATGCGTGTTTGGCTTTCACGCATACTCGAGCATGCCCACGACTCCAGGGATCCAGTGGCGGAGAAGTAGCCGTCTCACATGGAGTCCGAGGGTCTGGCCGCATCGCTTGCGTTTCCGCAGTCCGGAGCGGCTCCGGACTCGGTCAAGCTACTACTGGTAGACGACGACCCGGACAACCTGCTGGCGCTGCAAGCAATACTGGAGCCTCTGGGCCAGGAACTGATGCTGGCCCCTTCCGGCCCCGATGCGCTTCGGCTTTGCCTGGAGAACAATTTCGCGGCCATCCTGCTGGACGTCCGAATGCCCGGCATGGACGGATTCGAAACCGCGGAGCTGATACGAAGCCGGAAGTCGTCGCGCCACACGCCCATTCTCTTTCTGACCGGCTATCGCAGTGACGAACAGCTTTTCCGAGGGTACGATCTGGGCGCGGTGGATTTTCTGTTCAAGCCCATCGTGCCGGAGATTCTGCAAGGCAAGGTTTCGGTGTTTGTGGAATTGTGCCGGAGCGAGCAACTGCTGCGCCAGCAGGCGGAAGCGCTGGCACGCACGGAGCAGCGATTCCGGGCCGTGCTGGAGGCGGCACCGGACGCGATGGTGATTACCGATCGGGACGGGATCATCCGGCTGGCGAATTCGAGGACGGATTCCCTGTTCGGCTATCCACGTGAGCAACTGATCGGTTTAGCGATCACGTCTCTTATTCCGGACTGGAAACCGCCAAGCCGTGAAAATCCGGACGGTTCCAACGGGTCGGCTCTGATGGAGACGCGCATAAGCGCGTTACGTCAAGGCGGATCCATTTTTCCGGCAGAGATCACCAGGAGTCCGTTTGACAGTTTTGAAGGATTGTTGATTACCACGGCGATTCGCGACGCGACCGAGCAGGTGGAGGCCGAAGAACGAATTCGCCGGATCAACATCGAGCTTGAGAAGCGGGTAGAGGAACGAACCGCCGACCTGACCAGATCGAACGAGGCGCTGCGCCAGTTTGCCTGGGCGGCGAGCCATGACTTGCAGGAAGCAACGCGGATGATTTTGACCTACTCGCAATGGATTCTCAGGTCGGCCGGCGAGCAACTCGATACCGAGAACCGCGAGAAGTTGGCGTGCGTAGAAGAAAACGGCGCGCGCTTGCAGACCTTGTTGGCGGCGTTGCGCGAGTATATTTACATCAGCGAGTCAGGCGATCAACACTGGGCGCCGGTCGATTGCAACGCTTTGGTTCGCACTGCGATGTCTCACCTGGCGGGGATGATCGCAGAATCCGGCGCCAAGGTCGAGTGCCAGGCGCTGCCAACGATCAATTCCGTAGAAATTCTGCTGCTACAGCTCTTTCAGAATCTCATCGGAAATGCTATTAAGTACAGATCTTCCGAGCCGCCACACATTTCTATTTCCGCTGAAATGCATGAGAACGCTTGGATTTTCTGCGTGGAGGACAACGGCATCGGCATCGAACCCGAGTATCTGGAATACATCTTTGGAGTGTTCAAACGTCTGCACAATCGCCAATATTCGGGTGCGGGCATTGGACTAGCCATTTGCAAGGCTGCGGTGGAGCGGCTCGGTGGGCGCATCTGGGTGGAGTCAATGCCCGGACACGGCTCCGCTTTTCGCTTTGCACTTCCTGAGAGGGCCGTCCGCTGAGGAGCTGAACCTGATTCGCACGCCCTGAAGCGGGCGCTTCCGCCGCTTGCATATACTCAAGAGCATGCTTGGCGGAATCGAAGCAGGTGGCACCAAGTTCGTGTGCGGTGTCGGAAGCGGCCCGGACGATTTGGAGACAGCGCAATTCCCAACCACGTCTCCGCAAGAAACGCTCGATAAAGTGATCGGGTTCTTCAAGCAACATTCGGCGAGCGCACTGGGCATTGCCTCCTTCGGTCCGGTGGATCTAGACGTTACATCGGCCAGCTACGGGCACATCACCTCGACGCCTAAGGCCGGTTGGTCGAATTGCGATCTGGTCGGCGAAATCAGGAGTGCGCTGCACGTCCCCGTGGGTTTCGATACGGACGTGAACGGCGCGATGCTGGGGGAAGCGCGTTGGGGCGCGGCACGCGGATTGCAAGATGCCGTTTACATCACCATCGGAACGGGGATCGGCGGCGGCGCACTGGTCGGTGGGCGCGTGATTCACGGATTAGTTCATCCCGAGATGGGCCATTTAAAGATTCCGCATGATGTCCGGGATTCGTTCCCAGGCAACTGTCCCTTCCACGGCGATTGCTTCGAAGGCCTTGCTGCCGGCCCCGCTATACAGGCGCGTTGGGGCAAGCCCGCGCGAGAATTGCCGGTCGACCACCCTGCTTGGCCGCTCGAGGCGCATTACACTGCGCTTGGATTGATGAATCTCACAATGGCGTTATCGCCGCGGCGGTTCCTGTTGGGCGGCGGCGTAATGCAGCAGCCGCATTTGTTTGCGCTGATCAGGGAAGAGTTCGCGAAGTTGCTGAACGGGTATGTGCGGCATCGCGACATACTCGATGGATTGGATGAATACATTCAGCCACCGCAGCTTGGCAGCCAAGCTGGAATTTTGGGAGCGCTGGTGCTCGCGGAAAAAGCCGAGCAGAGACAGGCCGACGGAGGGATGCGCGCGTGAGGATCACTGCAACGCTGATCAAGAGCACCGTGGTTGCCGCGCTGGGCGGTCTGTTGTTTGGATTCGATACAGCGGTTATCTCCGGCACCACCGCGGGATTGAAGAATACCTTCGTCTTATCCGAATGGGGATTGGGTTTTACGGTGGCGATCGCGCTGGTGGGCACGATTCTGGGCGCATCGTCGGCTGCCATTCCGGGCGACCGCAACGGCCGGCGCGACAGCCTGCGGGTGATGGCGATTCTGTATCTTATTTCGGCACTCGGCTGCGGATTTGCGTGGAGTTGGAGCGCGCTTCTGGTCTTTCGCTTTATCGGAGGTCTTGGCGTTGGTGGCTCGTCAGTGTTAGGTCCGATGTATATAGCCGAGATTGCTCCGGCAAAATGGCGCGGGCGGCTGGTCGGCGTTTTTCAGATCAACATTGTGATTGGCATTCTGCTCGCTTATTTGTCGAATTTCCTCATCGGGCGCGCGGCTTTTGGTCCGGAAGATTGGCGCTGGATGCTGGGAGTCTCCGGAATCCCGGCGCTCTTCTTTTTCATCATGCTGTTCACGATTCCGCGCAGTCCGCGGTGGCTCATGCAGAAAGCGCGCAGGAAAGAAGCTCGCACAACGCTCGAGTTGGTGGGTGAGCAGAATATCGAAGCCGAATTGGACGATATTGCCCGGTCGATCGACATCGAGCACGGCCACGGCACCGAGCCGTTGTTCAGCCGCAAATATGCAAAGCCGATTTTTCTGGCTGTCTCCATTGCGGCATTCAATCAGCTCTCGGGTATCAACGCGATCCTTTATTACTTGAACGACATCTTCGCGCGCGCCGGGTTCAGCAAGATGTCGGGCGACTTGCAGGCCGTGCTGATCGGCTTCACGAACCTGGTGTTCACGTTGTTCGCCATGGCAATTATCGACCGCTTCGGCCGCAAGAAGCTGCTGGTAATCGGGGCCGCGGGAATGACCGTCTGCTTGGCCGGCGTAGCTACCATCTTCTTCATGAATTCACACGAGTCGCTGCTGGTGTGGCTGCTCGTGGGGTTCATCGCGTTCTTCGCATTTTCGCAGGGCGCGGTGATCTGGGTTTACATCAGCGAAGTCTTCCCGAACCGAGTGCGCGCCAAAGGCCAGAGCCTTGGGACATTGACGCACTGGGTGGTGAACGCCATCATTTCGTTCGGGTTTCCGCAGGTGGCCGCCCATTCGCGGGGCGCGCCCTTCGTTTTCTTCTCGGCCATGATGTTGCTTATGTTCTTCGTGGTCCTCGCATACTATCCGGAGACCAAGGGCGTCACGCTCGAAGATATGCAGAGAAAACTCGGCATAGCCTAGACAGCTATGGATTTGAGTATTCGCAGCCTGGTTGGCTACGCGTGGCTGGCGGTGGGCATTATTTGGCTGCTGGCTGCATTTGGGACGAAGCGTGCCGTCCGGCAATACGCAGGTCCGTCGCGCGCGATGCAAGTAATGCTGCTTGTCTTAGCCGTCATGCTGATCTTCTTTCCCAAGATCCGGACGGGCGTTCTGGATACGCAATTCATTTCGCATTCGACGGCTGCTTACGGCATTGGTGTCGCGCTTACATTGGCAGGCCTGTCGTTCGCTTTATGGGCGCGCTTTTTCCTGGGACGGAACTGGAGCGGCGAGATCACGGTGAAGAAAGATCACCAACTTATTCGCACGGGGCCGTATGCGATCGTACGGCATCCCATTTATTCGGGTTTCTTGTTCGCACTGTTAGGGACAGCTATTGTATTCGGGCAGGTTCGCTGCTTCATGGGCTTGGTGTTAGCCGCGATCGGCTGGCGGCTGAAATCGCTGGTCGAGGAGCAATACATGACCGAGCAATTCGGGGCCGCGTATATGGCGTACAAGGGCCAAGTGAAAGCGCTGGTACCGTTTATTTGGTGAGCGGGCGGGCGTCGCAAGCTCACCGTGAGCGCGGTGATCGGTCAAACTGCGGCGCTCCAGTGCTTCTTCGTTCTGACATTGATGCGGCATAGTTCCCGCCGCACCTCTGTTTCCGTGCGCGATGCGACAAGGCACGTGCTGCTTCGTTCCGAGATGGTATGCAACTCGAAGTGACGTAAGGACCACCCCGTGATCTATGACCGGGGAGCGCAATCCGAAAACTTAAGAAGTACTGTACGTTTGAGTACCTCGGCTTAGTCTCGTCCCTTGTACTTAGGCGAGATGCGTGCATATAATAACGCAAACCCAATCTAGTATTTTCGCAATCGCCTGCCGCTGGCATATTCAAACCTGTGGCTAGCATTGTGAGCGCAGTGGCGAAGGAATACCTCGACTTATTCGATGGTCAAAAAAAACAGTCTCAGCAGAAATTTCAGGAGCTTTCATGCGCCATCGAGCGGTAAAAAGCAATCAAGTCGATTTTGGTAATCACGAGCGGCACGCTGCGGACGCTAGAACCTCAGTTAACACTCTCAAGTTCGGGCATCGCCTCGCCTATTGCAGGGAAGTTTTGCCAGCAACTGCGGACATGACCTTTGCCGTAGTGGAATCGTTCGCAACGCATCGCGTCGAGCAGGCGCGAAACTAAGCAGCCCCACCAAACACCGACCGGCCGCCGAGACGAATGTAACAGTCAGGAGGAGCAATGAGAACCACAACTTCAGCGTCCATCGGCGCAGCATTATTATTTATTGAGTTTCTGGTCCCGAATTCCCGCACCGCCGCAGCCGCGACACTCTGCTGCACCAATGTGGTTACGTATCACAACGATGCGCAACGTACCGGCTGGAATTCTACTGAGACCGTTCTTACACCAGCGACCGTTACCGCAGCAACTTTCGGCGCGGTGGCGACTACTAATTTGGATGACCAAGTCGATGCCCAACCGCTGGTCGTGACGAACCAGGCGATCAGCGGGAACGGAACCCACACGGTCGTCTATGTCGCGACTGAGCACAACACGGTATACGCTATCGACGGCTCAACCGGCGCCGTGCTGCTGAGCCGGAATCTTGGCGCACCGGTGTCATCGCCGCAGAACTGCAGGCTAAATGGACCTAATGTAGGTATTAACGGCACGCCGGTAATCGATGTCTCGCAAAATGCAATGTTCGTGATCACGTACACGAGCGCGGGCGGGCCCACTTACACGATTCATAAGCTCGATTTGACTACGTTGGCCGATGATGTAACTCCCGTTGTCGTGAGCGCCTCGCACACGCTCAACGACGGTACTACGCTATCGTTCGATCCCGCCTACGAACGCCAGCGCCCGGCCCTTCTCGAAGCCAACGGGAATATTTATGCAGGATTCGGCGCCCTTTGCCAAAGCTCGGTCGTAGTCACCAAGGCGCGCGGCTGGGTCTTAGGTTGGAACGCGACATCGTTGGCGCCACTACCGGCGAACGAGCTCACAGACAGCCAAGCCACTTCGCCGGGTCCCTTCTTTATGTCATCGGTCTGGATGTCAGGCTACGGCATTTCCGCAGACAGCTTGGGCGGCGTGTATTTCGTTACCGGGGATTCCAATAACGTGCACAGCACCCCGCCTCCCCCGAACACGTACGACGGCGTGACCAACATCCAGGAAAGTGTCGTTCAAATGCAGAGCGATCTCTCAGCGGTGACGGATCTTTTCACGCCCAACAACGTTTTCACACTCGATCAAGGCGACTTGGATTTCGGATCTGGTGGGGTCATGGTTTTGCCGGACCAGCCGGCGCCCTTCCCGCACCTGGCGGTGGCCGCTGGTAAGGACGGGCGTAACTTTATCATGAACCGCGACAGCATGGGCGGTTATCAGACGCCGGATGTCCCAAACAACGTTCCCATCTCTGGCTGCTGGTGCGGGCCCTCGTATTTTCAGGGCTCCGATGGCGTCGGCAGAGTGGTCACCAGCGGCGGCACCAACGTGGAAACCTGGAAGGTTGACAATACCGGCGCGAAGCCCAATCTGGACCTTGAAGCAACCGGTCCGAGCATTCCGGCCGGTATACTTCTTTCCACCGGCGGCGGCCAGCGGCCGGGGTTCTTTACCTCGATATCCTCCAACGGAACCCTTCCAAATAGTTCCATTATCTGGGCTATCGGCCGTCCCACCGGCGGTACAGAGTATGTGACACTCTACGCCTACAACGCTACCGCCTCGGGATCTGCGATAAGTCAATTGTGGTCCGGTCCCGCGGGGACTTGGCCCAACAGCGGAACAGCCGCGGCTGCCCTGACCCTTAGCGGCAGTGCAAACCTGGTTCCGACCGTGGCGAACGGTATGGTCTACGTCGCCAGTTACCAACAACTGTGGATCTTCGGTTTAAAAACCGTTGGCAGTCCGACCCCCTGGGTAGTCGTGAACGACGCATCGAATTCGCTCAGTCCGGGGGTGGGCCTCGCCATCCCTGCAACTGGATCCGGGAATCTGGTCGCGACAGCAATATCGTTCAACGGAACCACATCCGTCACGGGCGTTACCGATAATGCCGGCAACGCCTATGTTTCTGCGGGCGCTCGCGCCACCAACGGCGTCCTCTCATCGGAAATTTGGTACGTTGCGCATTCCCTGCCTGGCGCTACCAAGATAACGCCTCAATTTGCCGGGTCGCCCACAACCATTGAGATGAGTTCTTGGGAAGTATCAGGACTGACCGGCGCCAATATAGACGCCAAAAATACCACTAGTGGAAACGTTACTGCGACTAATACGGGCGGAGCACCAGTTACAACCACGCATGCCGGTGACTTTATAGCATCTACCCTCTATGCCAACGTAGCAAACTTTACCAACATAATTAACGGCAACGAGTTCACCAATGACTTCTTTACTGGTGGCGATGGTTGGGCGCAAATCACCGGCAATAATCCCATTGTAGGTACTCATCAGGCGAACTGGTTCACATCTGCTCCGGGAGGTATATATGCTTCGAGCACTGTCGCATTCTGTTCTTGCCCGGTCGCTCCCCCTCAGCCCTGGACCCTTGTGAAGAAAGCTTCGAGCACGCTCAGCCCAGGCAGCGGCCTCACCATTTCTGCAAGCGGCTCCGGGAACATGATCGCGGTCGCGATCAACTTCAATGGAACGACATCGGTTACTGGTGTTACCGACAATGCCGGCAACACGTATGTTTCGGCCGGCGCTCGAGCGACTTACGGCCCGCTATCGAGCGAAATTTGGTATGCCGTGCATTCCAAGTCTGGCGCTACTTTGGTGACTCCGCACTTTGGCGGGTCGCCCACAACGATTGAGATGAGTTCTTGGGAAGTCTCGGGACTTTCAACCGCGGCGCCTGATGCCGCAAAGACAGCAAGTGGAACCGTAACTGCCAATACCGCGGGAGCAGCGGTGACTACCACCCAAGCTGGCGACTTTGTAGTATCCGTTCTCTTTGCGAATGCCGCGACCTTTTCCAGAATAACCACCGGCAATGAGTTCACGGCTGACTTTACCACTGGTGGTGACGGTTGGGCCCACATCACTAGCAATTCTGCAGCCGCCGGTTCTCATCAGGCCAGTTGGTTTACGGCGTCGCCTACAGGCATATACTGTGCCAGCACTGCGGCATTCCGTACGGGTCCGTAATTCTCAAGGCCGAGAGGTTGCTGCGTCCGCCCAAATCACGGGCGTCCAAGTGAAAGGGGTCTGCTGAGCCGGGGGCACGGGTGTCATCTGTCGACCACTTCAACTTCGGGCCAGCCTGATTTCCAGGTAAGCGGCATGATGGCCAGGGTTGGTTTTCCTCCCATCCGGGCATCGCCCTCGAAATCGGAGGTGAACCAACTTCTTCCGTTAGCGACAAGAATGCCGGCGTGACCGGGTCCAAACAGCGGTCCTTTGTTGGAAAGCAGGAGAGCACCACCGGCATTTAGCATGTCGATGCCATCCTTATCGATGTATGGGCCAGTAACTTTACGGCTTCGTCCAACGCGAATGTTGTAGGTGCTGTTCACACCGCGACAGCAAGAGCCCCAGTTGACGAAGAGATAGTAATACCCATCATGCTTATAAAGGCACGACGCCTCGATAGACTTGTTGTATGCCAGCGATATGAACGGCGCGCCGGGCGTTAACCGCTTACCGGTTTGCGGATCGAGTTGCACGAGTTTGATTCCGCTCCAATAGGAACCGAATGCAAGCCACAATGTTCCGTCGTCATCGGAAAACACGGAGGGATCGATTGCGTTGAAGTCGCCGCCCTCGCGCGATTCGACGACAATGCCGTGATCGGTCCAGTGATAGGCGAGATTGGCTGGATCGAGAGTAGGGGTGGTCGCGAGCCCGATTGCCGAGGTTATTTTTCCGAAGCTGGAGACGGCGTAGTAGAGCAGATATCGATTGCCGAGATGGATGACGTCGGGCGCCCAGTAGTTCATGTTTCGGTTCTCAGGAACGGTAGCGGCAATCCACTCGGGAGGGGTCCTGAAGACCGGCGGCCCGGGTTCCCACTTCACCAGGTCTTTGGAATGAAACGAAGGAATGCCACGTCCGGTATAGAAGACCCAGAAGTCGTCTTTACATTTCACGATCGTCGATGGATCGCGAGTAACGATTCCCCGGCTTGCGGTTTGCTCAAGCGGCAGCCCGGCTCGCGACGCCAGGTTTGTGTCGTCGGCGATTGAGATAACCGGCAGCGATCCGGCCAGCAGCAGTGTTGAGATGACGCAGTACGAAGAGAGCTTCATTGATCCAGTTTCTAGCATCATTCTCCTATGCCCACGGACTCACTTGCTCAGGCTAGAGCCCAGTTATATCGAAACCGAAAGCCCCACGAAGCAACGCCGCCTTACCGTCAACTGAGCACCCCGATTATTTTTGACTGGCCGACTATTTGCTCAGACGAGCCGGCCGATCATCGGAAGGCAACTAAGAGTTCACGTTGAATGGCTTTGGCTAGTCCAATTCCGATGGCGAGCCATGGAGAGATGCTGGAGAACGATGCGCCCATACTATACAGAGTGCGAGGCGAAAAGCTTCTTTCGTTAGAAATAGCATAGATTGTCTCCCAACGATCTGGCAGCATTTTCAACCGAAATTGCTCCAAGCCGCGAAAGTTATAAAAGCGATTCGCGTGAGCGCGCGCAAAGTTCATCGCAGCGCGCAGCCAAATAGGATTAAGATGCATTTCGCGGCGGGCAGCAGTTGCAAGCGCCACCAAACCGAGCGTTATATAGCTGCAGTTCTCACTGGCGAACAAGCGCATCGCAGCATTTATAAGCAACTCGCTAACACCATTGGGAGCGTAGGGCGAGCGTGCTAGAAGCTCAATCAAATAGCCGTTTTTTGCAACAACTGGTGACGCGACGAGGAAAGCAATCGGGTTCCCATGGCGCATGGCCACAAGACTCACACGATCTTGCATGACTCCGTCCAACACGTCAGGCTCCACAAGAAAACTTAGCGGTGGAAGGCGCCGCGAAGCAATCCATTCCCGAAGCACACGCCGGACACCGCGATGCGAAACCATTTGATCGGGAGATATGGTCTCGATGATGACTCCCTTATTTCGAGAGCGATTCAACTGCGCCCGAAGGGAAGCCTGTCGCTGGATAATGTAATGCCACGTCTGCGGGTTCCAAACCGGCTGCGCTCCGATAACGATAGCCGCATGGTTCGCCGAAGTTGCGAACAGATCATGCAGGCGGTCTTCGGCGCACACATAACAAACACGGCAGCGCTGGCGATCGGCCGCAGCTTCGAATTCGGCGCAGACAGCGGGCAGAAAGTGAGGGTGGCACACGGGTGCGCCGGCCACATTGAATACATTGCCCTTGCGTATGTAGCCGACCACCGCGCGCATAGTAGGCGAAAACCAGTGGTTTATTCCGGGATTGAGAATCTGGTAGGAAGTGGAATTCCAACCATAAGACAGAACCAACTCTCGGGCAAGGGCGCTAGACATCCTCCGTCCCCCCCACATGTTAACGGAGACCGGATCGAAAGTTGTGATTTGTGTGTTATCTGCATTAGAAACGGAGGCAGATCGAAAACCATCGGGCAGCATGGCCGACTATACGACCTAAATCCTGTGGAATTTCATCGGCACCCGAAGCCGGTCCGATCTTCTTCAGTTCGACGGAACAAATCGCCCGAGGCGCTCGTCCTATTTGTGAGTCCTATATTAGGGACCCCCAAATATGACCGCAACTACTTCCCCGGAACAAGAATGGAAAAAAGGAAGCGCCGAGCTTCTGGTCTTGTCATTGCTTGAAGATCAGCCGCGCCACGGCTATGACATTTCAAAGTTGATCCAGATCCGATCGGGCGGCTTTTTGCGATTTCACGTCACCTCCCTTTATCCGCTGCTGTACCGACTGGAGGATCGGGGCTGGATCGCTAGCCGTTGGGTGGAAAAGGCGGAGCAGCGACGAAGGCGTTATTACAGCCTGACCCCGGAAGGTCGAAAAGTGCTTCGCTCTCAACGAAAGAGCTGGAAGGAATTCGTCACGGCCATGAGTCTGGTTACAGGAGTCGAACATGCCTGATTGGAAGCGTATCGTTCAAGATCGGATCGCGCCGTTGCGCCTGGAAGCAACCGTCGAGTCGGATCTGGTCGAGGAATTTTCGCAGCATCTCGAAGATAGCTATCGCGAATTACGAAGCGGCGGAGCAAGCGACGAAGAAGCGTATCGGAAGGCGATCTCGGAGTTGGATGACACCTATCCGCTACGGGCAGAGTCGGGAAGAGCGCAGCGCATGCCGAAATATGACCCGGTGCCGGCCGGCGAGGCAAGACCAGGCAGCTTAGGGCTGGGTAACTTCATGGAGGTCCTGTGGAGGGACCTACGCTATGCCGCCCGCATGATGCGGAAAAACCCTCTGTTCGTCGTGTTCGTGGTTCTGACGCTGGGTTTCGGGATTGGCGCGAACACCACAGTCTTCACCGTCATCAACACGCTGATTTTGAATCCGCTCCCGGTTCCGGACTCTTCCGGGTTGACAGCGGTCGGTTTGATGAAAGTGCGGAGTACGTCGAACTCAAGCGCGCCTCTGCCGCTCTCCTACGCGGATCTGAAAGATTATCAAGCTCGGAACCGGGTTTTCCGCTCGCTGGCCGGTTACACGTCTGCGCGACCTATCACCTGGCAGGTGGCTGGCGCCTCGGAGGGGATGTTCAGCGGGTTAGTAACAGGCAACTACTTCTCCACGTTGGGCCTCAAGCCCGCTACCGGCCGCTTCTTTTTGCCCGATGAGGACACCACTCCTGGCGGGCACGCTGTTGCGGTGATGAACTACGGGACTTGGCAATCGCGCTTCGGCGGTGCGGCTGAAATCATTGGCAAAACCCTGCGACTCAATCATGTTGACTTTACCGTTGTCGGTGTCGCTCCGCCCCATTTCATTGGAGTGAATGGAATTTTCGGTCCTGATTTGTGGGTACCGGCCACCATGGCCGAACAGTTATTGCCGAATGAGATGCGGGGTGCCTTGAGCGACCGCGGCAAAGCGCTTTTTCAAGCCGTGGGGCGGCTCAACCCAGGCGTCGGACGGGCCCAGGCGCAAGCCGATATGACAGCCGTAGCGGCAGATTTGGCGCGCGAATACCCGGCTATTGATGAGGGCCATGCAGTTATGGTACGACCCATCCGTGATGTTCTCTTGGCCAATACCGGCAGCACCTCCACGCAGATTCTCGTCGCCGGCGCCGGCTTATTGATCGTGGTGGGGATCGTTTTGCTGATCGCCTGCTCGAACGTCGCGAATCTGCTGCTAGCACGCTCAGCGGCAAGGCAACAGGAGCTGGCCGTCCGGCTCGCCCTGGGAGCAAGCCGCCGCGCGCTGGTGCGTCAGCTCCTCACAGAGAGCGTAGTCCTCGGATTGCTCAGCGGCGTCGCGGGCATGTTTATCGCTTACACGGGTCTCCATCTCTTATTCGGAGCTCTGCCTTCATCGGCCAATTTCGTGACGCCTAAGCTCGATACCACCGTGTTCGCTTTTGCGCTTGTCGTCTCCCTCGCCACCGGCTTCCTGTTCGGGACCATCCCTGCTTTCAAGGCTTCACGTGTCAGCGTGGCGGAAACGCTCAAGGAAGAAGCTCGCACAACGGGCAGAAGCCGAAAAAGGGTTACGCTCGCGAACGTTCTGCTGGTTGGACAGGTAGCATTTTCGTTTCTCTTGCTCGTGACTGCCGCGCTGTTCTTGCGAAGCATCGGGCGAGCCTACGATATGAATCCCGGCTTCCAGACCGCGCATCTTGCGGTTTTCTTTACAAATCCAGAGCAGGCCGGGTACGGAAAACCGCAGATCAAAGCATTCGGCAAGGAAGTCCGCGAGCGCGTGGCCGGAATCCCCGGCGTCGAGTCCGTTTCCTGGGCGTCGAACTTGCCGCTCTGGGCGCGTAGCGTGAGTGGATTGCAGGTGGAAGGCCATCAAGCACGGTCGCAAGCAGAAAAAATCTCGACGATTGTCGACACCGTAGACACGAATTATTTCGAGACCGCCGGCGTGGCGCTCGAGAGCGGGCGCGAGTTCACGAACTTGGACCAGGAGAACTCTATGCCGGTAGCAATTGTCAATGAAAAGTTGGCGCACGATTATTGGCCGGGCGGAAACGCATTAGGGAAGCGCATTCAACTTCCGGGCGAGAAACAGATGCGGCAGATCGTGGGCGTAGCGCGAAACGCGAGTTATACCAATTGGGGAGAGCCGCCCCAGCTTTGCGTCTATGTGCCTCTGGAGCAGAACTATGGTGGCGTGATGAACTTGTATGTGCGTACCCGGGGAGATCCACAACAGATCCTGCTCCCGGTTCAACGCGAAATACATTCCATTGCGCCGCAAATTGTGATCACCAGTCCGCGAACCGGACGTGAAATTATCGACGGAGGCTTGTTTGGGCCCAGAATAGGCGTCGCCTTGCTGAGTGTGTTCGGGCTGCTCGCGCTGGGACTGGCAAATATCGGCTTATACGGCATCCTGGCGTATTCCGTCAATCAGCGCAAACGTGAGATCGGATTGCGCATGGCATTAGGCGCGGCGCGGGCAAGCGTGCTTCGCCTGATTCTGAAGCAAGGTATGTCGCTGGTCCTGACAGGCGTGCTGATTGGCTTCGCGGCCTCGCTCCTGGTCGGGCGCCTGGTGAGCCGGATGCTCTATGGCGTAAGCGCAGGTGATCCCATTAGCGTAGTGGGAGCGGCGGTGGTGCTGCTCGCAGTCGCCCTGTTGGCTTGTTATGTCCCGGCACGCTGGGCAAGCCGCGTCGATCCATTAGTGGCTTTACGCGAGGGCTGACCAGTATGGCAGCACATTCGCAACGGCCTCACGACAGCTACCGGAGGTAATCGTGACATGTGATGATATTGAACCTACCTGACCGCCACCTTGGATGCAGCCACCTGGGGCATGGCCCTGGGGCAAGCCTCAGCAGATCGAACATTCTATTCGTTGGCCGCCAACCAGATATTTCCAGTTAGTTCACCCAAGTTAAAGATCACCTTTTGGCGCGCTACATCAATCTCTAGAAATCCCGTGCCAATGTTCATCATCGACAGCCGTGCGGAGTGAAAATGAGCCACGCTGAAAGGTTGACCGACCGGCCGCTTGGTGTCTCGAGCAACATGTTGAGCCCACAAACATCGATATCCGTCTCGATGAGAGATGAAATAGATCAGGGTTCCGTCGGGTGACCAGCGAGGTTTGTCGCACCAACCATTTGCGTCCGCTATGGGAATCCACTCCGATTCGGGGCCGGCCATTCCGTTGTGCAGAGGCGTGATGAACAGTCGTGACGTGGAATAGTTAACCGCTTCCCCGAACGCCAGCCATTGCCCATCAGGAGAAAACCTGGCTTGGTACAACGGCCACTTGGCGCTCGAAAGCACAGTGGATTTCTTGTTGCTCTTCCAGTCGAATGATGCGATCCCCCACTTCGGCTGCAGACCGTCGTTATATAAAAAGGTCCGGTCATCAGGCGACCAGTCCCAAACCCATGCGCAGTTCTTACAAACCGACTCTGCAACGCCAGGCCGATCTCGCCGAACCACGGCATCGCCCGCTTTGTTCGAGTAGGCAATCATCGTGCCGTCATAACTGATCTCCGGATGCTCTTCCTCTTCATCCGCTCTGCTGAGGCGGCTCTCCTGGCCGGTGCTCAAATCCTTCAACCATGCATGTGCTTTGCCTGACCGTGTGGAGGCAAAGACCAGGTATCTGCCATCCGCGGTTATTGAGCCGAACTGCTCAAGAGACACTTTGTCGGTCAATCGATCCATTGCGCCTCGGGGCTTGCCCTTATTTGAATCAATCGCAAGGCTCCAAAGATTTGTGCTCCTCTCAAGACCGGCGAACACGATTCGGCCATCCGCGAGAAGATGCGGGTGATCTTCAAGGGCATCGCCAGAGGTCAGCCGCCGCGGAGTTCCTCCAGCCTGCCATGAGCTTTGCGAAATGTGCATAGTCCAAATGTTGAGGCTGTCACCTAACCGGGCTGAGAAGAGGAGGTCGTCTCCAACCCACTGCATCACTCGCGGTTCTACATCTAGAATTGGGAAACCGTGATCTTGGAGGAGTTTTGACGCGCCAGTTCGCACACTGTTATGGCCATCGCGGCCGAACACCCACCAATCGAAATCGTCTGAGTTGTAGGTTCCCAGCGCAAGCAATTGTTTTCCGTCCGGCGACCAAATGGGATACCCCAATTTCAGATTCGTCTTCAACTGTTGAGGCACGCCGCCGGAAGATGAAATGACGAAGACATTTCCAACGTTAAACGAGTCGTACGTTATGTTTCCAACCCAGTAAGCGATCCATTTTCCGTCAGGAGAAAAACTGGGATCCCGCCCGTCTTTCGCGATCAATCTCGTTTCGCCGCCCAACGATGGAACAACGTAGATTCCGCCGCCATCGCGTTCCGATCGGAACACAACTTGCGTGCCGTCCGGCGAGAACGAGGGTTGGTGATCATCGGCATCCGAGGTGGTTAAGCGAATCGGAGAGCCGCCGGTAAGCTGTTGCAGCCAGATATTGAGGCGTCCCTTCCCGTCGCGATCCGAGGCGTATGCGAGGAGTGTGCCATCCGGCGAGACGGTCGGGTCTGTGGTGAGGCCGCCGTCCGATGTAATGCGATGCATTACGGTGTGCAACTCCATTCCCCGGTGCCTCATTTGGAAAAAGAGGATCGAGGCTGCGACAGCCGTAACAATCGCCAGACCAGACCGACAAACAACGCTTGCCGGAGCGGCTGCCGGTTGAGCTTGTCGGGCTGAGGAATAGTAGAAATTGGGGCCGCAACTGAGCTCTCCAGCGGTTTACTCGAAAGTCCATCCGCTTCAACGGGCGCTATAAATCGGTAACCGCGACGCGCCACGGTTTCGACGAAGCGTGGATTCTCAGCCGAATCTCCGAGCGTCTGCCGTAGCTTTGCAATCGCAGCATTGAGGCTGCGTTCAAACTCGACGAACGTGTCTTCCGGCCACAGATTGGTGCATAGAGTCTCCCGCGTCACGACCTCGCCGCGGCTGTCGAGCAACAGACAAAGAATACGGTACGGCTGCTCTTGAAGTTTGATCCGAATGCCGCGCTTCCGCAGTTCCGCGGCCCCCCGATCCAGCTCGAAGGCGCCGAACCGGTATCTCACGGATGCGCTGGCCGACTGTCCCACAGTGACGTGAGTTTAACACTGATAGCCGCGCTCTGGAAAGGCCGTGTTTAGAAATCACATTTCCCTGTAACTATCGTGCCCCCAGCAACTTACCCGATGAGGTTCATTTGTGTGCCGAACGTTGTTCAGACGCTGGAGGCACTCGCCGCCTGCCCCTACCGTTGAGCTCGCCAGTGGAGATGGCCGAGATGTTCAACGCAAAGATGCGGTTCCTCTCAACAGTTTGCTTCGCCAACGCCTGCCTGTCGGTATCGCTCGCTTTACCAGCTGAACCAACGGATCGAGACTCCCCGCGAACAAAGCAGCGGCTGCAAATCCGGGTTTTCAACCTCGCGCATGTCCGCGAGCATGATTTGGTCCGAACCGAGGCCGAAATCGGCAGAATTTTCGATATGGCGGATATAGACGCGCGTTGGGCTGAGGGCAGTCCCGACGACCGTTCGGCCCTGGTCACGGACTTCTCGGCTAATCATTCATCGCACGGTAGATGCAAGGATGCCGTCAATGCGAGCGAGTTGCGCGTGCAGTTGCTAACGCGTGCCCCTCCCGGAGTCGCTGGGGGAACGCTTGCATATTCGCTGCCGTGCGCGAGATTCGGCATTCATTCAACTATCTTTATCGAGCAATGTGAGGCTGTGACACACTACACGATCATAGCCTTTAGTAAAGTCCTCGCATATGTGATAGCCCACGAATTGGGGCATGTACTGCTGCGATCTAGCGAACATTCCGGGTCAGGCCTCATGCGCGCATATTGGGACAGAAATGCTTGGATCAGCGCCGCGGCAGGAGGCATCCGAATAGATCTGGAACAGGCTCGGCGGATGCGCATTGAGCTGTTCAGGATGGAGTCGCTGGCGCCGACAGAACCTTCGAGGTAAGTGATGCTTTAGACGCTTCAGACCACCGCGCGTACAAGCGGACCGTGCTCACTCAACTGATTGGCTCGCCAATCTGAACTTGACTCGCGTAATCTCATCGCCGTAAGCTAAGAATTCTTGGTATGGGACGCAAGGCGCAGAAGAACGATTCCCTGCCCGGTTCACTCGACATGTTGATTCTGCGGACGCTGTCGCGGCGCGATCTTCACGGATACGGCATAGTCCAGTTCATTCAACAATCGTCCGGCAATGAGCTCCTGGTCGAGGAGGGCTCGCTGTACCCCGCTCTCCAGCGGCTGGAGCTAAACGGCTGGATCAAGGGTGTCTGGGGTGTGACGCCGAATAATCGGCGGGCGAGAATCTACAAGATCACGGCGGCCGGCCGTAAACAGCTTGCCGTTGAAACCCGGCAGTACACCAAGCTCACGTTGGCAATCGCGCGCATGATGGGAGCGGAGTGACGGACGTGTTTAGACGGCTGAAGTATTGGGTGGAAAATACCAGTCGCAGCGACGCGCTACGTGAGGAAATGGAACTCCACCTTGCGGAAAAGGCCGCGGAACTGCAAGCAGACGGTATGACGGCGGAGCAGGCCCAGGCGGAAGCGCGCCGACGATTCGGCAACATCGCGTTGAAGCACGAAGAGTCACGGGAGATTTGGATGACACGGTTTTTGTCCGAACTCGGCCAGGATGTCCGCTATGGCTGTCGCACCATGGTGGCCAACAAGGCATTCAGCGCCCTGGCGGTCTTGTTGCTGGCGCTCGGCATCGGAGCCAATACTGCGATCTACAGCCTCCTGGAGTCGATTCTGCTGCGCTCGCTGCCGGTGGCCGATCCCGAGTCGCTGGTGGTCCTGAATTGGAAGAGCCCGCCACCGCAAAACGCAGACAAGCAATGGATCCACGTCATGCACGGGGTACAAGGTCTTGCCTGGCCGGGCGGCAAAGGCGTCATGGTCAGCGGGATGTTCCCGTACCGCGCATTCGAGACGCTTCGCGTGGAGAATCCCGTTTTTTCCACGCTCTTCGGATACTTCAACGGACAAAACCGTAACCTGGCCGTCCGCGGGCAGGCCATGACTGCCAGTACAGAGTACGTCACTGGGGAATATTTTCGCGGCCTGGGAGTGTCGCCCGCCGCGGGACGTCTGATCGACTCCGAAGACGACCGCCCCGGCGCCGCGCCGGTCGCCGTAATCAGTTTTGCGGCAAGCCAAAATCGCTTTGGTGGGCCGCCGAATGCGATTGGACAGTCGATTCTCGTCGATAGTATTCCCTTCACGGTGGTCGGCGTCGCGCCGCGGGAATTCTTCGGAGTAGACCCAGCGGCGGCGCCGGACCTCTACCTTCCGTTGCACACGAATCTGCTCGTAGACGGTGCCCGAGCGGCTCATATGTATGGCGACGAAAACTTCTATTGGATCGAAATGATGGGCCGCCTGCGTCCCGGCATCAGCATGGCCCAGGCGCAAGCTGCGCTGGCGCCTCGTTTCCATCGTTGGGTTGCCACGACGGCAACGACCGACGGTGAACGCGCCAAACTGCCGGCGCTGATCCTGAATCCGGGCGCCGAGGGTCTGGGTAGCTTGCGCCGCCAGTATTCCAAGCCTCTGTACGTGCTCCTGATAATGGTGACGTTGATTCTGGCGACCGCGTGCGCGAATATCGCCAATCTGCTGCTGGCAAGGGCCGCTGCGCGACGCCGCGAAATGGCTGTCCGGCTCAGCCTGGGGGCGGGACGATTCCGCGTAGTCCGGCAGTTGCTTACCGAGAGCGTGATGCTGGCATCGCTCGGCGGAGCATTCGGGGTACTGTTTGCGCTTTGGGGCATGCGATGGCTAACGGTTCTGCTCTCCAATGGGCGGGAAAACTTTATGCTGCACGCGGAACTGAACTGGAGCGTGCTAGCCGTGACGCTGGCGCTCTCGGTGATTTGCGGCATTTTATTTGGCCTCGCTCCGGCGATTCAATCCACGCGTCCGGACGTCCTGCCCGCGCTAAAGGATGGCCGCGGGGGCGGGCCGCGCCGCCGTGCGCAGCACGTTCTGGTGGTTGCCCAAATCGCGATCTCTTTTCTCATGCTGGTCGCCGCGGGTCTCTTTGTCCGGACACTCAACAAACTGCACTCCGTGCAACTTGGATACACCCGCGAAAATGTCCTTCTGTTCTCGTTGAATGCGCGCCAGGCCGGGCATCGAGATCCAGAGATCACCACCTTTTACGAGAACCTGCGCAAAAGCTTCGAATCGATTCCCGGAGTGAGCAGCGCGACGCTTTCGCAATCCTCGATCATCGACGCCGCCCGCGTCGGACAGCCAATCAAGGGGACAATGAAGATCGGCGCTGTTACCTTAGCTGGCGCGAGCGTCATGTCGACAGGACCGCATTTCCTGACGACGATGCAGATTCCAATCCTGGCCGGGCGTGAGATTGACGACCGCGATCAACCGGCCTCGCCGCCGGTTGCAGTGATCAGCGAGCGGCTGGCCCGAACTTACTTCGGGAACGAGAATCCGGTGGGCCGGCGCATCACTCTCCCGGACGAGAAGCGCGATCTCGAAATCATCGGCGTGTCGGGTAACCTGCGGTACGGTGGTTTGAAAAATGAAGAGGAGAATGCAATGACCGTGTTCGTGGCGGTCAGCCAGTTTTCTCCGGATCGAGTCACCTACGCGCTGCGCACCGCGGGTGATCCGCTGAGGTTTGTTCAGAGTGTGCGTGAGATCGTGCGGGAGGCAGATCCACGCATACCTGTCACAAACACAATCACTCAGGCTGCGGAAATCGATCGGACGATCAGCCGGGAGGTCACGTTTGCGAAGTTGTGTACAGGTTTCGCGGCTCTAGCTCTGCTAATCGCGTGCGTGGGGCTCTACGGAACGATGTCGTACAACGTCACGCGGCAGGTGGGGGAGATTGGAACCCGTATGGCTCTGGGCGCGCAACGCGGTGCCGTGGTTTGGATGGTTCTACGCCGCGTTCTGCTGCTGGCGGCGGTGGGACTCGCCATCAGCGTGCCTGCCGCGTTCGTCATGTTCCGGGTTGTCAGATCGTTTCTGTTCGAAACCCAGCCCAATGATCCGGTAACCCTGGCGCTGGCGTGTGTCGTCCTCCTAAGCGCCGCGATTCTCGCTGGCTATGCACCGGCAAGGCGAGCGTCCCGAATTGATCCGCTGGCGGCTCTGCGGCAGGAGTAAGACACGGTCCTTCGTACGGTGAGAGCTGAGGTTTGAGGTTATGATGGGCGTTTGACAAGCCGGATCATCCTCTTATCATTTGCCGCCTCAGCATGTCTGTTCGGCCAGGCGGCGACCCACCCCACAGCACGGCAAATCGTCGCTCTGATTGAGCAAAATACTAAGATCCCATGGCAGGGGGAAACGGTCGATACGTTCAAGGCGGGCGATCCGGATACACCTGTGACCGGTATCGCAACCGCTATGATGGCCACCTTCGAGGTGATAAAAGCTGCTGCTGCTGAGAACGCAAATTTCATCATCACGCACGAGCCCACGTTCTACAGTCACCTCGATGCGACTCGATCGTTCGAAGCCGCCAACGATCCCGTTTGGCGCGAGAAAGAGAAGTTCATCGCCGAACACCATCTCGTAATCTGGCGCTTTCATGACCACTGGCACATGATGAAACCGGACGGCATTCTGCGAGGCATGGCTGACGCACTGCAGTGGGAGGGCAACGAGAGCGTTACGGATCCAAATCTTTTCGTTCTGCCGCCGACTAAGGTACGCGACCTGGCCAGAACCATTCAGCAGCGGATAGGCATCGGGACGCTTCGCGTAGTGGGCAATCCTGATCTCGAAGTGACAAACATCGCGTTGCAACCTGGCGCCGCAGGCACAGAACGTCATCTGGCGATGCTCAGACGCGACGATGTGCAGGCACTGGTCATTGGCGAAGTACCGGAATGGGAAACGATCGAATACGTTTCAGATGCGGCCGCGCAAGGTCGTCCTAAGGCACTCATCTTGATGGGGCATATCGAGTCGGAGCAAGCGGGCATGGCCTATTGCGCCGCTTGGCTCAAGACATTCATTCACGATGTGCCGATCCAGTTCGTGATTACCCCTGAGCCGTATTGGCAACCCGAATAGCCGCCCCTAATCGCCTGCTAGCGGCCTGATCAGCCGCAATGCCGGACGAGTCAAATAATCCTCCACATACTGCTTGTGTTCTTCATCGTCTGGAAAATGTTCGCCGGGCTTATACGGATACGCGCTCATTCCATGGAACGGCAGGGGCAAGACGCTCTGGCTGAACGCTGTATTCGCATCCGCGTCTTTCGCCCAACCATCTACCTTTAATAGAAAGTCTCGTTTCCAACCCTCCGGCAGCACCGGCAATTGCCCGGAAGGAAACCGCAGCTTCAACTCATCGCCCGAGCCCATGATCACCAGCCGGTCGTCCACCTTGGTTATGAGCGTCTGCACGTCCCCGTAGCGCGTATAAAGTCCAGGAGTCGGATTCCAGTTCGAAATCGGCCGCACGTCATCGTAGATGAACCGCTCCGGCTGCTGCCGCGTAGGATCGATAACCGCTCTTGAAAAACCGCGGAAGTGCAGCTCCGCCGCCGTCGCATCCACCGCCGTCAGCCGCGCCTCCGGCGGGCTCGCATCCTCAATGAGAAAGATCTCGTCCCAATAGACACACAGATTCGTCACAATGCGCACCTCGCGCGAACGGGCGAGGAACTTGCCCTCAAGGTCCACCACCATCGTCTTCGGCTTGCCCGACGGAATCCCCATATCCTCCACTACGGTCTTCCATTCGCCCTGCGCATCCTTCACCTGCAAATACGGGAACACCAGGCCGCCTTTGCCATTCTGCGATTGTCCAAGAAACGTGCTGCCATCCGCCCAATCCACCCAGCCGTTCAACACGAGGGCAGCATGGTTATCCTTTGCCACTCTGCCGAAATCCAGCGTCAACGTGTGCAGCTCCGCAACACCCGCTGTGTCGTGTGCAAAGCCTGTCGGATACGTATGGTCGATGCTCGCCACGCTTGTCGCAACATCCTTGCGATGATCGTCCAGCGCGTGAATCGGGTGAATCTTCTCGCGCGCGCCGAACAACCGGAACTCCGGATACGGCGGCGACTTGAACTTGTCGTTCGTGTAGATATCGGTATCCGCCGGATGATCCACCGCAATCAACCGCACCTGGTCCAGATAAGAGACCTCGTGCAGCTCTTCGCTGATGTGAATCTGATATTCGCCGCCCTCGCTCTTCAGAGCTGAACCCGGAATCTGAATGTACTCCACGTGGTTCACCGGAAAATAATTGCCATCCCCCGAGCTCGCCCCCAACGGCGCGACGCCCAGCACATCCGTGATGAACTGGAAAGCCTGCCCGTTCCAGGCGAAAATCATCGGGCACGAACCCGATAGCCGCTGCGCTTCGGCAATCTTCAGCGCTTCCCCGCTCTTCTGATGCACTTCGTTTTGGATCAGCCCGTTCGGCCACGTGATGCGAATCGTATCCGCATCGGCGTGGCTATCTAACGCAAACGCCAGCGGCACGCCGTGATAAATCCGCTTGTTGTAGAACACGCCCGACTTCATTTCGACGGTCGCGTCCGCTGCCTCCTTTAAATTCTTCACGCCCTCAATCCGCACCGTGCTCCAGCGCTGATCGGGGGAAGCATTCAGATAGACGTGCAGTGAGCCGTCCGGCAAAATCCGCGCATAATCCTCGCGCTTGTCGCCGTTGAAATCCGCGCGGATGCGGCTCGGCGCCGTCTTCGCATTCGCCACGCGTTCGAATTTGCCCGACTTGTTCTCTACCGCATATTTCTCCGGACCAGAGCGCACAGGGTACCCGACTAGATCCAGCAACCCATCGTGATTGAAATCCTCCACTGCCAGCGCGGCCGTCCCGGCTGCAATCGCCGCCACATCTGACGTTTCGAAAACGCCGTTCAGCTTGTCGCGATACAAAACACCCAGCCGGTCTGCATACGAAACCACAATGTCCCGCGCCGCCGTATCGCCCTGCACCGCAAACGTAACCGCATCCAGCGCATTGCCTTTCACAAACGGAAACGCTGAGGTGTGCTCTTCGAACTTGCCGTTCCCGTCGTTGCGCATCAGCACCGGATTCGGGCCGAATAGCAACAGATCCAGATCATAGTCGTGGTCGTAATCCACCCACAGCGCGCGCGTTACACCCGCCGTGTTCGGCACCTCTAGGAACTTCGTAAACGCGCCCTTATTGTTCCGGTAAATCGTCGCTCCCGCACCGGTAATGACGCAAAGCCCGGCCAGCCCATCATTATCGAAATCGCCCACCGCGATGCTCCGCACATCGCGCAAGCTTTCCAGCCCCGTGTTCTTCCTTTCGTCCGTGCCGTTCTTGAACAAAGCCACGCGATCGCGCGACCAAACCAGCAGATCGGCGTGCCCGCTGCCTTCTGAATCGATCAGCTCCATCCCCGAACCCGCCGCATCCCAACCCGTGCTCACCGGCCGGTCATCGTACTTGGTCGGTTCATCTTCGGCCGACTCGCGCGGTACCGGAGGATCGTACAACTCCGCATAGAAGCTCCACTCCATGTCCTCCGGCACGGCCGCGCCTTCACCCCGCTTCTTCGCCTGCTCGAACAGTTGCCGTTCCCGCGCCGCCGCCTCATGATCCCCCGCCCGCTGGTATAGCGTGAACAACTGAAAATGCGGACCCGCCAGGTTCGGATTCAATTTCTCGGCTTCCAAGAACTCCGGCAGCGCAGCTTGCGTGTCGCCCTTCGCCCGCAGCACCGCGCCCAGGTTGTAATGCGTAATCGGCTCGTTCGGAACCAGCCGGATCATCCCACGCAACTGCTGAATCGCTTTGTCGTAATCGCCCGCGCGCTTGTACGCGATGCCCAGATTGAACCACGTGTGCGGAATCGAAGGATCGTGCTTCTGCGCCGCCAGCAGCTCGGCTACGCCGGCGTCGGTCTGCCCCGCCCGCAGCAGCGCCAGACCGTAGTTGATCTGCTCGCCCACCGAATCCGGGGCCAGCTTCAGAGCCGCGCGCAGTTCCTCCACGGCCTGCACATGAGTGTCGGGATTCTCGTAAAACGCCTTCCCCAGGTTGCGATGCTCCCAAAGCTGGTTTTCAGGTTGGGGATGGTCAACGGCGCCCAGCAGGAACAAACACGCCGTAGTCAGAATGGCGAGAACGCTCAAACTTCTCATCTAGGATTGACACCCCATTGTAGTGAAGCAAGCGGAGCCGGGCATGCAACTTTCGGTTGATAGGTTGTACCTTGATACTTTGCTCAACCTAAGCGCAACCGCCATGGCGCGGCTCATTCGCGAGCGCCAGATCTCTTCCTTGGAGCTGGTAACCGCCCACCTCGAACACATCCGCAA
>DATJUG010000004.1:0-94983 GCA_035502635.1 Bryobacteraceae bacterium
CCCGGATACTATGTCAGTCAGATCTCGGCAGGACGGCGAGACGCTATTCGCGGGCCGATCCGGCTTGGCGAGGGCGACTTGGTAATCACTGTGCGGTCCGATGGCGCCTCACTATCCGGTATCGTGAAGCCAGAACAGGGAAGTGAAGTTCCCGCACCTGTGTTTGTTGTTCTCGAATCACATTCGCCGCTCGACCACGCCTATATTCACGGCACGCGAATTGATCAGTCGGGCCGATTTTCGTTTAACAATGTACCTCCGGGCAAATTCGACTTAGTTGCCGTGACCGGTTTGAGCCCTGAAGACGCGGAGAACCCCTCGGTCATCGGCCGCCTCTCGTCCGAAGCAAAGGAGTTGGACCTCGCACCCCGCTCCAGTCTCAATGTGGAACTGCACCCGGTCCAGGCGCCCTAACGGGGCGACCGTCAACCGACGACAAGAGCGCGCCGTCGTACCGGGTGATTTACGGCTGTAGAGATCTATTCGCTATAGTTGGTTTGCGAATACGGCGTAGAGCGATGCACTATAAGATCTTTTTCGTCTTGCACGTGTTCCTGCTTGCCGCCACGATCAATGCGGGACAAGCCTCAAGCGATCAAGACGCGGCCATCAAGAGCCTGACGGAATGGACAAAGGTCTGCAATAAATACGCGTTCTTATGGGACAAAACATTATGTGGGCCAACTCTGTTGGTTGACCCGTCAACGCGTTGGGTGCTCACCAATACGGATCCCGGTGCTGGATTTGAAAAGAGCGAGGAAGTTTATACCGGCGGGTTGCCTGAACAATTCACGCCATCTAACACCTCAATTGCATGGAACGGCCGTAACTGGGCGATGATCATGCTGCCGCTGCAAAGTGATCCATTTTTCCGATTCGATGTGCTGGCGCATGAATCATTCCATCGCATTCAACCCAGCCTCGGTTTGAGCGCGTCGGATGCGCCGGATCCATCTCTTGATACGGAGGCAGGGCGCGTGTGGTTGCGTTTGGAATTACGCGCTCTGGCGCAAGCTTTGCGATCCGGCGGCAGAGCCGGGCGTGAGTCTGCGGCCGATGGGATGCTGTTCCGAACGTATCGTGATCAATTATGCGCGGGCACAGAAGAAATGGAGGCGGCAATGGAGAAGCAGGAGGGCCTGGCAGAGTACACAGGCGTCTTCGTTGCACTTCGAGAAACCGGTGAAACCGTAAGCCGCGAGGCGCGGGTGATTGAGGCTTTCGAAGATAGCAATGCGTTTGCGCGATCGTTCGGCTATGCCGTGGGTCCGGCGCTTGGACTGTTGCTGGACCGCTATGCCCCAGCATGGCGGAAGCGCGCCTCATCCGCGCCGTCACTCGACTCCTTGCTGATTTCGGCCTTACATGAGCACTTCGGCGGGGACCTGCAGCGGCTCGCGACTGAACGCGGCGCGGTGTATGGTTACCGTGCCGTGCTGTCGGCCGAAGACGCGCGCGAGCAAAGAGAGAAAGCCTTCTTGAGCGAGTTGCGAAAGGAATTTCTGGAAGGGCCAACGCTCGATTTCCCGAGCGAGCCAGAAATGACGAGGAATTTCAATCCGCAGACGCTAGTTCCGCTTCCTCCGCATGGCACATATTATCCGACCGGCACATTCACCGCAAATTGGGGGAAGTTGGAGGTGGAGTCCGGAGGAGCATTAGTTTCGCCGGACAACCGTTCGTTGCGCATCCCAGCGCCGGCAGACAGCGAAGCTCGCCCACTTCGAGGTCCCGGATGGGTTCTGCAACTCGCGCCTGGCTGGACGATTCGGCCATCGGAACTCCCGGGTAGCTACGTCGTGGCTTCGACTAAGAAGAGGTGAGTTTCTCAGAGCTCTTAGTTGCGCTGACGATAAGAACCTGAGCCGGAAAACTCATTCCGCCATTTGTGGAGTACTCACGAAGAGCTTCGAGCGACTGATGCTTCACTTCCGCCAACTGCTCCCTTGAGAGCGTCGCGAGCTTTCCCCGAAGCGTGTCAGACATCTCGCAGCGGAGGGTCCAAAAGGCTTCGACCGAGATCTGCGCTTTTATTTCGAATGGCAGCATCCGCTCGGATGGTGCGATTGCTCCAGCCTCAACAAGAATCTCTCGTAGCTTGCCGGGATCGGCGAAGCGAAATGCATCCGGCGTATCGGGCTCGCGTCGAGGTGAATCCACGTAGCGTTCGATGATTCGCGAGAGGGTATAGAAAAAAGGATTTCTTTCGGCAAGATGCCAGACCGCCAACGCCAGTTTCCCTCCTGGCTTTAGCACTCTCAACATCTCGGACACTGCATGCTTAGGAGATGGGAAGAACATCACACCGAAGCGGCTGACGACGGCGTCGAAGGTTCCGGTTGAGAAGGGCAGATCGTCTGCAAAGGCGACGCCAAATTCCACATTCTTGAAGCCACGATGTTCTGTTGCTCGCCGAGCGGCGGCCACCATTTCGGGAACAGGATCGATTCCAACGACCTTGCCTTGGTGTCCGACCGCGGTAGCTATGCTTAAGGCTGGTTCTCCAGGGCCTGTGGCGACATCCAGAACTGCGTGTCCACAGCTAATCCGCGCATCTTCGATGAGCGCCCGCGTCACCGGCGCAAACATCTGCCGGATAAGTTCACGGTGCTTCTCCCAAAAGGGCGCCGCGCCACTCCATGCCTCGATAATCGCCGGGTCCACTTGCATCAACGCAAATATAGCGCCTTATAGAGACGGCATATCACGCGCCTCAATCCGATGGGCGGATCACGAGCTGACAAGAGTTAGCCACGAATGAAAAATGAACAAATCGGCCGCGAGTGCGTCTTTCGGTCAGGCGCACGCCGATGAGCGGCGACGATCATGACCGTCAGTGGCTCTCGACGCTTGCGCCGCGAGTGAGATTTGAAAGCATGAAGGTGACAAAGAAGCGCCTGGCGTTTTTGCTTGGCGGTATTTCGCTTCTAATCCCTATAGTCAGTTTTTCTGCGGCGGCGCTTTTGGCAGAAGGTGCATTGCATCCGTTGATCAGGCGGAGAGCCAGCGATACGGCAACGCTGGCATACAGCATCGCGCAAACCGCGAACGTGACCGCGACGCGGATTTGCATCCGAGCCGACGATGGAAATGAGCTGACTGCTTGGTGGCTTTCCCCGAAAGTGACAAACCGACGGGCGGTGATGGCGTGCCACGGCGTAGCGGATTCAGCGTTCGGGGCCATGGGTTACGCACTGCTGTTTCTGCGAAACGGGTATTCTGTGCTTGTTCCGAACGGGCGAGGGCAAGGAGACAGTCAAGGGTACGTAGCGTACGGAGTGCTGGAGGCGCACGATACTGTTCGATGGCTGGAATGGCTCAAGGGCCGGGGAGTAACTGCCGCATTTGGTTTTGGCGAATCGCTGGGCGGTTCGGTATTGATCGAATCGCTAGCTCAAGGCGCGGATTTTCGAGCTATCGTAGCGGAATGTCCGTATTCGTCGTTTGAAGCTGTTGCCGAGGAACGCTTGGCGCAGCATGTTCCGTCAGCAGTGGCAATTGAGCTGGTCAAAGAAGGTGTGCTTTACACGCGCCTGCGGTACGGAGTGGATTTAGGCAACGCGCGGCCAGACGTTGCCATTCGTTACGCCCACGTCCCCATTCTCTTGATTCATGGATTGGCCGATGATGAGACGCTCCCGCAAAATTCAGAACGGCTCCTGCGGGCAAATCCAAAGGAGGTGCAGCTTTGGCTGGTTCCAGGCGCGAAACACACGGGTGCGTACGCAAGAGCGCCTCGACAGTTCGAACGTAGAGTGTTGCAGTGGTTTGCGCAGGCTCAGGGGAGCTCGAACTAATTGGGTTGCGGGAAGCGGGGGTGATTGCGCAGGCGGTTACTGGCCGTCGTGCGGAGTTGTATTCAGCTCGGGGAAATCGGCGCCGCTCGCCATAGTAGCCTTCGCAGAAGCAGCGACATCGATATTCGCAATCGGTATCTTGCGTGTGGGTTGGCTGCTGAAATCCCAGAAGGTCTGATCCATCACGGCGTAGTTCTGAACTTTGAGCTGCTGGCCATCGCGCAAGACCAATGTGACGGGCGTTTGCGGCGGCTGAGATTCCTGCTGAGCCAGTAGGGGAGGCGCCATCGGCTGCGGCGGCTGACCGTACTTCAACTGCTCGACCTCGGCGCCGAGACGGTTAATCTGATCGGCCATTATAGCGCCCTGAGCGTTGAGATCGGCGGTAGGATCGTACCCGTAGCCGGGATCGGGACCATAGCCGTAGTCAGAGTAGGCGGAGTCCGCGTAACCGAGGTATGGATAATAATAGGGCGCGAAAAAGTAGGCGTAAGGAACGCGGCGGAAGTCGCGGCGACCATAGGAACGGCCGTAGCCGTACGAACCATGTGAGCTCAGAGCGCCGGGACGAATGCCGGTATAGGCAGAGGCGGCCGGAACGGTACCGAACGCGGGCGTCCCGACGGTGCGGGAGAATGCATGGCCACCCAATCCAATACCAGGCACCGCGGCATGGCCTCCAAAACCGCCTCGCTGGGCAAGCAAGGCCGTGGGGACGGTAAGCAACAGCGCGAGCACGAACAAGACGTGGGTGATGGAACGCATATTGCTCTCACCTCTGCTTCCAGCGTACCGCTGTTTCAATTAAAGCGGCAACGCTACCTATAAGACGCTAGACGCGTCCAGAAGGGTTCGCGTGGATAGCGCCGCTACAATGGGACTTCCCATGCGCATCGGCTTGGCACAGATCAACAACACGGTGGGCGATCTGGACGGCAATGCAGCAAAGATACTCGATTTTGCGCGGCAGGGTGAACGAGCCGGAGCGGAGGTGGTGGCGTTTCCCGAGCTGGCGCTGACCGGCTATCCACCGCGCGATCTGGTTGAAAAGCATTCATTCCTGGACCGAACGCAGGACGCGCTGGAGAGCATTGCGCGCGAATCGGCGGAACTGGATGTGGCGCTGATTGTCGGCTACGCCGGAAGAGCGGCTGAAAATTCGCCCGTACGGGCGCAGAACGCCGCGGCGGTGATCGATGGCGGACGCATTATGGCCAAGCAGTGCAAAATGCTGCTTCCAAATTACGATGTGTTCGACGAAGCGCGTTATTTCCAGCCGGCGGTCTCGCAGGACGTTATTACGATCCGTGGGACGCGCGTGGCGCTGGCCATCTGCGAGGATGCCTGGAACGACAAACAGTTCTGGGAACGCAGGCGTTATTCGCGGGATCCGATAGAAGAGTTGGTGCAAAAAGGCGCGGAGCTGATCGTTTCGATCAATGCTTCGCCGTGGAATATCGGGAAGCGCAAGCTGAGGGAGGCGATCTTTCACGCGACGGCACAGCGCTTCGGACTGCCGCTGGTTTACGTGCACATGGTGGGCGGAAACGACCAACTGGTGTTCGATGGATCGAGCTTCGCGATGACCGCGCAGGGCGCTTTGGCAGCCAAAGCGAAGTCGTTTGCCGAAGACCTGGTGGTTTTCGATAGCACGCGGGGGGTGGGCGAGGACCACGCGAACCATTTGCGGGGAGACGATGCGGCGTTCGAGGCGCTGGTGCTCGGCACGCGGGATTACATCCGCAAGTGCAGCTTCCGTAGCGTGCTGGTGGGCCTGAGCGGCGGCATTGATTCAGCATTGGTGGCTGCGATCGCCGTGGAAGCGGTGGGGAAAGAGAACGTGATCGGCGTGGGGATGCCGGGGCCTTATTCCTCCGAGCACAGCCTGACGGACGCGCACTCGCTGGCCGAGCGGCTTGGGGTGCGCTTCGAAGTGGTGCCGATCAAGGCAGGCTACGGGGCGATGATGGACACGCTCGATCCATTGTTCGCGGGATTCAATCCGGACACGACGGAAGAGAATTTGCAATCGCGCTTACGCGGCGTGGTGTTGATGTCTTTGTCCAACAAGTTCGGCTCACTGGTGCTGACCACGGGCAACAAGAGCGAAATTGCGGTGGGTTATTGCACTTTGTACGGCGACATGTGCGGCGGGCTGGCGGTGATCAGCGATGTTCCGAAGACGATGGTCTACCGGCTTGCGCGAATCGCGAATTGCCGTTATGAGAAGAAGGGCTTGCCGGGTCCGATTCCCGAGAACACGTTCAGAAAACCGCCCTCGGCGGAGCTTCGCCCCGATCAGAAAGATACCGACAGCTTGCCTGAATACGATGTGCTGGACGCGATTCTGGCCGGATACATCGAGCGCTATGAATCTGTGCCGGAGATCGCGGCAAAGGTAGGAGTTCCCGAGGAACTGGTGAGGGATATTGTGCGCAAAGTGGACCGCAACGAATACAAACGCCAGCAGGCCGCGCCCGGTCTGCGCATTACGCCGAAAGCTTTCGGGGTGGGGCGACGATTCCCGATCGCGCACAGGTTTACCGAATGAGATTCATTTTTGTATTGGCAGCGGCGGTAGCCGGGTCGTTGATTTTGCAAGAGGCGGCGCCGCAGAACTCGCCACGCGAGCAAGTAGGACCGCTGCCGGGCGGCGGATTTCTGCTGAACAGCGGCTGGGCCATTCGGCCGGTTGGCCAACAGGTGCCGGTAGATACATTTCCGATGAGCACCGCTGTTTCTCATAACGGCAAGTATCTGCTGGTGATGAATGCGGGTTACAATCCGCCGTCGATCAGCGTGATCGATATCCAGCAGAGAAAGGAAATCGGGCGAACGCCATTACCCGACTGCTGGCTCGGACTGACGGTCTCGCCGAAAGGAGACTTGATCTACGTAGGAGGCGGCGGCCATGCGGCAATTTATGAGCTGTCGCTCAATGGCGCGACGGGAGCGCTGACGCGTACGCGCGAGTTAGCGGCGGTAGCCGATGCCGGCAAGAAAGGGGTGGGCTTCGTCGGCGACGTCGCCGTTTCACCCGACGCTCATCTGTTGTATGCGGCGGATCTCTACAACGACAGCATTGCAGTAATCAACTTGCAATCAGGACGCTTGATCGACCGATGGAAATGCGGGCGGCGCCCGTATCGGATTTTGGTAATGCCCGGTGGCAAAGAGTTAGTAGTGAGCAGTTGGGCCGATGCGGCGGTTTATCAGTACAGCGCGGACACCGGAGCCCTGCTTGGCAAAACGCGCGTGGGGTCGCATCCGACGGACATGGTGTGGATGGGCAAGCCCGCGCCGGCGGAAGCAGGAGGGGAATCGGCCTACATCGGGCGGGTGTTCGTCGCTGCGTCCAACATGAACAGCGTGTATTCGGTAGGCGTCAGGCGCGATGGGCAGTTGAATGTGCTCGAGACCATCAACGTTTCCACTTCACCTTTGCATCCGCTCGGGATGACCCCCTCGGCGCTGGCGGTTGACGCGGCGGGAGATCGCTTGTATGTGGTCTGCTCGGATGCCAATGCGGTAGCGGATGCAGACATTTCCGGTGGGCGCAGCCGGGTGTTAGGCTTCATCCCCACCGGCTGGTACCCGACCGCCGTGCGGGTGTTGAGCGACGAGCAACTCGCGATCGTGAACGGGAAAGGATTGGGCAGCCGCGCTAATCCAGACGGACCGCAACCCGTGCAGCCCGGGCAGCCGTTGCGGAAAGGTGGGCCGGTGCCGGGCGCCGGATACATACCTCATATTCAGACCGGCACAGTGTCGTTTCTGCCGTTGCCTGAGAATGAGCAACTCGCCGCGTATACACAGACGGTGTTAACAAATTCGCCTTATAGCGATGACATCCTTTACGGACCGATGACAGACCAGCAGGAGATACGTTTTTCGCACGCGGAGGGACATGAGTCCCCGATTTTGCATGTCATCTATATAATTAAAGAGAATCGCACGTATGACCAGGTACTGGGCGATTTAGAAAAGGGGAATGGAGATAAGTCGCTGAACTTATTCGGCGAGCGAGTTTCCCCTAATTTGCACCAATTAGCGCGTGAGTTCATTACTTACGACAATTTTTACGAGAATGCGGACGTGAGCGCAGAGGGACATAACTGGGCGAACGCCGCGATTGCTCCGGATTACACGGTGAAGCTGTGGCCGAACACATATGCCGGCCGAGGGGCGACGTACGCCTACGAAGGCGGTGAGCCGGCGAATACTCCGCCCGCGGGATATTTGTGGGACAACGCGCTGCAGGCGGGAATTACGGTTCGCGATTACGGGGAGTGGACTGAGAACCTGAAAGCTTCAACGGGACCGCGGGAGATTGAGAAGGTACAGGATAGCGCCATTGCGTCCGATGTCGACATGAACTACCGTGGATTCGATCTCGAGTATTCGGATGTCAAGAGGGCGCACGAGTTCATTCGCGAATGGCGGGATTTCGACGCTAAGGGTCAGGCGCCACAGCTAATCATTCTGAGAATGGGCAACGATCATACAGAGGGTACGAAGCCGGGGCACCTGACGCCGTTTGCGCATGTGGCCGACAACGATTATGGCGTCGGCTTGGTAGTGGAAGCGGTGTCGCACAGTAAGCTGTGGAGTTCGACTGCTATTTTCGTCATTGAAGATGATGCGCAAGATGGCCCCGATCATGTGGATTCGCATCGGGCGCCAGCCTGGGTGATCTCGCCATATACACATCGCGGCATAGTCGATTCGACGATGTACAACCAGATGAGCATTCTTCGGACCATGGAATTGATCCTGGGGCTGCGGCCGATGACGCATTTTGACGCCGGCGCGCGGCCGATGTTCGGAAGTTTTAGCGATCAACCGGATGCGCGGCCGTATACGGCGATTACTCCCAAGGTTTCCACGACGGAGCGGAACCCAGTGAATGCCGCGGGCGCGTTGCAATCGTCTCGAATGGATTTCTCCGATGCAGACCTCATCGATGACGACGAGCTAAACGACGTGCTGTGGCGCGCGATCAAGCACAGCGATCCGCCGCCTCCGACGAGAAGCGCGTTTGCTAGGTGAAGCTATTTCGAGCCTATTCGCACCGCAGCGAGACTCGCCAGCAGACGCGCCTGCGCCACCGAGCCGACTAGCCCGATCAGCAACCCGACGCCGGTATAGGATGACGCCGCGCCGCAGCATCATTCCTACAACGCTGCTGGCGCCACTGGCGCGGTGAACAGCAACACGCGCCAATCGAGCGTGACATTCTGCCAGTTCACGATAAAGCGTGCGATGGTGGGCGGCATGGCATTGACCAGGAGGCGAATCTCGCAATAGCCAATCACTAACCCTACGAGCATTCCCGCGCCTGAAAGGACGATAATTTCGGCGAATAGTACTTTAGTGCGACCTTAAAACACTTCTATCGGCGGTAAACTTCGGCTACCTTTTCGCGCAAGGAGTCGTGGTATGGCCCGCTGGAAGTTCTCCCGTTTTCACCTCGCTGTGTTGGTGCTGACGATATCGGTCGGTATCAACTTTCTACAGGCGAGGTACATTGGCACCCCTCTTGATAAGAGCGAGCAGGCTGGGGCAAAGGCGGTTTGCCCGTAGCCGCTAAACTGCCGCCACTTGAAGTATCGGAGTTGGTCTGGAAATCAAATTGAGGAGTATCTATGACTCTCATACGTTCGTCAGTTTTTCTAGTGCTGCTGGTATTGGCGCGGCTGGCGACGGCCGCCGATGCGGCCGGCCCGACCATCATCCAGGTCAAGAGTATCGCCTTGGATACGCTTACCGATCAGACCCGTGGGAGCATCGAATGGTCTCACGGCGGCTTTCTCTTTCAGAATGTCAGCGGAGGCGGACCTCCGACTTTCTACACATTGGATCGGGAGGGTCAATTGATTTCCGAGGCGACGCCGGTGATGCCGGAGTCAGGGTACGTATCGGTTAGCTCTTGCGATCGACGGGACGATAACTCAATCGTCTTTATTGGCCAGGCATGGTCGGCCCATGGACAGCCGGCGTCCCTGATTGGGCTGATTTCCGCCGACGGCACTACGGAAAGGATTATACGCACCGCACCGTACCACCCATACATGCTCAGCATTGCCCCGGACGGCACGTTCTGGACGCTGGGTCTCGAAATGGTGGACCGTGACATTTCCGCTCCGGGACTCGATCCAAAGGCGGGCGTGCTGAGGCACTTCGATCGCAGCGGCAAGCTCCTCGGCGCGAGCGGTCCGCAGTCGCAGTTCGTGAAACTCTACACAACGGGCCGACTCGACTACGGGTACCTTTCTTCGGTCAACAATCGCATCGGGTGGTACGCGCCGCGTTCGGGAGCGGGCGGCCAATATGTCGAAATGGACTTAGACTCGATGACACCGCGGACTTACCCTGGACTGCCGGAACTCCCAGAGCTCGGCTTGGTTGTGTGCTTCAGGTTGACCGAGTCCGGAAATGCTTTTCTGTCGGTCTATGACAACAAGTCTAAGCACGCGACAACGTATATGTTTAATCGCGAAACGCACAAATGGCTGCCTCTGGAGGGAACAGTGGCAAGCCAGCGCCCCGGGCCCTACCTGATAGGTGTTGACGGAGAGCAGCTTGTGTTCCGGGACTGGAAGTCAAACGCTATGTTTTTCAGCCTGTCGCGCTGAGCGTCATGGAGAAATTTGATCGCAGGTATATACTGCGCACCTCTCTGTTGTCATTCGCGTACCTGTGCGGCGTTGCGCCGCTCTTACGGATCGAACATCGTGAGCTGGTCTTGATCACCGGCCGGGAGCGTTCGTTTACGCAATGCAGCCGCAGCCGCTGACCTCCCGACCACCCCGCGCAACTCGGTGCCAAGCAGCGCCGCCCGGGGAATAAACACACGCTGTCGGCTACCACCAGATCGTGGCGGCGTGATGAGGTAACCCATCGCGGGCCAGTCGAGTAAGTTGGGGGACAGAATGCCGTCCAGCTTGTCTCCATCGCGAAACGAAAACCGGGTCCACAAGCCGGGGACTTTGGGGCGCCGTTCAAACAGGTTGTGTTCGGTGAAAAGGTCTGGCTGGCCGGCTTCGGAGACAAAGCACAGCGCCTTGAATTCGCCGTAAGGCGGGTTGTGGAGCGTTCCCCCGAGTGTAATCATCTCAACGTGATCCGGTAACAGATAGGCGCCCGGATTGACGATGCCTTCCAGCGGCTGCCGGTCGAACCGGTAAAGGACTACGCGTTTGGCAGTACTAGAGGGCAAGGGCGAGATAATTCACTTTGTTTCAAACAATTTCGCGGATATTGTATCATTGATTAAATGACCGTTACGAGCCCATTGGAGCAAAGAATGCGCTCGTACCTTCACTTCTGCCGGGCAGAGAAAGGCTTGACAGCCAACACTTTAGAGTCTTACCGGCGCGACTTGGGGCAGTTCGCCGGATATTTGAAGCAGCGGCCAGCGCAATCCGTTACCCTCGATACACTGCGCGGATACCTGGATTATCTTCGCACGTATGGTCTTTCGAACCGCTCCATCGCACGCCACGTCACGACGGTTCGCGGTTTCTTCGGCTTTCTGTTGGAAGAAGGCGAGATTGCCTCCAATCCCGCGGAGTTGCTGGTAGCCCCGAAAGCCGGATCGGCATTACCGAAATATCTCGACCATTCGAAGGTGGATCAGCTTCTGGAATCGCCTCCGGACGGCTCCGCGACCGGGTTCCGCGACCGCGCTATGCTCAATCTGCTCTATGCCACCGGCTTGCGGGTGAGCGAATTGATCAAGCTCCGGGTGGCCGATCTGGATGAGCTCGAAGGCACGGTGCGGGTCATCGGGAAAGGCAACAAGCAGCGGCTGGTACCCGTGGGACGCGCGGCGCTCGGCTCGATAGAACGTTACCGTACTGAAGCGCGACCGGCATTGCTCAACGGGCGCGTCAGCCCTTATTTGTTTGTCACGGCACGCGGTACTGCCATGACACGCCAGGGATTTTGGAAGCTGCTGCGAGTGCGCGGCAAGTCTGCGGGAATTTTTCGGGAACTGAGCCCTCACGTTTTGCGGCACACTTTCGCCACGCATCTGCTGGAAGGCGGCGCGGATTTGCGCAGCGTGCAAACCATGCTTGGGCATGCCGACATCGGGACCACACAGATCTACACGCACGTCATGCGCTCCCGCCTGCGGCAGACGATTGAAGCGCATCATCCGCGCTCCGGGCGGAAAGCGCGGCCGGGCGCGCGGGCCATGCCGGCACAGCGAGCGCTGCGGCGCAGCACGCCGTCGCGAGGCGCCTAGGGGACCTATGAGCGATTACATGTTCATGCTCGACAGCCACCTGAGTGGCGAGCAAAGTAAGGCCGTGGCCGAGATCCGGCTGGCTGCCGAGCAGGCTAATCTCAATCTTTTCCTCACCGGCGGCGCGATGCGAGACATGATGGGCGGTTTCCCGATCCGCGATCTTGATTTCACCGTTGAAGGTCCCGCTCTAAAGTTCGCGAAGAGCTTTGCGCAAGGCGGCAAGGCGGAGATCATCGAAATCGACGAAAACCGCAGGTGCGCTGAATTGCGCTTTCCTGGTGGCGCGATGGCCAGTTTATCGATGGCGCGGCAGGAAAAGTATGCCAAGCCCGGTGCGAAGCCGCAGGTTCATCCCGCGACCATTCACGAAGACCTGCGCGGCCGCGACTTTACGGTCAATGCAATCGCTCTGTCGCTGGGCAAGGCCTCGCGTGGCCTGCTGCTCGATCCCACCAACGGCCTTGGCGACCTGAGCCATAAAGAGCTGCGCGCGGTCAGCAACTACACGCTTTATGACGATCCGTCGCGCATCCTGCGCATGATTCGTCTACGTGTGCGGCTCGGCTTTACGGTAGATGAGCGGACGATGAACCAGTACCGCAACGTACGCGAAGCCAAACTCGAAACCAGGATTTCGCCGGCGGCGCTCGAGCGCGAGCTGCGGCAGGTTGCACTGGATCCTCTTGCCGGCGATATTCTTAAGGCGCTTGAAGAGGAAAATCTGTTGTATTTAATTTCGCCGGCGCTGGCCGGTCCGAAGCTGAACCTGCCGGGTTTTCAAAAACTGCAGAAAGCGCGGCAGTCTCTTCCGTTCGGTATTCCGATCGCGGTGCATTGGTACCCCCTGTTTCTGTTCCTGCTGCTGGAGAAGCTCAGCGCCCGGGAGCGCGCACAAACGGTGGCGGCGGCGGCAATCCCGAAGGCGGACCTGGAAGCAGCATCCAGGCTCGAAGGACGTTCCGCCAAAGTGGAGAAAGAGCTCGCTACCGCGCACCTGCAAAGACCGTCCGCACTCTATGCGCTGCTGAGCAAAGTGCCGGGGGAAATCCTACTGTTCTTGCTGATGCGTTCCGGGCAGCGGCTGGTTCTGGATCGTACGCGAAATTACCTTCAGAAGTACCTGCCCGCCGCGCAGGAAGTCACCGAAAAGGATGTCATCGAGCGGGGTGGCCAGCCCGGGACACCCAAGTTCGCCAAGTTGCAGCAGCAGATGATTGCAGCACGGCTGGACGCCCGCCCCAAGAAGGTGGTCATCGAAGAGCCACCCGCGCTTCCGCCGCCCGGCCCTGGACGACGTTCGGCCAGCTTCGGACGCTAAAACATACTCCTCAAACTCGATCAACAATGCCCTGTTCTTTTGGGCTCATGTGCGATACTCTAGTATCCAGATGGACAAGGCGCCTTCGGCTGCGGAGCAGGGCAAAATTAACAGCCACTATCTGCGCGGGTCCATCGCGGAGGAGCTGGAGAACTCCGAGCCCGTCTTTTCCAATCCCGCGACAGGGGTGCTGAAGTTTCATGGCATCTATCAGCAGGATGATCGCGATCTGCGGAAGGCGGGTACCAAACAGTTTTCAGCCATGGTGCGGGTGGGCGTACCCGGCGGAGTCTTAACGTCTGAGCAATACCTCACGCTCGACCGTCTAGCCGATTTGGGTGACGGATCGCTGCGCATTACGACTCGTCAGGACGTTCAATATCATTATCTGCCCAAGGCGCGGCTACGCGAGTTGATGCGCGGCTTGAATGAGAGCTACTTGAGCACGCTGGCGGCCTGTGGTGATGTGGTCCGGAACGTCGTATCCTGTCCTGCGCCCTTTGAGAGCGAGCAACGGCGGGAACTGTATCCGGTGGTCCAGTTCATCTCGCGCAGTATGAAGCCTAAGACGACTGCGTACTACGAGATCTGGATTGATGGAGAACAGGCGATCAGCGTGGAAGAGCCCGACGGCGAGGTAGAACCGCTGTATGGCGCCACCTATCTGCCACGCAAGTTCAAGATCGGCTTCGCATTTTCAGGCGATAACACGACCGACATCTACTCGAACGATATAGGCATTGTTCCCGAATATAAGGATGGCCAGCTTACCGGATTCACTATCCTGGCAGGCGGCGGCATGGGTCAGAGTGCGGGGGTGAAAGCTTCCCATCCGCGGTTGGCAGACCCGATCTGCTCAATTGGACCGTCTCCGGAGGAATTGCTGGAGGTGGTTAGCGCCATTGTTACCATCCACCGGGATTTCGGCAATCGCAGCAACCGGAAGCTCGCGCGGCTGAAGTACGTTCTCGATGCCTGGGGCGTGGCCAAGTTCAAGCAGGAGCTGGAATCCCGGGTGGGACGAGAGCTCGCGCCGCCAAAGCCTCTGAACTGGAATCGCGCAACCGACTACCTGGGTTGGCACCAGCAAGGGGTGGATTCCGAGGGCCAAGCTGTCTGGTTTGTGGGGATTCCGGTGCTTGCAGGACGGGTAAAGGATTTCGATGAGACACGCCGAATCCGCAGCGGGTTGCGCACCGTGGTCGAGCAATATCGTCCCGGCGTCCGGCTAACCTGCCAACAAAACGTTTACCTGACTGGGATAAGAGACGCCGACCGATTCGCCGTCGCGGCACTGCTGCGGGAGCACGGTATCTTCGAACCGGCGCAATTGCCGCCGGTGCTTCGGCACGCCATGGCGTGTCCGGCGCTTCCCACGTGCGGCCAGGCAATCACGGAATCGGAGCGAATCATGCCGCAGGTGGTGGCGGAGATTCAGGCCGAACTGAATCAGGTGGGCTTGCGCGACGAGGTCGTGCACTTGCGCACCACCGGCTGCCCAAACGGTTGTGCGCGGCCCTATACAGCCGAAATCGGGATAGTGGGTGCGAGTGTCGATATGTACACCATTTATCTAGGCGCGTCGCCGCTCGGAACGCGTTTGGGATCGGTATTTGCGCAGAATGTCAAACGGCGAGATATTACGGTTCGTTTGCGCCCCGTGATCGAGCACTACAAAGAAGTCAAGCGGCCAGGCGAAGCATTCGGCGATTTCTGCCATCGCATCGGCGTAGAAGCGCTGCGCGAACTCACCCTGTTGGCGGTTGCTTAACTCGCGATTCGAACTCGAGCCTAGTCGGCCGCGTACACGAATTCGTTTTGCCGCCGTACGACGCGGCTCATGGACTCCAGGTTCACCACCGGACTAATGCGGTTCATAACATCCATTACCGTGTGTACGTAGCTTTCATCGGGATTATAGATCCGCAGCTTCCCCGCTGAATCCCGGTCACGATACAGTGAACTCTTCCCCAGCTTGAATGCAACCTGGTTAATGCCGGCGCGCAATGTAGGGAACAATTGGTTTCCGTTATTCCAGCCAAAGATGTTGTTGTTGCGGGCTGCTTTGCCTCCGCCGGATTCGACCACAGAAATGCTGGGCAGCAGCCGCCAATCGAGCTGGTTGTCATCCGCCGCTTCGACGAAATCTTGCGCCAGATAAGCAACAGGGCAGCGAAGCTTCGCGAAGAAAGATCGCAGGCGTACGATACGCGCGTCCGGCTTCGGAGCTGGTGCTGGCATGAGCGCCGGTTTCGGCGCATGCTGACCCGGGATGGTCTCTCCTTTCGCGACCTTCTCCAGGCGCATCGTGATCGGGAGGGCGATCAAGCCCGCGATGATCATCAACTGCTTCGGAAATCCATATCTGGTTTTCCGTAGCCAGCTATAACCAATTTGCATACAGGCATTCTATCAGATTTATGGACACTAGTGCGCAGCAGTATTAAAGAAGCTTTATTCGCCTGAAGGCTTGGCCGGCACTTCGTTCGGTAAAACGGCCACCGATGTCCGGGGAAACGCGAACTTGCGTCCGAACTCATCGATCAGGTTGACCTGACAATCGTAACGGCCGGGCTCAAGCTTGGAGACGGGAACCTGCAGCCAGACAGGCAGCGTGCCTTCACGGTTTTCCGTCAGGCGGTTGGCACGAACCGGCGGAGACTCGAAAATCTTCTTCTGCTTTTGATAGAACGCCAGCGTGGCCTCGACGTCCGCGCGGCGGAAATTTTCAGGCAGGCTGTCGGGGATAGTGGGGTCGTAAACCTCTACGTAGGCCAGCATCGTTTGTCCGGGCCGAAACACCTTTGTCACATTCGGCATGAGTTTCTGGCCGTTGTCGATTAGCGGATTCGTAGCCATCAATTTCTTGCTGTTCTTCACGCCCGCGACCTGCTCGGCCACAGGCTGCCGCTGATTGCTCAGAATGAGCGAGCTCACCCGCAGCGCTTTGCCGGCGGCGAGATCCGGGATGGTGAATGGCGTCTCAAAAGTTCCAACTTTTCCTTCGCCGTTCTCGCGGGCGACGAACCGCAGGTTGTAATTACCCGGCGTCAGCGTCACGCCAGTATCATATTGGATGCTCTTGCGCACTACCTGCCCTGCTGTGTCGACATCCACTTTCAATGGAATTGTGTCGCGCACAGTAGCCGCTGAACGGCCGCGCGCATCGCGAACTTCGGCGATGAAATCCAGCTCGGTTGCCTGCTTAGCGCCCTTATTGTGAAAGGCGAGCGCAGAGCCTGGAATCTTGACTGAAATCGGGGCGAAGTATTTGTCCTTCGCCAAACGGAAATAATCTACTTCGACCGCAATGGGCAGGTCGGTCACCGGATTGTCCGACAGTAAAGCCTGGGAAAGCTGCGCCTCTTTATCCGCATCGCGCATATGTGCGAAGGTAGTGGGTCCGTAGTAGCCCTGGCGGTAATCGAGCTTCGCCCGTAGATTTGCGAGCCGGGGCGCGAGCTTCACCTGAATACGGCGGTAGCGTCCGTCGAGCGAGGTGTTCGAGCTGACGTAGGAGAGCACGTAGTAGCTGCTGAAATCCTGCTGCACCTGGCGCATGCCTTCAGTCAGGTCATTCGAATCAAGCAGCGCCTTGCCGCCCGTATCGAGCGCCAGAGTGGCCAACGTTTCTTGCTGGTTGTTGAAGTTTTCCTTCAGCGTGCGCTGGGCAGAGCCGCTGTACAGTTCGCTGCCGAAACCGGAACCGGTGGTAGTGGCGTCGCCTCCTGGAACGAGGGCGGAAAGGCCTCGCGCGTCGATCGGATAAAACGCAACGTTCGATCTGACAGCGGTATTGACGGTTGCTCGCAATTGCGATTGATTATCGACGCCGTTCTTCTGGATGCCGCTCGAAATATAGATCAGCGCCTTCTTCTCCGGATATTGCCCGAGCGTTCGGGCCGCGTCTTCCAGCGCCGCGAGCTTCAGGTCCGCATTGAAGATGTTGAACTCGGTTTCATCCGCGACGAATTGTCCGCTCACATCCTGCGAGTCGGCGCCTTCGTCGGCGAAGGTGGCGTTTTCGCTCGCCTCACCGATTCGAAATTTGTTGACTGTGGCGATGAGCAGGTCGCGGTCGGACGTAAAGTCCTGGACGGTCTGAAGCGTGGTGCCGAAGATCATGATAGAGACCGTATCGCTCGCGGTCATCTGGGTTGACAGGAAGTGGATGGCTGCTTGTTTTGCGCGGATTTGCTCGGCCGGCTGCATGGACGAGAAATCAAACAGTATCACGATGAGCCGGCGGTCCTGATATTTGCTCAACATGCTGCTTTTCAGAGCGGCTTTCTCGGCCTCGGGGTTGTAGCTCTTGGGCGCGGACTGCGCCAACGTCTGGCTGGGCGGCGGTAGCGTTGTATTGCTGAGGTGTTGAAAATCGACAGCTTGGAGCTTCTGGAGTTTTCCGTCCTCGTAAACCTCGAAATCGCTTTTGGTGAGATTGTCGATGGGCTTGCCATTGCGATCCAGCACCGTCACGTTTACGATCACAACGTTGGTGGTCGTCGAAAAGGTGGCTCGCTGTTGCGGCAACAATGGTTGCGCGCCAAGTAAGGCTGTCAATATTAAAGCCGTGATTCTCAAAACCGGAACCTCACCACTGCATCCAGCGTGCGCATGGCGCCGGCGGCGCTCGGCAGTCCATAGTTCACCGCGTTGACCACTGTATACAGGTTCGTATAGTTCACGTGATTCAGCACGTTATTGGATTCAAAACGGAATTCCAAGCGCCGGCGCTCGCTGAAGGTGAACGAGCGTGCGAAGGCGAGGTTTAGGTTGAATAAACCGGGCCCCGGAATCGTATTGCGTCCTGCGTCGCCATAGGCGCCGGCTGGCGGAATCGTAAACGCGTTCAAGTTGAAGAAGCCGGTGCTCGATTCGATGGACTCGCCGGTCGCTTCCGCGCGGCCACTGCCGATGCCGCCGGTCTGCGCAAGCTGCTGGTCGTTACCGAGCACGCGAGCAGTCAGCGGATTCCCCGTTTGCGCGGTAACCGCGCCGCTGAGCTGCCAATCCTTGAGTAATCGTCCCGTCTTGCTGTCGGAGGCGATGCGAGAGCCGGGTCCGGCGACGGGCGAGGTCCAGACGAAGCTCGCGCTGAACTCATGCCGGACATCGAAACTGGAGAGCCCGCGCTCGGCTGCGATGTCGAGCCAGTCCTGCGCCACCGTGTTCCCTGCACCGCCGAATGTGGAGGAATCGTCAATCGACTTCGCGAATTGATAAAACGCGTTCAAAGAAATTCCATGATTGAAGCGGCGCACGAGCCGGCCCTGCAGCGCGTTGAAGATGGAATTGCCGACCGATTGATCGTAAGTGAAGCCTACCGCATCGCCCAGTTGATTGCGCTGTGTGAGTAGAAGCGGACTGCCCGGCGGCGGCTCGTTCGGGAGAGTTCTGACATCGAGTCCGGTACCCTTCACACCCGTATAACCGATTTCCGCAAAGAAGCCACCGGCGAAATCATGCTGCAGCGTAACGTTCCAGGTGCCTGCATAGGGCGTCCGGTAATCGCGGGCGACCGCAAAGGTATTCGTGATCTCGCGCTCGGTGGTTGTCGCAAACCCCTTCTCGAGCGTCAATACGTCTTGCGCACTGGTGTTCACGTTATTCGAGACCGCGAATGGCGGCTGCTGAGAGAGCAGAGTGGTGAACTGGGTATACGCCTGGCCGTTGTAATAGATGCCATAACCGGCCCGAAACAATGTCGATCGCTTGAACCAGGGCAGCTTCCACGCGAGCGCCAGGCGGGGAGAGAAGTTGTTCCAATCCGAATTGATGAGCCCGCTCGGAAAGGCTCCCGTATACGGCCCGGGAGTGCCAGGCGTGACCACCGCCACGTTTGAAAATCCCGGTGCGATATCCAGATTGGCCAAGCGGCCATACTTCTCGTGAAACGGCGAGAAGTACTCGTATCGCACGCCCGCGATGAGCGTCAGGTTCGGCCGCGCTTTCCATTCGTCTTGTGCGTAGGCGAACCACTGGTTCTGCAAAAAGTAATCGTCGAATCCGCTGTATTGTATGGAACTCGATTGCGGAAAGCCGAGCAGAAAATCCGCGAGATCGTAGCCAGTGCCGGTTTGCGGCTGACCGTTCGCGTTCAGTGCACTAGTGGCAACTCCGGTGAAGTTGAACGTGCCGCGCCCGTTGGGATCGGTACGGGTGCTCAGATCGGCGCGCGTGTATCCGGCGCCGATGGAGATGCTGTGCGTGCCTTTTAAGAAGCTGATGCTTTCAGACGGGCTTTGCGTCTGGTTTCGACTCAGCCGGGGCGCCGAGTCGCTGAGCGATCCGAAATTGGTGAAGTTCAGCGTCGGTGGTCCGAAATCGAGCGGATTTTTTGAAACCCCGGCAATCTTGAGCTGCGATGCAATATCGGGCAATAGCGAAAAATACGGCGTCACCTCTGTGTAGTTTCGATTGAATTTGATTTGCGCGTTGCTGATGGCGGCGGCGCCCAGGTTACGTGTCCATTGCAACGTCACGTTCATGCCGTAGCCGTCCGTTGTATCCGCGTATCCGAATGGCTGCGCGATGGTGCCGTCCCGGTGTTGATACTGGAAGTTCATCGACAATCGATCCACGCTGGTGATATTGCGGTTCACACGCAGACCCAAGTTGTCATTGTTGGCAACCTGCGCCGTTTCGAACTGATAATTGTTCGCGGTGCCGGGCTCATTCGGAAGCGGATAGAACTGAAGGAGACTGAGCGCAATCGGATTCAGCATGTTTGCCGGAATCGTATTGTTCGGGATCGGCTTGCTCGTGCCGGGATAAAAGAGCCTTACCGGCGCGCTCGTATCCGAAGTGCCGAGCGACTGGGTGGCTTGAGAGAAATTGCCGTCCCGTTCGGCGGCCGTGGGCACGGTTTCTGTAAAGAGCTCGGGCGTGCGGCCACGATTGCCGAAGTACGTGAAGAAGAACTGCGTCTTTGGATCTTTGACTATTTTCCCTAGCATCAAGGGACCGCCCACAATGATGCTGAAGCGGCTCTGAGCATAGGCGGCCTGTGGAATATCGAGGCCGTTGAGCGAAAACGGCTTGGCGTTGAGGGCTGAATTGGTGAGCGTGAACGACATCTGGCCGTGAATCTGCTGATTGCGGCGGCGACGGTTGCCGAAGGTGGCGCCAGCCGTTTGTCTGGGCCGCCGGCCATTGGGACCACCGAATCTGCCGCCTCCGCCGCCGAATCCACCACCGCGGCCGCCAAATCCGCCACCTCCGCCGAACCCGCCGCCACCAAAACCGGGTACGTTCTGCGCGCCGTTCAAGTCACCGGAAGCGCCAAAGGGATTCTGGCCTTGTCCCAGGAAACGCATATCCGGCCCTGAATCGGCCTGTGCGCCCTGCGCCATGCCGGGACTCAAGCTTCCAGAAACGAGAAACGCCTCATTGCTGCTCTCATTTCCCGATGGAGGAACAGCCATAGCCTGCTGTTCCGCATTCAACTCGTTTTGCAGGTCTTGATCGATTTGTCCATTTTGAGCTCGGCTTTGTGGACCACGCTGGCCGGCGGCTCCGGTCGGGCCGCTTGGCGCTCCGGGGTTTACACCACCTGGCGCTCCGTTTCGCCGGGCCGCCCATTGCTGGAGCCGTTGTAGAACCGGCGATTCCTTCAATTGCAGATTGAAGTTCACGGGACCGGTGGCGGTAGCGAAGTCGACGTCCTTCTTCAGAGTTTCGAAGCCGAACATCTCCACCGCGACCGCCCACTGGCCGGCGCTCAATGGAGCAAAGCCGTAATGGCCATCCTGATCAGTGGTGGTCGAAAACGTCTGGCTGCCTTGTGTCACGGTGACCGTGGCGCCCGGAATTGGCTGATCTCCGGATTTGACGAACCCGCTCTGGGCGAGAAGCGGGTAATTGGCCGCAAGAAGGGAAAGCAGAAGTACGATAAACCGCAGCAAAGTAAATGGCGCTCGCTCTCGTAAATACAAACGATGTTCCCGCGAGAGGCCAGGTTACGGCCATGCGCAATTACGGGTGCCAAGGGTTCCAAGTTCTGCTAGTTTGGATCGAATGGGTTTAGATCTAGAAACCTTAAGAGCGGAGATCCAAGCTTACTTGGACGATTCGGGACTAGCTGTTTTTCACGGTTATCATCACTCGGCCGACAACATGGGCCAGTGCACCTGGGACACCGAGCGGCATCCCGATTTTCGCGAGTTCCTGAGCGCCGCACAGAGGGCGGGCGTTAAGCTTTTCGTGTTCCAGCATGAAAGCTTCTCGCTCGATCACCTTGACGACGCCCTGGAGCAGTTGGAAGAGACGGATTTGACGCGGGAGGAGAAACGCAGTTACGAGGCTCGTCTGCGCCAATTACAGGCTTACGATGGCTTCACGTGCTCGGTGGAGCTTTCGTTCAGCCTGGAAGGACGGGAGTACGTATACGAGGTGCACGCCGACTGGTATCAGACGCTGAACGACATCATGGTGGAACTCGACGCAGCCTTCCATGAAGAAGAGGATGAAGACAGCGGAGGTTCGATGGGGAGATTTTTCTCCAGGAACTAATGGGATCCTTCATCTCCGCGGCCGGCGTAGAGAAGCGGTTTATCCGGCCGCCTGCACGTTGGGTGCTGCCGCGCGTCTCTAAGACAGAAGCGCGCGCGCTGGCCGAAGAGCTGGAACTGCAGCCTCTAGTTGCAAACGTGGTTGCAAACCGCGGGTTTGTGAACGCCGCCGCCGCTCGCGATTTTCTTTATCCGGCGCTCGACTTGCTGCATGATCCGCAGTTGATGCGGGACATGGATCTGGCGGTGACGCGTCTTTGGTCCGCGATTCACAACCGCGAATCCATTCTGCTGTACGGCGATTACGACGCGGACGGGACGGCGTCCATTGTGGTGCTGAAGAAAGCGCTCGAGATGCTGGGCGGCCGCGTGGATTTCCATATTCCGCATCGGCTGAATGAAGGCTACGGCATGCGGAGCGAGATCGTGGAGCGCGCGGCTGAGAGCGGTGTGCGCCTGATCGTGAGCGTCGATACCGGTATCCGAGCAGGCGAGGCCGTGCGAAGCGCAAAGTCCGCTGGCATTGATGTGATCGTGACAGATCATCATCTGCCGGAGGCGGAGTTGCCGCCCGCGCTCGCGATTCTGAATCCGAATCGCCATGATTGCGGCTATCCGGAAAAAAATCTTTGTGGGGCCGGCGTGACATTAAAGCTGGTGCAGGCATTGCTGGCGCAGAGCAGCCTGTCGCAGGCGCGGCAAGCGGCGTTGCTCGATTCCTTTCTCAAGCCGGTGGCGATTGCAACGGTGGCGGACATTGTTCCACTTACAGGCGAGAATCGAGTGATTGTACAGCGCGGGCTCTCCGGGCTGCGCGCTGTGCGGAATCAGGGCCTGCGGGCGTTGTTGGCGGTCGCCGGGTTCGATGAGGGCGAATGTCCGTCTGCGCATCAGGTGGCATTTCGTGTCGCTCCGCGCATCAACGCCGCGGGCCGAATGTCAACGGCGCGCGACGTGATCGAGCTATTCCTGACGGATGATGCGGAGCGTGCGCGTGCGCTGGCCGAACAGCTGGATGTATTGAACCGCGAGCGGCAGCAGGTGGAAACCGAGGTTGTGGAAGCAATTCTGAAGCAGTGCGAAGACGGGGCTGCGGTGCATGATTTGCGAGCGCTGGTGTTCAGCGGGCCCGGTTGGCATCTCGGCGTGTTGGGAATTGTCGCGAGCCGCTTGGTAGAGCGCTTCTGCCGTCCCGTGTTTGTGCTGAGCGATGCGGTTGCGCGCGAGTCAGAGGATGAGCCGTGTCTTTCCGGTTCCGGGCGCAGCATCCCGGGATTTCACTTGTTGGAGGCGCTAGAGGCGATGCCGGATCTGTTTACCAGATTCGGCGGCCATCGGCAGGCAGCGGGCGTGACGCTACGCTGCGATCGGGTTGAGGAGTTCCGGCGGAGGTTCAGCGGATTCGCGGAGGGTACGCTCACGCTGGAGGATTTGCGGCCGCAATATGCGGTGGATGCGGAAGCATCATTCACGGAGCTGACTGAGCTGTGCGTCAGGCAAGTGCTGACACTGGGGCCATTTGGGTTCGGCAATCCGGCGCCAATTTTTTTGGCAGGTGGCGCGGAAGTGGCCGGGCCTTGCAAGGCCTCGGCGGATGGGAAACATTTGACTGTTCCGCTGCGCCACAATGGCCGGCTGCTGTTTTCGAAGGCTTGGAATTTCGGTGACCGGGCGGATCTGTTCGCTCCGGGCGCAAAGCTGGACGTGCTGTTCCAGGTGGAGGACGATCCGTTCTCGCGCAAGCGGGGGTATGGGTCATGGTGCGTGGTCGTGAAGGATGTGAAGAGTGTCTAGTCGAGGCTGCGGCGGCGCGTTCGGTTTTCATGCAACGTAAACTGCTCATATGAGCCGCAAAGCCAGTGTGGTTATCGAAAAGGACGAGCACGGTTTTTACGTTTGGTGCCCGGAATTAAGAGGCTGCCAGTCTCAAGGGGCGACGCTCGAAGAAGCGATGGCTAACATCAAGGAGGCTATAGAGCTGTACCTGGAGACAGTGCCGGCCGACGAACGCGAGGGCCTTCTCAGCCATGAGATCTTGACTACGGCAGTCGAAGTGAATGCCTAAGGCGCCGCGCTGGACAGCCGCCGATGCCGAGCGGGCGCTACTCGCTTCCGGCTTCGTTCATCTACGATCAAAAGGAAGCCACAGGATCTATGGGAAAGGGGAGTTTCGCGTCACCGTTCCGTTTCATTCGGGTGCAACATTGCACCCGAAGATCGTGAAGCAGGTTCTCGTAATCATCGAAGAGGCTGCTAAGCGATAATCTAATGTCATCCGCCCCAGGCCCACTCCTTGAAGCTGCTCTCGCCGCTCGCGAGCTTGCCTACGCGCCGTTCTCGAAATTCAAAGTGGGCGCGGCGATTGAGGATGAAAGCGGTCGCGTGTTCATGGGCTGCAATATCGAGAATGCCAGTTACGGTCTGACGATTTGCGCGGAGCGCGTGGCGGTATTCAAGGCGATATCCGAAGGCGCGGGGAAGATAAAGCGCATAGTCGTGGTGGCGGATACGGAAGTTTTGACGCCGCCCTGCGGGGCATGCCGCCAGATACTCTGGGAATTTTGCGGCGATGCGGAGCTGACGCTCGCGAATCTCGCGGGGACACAAGAAACGATGTCGCTCAAAGAAATCTTTCCGCGGCCGTTTGACGCCTCGTTTCTTTGAGCGATGAGGCGGCTGCTTGGGAAGATTTCTGAATGGCTGCCCTCATTGAGAGGCTTGCCCCAGGGCTTTCTGCTTGCGTTGATTTTCGGCCGCTCGGATGGCAGCCGCTTTGGCGAAAGCATCCGCGGCGGCTTGGTTATCGCCTCGCTTGCGCAGAAGCAAACCCAGGGTGTTGAAGGCGCCCGCGTCCTGATTGTCTAAGGCAACCGAGTGGCGGAGGGCTTCGATCGCGCCATCGACGTTGCCTTGCTGCTTGAGAATGGTGCCGAGCTGATACCAGGCGTCCACATAGGCAGGCTGCTGAGCGACCGCCGCGCGAAGTTGTTCGACCGCCCCATCCAAGTTGCCCTGATCTTCGTAGATAGCGGCCAACGTGTAATGCGCGGCTGCCAGAGATGGCTCAAGCGCGGTTGCGCGTTCGAGCTCCGTTTTGGCGCGAGGCAAGTCGTCACTCTCTTTGTATGCGACACCCAGATTGTAGTGCGCAGAAGCTACATCAGGATGGCTCTGGACGACAGCGGAAAGAACTTTGATGGCTTCCTTAAGATCTCCGAGGCCAATGTACGCATACCCGACATTGACCTGGACATGGACGTTGTTCGGGTCCTGCTGCAAGACTTTGCGAAATTCTCTCAGCCCGCCTGCCGCATTTCCCGATTCAGTGAGCACATAACCGTAGCTGTTCCGCACGGCAGTATTTTTCGGATCGAGCGCGAGCGCCTTGGCGTATGCATCTCGCGCCGCCTTCAATTGACGCTGTTGCTGGTAGGCAAGCCCCAGGTCTGCCCATAGAGCGGCGTTGCGGGGCATCTGCCTGGCGGCCTTCGCAAGCTCCGGAACAGCTTCTGAGTAGCGGTGCGCATCGACATAGGCTGACCCAAGATGAAAACGATAATCCGCATTGTCCGGAGCAAGCGCGGCCGCTTTCCGCAAGGCATCGATGCAGGAGTCGCCATGATGAAGAATGCATTGCGCGGCACCCAAGTGATACCAGGCCTGCGCCAACTTCGGATCGAGTTCCGTGGCGCGCTGAAAGTGAGCGATGGAGTCCGGGGCGCGGTTGGTTGCGGCGAGCAGAAAGCCGATTTGATCCTGGTAGAAGGCGGAGTTTGGAACGATTTGCGCGAGTTGTTCGTAAATCGCGAGTGTGCCATTGGCATCGCGCGCCGCCAGCCGCTCGCGAGCCTGCGCTTCCAGTTCCTGAACGCTGAGCGACGACTGCGCCGCTAACTGAAGACTCACAAGCACTAGGGCGCAACCAACGCGAAACACGCCTCATTATAGTCAGGGCTCGCTGGGGCCGGTCCGAGATTAAATTGGCCTGCCGAATCAGTCCAATTTGGTATACTAAAATCGTTGGCCCATTTCGCTAGCTTGCATCTGGATCCCGCGTCGGATACGCCTCTTTACAGGCAATTGGCCGATGCCATCAGCGGAATTATCGAGCGCGGCTCTCTTCCTTCCGGGGAAAAACTTCCTCCGACGCGTGAATTGGCTGGCCAACTTGGCCTGAACCGTACTACTGTATCCGCCGCTTACGCCCAACTCGAAGAAGCAGGCTTGATTGAGGGGCATGTGGGGCGCGGCAGCTTCGTGGTCCAGCGGCCGGGATCTTCGTCGCCTGGACCGATGGATTGGGACGCCATTTTCGCGCCGCTCGAGGCAGGCTTTGCGCGATCCGCACACGAGATTGAAATCAACTTTGCGAACTCACGGCCCTCCGAAGGAAGTTTCCCGCTGGCGCCCTTCCGGCGTCTTTCTAAACAGGTCATTGACGGGCCTGAAGCCGCGGAGATTTTGCAGCTCGGCTCGCCGCACGGTTACGCGCCGTTGCGGCGTTACCTGCTGGAACAAGCTGCGGCTGCCGGTATAGCGCGGAAAGGCGACGACCTTATTGTCACGAACGGCTGCCAGCAGGCGCTCGATTTGCTGGCACGGCTGTTTGCCCCAGGCGGCGGTGGGGTCGCGATTGAAGATCCCGTGTACCACGGTTTGCTGCGTGTGTTTTCGCGGGCCGGGGCGAACCTGCTTGGGGTACCGGTAACGGACGACGGGATAGATGTAGAAGCGCTCGAAGAATTGATCCGCAGCCATCATCCGCGCGTGCTGATGGTCACACCGAGTTTTCAGAACCCAACCGGCGCCACGCTCCCGCTGGAGCGGCGCAAGCGGATCGTGGAATTGGCGCAACAGTTCGGGATGGTGCTGGTTGAAAATGACATCTATAGTGAGCTGCGGTATTGCGGCAAACGGCTGCCGACGCTAAAGGAACTCGATTCGAGCGGCAACACTATTTTGTTGCGCAGCTATTCGAAGGTGTCGTTCCCCGGGCTGCGGGTGGGCTGGGTAGTTGCTCCACGCGCGGTGATCGGGCGGCTGGCAGAAGCGAAGCAACTGAGCGACCTGCATTCCGATCAGCTTTCGCAAGCCGTTCTGCTGCGCTTCGCGGAATCGGGCGAACTGGAGCGCCATCTGGAACGGACTCGCAGGGAGGGCGTAGAGCGGCTGAATGCCGTGCTGGGCGCGTGCAAGCGCCATATGCCGCCGGGCGCGCGGTTTACCCGGCCGGAAGGCGGCATGTGCCTGTGGATTGAGCTTCCCGAGCCGCTGAGAGCCGAACGTCTTTTGAGCGGCGTGGAGGAGCGCGGCGTCAGCTTCTTGCCCGGGCGCTATTTTTCGGCGCGGCGATCGCACGCGCGTGCGCTACGCATCAGCTTCGGCGGCCTCACGCCGGACCAGATTACTCGCGGCATTCGCATCATTGGCGAGACCGCCGCCGAACAACTTGCAGTAACTGTCGCTCGCGCCAGTTTTGAGCCGGCCGCAGCGCTGGTGTAGCAATCAGATTAAGGAGAACGAGAGTGAACTTCCAAAACGATCAATTCCGGTTGAAGGTCGGCTTGGCCGAGATGCTGAAAGGCGGCGTCATCATGGATGTCGTCAACGTGGAGCACGCGTCGATTGCGGAACGCGCGGGAGCGTGTGCGGTGATGGCGCTGGAGCGAGTGCCGGCCGATATTCGGAAGGAAGGCGGCGTGGCGCGAATGTCGCAAATCCGCATCATCCGCGACATCATGGCCGCGGTTTCCATTCCGGTGATGGCGAAGGTGCGAATCGGGCATTTTATGGAAGCTCGCATTCTGGAGGCGCTCGGCGTCGATTACATCGATGAGAGCGAAGTTCTGACGCCGGCCGACGAGGAGCACCACGTCGACAAGCACGATTTCAAGGTTCCCTTCGTTTGCGGGGCGCGCAACCTGGGCGAGGCGCTGCGGCGCATTGCCGAAGGCGCGGCCATGATCCGCACCAAGGGCGAGGCCGGTTCCGGGAACATTGTCGAAGCGGTGCGGCATATTCGCACCATCGTGAAAGAAATGAAGCAGCTCACGGTGCTCGGCAAAGAGGAGCTGGTGCACGAGGCGAAGAATCTTCAGGCGCCCTTGGAATTGGTGCAGTATGTAGCAGAGCATGGAAAGCTGCCGGTGCCAAACTTTTCGGCGGGCGGGATTGCAACGCCGGCGGATGCGGCGCTGGTGATGCAGCTCGGGGCCGAGGCCGTGTTCGTGGGCTCCGGCATTTTCAAGTCATCGGATCCCGAGGCGCGCGCGAAGGCGATTGTCAAAGCAGCAACTTACTATCAGGACCCCGTGAAGCTGCTGGAAGCGAGCGAAGAACTAGGCGAGGCGATGCCGGGACTCGAGATTTCGAAGATGCAGGAAGGCGAGCTGATGCAGACTCGCGGCTGGTAGCCGGATGCCGCGAATCGGTGTGCTGGCCCTGCAGGGGGATTTCGAAGCTCATCGCAAAGCAATTGAGCGCGCCGGCGGGGAGGCAGTGGAAGTTCGGACGGCGGCCGATCTCGATGCCGTGGATGGCCTGATCCTGCCGGGCGGAGAGAGCACCACTATGCTGAAGCTGCTGCACGCCGAAAATCTCTTCGAGCCGCTTCGGGATTTCGGCAAGACGAAGCCCATTTTCGGCACGTGCGCGGGAGCGATTTTACTTGCGAGCGAAGTGGTGAATCCGGCGCAGGAGTCTCTAGGGCTGATGGAGGCAACGGTGGAGCGCAACGGCTACGGCCGGCAGATCGATAGCCGCATCGCGAAGATCGATTTGGATGGGAAGCCCGCGGAGGCGGTATTTATCCGCGCGCCGATCATTCGCCACGTCGGGCCCGCGGCCAGAGTTCTAGCTACGTACCTGAATGACCCGGTGCTGGTGGAGGAAGGGCGGCATATGGCGGCGACCTTCCATCCTGAGCTGAGCTCGGATGATCGCATCCACCGGCGGTTTATCGAAAAGGTTGCATCCCAGTAGGCTCGAGCGAGATGAGCCTGCTTACCTACATCAATAAGCCGGTATTCACGAGCGCCGTTCAGCAACAGCTAAGAAAATGGTACGGCGATTTGCAGGGAGTTCATTGGTGGGAGTTCGTTCGCCAAAATATCGACCGCGAATGTTTTCGCACGGATATCGATCCCACGTTATGGGACCAATTCCTAATGGACGTGGCGGCGCAGTATCCCAAAAGCAGGCACGCTCTCAACGTGATGAAAGCTGCTGTCGACGCTAAGAGCACAACTTACTTCCTTCCAGGACGGCAGTTTGCTCCATCCGCGCCACAACTCTACCGGTACATGCTGCTGGATCAGTTCATTACATACAGCACAGACATCAGCGGTGTCGATATGCCGACGGCAAAGAAGATGATCGATGACGGGCGCATCACGGGTACCAGGATGGAAGGAAGGGTGTTCGGAAAACAAATCGGCGGCAGAAATTATGCGGTGTGGTGCGCAGACGATTCGCTGGCGTCTGAGACGCAAGGCGAGAAGGCGAGAGATCGGCTTGGTCTCAAGCACATAGCTGGTGGGTACATCCTCGAGATTGAATACCCGCTAAATTTACTCAGGGCTCGGAACATGAAGATTTGTCCGCCGACGGTCCCCGATGTAGTCGCGGAAGGCGCCGACAATTGGATCTGGGTGAAGAACCGAAAGGCAGGCGGCCCCGGCTGGGGTTACACGGTCGATATGACCGGAGGCGGAGCGGGAGCGGAAGGCATACCGGAAGCTTTGCACGCGCCTTTCACGGTTGGAGCCGGCGAGGGCGCGGGTATACGATTGCGCGTTCTGGACCCGTTTTCCAAGACCGCGCCGCAGATGGATCACGGGCAAATGGTGACAAATGCCGGGCTGTAGAAGATGCCACTTTGTTGAGAGAATGAGAAGAGATCTATGGCCGGCGTAGTCCTAGTCGAACCGCCCGTAGAACCGCCGCTGTCGCAGGCTGTGCGCGCGCTCGCGAACCTAGATTCGGCCAGCGTCGCCGAGGCGGTTTGGATACGTCTCATGGGCGATGCGGAAGCGTTCGGATTGCCAGCGCTGCATCCGCAGGAAGAGCGTGTCGCTATTTTTGTGCAGGTGTATGAGTACGGAGATAACGGGCAGGTAAACCGGAACCTTCGTCAAGCATGCGTCTCGTTGCTGGATCAACATAAAGAGACGGTCTACGGGGAAGATCTTTCTCAACGATGGGCCCTCGGAGAAGTATGCTATCTCAGCGCAAGAATTCAGTCTCTGAACGCTTTGAAGCCGCTTCTCGAAATTGCATTTCTGTCGCGGCACTTCAACACGGGAGAGCGAGAATCATTCCTGCGCCGGGTTCTCGGCTCGTTGATCGGCATTTTGGGAAGTGTGAGAGGCGGCGGCCCGGGTAACGTTGAGCAAGCGACCAGAATATTTGAGGAGTGCCTAGAGCTCGAAAATTGCCGTTTACTTGCGCTCACCGGACTCATTGGGCTTTGGCCTGAGCGCCGAAGCGAGTATTTGGGGCGAGTTCCGATCAATGAGGAGGATCTCGACGTCAACCTCACTTTAGCCGGGTTTCTGCCGTTAGAGACGCTGGAAGCGCGGTGGCCGAAAGTTCGCTAAACCAAACTCTGATACCTTCACCTCCGCTACACTGACCAGATGAAGAGAGTTCTCTTCCTTTGCATCGGCAATTCCTGCCGCAGCCAGATGGCGGAAGGATTCGCACGCAGGTATGGGCCGGACGTCATGGAAGCCGCCAGCGCGGGGCTTTCGCCGGCCGGGATCGTTCAGCCTTTAACCAAGAAGGTAATGGAGGCGAAGAACATCAACATCGACGACCAACACCCGAAGAGCCTGAAGTCGGTACCGGTGCGTAGCTTCGACCTGATCGTGAATATGAGCGGAACAAAGCTGCCGGTGCGGGTGCCGATGGAAGTGCGTGACTGGAGCATCGAAGACCCCATTGGCCGCCCGGAAGAGTTCTACATCGCGGTGCGCGATCAAATCGAGATGCAGGTGATGCTCTTGATCCTGGAGCTGCGCCGGGAAGCAGCCAAGTTGGAAGGTGGGGGCGAGCCTACTGCGTCTCGCGGCGCCGAGACAAAAAAGAACGCGGCTTCAGACCACATATAGGCCCGAAACCGCGCAAAATTTTGGTCTATCGCGCACAACGGACACCAAATATCCTGTGCGCTCAAGACCGGCGAACCGGCTGAGCAATTTACTTTTTGCTGGTAGCGGTGCTGGTTGTCGAACTCATGGTGTCGGAAGAGCCCTTGGTGTTCTTGTGCTTCTTGGACTTCTTGGTGCTCTTCATGGTATTGGTGTCGGTGCTCGCGGTGGAAGTATTCTGAGCGAAAAGCGCAGTCATGGGGAGCAACGACAGGCCGAGGGCGGCGATCATGATCTTCTTCATTTAGGGATATCTCCTTGTTTACTACTGAGTGGTAGCACTAAGGTGCTTCACTTGAGTATATTCTCATGTTCTGGTGAAGGAGTCCTGAAGTTCACATTAAACTTGCTTTAATGTGAACGTAACGCTGTGTTTACAAGCATTTACACCGATCACCGCCCTCCCTCCGTAACCGTTATGGGCGCCTTCAAGCTGAAGCTCAAGCGTGATTCCGCAGGCAGTTCGAGTTCGCGGTCACCGGTCAGGGTGGCTGCTCCGCCGCCTGCCGCAGCACCCGCGCCGGCTCCTTCCAGCAGTCCTTTTCCGCCGTGCTCGATGCCGCCGACGACTGATCCGACCGCTCCTCCGATGCCGGCGAACTTGCCAGTCCGCTTGCCACGGCCTCCTGAAGTGGCCTCATAGACTGCGCTTTCGACGTCATAGCGGTGGCCCTGAATGGTGAGATTCGCCAATGCCAAATCCAGCTTGGCATTGCCTTTGAATCTGCCAGCTTTCGCCGCGGATAGCAGGCGCACCTGGGCGTTGGCGAAGCGCGGAATAACCACTTGGCCGTTCACACTCACGGGGCTGTCGACGCTCGCAGCAAAGAGCTGGCCAGGTTGTGCCGTGTCGCCGTCAATGGCGCCGATCAGGCGAACCATTATTTGCGTGGCGGCTGGAATCGTGACCTGCGTGCTTGCCGGCACCGCGACAGGAGCAGGAGGAGGCGCGGGAGGACTCGTGTTTGTCTCGGCATGCACGGGCGCAGCCGCGGCAGTGTCCGTAGTGCTCTGGGTTGGCCGGTGCTTGCGGGCCGCGGCTACTTCCACCGTTGCGGTTGCCTGTCCTGAGGGCGCAGGGGCGGGAGGCGTCACCTCAGGCAGATTGGCCGGCGTCTCATCGGCGGTTGGACCCGGAACAATCGGACTGGGGGTGGAGAGATTCTGGTAAGACCCCGCTTGGGAAGTGGTCGTTTTCACCGGGGCCGGTAATGGCTTCGGACGGAGCGCGATGTATGCGAGAGCCGATACGACAAGAAGCAGTGCAGCCGCCGCAGCAATCCATTTGGGCGCGATGGGCAGCGGCTTCCGCGGGACAGCGGGAGCAACAGGAGCTACCGGATCCGGGGCGGATTGCTCAGCAGGTTTAGCCGCCGCAACAGGCGCGGGCTGTGGCGCTGGCACGATGATACCGCTCGCCAGGGGTACGTAGCTCTCAAAAGTTTCAGGATGCTCCAGCGCGGCTCCAAATTCTTCGACGGTTTGGAAACGATCGCCGGGGCTTTTTTCGAGCGCTTTCAAGACAATGTTCTCGACGCCCTTGGGTATGTAGGGATAAAACTTGGTGGGCAGCGGTGGCGCCGAATTCACGTGATCGCTGAGCACTTGAAAATCGCTGTTGGCCGAGAACGGAACATGGGCGGTGAGCATTTCATAAAGCGTCACACCGAGGGCGTAGATATCGGAGCGGATGTCGACGCGCTCGCCCTTGACCTGCTCGGGCGACATATAGAAGACGGTGCCGACCTGGATGCCCGTGCGCGTCAAGGCGCGGCTGCCGCCCATCGCTTTGGCGATTCCGAAGTCCATGACCTTGACGATGCCGGACTTGTTCACCATGATGTTGCTGGGCTTGATATCGCGATGCACGATGCCCACGCGGTGAGCGGCGCCCAGGCCGAGCAACGCCTGCTTGAAGAGGGGAATCGCCTCCTGGGAAGGAATCGGGCCCCGGCGGTCCACCAGTTGCTGGAACGATTCGCCATCGACGTATTCCATGACCATCATGGCGTTGCCGTCGAGGATCAGAAAATTGTACAGCGTTGCGATATTGGTGTGATTCAGGTGTGCCTGTGCACGCGCCTCAGCGCGGAAGCGCTCGCCGATAGAAGCATCGCGTGCGACATCGGCGTTGAGCACCTTGATGGCGACCAGCCGATCGAGATTTACTTCCAGAGCGCGATACACCGTGCCCATGCCGCCTTCCCCGAGTTTCTCCTGGATGAGATAGCCTTCAATCTGCGTTCCGATCATGCTGTTCCTTTTCAGACCGCCAACGGCTTACCGGGCGGGTCCGGCAAGATTTTCAACACCTGAATCGTAATGTTGTCCGGGCCCCCTCGCGCCTTTGCCAGCTCCATCAAAGTTCGGCAGGCATCGTAGGGGCGCTGGAGGGAAACGGTTTGGGCGATCTCCTCGGCGGTGACCAGCCCATGCATGCCGTCGCTGGTGAGGACCAAAACGTCGTCGGGCGCGAGATCCAGCGGCTCAGGTGAAAAATCAGCGCTCACCGGCTGTGCCTTCATGCCCAGGGCCGCCGTGAGCACGTTGCGCTCTTCATGTGTGGCAGCCTGTTCCGGCGTGAGCGCACCGCTCTTGACGAGTTGATTGACCATGGAATGATCGTCGGTGAGTTGACGGATGACGCCGTGCTGCACAAGGTAAAGCCTGCTATCTCCGATATGGCCATAGCTCAACTTGCACCCGCAGAGAATCGCAGCGGTACACGTGGTTCCCATGCCGTCCAGCTCGGGATGTGCTTCGCCAGCCGCTAGAATCGACTGCTGCGCGCGCGCAAACGCCTCGATCAGGACCGACTGCGAGTTGCCCGGATGGCCATTCAGAAACGTTTCGCGAAGGGCCTCAATGGCAAGGCCGCTGGCTACTTTACCTCCGACGTGGCCGCCCATGCCATCAGCAATTGCAAACAGACGCCCTTTACGCTCAAAGTCCTCGTCGGTTTCGGGCTCGAAATAGCAATAGTAGTCTTCATTCTCAGTGCGCTCACAGCCGATATCGGTGAGATTCGCTAGCTCGATGTCGGAACGGACTTGCATGACAGCTTGGTTTGCGCAGGGTGGCAGCTAAAGAGATTTGAACTTGAATGTGACAGCGCCGAACCGGACGACGTCGTTGTCCTTCAACTCCTCGCGCGCAATGGGCTCAGTTCCGCTGTTCAAAAAGGTGCCGTTAGTGGAATCGAGGTCCGTGACGAAGAACTTAGAGTCTTTGTGACGCAGGCTGGCGTGCTTGCCCGATATAGTTTCATCGCGCACAACAATGTCGGCATCCGGGGCGGAGCCGACGGTATTCTGGCCGTCGCGCACGCGAAAGTCTTCCCCTTTTTGCTCGCCGTCAAGCGCTACCAGCCAGCCGACGAGGTCGCGCTTCGGCTGGCGGTCACTCAGCAGAACGGTTTTGCGAGCCGATGGGACCGTGGTCGCCTTGGGAGCGATAATGCTATCGACTTCCAAACGTGTCTTGGCGCCGGCGCCGGCATTGGTGGTTTGATAGCCGGTCCTCTGACAGTATGGGCAGATTTCCCAGGAATCTTCCATCTGGTGGCCGTTGCTGCAAAATTTAGGCATTGCTTGTCGTCAAGCTCCTATTAGCTGAAGTAAGTCAGCACCGCCGCGCCTTTTTTTCCGATGTAAAGCCGATCGCCGTTCTTCAAAACGACCTTATTTACACGTGGCGTATCGGTTGAATTGACATAGGTTCCGTTGGAGGAGCCCCGATCGATCACCACTACTTCATTGTCCACGGGGACGACCCAGGCATGCTCCTTCGAAACCGTATCGTCGGCAATCACGATGTTGCACTTGGCGGAATCGCGGCCGATCAGAACTCCAGCCTTGGGGACCGGAAAGCGGTTTCCGTTCAACGATCCGGCGGTGACTTGCAAAGTTCCAAAAGTTTGCTGCGGCGAAGCGGGGGCGTGAGGAGGAGGCGCCGAGGGCTGTGAATACGGTGGCGGAGGCGGTCCCGGCGGAGCGTTCACGTTGACCCGCGTGGATGGCAGCGGCGGACCACCCGCAGTGGCCAGAGCCGGTTTCCGGGACGCAGCCATCCGCCAAACGATCAGCGCGAGGATGATTAGGAGGGCGCCTCCCGCCACCGGCCACAAGTACCCGCCAGTGCGCTCCCGAAACTGGTCGAGAGGTGTTTCGTTTCGCTCATTGCGGGCCGCGATGTTCACCAGCCGCATGGCATCGGGCTGCTCCGGCATCATGGCCAGAACATCGTTGAACATCCTGTGCGCGGTTCCCCAATCCCCTTGCGAATAAGCGTCGAGCGCGCTGGTCCAGGTTTTGTCGAACTCTCCAGATTGCGGCTCCGCACCGGCCTGCCGGACGAATTCGAGCGCAGTGTTGATGGGTACAAAGAAGTTGAACCCAGCTACTTCCTTTTCGTTGACATACGTGGCAATTCCCACCGCCTTGCCATCCGGATCGAAGGCGGGTCCGCCGCTGTTGCCATGCGTGACGGCCGCATCCGATTGTAGGACTGGTGTTCCTTTGTAATCCACCTTGACCGCTGAGACATGACCGTCGGTAACCGAGGGAACAAGCTCCGACTGCTTGCCGATCATCTCCGAGTTCATGGCGACGCCAGGATATCCAACCACCATGAGCGGTTCGCCGACGTGCACGTCGTCGGAATTGCCGAGTTTCACGGTAGGCAGATTATTACCGTCAATTTTGACGATCGCCACATCCTTGCCATTGTTGATGAACGAAGGGTCGCTGTACACCTTGATCTCGCCCGTATACATGCGATGGTTGTTCAAGTAGACTTCCAGATGCGGAGTGGAGGCCCCGATGTAGGGCAGGAATTGTTTGGCCTGCTCTTCGGTCATGCGGCCATGCATGAGGTTGTCCTGAATCCATTTCAGCCCCACCTGATAAACGCGCCGCGTGCGAAGCTGTTGGGCTATTGAGTCTTTAAGATTGGCGTCCTCAACGACGTGAGCATTGGTGATGATATAACCGTCAGGCCGGTAAAGAAAACCGGTGCCAGAGGAGGCCATAGTGCTGGTTTCTTTCGGCGCATAGCCTGGGATCTGCAGGATGCCGGTATACCAGACTTGAATGAACACTACTGCCGGGCTGGTCTCCAGGATGCGCTTTTCTTCAGGGGTCATCTGCGGGGCATCGGCAGCAAACGTGGTGCTGGCTACATAAAGGAGCGACAAAGAGAGCGCAAGCGTCTTCAAAGGGGAACTCCCGACTAAACTGATTTGTGACTTAAGTCAGAATAGTGCAATCGTTTGCCGTTTGCAAGGCAGCTTGGTAATGGGTACGGAACGGAGGGGTTGAAATGGAGAAGGTCTCCGCAGCGTTTCCGCCACGGAGACCTCCGAGATTTACGGCAGTTGTCTAGACAGCCGCAGTGCCGCGCCGCAAAGGCTTGTCGGTCTTTGCGTAATCGGCGGACTCTTCCCCTGTGGAAGAGATATCCTCTATACCGTTTTGCTTGAGGATGTCTTTGGCTTTGCTGACCCAGTCGCTGTTGTCGCAGTGAACCGAGATCAAGATGCCACCTGACTTGATTCGTCCCTCATAGCGCTTGGCTTCATATTCTGGAATTCCCATGCCGACCAAGGCGCCCACGATTCCGCCGACAACGCCGCCGGAACCCAAGCCCGCGAGAGTACCCATGATTGGACCCGCCGCAATGAACGGTCCCAGGCCCGGGATGGCGAGCGCGCCAATGCCCGCAAGAAGGCCTAGCGTGCCACCGATAACTCCGCCGGTAACTACGCCGGTAGCGGTGCCTTCGGGCGCTTTAGTCGCCTTTTCGTGAGCGAAATCTTTGGTGCCCACGTTGTCCTGCAACAGCACCGATATGTCCTCGTTACGAAATCCGTTTGCAAGTAATTGGTCAACCGCATTTTCGGCCGTTGCGCGGTTAGGGCTGAGGCCATATACAACTGTGTTTTTTCCTGCCATGATTGCTTTAATCTCCTCTTCCAATTGAAATTAAGCGACCTAGCTGCGGTCGCCCTTTACGGTTAATTCATCGTTAACGTGCCCATCACCGGCGTACTTGCGGGCATGTTCTTCTATTGCACGCTTTTCGTCTTCGGAATGGACTGGCCCACGGAGCGTGACTGTTCCGTGTTGCGAGATGATCTTCACGTTGTGGCCGTATGTGGACAACGATTTGTCTTTGACAACATCACGCCGGATGTTCTTCTCCAGGTCACGATCCGACATGTTGTTCTTGGCTTGATCGGCCGTGGGTCGGGAACTATCCCTGTCAGCCTTGTTGACGCGCGTGTTGTCTGGGGCCGTATTCTGGTCCTGAGCGTACAAGCTGCTGCCCATCAAGAAAGCTCCCGAAAGAACGATCCCGCACAACGCTAATGTAAAACTGCGATGCATGTTTCTCCTCGCCCTCAGGAGAAGCACGATTAGGGCCGTTTGCGCGAACTTTGGATTGCCTGCTTAAGTGCTTGAGGTAATTGGCTTTTTAGCGCTCACGAAATTGTTACTAAATTTTCGAGACCCGCAGAGGCGGTAATCTTTTCGCGAGGAACAAGCGCGCCGGGATGTAACTGCCATCCCGGCTGTAAGTGCTACACCTACGCGCGCCTAAATGTCGTAATAGAGCGCGAACTCATAAGGATGCGGCCTCAGGCGAACCGCTTCGGCTTCGGATTTGCGCTTGTAGGAGATAAATGTCTCGATCAGCTCTTCAGAGAAGACATCGCCCTTGGTAAGAAACGCGTGGTCCTCTTCGAGGCAGGTCAACGCCTCGTCGAGCGAGGCGGGCATGGACGGAACCTTCTTCATCTCTTCAGGAGAGAGATCATAAATGTCCTTGTCCAGCGGCTCACCCGGATCGAACTTGTTGATCACGCCATCCAGACCCGCCATCATCATCGCGGCGAAGGCGAGATAGGGATTGGAGGAGGCGTCGGGCGGCCGGAACTCGACTCGCTTGGCCTTCGGATTGTTCGAATACATCGGAATACGGACCGCGGCGGAACGATTGCGGCGGGAATAGGCGAGATTGACTGGCGCTTCGTAGCCGGGCACCAGGCGCTTATAGCTGTTAGTCGTGGGCGCGATGATGGCTGAAAGCGCGCGGGCATGACGCAGCAGGCCGCCGATGTACGCGAGAGCGAGTTCGCTTAAGCCCGCATAGTTATCGCCAGCAAACAGCGGCTTGCCACCGGACCATAAACTTTGGTGGGTGTGCATGCCGCTTCCGTTGTCGCCGAATAGCGGCTTAGGCATGAACGTTACGGTCTTGCCATACTGGTTCGCGACGTTGCGCACGATGTACTTGTAAAGCGTCATGTTGTCGGCCGACTTTACGAGCGTGTCGAACCGCTGGTCGATTTCGCATTGACCGCCGGTGGCGACTTCGTGGTGGTGGCATTCGATATTGAGGCCGCACTCGATCATGGTGGCCACCATCTCGCTCCGCAGGTCTTGATAATGATCGGTGGGCGGAACGGGGAAATAGCCTTCCTTGTAGCGCGGACGATAGCCGAGATTGTTATTCTCACGGCCCGAGTTCCAGCGTCCCTCTTCGGCATCGATGAAGTAAAAGGCGCTGTGCTGGTTCTGATCGAAGCGGATGTTGTCGAAGATGAAGAACTCGGCTTCGGCGCCGAAATAGGCGACATCCGCGATTCCGCTGTTCTTCAGGTGAAGCTCGGCTTTTTTCGCAATCCAGCGCGGGTCGCGGTCGTAGTGCTGGCGCGTGATCGGATCGATGATGTCGCCGAGCATAACCAGCGTGCGCGTCTCGCCGAACGGGTCCATGAACGCTGTTGAGGGCTCAGGAACGATGAGCATATCGCTCTCGTTGATGGCGGCCCATCCGCGGATGCTCGAGCCGTCGATGCCGAAGCCATCCTCAAAGGAGCCTTCATCGAGCATGTTGATGGGATACGAGATGTGTTGCGTGAGTCCAGGAATATCGGTGAAACGCAGGTCTACTTGGCGGGCGTCGTTCTTCTTCGCGAATTCCAATGCTTCTTGTGGGTTCAAAGGCATTCTCCAATCAGACAGTATTTAGATGTTGGGTTGGGCGACGACGAAGGCGCCGAGTTTACCCGGCAACTCGTTAGAATAGCGCATCGGTTGGAATGCACTAAGCAACCAGTGGTGGAAACTGAAGTTATTGATGATAGCACGAAGCAGCAGCGAAACGGGCCAGATGAAGCTCACGCTCGAGCCGCAGCGGAGGCTCTTTCGGGTGAGCGAATTGAACGCGGCGGTGCAGCAGGTTTTTCAAGCGGAGTTTCGCGGGATCTGGGTGGTGGGCGAGATCTCCGGGTGCCGGCTGGCGCCGAGCGGGCATCATTACTTTTCGCTGAAGGATGAAGAGAGCCAAATCAAGTGTGTGCTGTTCAAAGGATCGGCGCGCTTCGCACGTTTCAAGCCGCAGGACGGATTGGCCGTGATCGCGCGAGGCAACCTGGAGGTGTATGAAGCTCGCGGCGAATACCAGTTGATTGTGGAGCTGCTGGAGCCGCAGGGTGCCGGCGCGCTGCAACTGGCGTTCGAGCAACTGAAGCGGAAACTGGCGGCGGAGGGCTTATTTGAGCAATCGCGCAAGCGGCCTTTGCCCGCGCTGCCGCGGCGGATCGGAATTGTCAGCTCGCCCGCGGGCGCGGTAATCCGCGACATGCTGCACGTATTGGAGCGGCGCTTTCAGGGACTGCATGTGCGTCTGTTTCCGGCGCAAGTGCAGGGCGAGGGATCGGTAGAGCAAGTGTGCCGCGGAATCAATTTCTTCAGTGCGAACGGTTGGGCGGAGGTACTGATTGTGGCGCGCGGCGGCGGGTCGCTCGAGGATCTGTGGACCTTTAATGAAGAGAAGGTGGCGCGCGCGATTGCGGGATCTGCCATTCCCGTGATTTCCGCCGTAGGGCATGAGACTGATTTCACGATTGCGGATTTTGTGGCGGACTGCCGCGCACCCACGCCATCGGCCGCAGCCGAAATCGTGATTTGCACGCGCGACAGTTTACTGGAGCAGATTGCGGCTGGACGCATAAAGGCTTCGCAGGCGATCCGGTACCGGCTGCTATCGTGCTCTCGGGACTTGCAGCAGCGCGGGACCGAACGCGCCGCCGCGGTGGTGCATCGAGCATTAGCGCGACGCGCGCAGCGCGCTGATGATCTGGAATACCAGCTTCGAGATTCAGGACAGCGGGCGCTTGATGCCAAGCGCAGGCGGCTGGCGGACTTGACGCGGCGATTGCAAGCAAGCGATCTGCGGCTGCGGTTCGCGCGGAACCGGCATCGCGAGGAGATACTGCGCGGACGGCTCGCGAAGAGCATGCAGGTGCGGCTGTGGCAGGCGCGGCGGCGGCAGGAATCGCTGAGCGGCTATTTGGGACAGTTGAGCCCGCTGGCGGTGCTCGGGCGCGGTTATGCGATTGTCGAAAACGGCGCAAAACACGTTCTGCGGGCGGCGAGCGAAGTGGCGGTGGGTGAGCAGGTAACGATCCGGCTGCATCGGGGCGAGCTGGATGCGACGGTTTCGGCAGTGAGCGAGGCAAATGAGTAGCGTCAGGTCACGCGCGATCTGTTTGCTCAGTGGCGGCCTGGATTCGGCGACTTGCCTGGCAATCGCCCGCGCCGACGGCTACGAGTGCTACTGTTTATCGTTCGACTATGGACAGCGACATCGTATTGAGCTCGAAGCGGCCCGGCGGGTGGCGCAGCAGCTCGGTGCGAGAGAGCACCGCATCGCGACGATCGATCTGCGCGTGTTCGGCGGCTCGGCGCTGACGGACAATATCGAAGTGCCGAAGGATCGCGCTGAAAACGAGATGAGGGCTGGCATTCCGGTGACTTATGTGCCGGCGCGCAACACAATTTTTTTGTCGTTTGCGCTGGCGTACGCGGAGGTGGCGGACGCGGCCGACATCTTTATAGGCGTGAACGCAATCGATTATTCGGGATATCCCGACTGCCGGCCGGAGTTCATCGAGGCATTCGAGCGCATGGCGAATCTGGCAACGCGAGCCGGCGTGGAAGGCAAGACAAGACTTTCGATCCGCACCCCGCTGATACGCATGACCAAGGCGGATATCGTGCGGAAGGCCGGGGAGCTCGGCGTGGATCTAGCGCTGACACATAGCTGTTATGAGCCCGATGCGGAGGGACGCGCGTGTGGGAGGTGCGATTCGTGTCTTCTGCGGCGCAAGGGGTTTGAGGAAGCCGGGGTACGGGACACCGCCATGCATCAATAGTTTGGCGCCGTCAACCATCAGAGCGCGCTGCGGGAAATACGCAATTGATAGAACCACGTTTCGAGCGACACGGCGGCCATGAAGTAGCGGTCGCTGCCGGTATGTCCGAGGCGGGCCCGTTCCACAGCAAGCCGCCACTTTTGGTGGTCCACCAATCCGTGTTGCACGATGTGCGGCTTGTTTGTGAGGAAATCCACCCACCACGGCGCCTGGCGAATGCCTTCCACCAACGTCCAGGTTCCGCCGCCTTTGGTGCGGCGAACGCGAACCGGTTCCGGCAAGATCGCTCGCATAGCGTGGCGGTGCAATATCCGATCATCGTCCGGCAGAACCTTCAGGCACCAGGGAAGGCAAGCCATGAATTCGATGAGCGGGCGGTGAAGGAGTGGATGTATGATTTCGTAAGTGGAGCGCCGCTGGCCGCGATTCGACAGGTTCACTGCATTCAGCCACAGCACGTCGGCGAGGAACTGCCTGCCCGGATGCAGGCATCTCGGCGCCAGGCGCCTGGTGCAGCGGGTATCCAGGAACATCGATCGCCGGAAGGAAGGCTCGATCCAGTGAGGTAATGAGCTGGAGGGGACGTGCCACACCTGTCTACCGCGAAGATGGCGCGCGGCCGTGGCGAGCGCGAGAACCTTTAGAGCGTAATACCAGGATCTGCCAGTGCTTCTCTTCCAAGCTTTCACGTGATTTAGAAACGATGGCAATCGACCATTGAATAGGGGATCGCTCAGGTGGACGGGTAGACCCGGATTCGCGCCGAGAACCTCATCGCCACCCATGCCCGTCATGAGGGCCGTGACATTGTGTTTTTCAAGCAGCCTGTCCCACTCGCCGAGCAGGCTACCCGAGTATGACAAGGGCGAGGGTTCGCCGATAAAATCGCCAGGCGGCGCGCTGAAAGGACGAAAGACGCAGCCGTTGATGGAATGATAAGGAATGGCCAAGCTTTCAGCAACGAGCCGTCCGTACCTGCTCTCATCGGCACCGGGCCATTCCGGGTAGATCACGCCAACACCCGACACAGGTATGCCATTGCCAACGGAAATTGCTGCGACTGTTGAGGAGTCGAGCCCGCCGGAAAGTTCAGTCCAGACGCGCGCGTGTGAAGCGGCAGCGCCTTCGACCGCCTCGTTAAGCAGATGGCTGAATTGCTCGCCTTGTTCTTCCGGATTCTTGGGGATGAACACGCTGATTTGGGCAGCAGACCAAATTCGCCGCCGGTGTGGAGGCTGGTGGGTCCGCCAACAAATCATTTCACCGGGCACTAGACGGCGGATGCGTTTGAATGGCGTCCGTTCGGTAGTCGGTTGTCCGAAGGCGAGGAAGTCGGCAATATATTCCTGGTCCAGATCGTCACCGGCTCCCGCAGCACCGATCAGATCGAGAAGATGGGTTGAGAATGCGAAGTTGCCAGCGCCTGAGGTGTAGAAGAGTGGAGACAGCCCAACAGGGTCGTGGGCCAGGATGATTGTTTCCGAGGCCGCGTCAACGACAATAACTGCGAATTGGCCGTCGAGCCGCCGGATGAAATTTTCGGGATCCTTCCGATACGCCGCCGCGATAAGAGACGCATTGGAGGCAGATTCGCTTGCCGCTAACAGGCGGCGCAGAGCCTTACGGTTTGACAAATATCCGCGAAACGCAACATGACACGCATGCTGCGTTTCAGCGCCGGAAATGATTATCCTCGTCTGGTCTTCTGCGACGAAACCGTTGAAACCGGCGGGCGGGCGCCTGACTCCGCGCCCGCCGGAAACGATTACTTCAAGCACGCGGCCAGCAGCAAACAAATGCCCAAAGCGATATTAGATTCGCAGTCGGGAACCCAGCTACTTTTTTGACTCACGGTCGGGATTGAGAAGGGGCTTACTGGGATCGTGCGGGTGATCGGGCTTGATGTCCTCCGGTGCCAAACCCTTTTCGGATGCGTAGAAATATCGCCAGTTCCCGGTGCATGGGTTGTCGTCGCAAATATCTCCATTGATGCCTAATTTAATAAGCTCCTCAGCGCCGCCAAGATGCACCACGGCAGGTTCTCGGTAAGGTTGTTTCATGACCTTCTCTCCTTTTTGGACTCAACAAAGTTTAGCTTATACGGCCGAGCGCCGTCATCCCGATTTTCACTGGATTGACTTCGAGTTGCGAAACTCCGTTCACTTCTACCCAGGCATGTACCGCAAAAGGCACGCGCCGGACGCCGATCACGTGCTCGGCGGCAAATCCGCAACGCCTCAGAAAACGAAATAGGGCTAAGGAGCGCAGCAGGCAGTCATTCGGGGCCCGGCGCGAAATAAACAAATTCTCTGCGCGAACGAACGCCGAGGTCGCGTGCGCGATATCCCGCGGGGTGGTTGGGCTCTGTTGCAGCGCAGAGCAACTTTCGTACACTCTTCGGAAACCGAAAACCCGGAGCGAGAAGTGAGTTGACACGAGACTGAAAAGTGCGTTTAAGATGAAGGGTCTCGCCGGCATTCGCCACGCATTTGCGGAACAGCCCATTTCTGAAGGGCCATCCGCCGAAACATCATCGACAAATTTAAGCGCTTGGCATCGAGCGATAAAATGATCCAAATCCTCGCCCAGCCGGGACGCTTCAACTTCGAACTGATCTTGCAGGCTACTGAACGCCGCATTGATGTCCGGCGTTTCGGCGAGCGCCGACCACATGGCAGTCCCCACCTCATCCAGAGCGTAAAATGCCTGTGTGTTGAGGTCAAGTATCACTCGAACACCTTCAACATCGCAAGTACGGATGGATTTAGAGGGACTAAACCACCGCGCAGTATGAGAGCAGTCCGAAACGGCAAGGTTGTAGCCCGGCACCATAAGAGATTGCGGCCGAAGCCGAGGCGACTATTCGCGGCTGGCCGACACCGACGTTATCAGATCATCTAGGGCGAGTCAAGCAAGAGGCCGTTCGCGTCGGTGCAAAGAGGAAATATTTAGCGACGATTCGAGAGTAAAGATGAACTTATGCGCACGGCTCAATCGACGATTGGGAAACGCATCATGGCGCGTTGTTCGGGCGAGAAGGATTCCCACACGCGCCGGGAAATCGCATTGACTTCACGGCTGTCGTCGGCATACCAGCGACGAACGTAGCGAATGGTAAGAAGAGGGCGTGGGAGATCAGTGGTGTTTGGCGTCCCGCGATGGAACGCCCAAGGATGCCGAATCAAGACGTCTCCTGATCTCATGAGTACGGGCTGCAGTTTGATTTCTCCAAGCTCGACGGCTCGCCTTGCATCTTCCCTCGGCATTCGATGAGTACCCGGCGCAATTTCTATGGGTCCGTGCGCAAGAGTTATGTCGATCAATCCGAAGCTGACCACGAGCACATAAGAAGGGAGTGCGAGATCGGCAGCCTCCGGGAACAAGGGGCGTCTGTAATCGATATGGGGCTCCTGGTTTATCGCTCCCTTCAAAGGCACGTCGCAGCCCCATTGATCGGCCACGATCCGATCTTCCATAGCCTGGCGCACGATGCTCACAACCTCAGAGTCAAAGAAAAATTCTGGCGCGAAGCAAGGCGGCTCAAAAGGCATCGGCAAGAAGTGGCGATGCGGGCCGCGGTTGGGCGCATCGCGGTGCTTGTCTAAATAATCGGAAAGAACGGGCCAGAAAGCATTACGACAAGCGGCGATAAGAGGCTCTGGGTAGTGAGCTCTGAGAAGGCAGAAACCTTGGTCCCGAAGCTCTGCGACTTTCTCTCCCGTGTCCATTGTTTCCGTATACAATACCGCGCGGGAACTCGTGGCCTGGATACACTGGAACTTGCCGCCACAACAAAGATTCCGCGTGGGCGCGGTCAGCTATTTGAACACAGTTCCGCTGGTTTGGGGCATGCTACATGGGCCACAGCGCGATGAAGTTGAGCTGTCGTTTTCAATTCCTTCGCTCTGTGCCGAACAGGTGGAACGCGGGTCCGTGGACATTGGGGTGGTGCCCGTTGCGGAAATAGCACGGCAGGAGTTAGAGATTGTCCCGGGGCACGGAATTGCTTGCTTCGGAGCGGTGCGCAGCATTCTGTTGTTCTCTCGTGTGCCGTGGGCGAAGATCCAGACCCTTTCCGCCGACCTGAGCTCAAGGACATCGGTACAACTGGCCCGAGTGATTCTGCGCGAGCGTTACGGCGCAGAACCGGCTTTCGCACCCTGCGAGCCGGAGCTGGAGAGAATGCTTTGCGATGCCGATGCGGCGTTGATCATCGGCGACCCGGCGTTGCGGCTGAATCCGGAAGAACTGCCGTTTCAGTATTTGGATTTAGGCGCCGAGTGGCTCAAGCTGACGGGGCTGCCGATGGTGTTCGCGGCATGGGCCGGCAAGCGGGGATTGCCGCTACACGAGCTCGAGCGCCTGACCAGCGCGTCTTACGAGTTTGGGCGAGCCAGGCTGAGCGAGATCGTCGAGCAGGCGTCCGTCGAACATGGCGTTTCCCGCGCCTTGGCGGAACGATATTTGCGCCAGCATATCCGGTACGAACTGGGCGCCAAAGAACAGGACGGCTTGCAAGCATTCCTTCGGCTTGCGAACCTGAATAAGCGCACAGCCCGTTCGGCGGGCGTTGTGCGCGATTCTAAGACAGTAACAGCGGAGCGCGCATGATTACTCGCGAACAGGCGATCGATATGTTTCGGAGCGACGATCTGGTCGGCATCGGCATGGAAGCCGATGCGGTTAGGAAGCGGCTGCACCCGGAAGGCATCGTCAGCTACATCATCGACCGGAACATCAATTACACGAACTTCTGCACAGAGTATTGCAGCTTTTGCGCGTTTTACCGGCCGATGGGGCACAAGGAAGGCTACATTCTGCCGAAAGACGTGATCCTCGCGAAGATTCAGGAGACGGTGAGCCTGGGCGGCACGGGCATTCTGATGCAAGGCGGGCTGCATCCCGACCTGAAGATCGAATGGTACGAAGACCTGCTGCGGACGATCAAGTCGCGATTCGATATCTGGTGCCATTGCTTCTCGGCGCCGGAGCTGGTAAACATTGCGGAAGTGAGTGGGCTCTCGTTGCGCGACACGATTGCGCGGCTGCGAGATGCCGGGCTCGATTCGATCCCGGGCGGCGGCGCGGAGGTTCTGGATGAAAATGTGCGGCATCGGATCAGCCGGCTGAAATGCTCGACGCAGGATTGGATCGACGTGCATCGGACGGCGCACGCGCTAGGAATGCGAACCACGGCGACGATGATGTTCGGAACCGGCGAGACGATCGAGCAGAGGATGAATCATTTCGATATCGTGCGGCAGATTCAGGAAGACACGGGAGGGTTCACGGCATTCATCCCGTGGTTTTTCCAGCGCGAATACACATCGCTCGGGCGATTTGTGAAGCAGGAAGCAACGGCGGTGGAGTATCTGAAGATGCTGGCGCTTTCGCGCGTCTATCTCGACAATATCTTGAACGTGCAGGCATCGTGGGTGACGCCGGGACTGAAGGTTTGCCAGTTAGGGTTGCGGTTCGGCGGCAACGATGTGGGCAGCATCATGATCGAGGAAAACGTGGTGTCCGCGGCGGGAGCGCATCATCGAGCTACTGAGGAGCAGCTACGCCGGCTGATTCGCGACGCGGGCTTTATTCCGAAGCAACGCGATACGCTGTACCGGACTTACTTCCTGAATTGATAGCTGCGCCTGGCGAACTGGGCCAGACGCCATAGATTCAAATTCTGCTTACTGCCGCGTGAGGGTCAGCTTTCGCTGGCCCGATGTGTGGACCGGGATGGCGCGCGCGAGCGCCTCACCCTGGATACCGACAAGGTACGCTTTCTGCTCGCTCTTGGTGAAGCGCAGACCTGGAGCATCTCCGGCCATGGATTCTGCGGGATAACTGATGGTCATGGCCGCCTTTCCGGCGCCTAGTACGCAAACGATTCCGCTGTCGCTTTGGCGAACGGTGTAGTCACCGGGGGCAAACTCCTGGCCGGCGACAACGAATGCAAAAGGGACGTGAACTCGCATCGAATCCGCGATTGCGGCATGCGATGCGGCAGCGAACGCAAGCATGCCGATCGCGCCTAACGTGTTGTACCGTTTCATAGGTTTCTTGTTTTCTCCTCTCAAGTGATGAAAACTCACGTGCGAGCGCATAGGGCGATTGGCGCCCGTTGTGCGCGTTTAAGCGAGGAGCAGACATGGCGCCGTTACGGATCTAGACTTACTCTAGGCCGATATGGAATTGTCAGAACTTTGACAGAGATTTCAACTTTGAAATCGCTCACAATGGGCATTAAACGCCCTGTGCGCTATTTCCGGCGGGGGAAGAACTGACCTCATGATACCGCAGTTCTTCCCGCTCGCTCAACCTGGGGGATGGGCTAGCTACTTGAATTACGCTAACTGGCTTCCGTCTTCTTGGGGGCGCGGGTGGCCTTGATGCGCTTGGTATCCATCGCCTTGTTAAACCAATCTTCCGCTTGCGCGATGTCGGCCTTGGCCTGCTCAGGCGTATCTTCCAGGTTTGCCTTCATGCGATAGAGAAGGTTGATGTAAGACATGGCGTCCTCGTTCTCCTTATCGCGAGCCAAGCATTCCTTCAGGTCCTGAATGCCGTCATCGATCAGCTTCCCGTACTTCGCCTTCAACTCAGCGCGTACACCTTCGGTTTCCTCGCCGCTCTTCTTGCCCTTCTTCGATTTCGGCTCGGTGGCGTCTTTGATCGGTCCCGGATCGGTCGCGGTCATATGCGCCGCTACGCGCGCGCTGACGATCGGCTGAAATGCCTCGTCGTAATCGATGACTCCAAGATAGTAGTACGGTTCAGGATCTTTCGGATCCACCTCCATCCGGCGCGTGTTCCACTTGCGGGCTTCTTCAAGCGCAGCGACTTTCTTCTCCTGCGTTCCCGCAGTCGCCGAGTTGTAGGCCATGGAGGCCATAGAGGCAAGTGCCAGACCGTTCTTCGGGTCTGTCTTCAAGACCTTTTCGAACTCTGCCTGCGCGGCGTCGTAATTCTTCTTGTTGTCCGGGGAATCGGCGCCGGGAACCCATTGAATCATGTAGGAGGTCGCAAGATAGAGTTGAGCGTTTTGATTGCTCGGGTCGAGTTCTACGGCCTTCTTAAAATGATTCACGGCCTCGGAATAATGATTATTCCGATATGCCTGGACGCCTTTATTCATCTCGTCGCGCGACTGCAGCTTGGCGCAACTGGTAGTGAGGAACATCAGGCCGGCGCACAGCGCCAGCTTCAACCATTTGGATTCTTGCATGTCCACACCCTTCTCTCCTGAACTAGTTGCCTGCGCTATTGCCCAGCCTCGACCTTGGGAGTCATGATACCAACCTTGTCCAAGCCGGCGCCTTTGGCATCGTCGATTGCCTGAGCGACGTACCGGTAATCAAGATCGGGATCGCCCTTGACGAACACGACCTTGGTGGCGCGCGTTTTGAAGATGTCCTCTAGCCGCGAGGTCAGGTCCTTTTCCGACACCGGCTGTCCGTTGATCTCGATGCTTGCATCCTTCTTGATCTCAACGACCACCGTGGGGTCCTGGTCGGGCGGCGGCGGCGGCTGATTCGGTGGTGGCGGCTGAGGTACCAGCGCATCGAGCCCGTGCGGGGTCAAAGGCGTGATGACCATGAAAATAATCAACAGCACCAACAACACATCAATCATCGGAGTGACGTTGATGTCGCACATCGAACTGCCCTTTTTTCCGACTGCCATTGACATAGAACTAAATTCCTTTCAGCTGATAGTTACAAGCCCAAGCTTTTTCTGTTCTTGTCCTGAATTGCTTCCGTGATCAGACCGATGGTATCGACTCCGTCGGTGCGCAAAGCATCGATCACGTCCGTGACGCTTGAGAAACGCGCTCTTGCATCCGCCCGGATGTAAACCGTCTTATCCGACCGGTTCTGCTGTAAGTCCTTGACCTTCGGCGGCAGTTGATCGATTTGCACCATCGTGTTACCGGGACTTAGGAAGACCTTGCCGTCGCGAGTAATAGCGATGAGTATCGCGTCCTCTTTGTCGGCCTCCTGCATCTTGATATCGTTATGCGTTTTGACCATGTTCACAGCGACGCCTTTGGACAACATGGGCGTGATGACCATGAATATGATGAGCAGCACCAGCATCACGTCCACCATTGGGGTGACGTTGATGTCTGAGACTACTGGTGGGGCTGTCGGGCGCTTCATGTATTGGCTCCTCTCATTCCATTCAGGCGACTAACCCGGGTTGAACGGCATCTGCGAATAAGAAGGCGGGAGCGAGCGGACAAGCCCGCTCCACGCCCGATTCAACTCGAGCTAAGCGTGGTGCGAGTTAGACGGCTCGCCCGGTGGTGGCAGCCGTACTAGTCGCGCTGATTCTTTGGGTCCGCTTCAAGAAGTAATCGATGAGCTCGGAACTGGAGTTACCCATTTCCACATCGAAGGCTTCAATACGGTTGGTGAAATAGTTGAACATCCAGACGGCTGGAATAGCGACGAACAGGCCGACTGCGGTGGTGATCAGCGCCTCGGAAATACCGCCGGCGACCGCGCCCAAACCAGTGGATTTGGAAGTGGAAATCGATTTGAACGCGTTCATGATGCCGACCACGGTGCCGAACAGACCGACAAAGGGCGCCGTGGAACCGATTGTGGCGAGGCTGCTGACGCCGCGCTTCAGTTCCGCGTGAACGATGGCTTCAGCGCGCTCGAGAGCCCGGCGGGAGGCTTCGATCTCCTCGCCTGGAATCTCGCTACTCGCCTGGTGAGCTTTGAATTCCTGCAGCCCGGCCACCACCACTTTTGCAAGATGGCTCTTGTTGAAGCGGTCCGCAATTTTGATGGCTTCATCAAGCTTGCCTTCCCGCAATGCTCCTGCGACCGCTGGCGCGAAGGCCCGCGATTGCTTCCGAGCAGCGTTGTAGGCAATGAGACGATCGATCATGACGCCGATCGACCAAGCCGACATAATAAAGAGGACGAAGACGACGCATTTGGCCATCACGCCCATATTGCCCCACACTGTACGGGGGTCAAAACTGAGGCCCCCTTCGGCTTCTTGAAGGAGCCAGAACGCCCATACGTGAAGTTGAAGTAACATGCTTATCTCCTAAGTTGAATCGTATTTACAGAATCAAAGCTAAACATTACTGGCTCAACGTGAAGTTCACGATGATGTCAGTGATGACTTGCACCGGCTGACCGTTCAGCAGGGTTGGCTTATACTTCCACTGCTGCACCGCTTCTCTGGCTGCATTGACCAGCAGCGGGTGCCCGCGAACCAGGGTGAGGTTTTCGATGTTGCCCTCTTTGCTGATGATTGCCGTGAACTCGACGGTACCCTGCACGCGCGCTGATTTTGCAAGCGGCGGGTAAACGGGCTGGACCTTGCGGATGAGGTTGGCTTCGGCGACGCGTCCGCCAATCTGCACCGGCCCGGTGGGAGCCGCCTTCTTCGGCGGAGGGGGTGGAGGAGGCGCGGTGCCAACGCCGCCCAGCACGCCGCCCAGCACGCCGCCGGCAGCGCCGCCGGCTTCGCCGGTTCCACCTACCACGCCCATTCCGGTATCGGGTGGAGGAGCAGCTTCCTCAATCTTATTGATGGTTTTCGGGATTACCTTGGGCGCCATCAACTGGTTTGCCACGAACTGACGCACCACCGGCTTAGGCTGCACCTTGGGCGCCGCGGGAGGAGGCGGGGGTGGCGGTGGCGGAGGAGGCGGAGGGGCGACGAGCATGCTCTTCAATTGAGCGCTCGGCAGCGCCTCCGTGTATATCAAGGGAATCAGAATCAGAACGCCGATTATCGAAATCTGCAAAATCAACGAAAGAACTATGGTGTACGGCTTCTTGGTTTTCTGCGTGCCGTCTACGAATGTCTGGTCGAACATTTATCGTCCCCTCGCTTCTGCCCGGCTAACCGCGGGCCTCATTTACTGCCGTCTAACACCCTCACTTACTTTGCCGTCTTCACCGTCTTAGGAACGGAGCGGAGCCTGCTATCCACAGCCGGCGCCCTAAAGTTTCTTCTTCTTCGGCCTTCAGCCACATTGCGCCAGAACACCAGAATCGGGCTGGCGACGAAAATCGACGAATAAGTTCCGATGATAATGCCCACCACCAGCGCGAACGAGAATCCGTTCAAAACCGGCCCCCCAAACAGGAACAGCGAGATTGCCGTCAGGAACGTGAGTCCCGAGGTCAGTACAGTCCGGCTTAACGTTTGATTGATACTGAGATTAACTATTTCACTGAACGAACCGCGGCGCTGCAGCCGCAGGTTTTCGCGGATGCGGTCAAAGGTCACGATGGTGTCGTTCATCGAATAGCCGACCAGGGTAAGCAGCGCGGCGATCACCGTCAGGTCAATCTGCTTATTGAATATCGAGAACAAGCCAATCGTAATGATGGTGTCGTGAAAGACCGCAATGACCGCTGCCACGCCATAGATCCATTCAAACCGGAAAGCGATGTAAACCAGCATGGCTGCCAGAGCGATGAGCACGACGTTGATGGCCTGCTGGCGAAGGTCCGCGCCGATCTTCGGGCCCACGATATCCACCCGGCGAATAGCAAAACTTCCAGGGAAGCATTCCTGCTTCAGGACAGTGAGCACTTGGGGCGTGACGCCGGGAACGCCAGAGAGTTGATCCAGGCTGGCGATTAGGCCGGAATGCGATTCGCGGTAATCGAAGATAGCTTTGGCAAGGGCCTGCAAACGATCGTCGGAGAGCGCTACTCCAGCGCGCTGAAGCGGATCGCGGAGCCGGTCAGCAATGGCGGTCTCACTGGCGAAGTTAATGTCCAGCCTGCCGGCCGCATCGGGGTTAAATGCAGCGTTCAGCGCGCCCTCAATGTCGCCGCGCACGGCCTGAACGGTTTCGTCCCGCACACCGGTGGAGATCAAGGCCTCCTGGGAGTGTCCCGCCTCATGTACCTCCTGGACTTCTACTTCACCTGCGAGCCTCTTGTGGAGCGCGGAGCGAATCGCTTCCGCGGGAGGCCGCTTAATAAAGTTGACGTCCATCAGCGCTCCACCAGTAAAATCGATGCCGTATTTAGGCCCGCCCTTCAGCGCCAGGCTGACCAACCCGGCCGCCGTAAGCACCAAAGACATAATGATGAACGGCCATTTCTTGCCGAGAAAGTCAAAGTTCGTCTGCTTAAAAATTTCCATCTAGCCCTAGAGGCCGGCATTCATAAGACATAGACACCGGCTATTAACAAATGTTCCCAATAACACGCGCCTGACAGCCCTAAGCTGTTCCACGCACGGTCCCAAATCAAATACTGAGCGCCCGGACCGGTTTGGGCCGGGACAACTCCCAATCGAAGATAAATTTCGAAACAAAAACCGCAGTGAAGAGGTTGGCCACCAAACCGATGACCAACGTAACCGCAAAACCCTTTACCGGCCCCGAGCCGAACAGAAACAGGATGGCACAGGACACCACCGTGGTGACGTGGGTGTCAATGATGGTCAGCAGCGCCTTGTTGAAACCGGTATCCACGGCGGGAATAATCGCCTTCCCTGCCCTTAGCTCCTCGCGGATGCGCTCAAAGATGAGGACATTGCTATCCACTGCCATGCCGATGGTCAAGATGATGCCCGCAATGCCAGGCAAGGTCAGCACGGCATCGAAATAGCTGAGGCAGGCGATCAGAATGATGGCGTTTAGAATCAGTGCCAACGTGGCATTAATGCCGCTCTTCTTGTAGTAAATGAGCATCGCGACGATGACGGCCAGAACGCCCGCGATGCCCGCCGCAAAGCCATCGCGGATGGAATCGGCGCCGAGCGACGGACCTACCGTGTCTTCCTGCTCGTATTTCACGCTGGCTGGCAGCGAGCCGGCCTTGAGATTTAGGGCGAGGTCCGATGCATCTTGCTGGGTCGGCGCGCCTTCGATAACACCGCTATCGCTGATCTGCCCCTTGATCACGGGCGCTTCCAGTACCTTGCCATCCAGCACAATTGCGAGGCGCTGCCCGATATGCGAGCCCGTGTAGACGGAAAAGCGTTTGGCGGCGTCATTGCTCAGCGCAAACCAAGTGTCCCAACTGGTGGGCAACTGGCCCTGTTGGGCGCGTGCGTCGCGGAGATCGGGACCACGGATGATCGGTGTGCGGGACGCAACGTAATATCCGCCGCTCCGGCCGCCTTGATCCAGCCCTGAGTTTCCGATAATTTTGGTACCAGCCGGTAGTACTCCCCCGTTCTGAGCGAGCGCTTCCTCCCGGGTTTGGAAGGGGCCAGCGCGGACGTCATACTCTTCGAGAACCGCCGCGGTCTGCAAAATCTGCTTGACCCGTGCGGTGTCCTCGACGCCGGGTAGTTGCACCAGCAGCTCCGAATCCGCGTCTTCGCGGCGCTGCTGCACCGTCGCCTCGCTCAACCCCAGGGCGTTAATCTTTTTCTCAATAGTATTTTTCGTTTGCGCCAACACACCTTGCCAGAGCTTGAGCGCGTCGGTGGGACGCATGGTGAGCCGGTAATCAGTGGCGCTCGTCGGGGTTAAGAGCCAGCTCGAGAACTGCTCGCTGACGACGCCTCGGAACGTGCCGGCTTGGGTGCTGGGCACGCCCTTGACAATGATGGCGGCTTTGGTGGCGTCCTGCAGCGTTTTGGCTTCATCAATCGTGATATCGGAGAACTGCACTCCGGCCTTGCGGGCTGCTTCCTTCAGGCGGTCGGCATCGGAACTCGCCTGTTGATTGAAGGCGTCCTGCTGTTCCACCTGAACCACCAGGTAGGTTCCGCCGCGGAGATCAAGCCCCAGATTGATGTTCTTGTGCCAGTTTTCGGCCAGCTCGGCCTTGCTCCTGGGAAGGCCGATAATGCCGTAGATGCAAATCAGGATGACGGCAATGATCAAGAAAAATTTGAATCGTAAATGGCGTTTCATGTTCTAACAACTGTGTGTAGCCAAACCCGGGGCTACTTCTTGCCCTGATCGTCGGTTGATACCAAGCTGGTCACGGCGCTGCGGGCCACCTGAATCTTCAGATTGTCGGGCTTAATGCGCAGTATAAGAGTATCATCGTTCACCGCGACAATGGTGCCGATGATACCACCACTGGTGAGGACGGTTTGGCCGTTTTGAAGAGCTTTGATCATCTCTTTCTGTTTGCTCTGCTGGCGCCGCATGGGCATGAAGACCAGAAAATAGAAGATGGCGATCATCAGCACGATGGGGATCAAACCCGTCGCGAACGACCCGCCAGGTGTAGTGGCGGCCGCGGTTTGCAGCAGAAAGAACGAAAACGGCAGAAGATTCATGATTCCAGAGTAGAGGATACACCGGCGGTCTCACTGCAGGCTGCGGACGTACGGAGCAGCGCCGGAAACTGCCCGTTTAAGATAGCTTGGCGGATGCGGCGCATCAGATCAAGATAGTAACGGATGTTGTGAAGCGTCGCCAGGGTGGAGAACAGGATCTCGCCGGCCTGGAACAGATGGCGCAAATAGGCGCGTGAGAACGTCTGGCAGGTGTAGCAGCCGCAAGCGGGATCGAGCGGACCGCCATCCTCTATATATTGGGCTTGTTTAATGGCGACCTTGCCCATGGAGGTAAACAAATATCCGTTGCGGGCGTTGCGGGTGGGCAGGACGCAGTCCATCATGTCGATGCCATGCGCCACGTACCGCGGTAATTCTTCGGGCATGCCAACACCCATGACATAGCGGGGGCGATCCGAAGGCAGAAGCGGCGCCGTGAAGGCCGCGATCTCCTGGCTAAGTTCGCGCGGTTCACCGACGGACAGCCCGCCGATCGCATAACCGGGCGCGTCCAATTCCAGCAGAGCTTCGGCACAGACTCTCCGCAGATCCTGGAACATCGAGCCTTGCACGATTGGAAATAAGGCACAGTCCAGTCCCTTCTCGCGGCGCAGGTAATGGGAGTACGCGAACCGGGCCCAGCGCACGGTGCGCTGCATGGATTCGAGCGCGATCCGATGCTCAGCCGGATACGGCAAGCATTCATCGAGCACCATCATGATGTCGCTCCCCAGCGCCAGTTGAATATCGACCGTGCTCTCCGGGGTGAACAGATGCGGGTCGCCATCCAGGTGCGAGCGGAACAGAACGCCTTCTTCCGTCACTTTGCGGAGCGCGTCCAAACTGAAGACTTGAAAACCGCCCGAATCGGTGAGGATCGCGCGGGGCCACGCCATGAAGCGATGGAGGCCACCGAGATTCTCGATGCGCTGGTGCCCGGGCCGCAGAAAGAGGTGATAGGTGTTCCCAAGAATGATCTGCGCGTTCAGATCGTTCAGCAGATCGCGGGGGCTGAGCGCTTTGACGGCGCCCTGCGTACCTACCGGCATAAAGACGGGCGTTTCAATCGCGCCATGCGCGGTGTGCAGCAGCCCGGCGCGCGCCCCGGTTTCCGGACATTGCGCCTGAATTTCAAAACGGAAGACGGACATGAGGCCTATTTTCACTTGGTTCTCGGAACCGCGCAAAACGCCCGCGGCCGTCCAGCGCCCCGCCCGAAGGTTCGGCGAACTCCTTTGCTGTCTGGCGGCGCGCAGCCGCGCCCTTTGCGCTTGCTACGATTGAGGTTCCGTCCCCGCTCGATGTCTCTTCGTTTTTACAACACCCTGACGCAGGAGTTGGAAGAATTCCACCCGTTGGATGGCCGCACGGTCCGCATGTATACGTGCGGGCCAACAGTTTACAATTTCGCGCATATCGGCAACTTCCGCGCCTTTACATTTGAAGATATCCTGCGGCGCTGGCTCCATCATCACGGCTACCAGTTGAACCATGTCATGAACGTCACCGACGTGGACGACAAGATCATCGCCAATGCGGCCAAAGAGAACAAATCTATTGAAGACTACACGGCGGTGTACACCAGAGCGTTTTTCGAGGACGCGGCGGCTTTGCGGCTGGAAACCCCCGAACACGTTGTCAAGGCGACCGAGCACATCCCCGTAATGGTCGAAGCCATCAAGGAGCTTGCTGCGAAGGATTGCACTTACAAGAGCGAAGGATCCACTTACTTTCAGATTTCAGCCTTTCCGGGCTACGGGAAGCTTTCGCATAACGATTTCAGCGGAATTCGTAGTGGCGCGCGCGTGGATGTAGACGAATACGACAAGGCGGATGCGCGCGATTTCGTGCTCTGGAAAGCACAAAAAGACAGCGAGCCTTACTGGGAGAGCCCGTTTGGGAATGGGCGGCCAGGCTGGCACATTGAATGCTCGGCGATGGCGATGCAGTACCTGGGCGAGACGCTGGACATTCACGCGGGCGGGGTCGACCTGATTTTTCCGCATCACGAGAACGAAATTGCACAGTCGGAGGCAATTACGGGAAAGCCTTTTTCCCGCTTCTGGCTGCATTCTGAGCACCTGCACATTGAATCGCAGAAGATGTCGAAGTCTCTGGGCAACTTCTACACTCTGCGCGACCTGCTGGAACAGGGCTATAAGCCGGAGGCGATCCGGTACCTGCTCGCCTCAGTCCCCTATCGCAAGAAGCTGAATTTCACTTTCGAAGGATTGAAGGCTGCGGCCAAAAGCATAGAGCGCCTGCGAGATTTTGAGGTGCGCGTCAGCTCGGCAAAGCTTCCGGCGGGCCGCGATGAGGAAGTAAGTGAGCGCTCGCGCGAAGCGATACGCAGGTTTGAGCGCGGCATGGACGAAGATTTGAACACAGCCGAGTCGCTCGCCGCTGTGTTCGACTATGTGCGCGCCATGAATACGGCAATCGATGAAGGCCGGTTTCAGGAGGAGAATCGTTGGGATGCGGCGCGCGTACTCGAAGTGTTCGACTGCGTCTTCGACGTTCTGAAACCCAGCGATCCCGCGGCGGCCACGCCGGCCTCCGACGGACCGGCAGCCCCATCGCTTTCGGAAGCCGAGATAGAGGCTTACATAGAGGAACGCACGCAAGCCAAAAAGGCAAGGAATTTTGCACGCGCAGATGAGATTCGCGCGCTGCTGCAGAAGAAAGGCATTTTGTTGGAGGACACCAAAGAGGGCGTCCGCTGGAAACGCAAATGAAATTTGAATCTGAGGTGGTGCATGCGGGGGATCGCAAGCGCGTGAACGGAGTAGCAGTGCCGTCCACCACGCCGATCCACTTGGCCACTACCTATTTCTATGAATCGACCGCCCGGCTCGATCGGGTCTTCGGCCATGAAGAGGAGGGTCATACTTATTCCCGCTACTCTAATCCCACGAATGAAGCGCTGGAAGAGCTGGTAACTACGTTGGAGAGCGGTTTCGGCTCGCTTGCCACTGCCTCCGGCATGGCCGCCTTACAGATTGCCTTTCAGGCCGCGCTGCTCGAGCGCCCGCATCGCGTTCTCTCGGCCAATGCGATTTACGGCTCCACGGTCAAGATGGCGGAACAGCTCTTTTCCCCGTTCGGAGTGGATTTCAGCTACGTGGACATTTGCGATCTAAACGCGCTGGAACATGCGATTGCCGAAAAGAAGCCCGGCTGCATTTTCATGGAGAGCTTATCCAACCCGCTACTGCGAGTGGGCAGCATCGATAAGATCGCGGAACTGGCGCGCGCGGCTGGCGCGGCTTTGGTAGTAGATAGCACTTTTGCGACTCCCATGCTGGTTCGTCCGCTGGAACTGGGCGCGAACTTAGTCGTGCACAGCGCGACGAAGTACTTGGCGGGACACGGCGACGTTCTGGGCGGAATCGTGGTCAGCGACGAGGAGCATTACGAGACGCTGCGAACATTGGCGCGGGTGGCCGGCCCGGTTCTGGGGCCTTTCGAGAGTTATCTCACCATGCGCGGAATCAAGACCCTTGCCGTTCGATTCGAGCGGCAATGCCAGAACGCAAGAATTCTGGCTGAGCGGCTGGCGGCACATCCGTGCGTAGATCGCGTCTACTATTGTGCCGACCCGAATCACCCGGACGCCTGCACCATCCAGAAGCTGTTTGCTCCAGACATGTTCGGCGCCATTCTCAGCTTTGAGATCAAGGGAGCCGATAAGCCAGCCGTGATGGCGTTCATGGATCGCCTAAAGATGATAGTTCCCGGGACTTCCTTGGGCGACGTGCACACGCTGCTGTTGTATCCCATGATTGCGTCGCATCGCGACATTTCGCCCAAGATGCGGGAGCGCATGGGAATTCGCGAAAATCTGGTGCGCGTCGCGGCGGGGATCGAAGCCGTGGAGGACATTATGGCCGATCTGGATGCGGCACTCCGGGCGAGCTAGTCTAGAGGACAGATACTACAGTTCGGCGCGCTTGCTACTCTAGGTTCGGTCTGTGTTTGCTCATCATCGAAAGAAAATCCGGCTGTTATTCGCGATCGCAGACGCTCTGCTGACTGTCATCGCGTTCGAGCTAGCCTACCTAACGCGCACGCATATCACACTCGAGCGGATCTTCTTCCTGGCGCCGCATAATTACGTTCTGCTGCTCTGCTTTTGCGCCGTAGTGTGGGTGGCGTTGGGATCGCTGCAGCGCGTTTACGATTATCTCGACTCGGCGAATCCACGACGGCTGCTGGCCAATACGCTGCGCCAATGCTTGTTCGGCACGGTGCTGGTGATTCTGTTTCAATACCTGCTGCGTTTGGATCCGCCCCTGAGCCGAAGCTTCCTTTGCTTGTTGTTCGCATATGCGTTCGTTTTGCTGGCGCTCTTTCGCTGGATGTCTCCCCAACTGATCGGCGCGTTTCAACGCGGCTTCGGCAGCCCGTATCACATCGTTATCGTGGGCGGGCACGAAAAAGCCGGATCGCTGGCGCGGCATCTGTGCGAAGGCTCGCCGTTCCGGATTGAGATCACGGCCATTCTCGACGAAGAGGATTGCCGGAAAGAACTGCCGAATCTGCTGTCAAAACAAATAGTGGATGAAGTCATCTTCGATGTAGACAGCAGGAAATTGTCGGGGCTTGAAGACGTGTTCCTGCAATGCGACGAAGAGGGCGTGCGCACGCGAGTGGCAGTTGATTTCTTCCCTCATGTCAATAGCGATATGACATTGGATCGCGTGGGCGACGCCCCGCTGCTGACGTTCTCCGCTGCTCCATTGGACGATCTGCGGCTGCTTCTGAAGCGCTTCTTCGATGTTGTCGCGGCGGCCGCGGCATTGCTGGTGCTCTCGCCTTTCCTCGGGCTGATTGCGCTGCTGATTAAAATGACATCGCCCGGCCCGGTCATTTTCAGGCAAGCGCGCTGTGGACTCAATGGCAGACGATTCGTCATGTACAAGTTCCGCTCCATGGTGGCGAACGCGGACCAGATGAAGCCGGACCTGGAGCATTTGAGCGAACGGCAAGTGGCGTTCAAGCTTACCCGCGACCCTCGCGTGACGGCGATTGGCCGCTGGCTGCGTAAGTTTTCTTTAGACGAGTTCCCGCAGCTTTATAACGTTTTGCGGGGCGACATGTCGATTGTCGGACCGCGGCCGCCGCTCCCGGCGGAAGTGGATCGCTATGAGCGATGGCATCGCCGCCGGCTTCGAATGCGGCCAGGATTGACCTGTCTCTGGGCGGTTTGCGGCCGCGACCGCATCGATTTCAACACCTGGATGCGTCTCGACATTTCTTATATTGAGAACTGGTCGCTAAAATTGGACTGGTCGATTATCCTCAGATCGATTCCTCACGTGCTTGCCGGGCGGGGCGCCCATTAGGCGATCATGCACCTGATACCCACCAACGAAGAAGTCATCGCGATGCTGCGTGAGACAGGCGCGCTGCGGGACGGGCATTTCGAATACGTCAACGGCATGCATTCCGATGAATATCTGCAGGTTGCGCTGGCGTTCCGCTATTTCCAATACGCCAAGATCCTGAGCGTCGGGCTCAGCCGCCGTTTGCGCGCCGATACCGAGATCCGGGCGATGATCAAGGAATTGTCGATCGTCTGCCCAAATACCGGCGGACTTCCCATTGCATACGGCGTGTGCGAGGCATTGCGCGCTCACCAAGTCTACTGGGCCGAGCAGGACACGGACGCTTCTCCGATGCGATTCCGCCAGTTCGTCAAGCCCCAACAAGATGAGAAGGTGTTGCTGGTGGATGACATTTTGCGCTCCGGACGGCGGCTCACCGATTTGCGTAATTTGGTGGAGTCGTATGGCGCCAGGATCGTGGGCTTGGCGGTAGCCGTGTACCAGCCGAACCCCAGCGTTGCCGATTTCGGCAGTCTGCCGCTTTACTACCTGACGAAGATGGACGCATCTTATTACAAGGACTCGACTGCGTGCGACCTGTGCCGCAGAGGAGTTCCGCTCCAAAAACTCTGGGCGTGAGCGTCTCGCGCTGAGCGTTCGCGGCCGAGAGAAAATTGCGCCGCCAGGGGCACCTGTGTTCTGAGTCCTTTCGATAGTGCCATGCGCGCCCTTGCCCCAACGGTTGCCCTGTGTTTGTGCGCTTTCATGGCTGTGGCCGGGCGGACGGGCAGCCGGGCCGAATATATTGGCGGCACGCGGGCGGATATTCCCAGCAACAATTCCGGCGACATTCAGGTAACCGACCGCGTATATTTCGTCTTCACTTCGAAGCACACCCAGATTCGAGTGCCGTACGAGCGCATCAACTTGCTCGAGTACGGGCAGAAGGTTGACCGCCGGTACCTCGCGGCAGTAGTCATTTCGCCGCTGTTCTTGCTTGCCAAGAAGCGAGAACACTTCCTAACCGTCGGATTCCAGGACGACGATGGCCAGCAACAGGCAATGGTGTTTCGAGTCGATAAAAACGATATTCGCCTGACGCTGGTAGCGCTCGAAGCGCGTACCGGTCAGCAGGTGCAGTTCCAGGACGACGAAGCAAGGATCGCGGGCAAAGGATGAGATTGCCGTTCATCGCCGTGCTTGCCGTCACGCTGCCGCTGGCGGCGCGGCCGCAGAAATCGGGCGCGGATACCGGCACGGGCAGTCTGCTGGATGTCAAACGTGTTTACGTTGCGCAGCTCACCGGTGGGCCGCAGGCCGACGCTTTGCGCGAACTCATTATCGCCAGTCTGGATTCCACCAGGCTGTTCGTGTTGACCGACAATCAAGACCGCGCAGATGCGGTTCTCAAAGGCGCGGCGGACGATCACGCATTCACTGACACTTTCGATTCCGACGAGAGCTTGAACTCACGAGAGAACGGCGGAAAATCCTCCGGCAGTAGCTCGTACACGAAAGGCAGTGGCGGTTATCTTGGCCTCGGCGTGGGAGAGAACGAATCGCACCACATCAAAGAGCGGAAACACGAGGCCTATGCTGCGGTGCGCTTGTGCAATCGCGATGGCGACGTGCTGTGGTCGACCACGCAGGAGAGTCTCGGCGCCAAGTTTCGAAGCGCCAGCGCCGATGTGGCCGCCAAAGTCGCCAAGCAGTTGACGCTCGATGTAGATCGCGCACGGCGCGCCTTGAATCCGCCGGCAACGGCCACGCCGGGCATGACATCTAAGCCCTGATCGGCGCAAGGGCTGCTCGCCATCAGCGCTAATTTAAAGCGAATAGTTTCCGAGTCCGCGACAAGCCGACCGCAAGGATGGTGCGATGTTCTAAAGTAAACACGTTCCGAGATCATCCATTTGGAAAACGTCAATAACATCGCCCTCATCACACAGTTTATTGAAGCCTGCGTGCGAGCTGATCCCGATGAATTCGCCAGCTACTTCAGCGAGGATGCGACTTGGTGGAATTCGCCCTGGCGCCCGCTGCGCAATGGCAAGATCGCCGCTTGGCGCGACTATTGGGATCTCAAGCAGTTCGAAGCCCAAATCGAAAGCGGAGCGCCAGTCGGCGATTGACAGGCCGCTCGGAAACTATTTCGTCCTACGTTTAATGCTTATGCGGCTGCTCGCCTGCAACCGTCCTGAGCTTCTGAATGAGTACCGCCGAACCCGAGCCTTTGGTCAAGACGGCATCGATGAGTGTCCGCTCGGGAGCTTGGGCCAGCCTGCCCCCGTCACCGCCCGTCAGAACGAACACGTGCATGCCGGGATCCAGTATCTTCAGGTCATGTATGAGCTGCAACCCGCGCTCTTGAGTTGGGAATCGAAGATCGACCACCGCACACCGCGGTTTATGGGCAGCCGCGAGCTCAGTTGCTGCGGCGGCGTCCGCGGCCGGCAGTGTATCGAAACCGCTTTGCGCCAGCAGCATGCACCGTAACGACAACTGGTCGCGATCATCATCGGCTACCAGGACTTTCATCGCAAGGCTCAGCGTCTACTGCGCGAAGGCAATTTGCGCGATGACCATCTTCGGCATGGCCTGATTCCAGCCATCCGGTAAACTGTCGAAGGGTAAGCGGAAGGCGCGCGTCTCGTTGGGCTTCAACGGTGCGGTGGCGGAGCGCACGATGGGTACGCGTTCGCGATATACCTCGCGGCCGTCGATTCCGTAGAAGAGGCAATATACGTCAACGGACCTCAAGGGCCGGGGACCGTTGTTCGAGATCTTGCCCTCGATCTCTACGACCTGCTGGCGCATGAAGTTTTCACTCGCCTTCATGCTCACATCGCTAAGCGCCAGATTGCGTACGTACGCCTTGGCCTCCTCAGAAGCCGTCGCCTGCGGCGCAGTGGTGGGGACAGGCCTCCTCAGGTAAACGAATACTGCAACCGCGGCAATCACGACCAGGATTGCGGCCACTGCGAGCGGCGCAATAGGCTTCTTGCCGAGTGTGCTGATAGGAGGCGCCGGCATTCTATGAGCAGTCTAAACCAACTGCACGGCGGCGAGTGATCCGGATCCCGCTGCTCACCGCCTCTTCTTGGCGGCGGTTTTCTTGGCCGCGGATTTCTTGCCGCCCTTGCGTACAGCCTTCTTTCCGGCAGTCTTCTTAGGCGGGACTTTTCGAGCTGCGCTTCTGCCGGCGGACTTAGCGGATTTCTTTGCCGCGCTCTTTTTCGCAGCCGGCTTCTTAGCCGATTTCTTAGCTGGACTCTTCTTCGCAGCGGCTGAGCGGCTAGGAGCAGTTTTGCGCGCCGCCTTAGAGGCAGATTTCTTGGGCGTACTGCCCCGAGGCCGCCCGTGACTCTTCGCCTCGGCTTCGGTCGCCGTCTCCGCGCTCACGATCTTGTTGAAGTTGCTGCGTGCGCCGCCGGCTGTCTCTTCCTCGTAAATCAGCGAGAGGCCTTGTTGATCGAACTTCTCAAACCACTGTTCCCACGTGATCGGCTCCAAGCTACCTTCCCCGCTGTAGCCTGGAAAATCGATGCGCAGAATTCCCACATCTTCGCCGGACCCGGTGCTCTGCACATGGGAGGGCTTGCCTCCGCGTTCCTCAGCCCATCGCCGGATTTCGTCGTGATCTCGGGTAGTTCTCGTCAGGTTAGCCATGCTTCTCCCTTTCGCGCATAGAGCGTTTGGTGCTCGTTGTGCGCGTCGTTATTGCGCTGGCGCAGCAATTGCCGTGCCACCCGTAGCTTATCGCGTACACAAAGCTTCCGGTGGTCCACATTTGGCATCGCGCTTTCGCAAGCGGTCCACAACTTCAATCGGCCACGCTTGAACAAACGAAAAAACTGCCGGTTCACGCAAATTCTGCACGATCGGAAAGTCCGCGATTCGTATCCGAAACATCATCGCATCCGGGGAGTCCCATAACTGGCGTGTCTAATTACCCAGGGCTGTTACGCCCTCTGACAAGCCAATGCAAGGAGTAACATCATGCCACTATTTACCACAACAGAATTGAACTCGTTACAAGATCTTTTCGTCGACCAGATCAAGGATCTATATGACGCCGAAAACCGCCTGACGGAAGCGATCCCCAAAATGGCGGATGCCGCAAGTTCGAGCCAGTTGAAGCAAGCGCTAATGGACCACCTGCGCGAAACTCAGGGACATGTATCGCGTCTCCAGCAAGTGTTCCGTGAGATCAACGTGGAGCCTGCGCGCGAAACCTGCGACGCCATGAAAGGATTGATTTCGGAAGGCGAAACGATGGTCAAGGCTAAGGGCGATCCCGCGGTGAAGGATGCCGCTATCATCGCCGCGGCCCAGCGTGTGGAGCACTATGAGATGTCGGGCTACGGAAGCGCCCGCACCTTCGCCGAGCAGCTTGGATTGAGTCAGGCTCCCAGGCTGCTCCAGCAAACACTAGATGAGGAGAAAGCTGCCGACGAGAAACTGAATCAGATAGCGAAGAGTTCCGTCAATCGGAAAGCTGCCGCAAGAGCTGTTTAATCTCTCCAACCTGGCGTTCGGGAGTTGGACTTTACGCTGCTCCTGAACGCCAGCCGCTCAAACCTTCACGGCAACAATCCGCAAGCGCCGGTAGTCGGCGTACCATTCGCCGTCTCGGAATAGAAAAGGGCCCAGCAATTCCACTGTCTCTCGAAGGGCCTCGTCCGCTAGCTCGCCGGGCAGCGAATCATAGTAGTACCACTTAAACTGTCGGATCCAGTTTTCCATACCTTGACTGCCCTGAAGCAGCGTTGGCCGATCAAAAAGTTGGGCCATTCGCACCTCCAGACCGCAGCTTTCGAGCAGGCTAGCGTACTCCCCGACAGACGGATAGAAGGTCCGATTCTTCGGTGCAGCGACGCCGTGATAGCGCGCCGCTACCGTTGCAATCGCATGCTCGATCTGTGCAATATTTCCCCTGCCGCCGAGTTCCGCGACAAGGCGGCCATTGTGCCGTAGCGCGCGAGCGACCGCCCTGGCGACGGCTAACGCATCGAGCATCCAATGCAAGGCGGCATTTGAGAAGACCGCATCAAACTCGCCATCGAACTGCATTCGAGCCGCATCTTCCAGCACAAACCGCAACTTTGGATAATTTTGACGCGCTTGCCCGATCATCTCCGGCGAGGCATCGAGACCCGTGACATCGGCGCCGCGCTCGGCAATCTTCTGAGTCAGTTGTCCGGGTCCACAGCCGAGATCGAGAATCTTCTCGCCCCGCTTCGGATCCAGTAAGTCAATGACGCCCTCGCCTAGCTGCCAGACAAAGGAGTGGCGGGCTTCATAGAGTTCCGGGTTCCAGGAGTTGGCAGCAGACATGAGTGGCTTGGCACCAATTGTCGCAACTGCCAACGGCGCGCCGACTCTACTCTACATGCTGCGTACCTTGTCGGCATGTGAGGCCGCAAAGTTGCGGATTCCGGCAACATCCAGGATGCGGATGCCTTGGCAAGGATTTTCGACGGCGTGCACGATGGCTCGCACCATTTCTTGAATACTTACCAAACCAAGACGCCGCGCGCTCTCTCTGGTCTGCGGAATAAGTTCCGCAATTTTGAAGAAGGGAACCAGGCAATACGGCCACAAATGGCCGGGACCAAGAACGTACCACGGACGTAGAACCGTGGCCGAGAGGCCGCTCGCCGCGATGGCTTGTTCGCACTCAGCGCGCACCGCCAGATAGCTCTGCATGATTGGTGCAGGCTGCGCCACGCTCACATAGATAAAGTGCCGGACGTTAACTTCGCGGGCGACGCGAATGGCTTCCAGCCCAGCTTTTAAATCGATTTCCCGGAATTGTGCGGCTTTGGCCGGACTTGGATGCGAAACTCCGACTAGCTGAATAAACGTGCCGGCGTCTTCGGCAAAGCGCCGGTAGGAGTCTCCGTTCAGCGCATCGCCGATTGCGGCTGTGCACGTTGCCGGTAATTTATGCCCCGACTTCTCCCGCGTGAGTGCGACAATGGCGTGGCCTTGAGCCGCTAATGCCGGGATTAAACGGGTTCCAATGTATCCGGTACCACCCGTCACGAAAATACGATAGGGTTCCGGCATCGGCATCCATACCTATTCGCGCGGCTCCGCGCTGGCGAGCGCGAGAATCGCTCCGCCGAACAGCAGCGTGTCCGCGAAGTAATTGATCCCCTCCACCTTGACTGCGTTGTTCGGATCGGACATCTGCACGATCAGGATCGGCCCATAGATGAACAACACAAGCAGCACGATCCAAGTGCCCAGATAAGTTGCCGCCAACCGCGTCTTTTGGGCTAGCAGAATGCTTGCGCCGGCAACGAGAAGAATCGCGCCGGTCACATAGCCAATGAGCAGGCGTCCCGGAATCCACGTGGGCGTCAGTTTTTCGAGCGGGACGCCGGGGCATCCCGCAGGGTGCAGAAAATGTTCAACACCGAAAAATATAGTGGTGAGCCCGATCATCACGCGGCCCGCCGTAATAAGCTTGCTCTTCTCTTGCCCGCGCATCGCGTTTCCCGCAAGAATCCAGCCTCCGGCCGCGAATGACATTTCACGGAAGACAATCACCCAGGGAATCCTGTCCTTGGGGTGGGCGAAAACTCGCGGGATATGGATCATCGCCTCAAAAAGGAGCATCATTATCCCGAACAGCAGGCCGGACCAGCGCACCTGAATTTTTGTCGCAATGCTCAAGGACGCAGCCAGCAACGCAAAGCCGACGAAATACGCCCAAAACAAACGCCACGGCATGTAGGAGGGCACGCCGAGCATGATGAATCTCGCGCCCGAGAGATGCTCCGCGCCGAAAACCGCCAACGGGACGGCGAAACACAAATTGCTCAAAGCTACGATCTTGCCCAGACCGTGGGCCCGCGCGATATCGGTCCTCGCAGCCCACAGCGCAATAACGAAAAGCAGGATGCCGGCGCCGCACATGGAAACCGCCATGGGTGAGGTTTGAAGAAAAGTCGCGAGAATGATTGTGTGCATGTGGATCCAGGCGTAAGTTCGCGTGCTCTTTGCAGCACGTTTTCGCCGGTCGATATAGCTTCAAATTGTACAACCAGAAGTAGAGAACATCGCCGTCCGATAACATTTCTGTTCGAGACAGAAACGTGATCACGCAATCAAAACGCTCGCGCTTAACGCTTGCCGCTTTCGCCGTTCTAACGCTACTCGTGAGTCGCACTTCCGCCGGCAGGCAATCTCCTCCTGTCAACTGGACCACCGAACAGGATCACCAGAACATGATGGATCAGTTGGGGATCAAAGCGCTCCGCCCCGGCCCCAGTGGGAACGAGAAAGACCCGAATCACGCCAACTACGATGAAGCGAAAGCCAATCCATATGGCGATCTGCCGGACGCCCTCACCTTGAAAAACGGGCAAAAGGTCACCTCGCCGGAACAGTGGTGGAATCAGCGGCGCCCCGAAATTGTGGAAGATTTCGCGCGTGAGGTGGTAGGCCGCATCCCTTCGAATGTGCCGAAAGTGAGCTGGATGGTGAAGAGCGCAACTCATTCGAAGACGGGCGTTTTCCCTGTCGTTGAAAAGGAGTTGGCCGGACGCGTGGACAACGCTGGCTATCCCGCCATCAGCGTCGATATTCAGATGACGTTGGTGATTCCAGGGAACGCGAAAGGCCCCGTGCCCGTGATGATCATGTTCAGCAGCCCGATGCTCCGCCAGTTCATCGCCAGGCATCCCGAGTTCAAAAAGATGTTGGGCACTGATCCGCCCGCGGCGGAACAACTCATAGCGGGCGGTTGGGGTTATTCGTTGCTCGATACCAGCAGCATTCAGGCAGACAACGGCGCGGGTCTAACAAAGGGCATCATCGGGCTGACCAACAAAGGGCAACCGCGAAAACCCGACGACTGGGGCGCGTTGCGTGCCTGGGCCTGGGGCGCTTCGCGCGCGCTGGATTATTTGGAAAATGACGGCAGCGTGGATGCAAAGCGCATTGGCATCGAAGGAGTCTCTCGTTATGGAAAGGCCGCTCTCGTGACCATGGCCTTCGATACACGCTTTGCCGTAGCGCTAGTGGGTTCCTCCGGCGAAGGCGGTGTCAAGCCGCATAGGCGCAACTTTGGGGAAGAGGTGGAAAATCTCACGGGCTCCGGCGGGTATCACTGGATGGCCGGCAACTTTTTGAAATATGGAGCGGCGCAATCCTCCTTCGGAAGCATGAATGCCAGCAACTTGCCTGTGGACTCCAACGAACTGATTGCTCTGTGTGCGCCGCGCCCAACGTTTATCAGTTACGGAGTGCCCGAAATGGGCGATGCAAAATGGCTGGACCACCGGGGCAGCTTCATGGCGACCGTGGATGCGAGCGCCGTCTATCGCCTCTTGGGCGCGAAGGGACTAGGAATCAAAGAGGACTATCACGAAGCGAAGCTGCCGCCGGTCAATACAGGGCTGCTGAATGGTCAACTCGCCTGGCGCCAGCATGACGCCGGACACACGGACGCGCCGAACTGGAAATACTTCATCCCGTGGGCTGACAAATTTCTCGATTATCACCCGATCGCCTGGCAAATGCCGGCCGACGTGCCTGTATTTCGAACATACCCGACTTCCCTAGTTGCCCATTCGCAACTGCTCCACAAAGCCAAACAAGGCGTCATCGATGTCTACTTCGAAGGCGATTCCATCACGCGGAGATGGGACGCCACCGACTACCCCAACCTGCTTGCTAATTGGAAACAAAACTTCTTCGGCTGGAACGCCGCAGATTTTGGTTGGGGAGCCGATCAAACGCAGAATATCCTCTGGCGTTTGGATAACGGCGAGTTGGACGGCGTCAATCCCAAAGTTGTGATTTTATTGGCGGGTACAAACAACGTGGGCAACCGGTACACGCCGGGTGAGGATGATGACCGGAAGGTGGACGACGTAACGCGCGGGCTTCAGGCGATCGTGCGTACGATTCAACTCAAAGCGCCCACCGCAACCATCCTATTGATGGGCATCTTCCCGAGAAACGACAACATGGCGCTGAATCCGATTATCGACGGGATCAACAGCAATTTGTCTAAACTCGCCGATGGTCAGAAGGTCAGATACCTGAACATTAACGATAAACTCGCCGACCGCGAGGGAAAGCTCTTCGAAGGCATGATGAACTCGTCAGACAAACTTCATCCCACCGTGAAGGGATATCAAGTCTGGGCGGAAGCATTGAAACCCGTCCTGACGGAGTTGTTAGGGCATCCAGCTACCACTGACCAAGCGCCGCCACCGACCGGTGACCCGTCCCAGGAACACTGATCCAAGCAGCAGCGCGCTGTAATCTCAAACTCGTCCTTCCACTCGGCTCTCTAGGAGAGCATCTGCTATACTCCTAGACAGGCTAGGAGCCACGCGAAATGGGCAAAGCCGCCGAGTTATTACCAGGTACTCTTGACATGCTGATTCTCAAGGCTGTATCCCTAAAACCGCTCCATGGGTACGGCGTGTTGCTGCGGATCAGGCAGATTTCGGGCGAAGCCCTCGAGATCCCACAAGGGTCTTTGTACCCGGCGCTGTACCGTCTGGAACACCAGGGCCTCATTGCCGCCGAGTGGGGTCAAAGTGAGAACAACCGCCGGGCCAAGTACTACACCATAACCGCGGCAGGACGTCGCCGCTTGCGCGAGGAGACCGCCGGCTGGAATCGTCTCACTTCCGCAATTGCCGCAGCCCTAAACACCACTTCGGAGGAGGTGTGACATGTTCGCGCGGCTTCGCTCCTTATTTCGCGCCCTCAAGTCGCGTCGCGATTTCGAAGATGGGATGGCTGAGGAGTTGCGCTTTCACATCGAGCAGTATTCAAATGACCTCGTCCGCTCCGGCGTGCTACGCGAACAAGCGTGCCGCCGCGCTCGCCTGGAGCTGGGAGGAGTTAATACCGTTCAAGAGGACTGCCGTGAGGCGCGCGGACTTCATCCGTTCGACGAACTTGGCAGGGATCTGCGCTACGCCCTGCGACTGCTGCGCAAAGCGCCGGCATTTACCGTCACCGCGCTTCTGACGATCGCGCTGTGTCTGGGCGCAAACCTCACCATCTTCGCAGTCGTCGATGCGATTCTCGTGCGCCCGCTGCCGCTCCCCGAAGCCAATCGGCTCGTGACCCTCTTCAACACCTACCCGAAAGCCGGCGTTGAGCGCGACGGTTCGTCAATAACCAATTACTACGAACGCCGCGGTAGGATTCCCGCATTCAGTTCGCTGGCGATCTATCGTGAGGGCGCCGCTATAGTCGGAGCCCCCGGCTCGACAGTACGCGACCAGATCACTCAGGTGTCTCCCGATTTTTTCACCACGCTTGGCGTTAGTCCCGCTATGGGACGCGTATTCAATGATTCCCAGATGAACTACGGAACGGATAACGTCGTCATTCTCTCCGACGATTACTGGAGGCAACATTTCAACGCTGATCCGCACGTAATCGGCCGGACCGCTTGGGTCGACAGTTTTCCCAAAACCGTAATTGGTGTTCTGCCTCGCGGTTTTCGTTTCCTCTCGTCCAAGTCCGAGTTGTATCTGCCCCTATCTTCGCGACTGGAACAACGTACAGCGTCCGAACGGCACAGCGGCGGGAACGTGACTCAGATGATTGCGCGCCTTAAGCCAGGCGCAACCATCGCGCAGGCCCAAGCGCAAATCGATGCACAAAATACTTCGCTCGAGCGAGACGATCCGCAGGCCAAAATGATGGCCGACGCCGGGTTCCGTTCTTTGGTTGTGTCACTTCACGGCGATCAGGTAGCGGCGATCCGTCCCATTCTGCTGCTGCTCGAAGCAGGCGTGCTCGCGCTTTTGCTGATCGGAACGGTCAACCTGGTCAACTTGCTTCTCATTCGTGCAAGCAGCCGTTTGAAGGAAGTAGCCGTGCGGCAGGCGCTCGGGGCAAGCGGCGGCCGTGTCGCCGCTGAGACATTAGTGGAGACGATCTTGCTGACGTCCGCGGGAGGATTGCTTTCGTTGGCAGTAGCAGCGGGCGGAGTTCGACTAGTGACTGCGTTGGGTGCGGATCGATTACCTTTTGGCGCTTACATCGCTTTCGATGCGCGGTTGGGCATGATTGCTTTCGCGGCAGCTATCGTGCTGGGCATCCTGCTTGCATTGCCGATCACTTGGTTTTATCTGCGGCCTCATCCGGGCAGCGCGTTGCAGACTGAATCCCGGAGTGGAACAGCGAACCGGGCCGCGCAAGCCCTGCGTCACTCCTTTGTCATTGCCCAGATTGCACTGGCATTCGTTCTACTTTCCGGGGCAGGTTTGCTTGGGATGAGTCTAAAACGTGCAATGGACGTCTCTCCTGGGTTCCAGCCCGATCACACGGTTGCTGGGCAGATCTCGTTGGTAGGAAATCGATATCCATCGCCTGCCGCCGGTCTGGCGTTCGCTGACAGGTTGGTGGGTCAACTCGGCGAACAGCCGGGAGTCTCAGCCGTTGGTATCGCCACGAATATTCCTTTCAGCGGCAACAACGGCAAGAGCTCGGCCACCGCTGAGGGCCATGTCCTGCGGCCCGGCGAATCGCCGCGAGGCTCCTATTCGTATGGAGTTTCCGGCGATTACTTCCAAGCCATGGGATTTTCGCTGCGCGCAGGACGATTCCTCACCGCCGAGGATTCACATCGGAACGCGCGAACCTGTGTGGTGGACGAGGATTTCGCACATTACAACTGGCCAAACGCCGATCCTGTGGGCCAGCGCCTTTTCCAGGGCTCGCAATCCGACACCGGAGCCGAGGCATTCACTGTAGTAGGCGTAGTGGGCAGAATCAAACAGGCCGGTCTCACCGACGACACGGCGCAAGGCGCGGTCTACTATCCCTACATCTATCGCGCCGACAGCAACATCTTCGTGGTCATTCGCGGAAGCACCACGCCGGCGGCGCTCAAGGCGAGGCTCGAAGGTGTGGTCCGGCAAATCGACCCCGATCTGGCGGTCAACCAAATCCAATCTATGACCGATCGGATTTCCGCCAGCTTGATGGACCGCCGCTCCCCCGCATTGCTCGGCGGCATGTTTTCAGGAATAGCTCTGGTTCTCATCGCGATCGGAACTTACGGAGTGCTGAGTTACGCGGTTGCCCAGCGGCGCCGCGAAATCGCCATCCGTATGGCGGTGGGAGCACGGCCTCAGGAGATCGAAAGACACTTTTTCTGGCTCGCTTTACGACTGTTGGGCAGCGGCGCAATCCTGGGCATGTTCGGGGCCTGGGCAGCGGGGCGCGCGATGCAAGCGATTCTGTTCCATGTGTCTGCTCATAGTTCGGCGATACTGCTAGGCTCCGCCGGCATCATCGCGATCGTTGCGTTTGCTGCTTGTCTACTGCCGGCGCGCCGTGCCGCTCGAATATCACCAGTACTGGCCCTCGCCGATCAGTAGTAAATCGGCCGCCTTGCGCATGCGAAAGTGCGCCTACAAGCGCGGCCTCACCTGATACAGCAGCAAATACACCACCACGCCCGTCACGCTGACGTAGAGCCAGATGGGAAATGTCCACTTGGCGAGCGCCCGGTGCTTCTCAAACTTGCCCTTCAGCGCAAGCCGCAGCGTCAGAAACGCGAGCACCGGCACGCTGGCCGCAAGAATGGTATGCGTCGTCAGGATGCAGAGGTACACCGTTCGCACCCAGCCGGGCTTGTCGAACTTCACAGAGCCAACGTTGTAGTGATAGACCAGATATGAAACCAGAAACAGGCACGAGACCACAAACGCCGTGATCATCACCCTCTGGTGCGCATGCGTCTTGTACTGCCTGATCAGAATGTAGCCGATGATCAGCAGCACCGTCGCCGTGGCATTCAGAATGGCATTGAGGATCGGAAGGTCATGAATGCCGATGAAGGCGAGCGGCATCATGATTGAGCGTTCCGCAGCGCCTTGATGTCCTTAAGCAGGGTGGGCATTCCATCTTTGTCGAAGGTCGAGTAGTACCCGCGAATCTCGCCACGCTTATCTACCAAAGCGAACTTCGTGCTGTGGTCCATCTTGCCGATGACATCGCCGACATGGAAGGTATCGAAAGCCAACAAGTGCACCGTCGCGGGAGTTCCGGTCAAAAAAACCCATTGCTTGGTCGGACCGCCAAAACGATGAGCGAACTGGTCCAGCACCTGAGGGGTGTCATGCTGCGGATCGACGGAGATGGAAACCAGCCGGACATCGGAGTCGCGGTTCTCCCGCTGCGCCAATCGGTGCATCTGGGAGGTCATCAGCGGGCATGGTCCCGGGCAATTCGTATAGATGAAATCGACCGCCCAAACTTTGCCGTTCAGGGCCGTGCTATCGAATGTGCGGCCCGAGGAATCGGTCATCTCAAATTCCGGAACCCGGCCGTAATCAGGAAGTTTGGTGGCGGCGCCACCGCAGCCCGAAAGAAAAAGGACCAGCGAGGCTAACGCGTAAAAAATTGTGCTCGCTGGCCTGATATTGCGTGTCAACCGTCAGTGTAGCAATCGCCGTTTGCTCGCGATTAGGACGCCGAACCTGAAGCGCTCTGCTCTAATAATTCTGTACGTGATGAAACAGATTCAAGTAAAGACTCCGTTGGTGGAACTCGATGGTGACGAGATGACGCGCGTGATATGGGCGCTTATCAAAGAGTTCCTCATCCTTCCCTATCTGGCGATCGATTTGAAGTATTTTGATCTTTCCATTGAGAAGCGCGACGCAACCGACGATCAAATCACGATCGATGCGGCGCACGCCATTAGGCGCTATGGCGTTGGAGTAAAGTGCGCGACGATTACGCCTGACGAAGCGCGAGTGAAGGAGTTTGGTCTGAAGCGGATGTGGAAATCGCCCAACGGCACCATCCGCAACATCCTGGACGGCACGATTTTCCGCGAGCCGATTATCTGCCGCAACGTGCCACGCTACGTGCCGGGTTGGATAAAGCCGATCGTTGTCGGCCGCCACGCGTTTGGCGATCAATATCGCGCAACGGATATTCTGCTCAAGGAACCGGGCAAACTCGCCTTGACTTTTACGCCCGCCAGCGGAGCTGCACCCACCCAGTACGAGGTGTTCGAATTCAAGAGCCCTGGCGTGGCGATCGGCATGTACAACCTGGATGAATCGATCATCGGGTTTGCGCGCGCCTGTTTTAACTACGGGCTTTCGCGCGGGCTTCCCGTCTACCACTCCACCAAGAACACGATTCTCAAAACATACGACGGCCGCTTCAAGGACATTTTTCAGTCTGTCTACGAAACGGAGTTCAAGCAGAAATATGCGGCAGCGCAGCTTACTTACGAACATCGGCTGATAGATGATGTGGTGGCTTTTGCTGTCAAATCGGAGGGTGGCTTCGTTTGGGCTTGTAAGAACTACGACGGGGATGTGCAGTCGGACATGGTAGCCCAAGGCTTCGGGTCGTTGGGCCTGATGACTTCAGTGCTGATCACCCCCGACGGCAAGACTGTCGAAACCGAGGCGGCGCATGGTACTGTCACACGCCATTACCGCGAACACCAGAAGGGCAAGGAGACCTCGACAAATCCGATCGCATCGATATTTGCGTGGAGTTCGGCGTTGCGCTATCGCGGCCAGTTTGACGGCACGCCGGAGGTTGTGGCTTTCGCCGAAAGATTGGAAATGGCGACGGTCGGCGCAGTGGAGGCCGGGTTCATGACGAAAGACCTGGCGCTGCTGGTTGGAAAAAACCAGCAGTGGTTGAACACTAGGCAGTACATAGAGCATGTGGGCGAGCGGCTGTCAGCCGGCGCGGCGCACGAGCGTGTTTTGTCTGCGCAAGGCCAATAGGCCAGCCCATTATGAGCACTCCCGATGTTGCCGCTGATAAGCCGCTGGTCGGCGTCATCATGGGCAGCAAATCGGATTGGGAGACCATGCAACGAACCAGCGAGCTGCTGACCACTCTCGGTATCGCGCATGAGCGGCGCGTTGTCTCGGCACACCGCACGCCCGAGTGGATGGCTGAGTACGCCAAGACCGCTGCGCAACGCGGTCTTGAGGTCATCATCGCGGCGGCGGGAGGGGCGGCGCATCTTCCGGGAATGGTTGCCGCGCACACCACGTTACCGGTACTCGGCGTTCCCATCAAGAGCAGCATTCTGAACGGAGTCGATTCGTTGCTTTCTATCGTGCAGATGCCGGCCGGAGTGCCGGTCGCGACTCTGGCGATCGGCAACGCGGGCGCTACGAACGCGGCGCTGCTCGCGGCCAGCATTCTCGCCAATAAGTACCCCGCAGTGCGGGAGCGGCTCGACGCTTGGCGCCGCAACCAAACCGAAACAGTGCTGCAAAATCGGGAACTGTAATGCACGTCCATACTGCGAATCCATTCGGGTCGCGGAAGCCAGTGCTGCCCGGCAGCGCGATCGGCGTGCTGGGGAGCGGACAACTCGGGCGCATGTTCGCCATCGCGGCGCGAAGGATGGGCTATCGGGTTCACACGCTTTCACCGGACGAAGATACTCCCACAGGACAAATCGCGGACGTAGAGATCAACGCGCCGTACGAAGATTTGGACGCAGTTCGCAAATTCGCGAGCGGCGTGTCCGTTGTTACGTTCGAATTTGAAAATGTTCCTGCGGTCACCGCGGCCGCTGCTGAGCGATGCGCGCCCGTGCGCCCCAGCGGCCAGGTGCTGCATACCGCACAGCACAGGCTGCGGGAGAAGACCTTTCTATCGCAGTCCGGCCTGCCCGTGACGCCCTTTCGCCGCGTTTCGAACTCGGCAGATCTCACGGAAGCAGCGAACCAACTCGGATTGCCTGCGATTCTGAAAACGGCCGATTTCGGCTATGACGGCAAAGGTCAGTTCCGGATCAAATCGCCGGACCAGTTTGCGGCAGCCTGGCATGCGGTAGGCGAGCGCGAAGCAGTGCTCGAAGCGTTCGTCGATTTCGACCGCGAGATCTCAGTCGTAGCTGCGCGCGACATCGGCGGCAACTTTGTTCATTACGGCGCGATTGAAAATCACCACCGGAATGGCATTCTGGACATCTCCATCGCACCCGGCCGCGTGCCTCCCGCCGTGACCAACGATGCAGTCGATCTCGCGAGAACGGTGCTCGGAAAGCTAGAAGTGGTCGGCGTGCTCTGCGTCGAGTTTTTTGTTTGCAAAGATGGCGCGCTTCTAATCAATGAGCTCGCGCCGCGCCCGCACAACTCCGGTCATTTCACGGTTGACGCCAACATCACCAGTCAATTCGAGCAACAGTTGCGGGCGGTTTGCCTGTTGCCGCTGGGCGACGTGACGCAATTCAGGTCCGCGGCCATGGCGAACCTGCTGGGCGATTTGTGGAACCAGGGCGAGCCGAACTGGCTCGCGGCCGCGCAAATTCCCGACGTCAAGCTACACCTCTATGGCAAGACGGAGCCGCGCCCTGGCCGCAAGATGGGACATCTAACGGCGCTTGCAGCAACAGCGGAGGACGCGTTGGCCGACGTTCAGCGCGCCCGCAATGACTTGGCCTGTAAACTGTAGATGTTTCATGAAAATCTGCTATTTCGACGCGTTCTCCGGTATCAGCGGCGACATGACTGTCGGTGCGCTGGTGGATGCCGGAGCAGACTGGAGCGCCGTGCAAGCCGCACTTAGCAGCCTGGATCTCGGCGCGTCGTTTCGTCTCGAGAAGACCAAACGCAGAGGCATAGCAGCCTCAAAGTTTTCCGTCGATTTCGGGGAGCAGAAAAAGCATCGGCACTTGCCGCAGATTGAACGCATCATTCTTGGGGGCGAGTTGACCGAAACCGCGAGAGAGAACGCACTCGCGGTGTTTCATCGGCTCGGTGAAGCTGAAGCAACGTCGCACGACGTGCCGCTCGAAAAGGTTCACTTTCACGAAGTGGGGGCAGTCGATTCCATTTGCGACATCGTTGGAGCATGCGTGGCTTTGGATCTGCTGGATGTGGAAGAAATTCGCGGTTCGCGCATTAATGTCGGTAGCGGGACTGTCAACACTGAGCACGGCATGTTGCCTGTTCCGACACCGGCAACGGCGGAACTGCTGAAGAACTGCCCGATCTATTCCTCGGGACCCGAAACGGAGTTGACCACTCCGACCGGCGCGGCGCTTGTCACCACGCTCGCCTGCGGGTTTGGGAGCCTTCCCGCCCTACGCGTGTTGTCGCAAGGATTCGGCGCCGGAGATAAGGATTTTGCGGTTCAAGCAAACGTGCTGCGCGTGCTCATCGGAGAACGGCTGTATGCAGCCGAGGCGGCTTCAGTCTCCGTGATCGAAGCGAATATTGACGACTCCACGCCGCAAGTTCTTGGCTATGCCATGGAGCGGCTGTTACAGGCAGGCGCGCTGGATGTCACGCTCACGCCGGTTTTGATGAAGAAGAACCGGCCCGGCACAATCATCTCTGTGATGGCTGCGCCTGAACTGACCGAAGATCTTGCAAGTGTCTTGTTCGCGGAAACCACCACGCTGGGTCTCCGCATTGCGCAGGCCGAACGGCGCGTGCTGCCGCGCAAATCGGCCGAGGTCGCGACCGCCTATGGCGCCATTCGCATCAAATACACGGAAACGGGCAGTTTCGCGCCTGAATACGAAGATTGCCGCAAAGCGGCTGTCGAACATGGCGTGCCGCTCCGCATTGTAATTGCCGCGGCAAACGAAGCCTTCCGAAAATCGGAATCCTAACGAATGACCAAAGGCAAGTATTACCTCACGACACCTATCTATTACGTGAATGCGGCCCCGCACATCGGCCACGCGTATACTACCATTGCAGCCGAAGCCATCGCGCGGATGAAGCGATTGGAAGGCTACGAAGTGGTTCTCACCAGCGGTACCGACGAGCATGGCACGAAGGTAGAGAGAGCCGCACGCGCCCAAGGCAAAACGCCCGCTGAATTCGTCGACGTCATTTCCAACGAATTCCGCAAGCAGTGGCAAATGCTTGATTTGCAGATTGACCGGTTTCAGCGCACCACCAGCCCGAATCACGCGAAGATGGTGAACGCTCTGTTCGATGCGATGCGTGCAAATGGCTACATCTACAAGGGCACCTACACCGGCCTGTACGCGGTCGTGAGCGAGGCCTTCGTGAACGACGCCAAGCCGGGCGATATCGATCCCGAAACAGGCAAGCCTTACGAAGAGCTGACGGAGGAGAACTACTTTTTCAAGCTGTCCGCCTTTACCGAACGGCTGCTCGAGTTTTACGAAGCGAATCCCGATTTTATTCAACCGGAGATTCGCCGCAACGAGGTCCTCGCGTTCGTAAAGCAAGGCCTTGCCGACGTCTCCATCACGCGTACCAGCGTCAAGTGGGGCATCCCTGTGGAAGCCGATCCTGCTCACGTGTTTTACGTGTGGTTCGATGCATTGACGGCGTACGTCACCGCCGTCGCGGGCGAACACTGGTGGCCGGCGGATCTGCATCTGATCGGCAAAGAGATTTTGCGTTTCCACGCCGTCTACTGGCCGGCATTTCTGATGGCCGCCGATTGGGAATTGCCGAAGCGCATCTTCGCGCATGGATGGCTGCTGTTTGAAAACGACAAAATGAGCAAGTCGCGGGGCAACATCGTGCGTCCCGCACCGATCGTAGAGGCGATGGGCGTGGATGCGCTACGCTATTTTCTGCTGCGCGAAGTGGTCTTCGGGCAGGACGGCAGCTTCAGCTACGACGCGCTGGTGGGCCGCTACAATTCGGATCTTGCAAACGGCCTCGGCAATCTCGCGAGCCGTACGCTGACCATGATCCAACAGTACCGGGGCGGCGTGATTCCGGATTCGCACGGCGAGGAGGCGGTGGGGCGAGTGGCGCTTGAGTCGGCTGCCAGCGCAGTTCGCGCCTACGAGAACTTCGATTTCTCCCGCGCGCTGGAACATATCTGGAGCATCATCGCGCTAGCCGACAAATACATTGTCGAGCGTGCGCCTTGGAAACTGGCGAAGGACGAATCCGAAGACGCGCAGAAACGCCTTGACGAGACATTGTACACGGCTGCCGAAGCCCTGCGGCTGGTATGCGATTTGGCCGAACCTGTGCTGCCGCATGCGACGAAGCGGATATGGCAGCAGCTCGGATGCAGCGAGCCCATCGATCCGGTTGAGCCCGCACCGACAGAATGGGGCCGCTTGTGGGGCCTGCAATGGGGCGAGCTCAAACCCGGCCAGCGGATCGGCGAAATCGCCGGCGTATTCCCGCGCCTGGATCCGAAGCAAACAATTCAGAGGATGCAGGAGCTCGAAGAAGCGGAGAAAGAGCGGCAGGCCGCGCTGATGGGCAAAGCGACACAGCCGCCGGCGGTAACAGTTTCGAATGTGATCTCCATTGAGGAGTTCTCGAAAGTAGATCTTCGGGTGGGCGAAGTGAAATCGGCGGAAACGGTGAAGGGAGCGGACAAGCTGCTGCACCTGAAAGTTGATATCGGCGAGCCGGAAGCGCGCACCATCGTGGCCGGAATCGCGCGCGCATACAACCCTGAGCAGCTCATCGGCCGCAAGGTGGTGATCGTTGCCAATCTACAGCCGCGTAAGCTGCGCGGCTTGATTTCGCAGGGCATGATTGTGGCCGCAAGCCTCGAAGACGGTTCTCCGGTGCTGGCCGGTTTTCTCGAAGATGTACCGGTCGGCGCCCGGCTCAAATAATCTGTGCAACTGGTCGATTCCCACTGCCATCTCGACGATGCGCAATTCGATTCGGATCGGGAGACCGTAATCAACCGTGCGCGCGACGCCGGCTTGAAGTACATGCTGGCGATCGGCACCGGCAACGGACCGCCGGATCTGGAGGCCGCAATACGCCTCGCCGAAGCCTACTCGCCTGTCTATGCGACAGTTGGCGTTCATCCAAATGATGCCCTAAAGGTTGGTCCCAACACCTTTCACGATTTGGAGCGGCTGTTGCAGCATCCCAAGGTGAAAGCTCTGGGTGAAATCGGGCTCGACTATCACTGGGGTGTTCCGAAGGAAAGCCAGCGTCCCATTTTCTTGAGGCAACTGGAAATCGCCGCCGGCGCGCGCATGCCTGTCGTCATTCACACACGCGATGCGTGGGCCGACACCATTGAGGCCTTGAGGATGCATTGGGCGCCAACTGGCCTCGCCTGCATCATGCATTGCTTTACTGGTGATGCCGAGCAGGCTGAAGAATGCCTGAGCATGGGATTCTATTTGGCGTTCGGCGGGGTGACGACGTTCCCCAAAGCCGCGCAGATACGCGAAGCAGCTCGGATCACGCCCGCAGACCGGCTGCTGCTCGAAACCGACGCGCCCTATCTCGCACCTGTGCCGCACCGCGGCAAGCGCAATGAGCCGGCGTTTGTCGCACACACCGCGCAAGTGGTGGCCGCTGTGCGTGATGTCGCCGTCGAGGAGCTTGCTGCGCAGACTACCGCCAACTTCGAACGGCTTTTTCAGCTTTAGGTCCTTACCGGGACTCCGTGCGGGAAGGCCACACCGGTGAACTCAGCTCTATGTTCCACACGGGACCGCTTGGATAGAGCGCTCCTTCCATCCTGGCGAAACTCGGCACCTCGCCTGGCACCACCCACCCGCGGCTATCCTCTGGCTGCTTCCCGATGAGCGGCGCAATCATCCCCACGAGTCCGCCGATCTCCACGTGAATAACGAACCGGTTTGCGAAATACGGAACGCCGCCCACCGTAAACCTTTCTCGGCCGTCCGGCTTCATCGAGAGTCTCACGATGCGCGGCTTTGGCGTGTTCGCCAGATAGGATACCTTTGTCTCAGCCGCATTTGGAGCGATGTTCTCCATCACAGCGAGAAGGATGCCGTTCGCCAGATCGTTCGGCAGTTCCATGTGTTCCCTGTGGACCTGGACCTTGCCGCGGGCCGCTTCTCGCCATGTAACTTCTGAAGCCGAAACATCAATCGTCACGTCGAGCGGCACGGGAAAAGAGGGACCCTTTTGAACATGATGATCGCTGACCAGGTGCAGGACATCCTTTTGCAAAAATACGGTTGACTCGTCGTCTATCGAGCCATCTCGGAAGCGGAACAGCAGCCGCGAATGAACTCGATCGCCATCCGCTACCTGCACCAGATCGCCCTCGCCGATCACCTTACCCTGCGCGGACTTCACCAACAGAAATCCATGCATGGATCCCTCTTTGTACGAGGCCGGAATGGGTTGAGCCGGCATGATTTGAGAGCTAGTGACAGCTAGAACGAGCAACAAGACAGAGCGATTCATTATCAGATCGATTCTCCGGTAGCAATCTCTTGGCCACTTGATCCGCCTCACGTCAGCATAAAGTTTCTGGGAGTCCGACGCACCTGCGCTGCGCCAATTGGACCGGCGTTGGTGGTGCAATTAAGCCAGTGTGGGGCCCCTCAGCAAGTCACAATGTGTGCATGAGCGAAAGACAAGCCTGCTGGATCAAACTTCTCCTGCTAGCCCTCTTGACCGTTCTCCCGCTCTCGGCCACAGACTGGCGCCTCGTTTGGAGCGATGAATTCAATGGCTCGGCAAACTCCGCGCCCGATCCATACAAATGGACCTACGATCTTGGCGGCGGCGGCTGGGGCAATGGCGAGCTCGAAACCTACACCGAAAATCGCGCGAACGTGTTTCAGGACGGCGCCGGCCATCTCGTCATCCGCGCCATTAAGACCGAGTCGGGCGGCTACCTGTCAGCGCGCCTGAAGACCCAAGGCAGGTTCACCGTCAAATACGGCAAGATCGAAGCGCGCATGAAAATCCCCTATGGTCAGGGCATGTGGCCGGCTTTTTGGATGCTCGGCGATGACGTTGTCACCGCGGGCTGGCCCACGTGCGGTGAGATCGACGTGATGGAAAACATCGGCAAGGAGCCTTCCGTGGTGCATGGGACCGTCCACGGCCCCGGCTATTCCGGCGCTCACGGCATCAGCGCTTCCTTTTCCCTACCCGGTTCGCCGCCTCTCAGTCGCGACTTTCATATCTACGGCATCGAATGGTCACCGGAGCGCGTCGAGTTCTTCCTGGATGGCAAGTCCTATCAAACCGTCACGCCGGCTTCGCTTCCCGCAGGCGCCAAATGGGTCTACGATCATCCGTTCTTTCTGCTGCTCAACCTCGCCGTTGGCGGCAGCTGGCCTGGCAACCCGGATCAGACCACGGTCTTCCCGCAAGACCTGCTCGTCGATTGGGTCCGCGTCTCTCAACGCACCGAATAGCCCAGCCGTCTTCTCCGCTCACTTGCCGTTCCGCGCGTACTCCGAATACCAGTCTGCGACCTTCTTCTTCGGCGTGTCGCCCGGGTGCACAATCACGCGATACCGGAACCGCATCGACTTGCCCGCAGCCAGCTCGCGCCCTCCCCGCTCGGACGAGTTCGGATCAAAATCCTTCACTCCAAATGGATTCACCGCGAACAGGCCATAATCGCGCACATGCCAGCGCGGCGGATGATTGTAATTCTGCGGGTAATCGAACACCACGATCCCGACCTTCTGCCCTTCTACTACGCCGTCGTAATCCACCCATTGCGCACGCTTGCCCCAAACGTTCTTCTCAGTCTGCGCGCCTTCTGAATTCGTCATCAATCCGCCGTTCTTTCCGGTCATGCTGTCCGCCAAGCGAATTGCGAAGAAACCCTCCTTGGTATCCGCAAAATGCACCAACTCTTTGGCCGTGAATGTTGCGTCGATGTCGACCGTTCGAGTCTCGGGGTCTGCATAAAACGTCATGACTCGCCGCTCGTCCATCAGGTCTGTTCCATCCGGCCTTCGCCACCCGAACGTAGCCGCGATCGTACCCGACTTCTTGCCGGGCTTCATTCCATTTACCTCTCGCAGAACAATTCGCCCCTGCTGCTTCGGAGTCTCTGCGTCGGTGTTTGGGACATTCATTTCGTTCTCCCAAAAATTGACGCCGTTCACGTTGCCATACCCGATCCACAGTCCCCGATGGTGCGGATGGTCACGCGATTCCCCTTCCACGCTCTTCATCGGATACTCGCGCGTCACAATTAGCCCGGTTGCGGAGCGTAGTGGCGCGAGAAACGGTTTCGGATACGACGCTCCGATGTAGAATTCGGAAAACGGTTGGCCGTCGATGCTGATCGATATATGGTCAGTACCGTCAGCCTCGAATTCCACCTGCGCCTGTGCAGCCAGTGACACCGCCATCAGGGCGCAGATCGCCCAGGCGCAGGTACTCGCTCGCGCGCCGATTCGCTCCATAGTCGTCCAGATCATAGCAATCCCACGTCACAATCCCACGTCGCTCGCGCTCCGGGCAAGCCTACCCTGGGCTATCATAAAGGCGTCGTGATATCACCGCGATACTAGAGGAGATCCGAATGGGACCCATCGGCGTACAGGAGATGATCGCGATCTTTGTGATCGCTCTTATCCTGTTCGGCCCAAAAAAACTTCCGGAACTCGCTCGCACCCTCGGCAAGGCTTTAAGCGAATTTCGCCGCGCCAAGAACGAACTCAAAGCCAGCTTGGAAACGCATCTCCATGAACTCGAACGAGAGACGCGTATCTCTCCGACCGCAACGAACGATTACTCATCCACGCGGTATCCGCACCCATATGAGGATTACGGCGCCCGGACCCTCGATTATTCGTCCGCCCCTTACGAATCGGAACCTCAAACACCAGACGCGTTGCCGCCGGCGCCGGAACCTGCCGATGCCTCTATCGAGCATTCGCCTTCTCAGAGCTCGCCCGTGGCAGGAACAGTTCCTCGCTCCAATGGTACTTACTCTGGCGAGCCTTTGCCGGCTTCGACCGAACAGGAACGCAGTCTCTGATTGCTGATTGTTGATGCCGCACGATTTTGAGCCGGCAGTTCCGAACACCGAAGTTGCGAGTCTTAATGGCGACCCCAAGCACGACAGTGACCGGGCCCTTGCGCCAGATGCCTCCCTTCCCCAGACCGTCACCAATCCCGCGTACAGCAGTGCATCAGACCCATATGGAGTTGAAACTAACCCTGCCGCTGCGACACCGGTAGCGCAGCCGCCCGCGCCACCCGCCACGCCAGCGCGCACCGAAACAGCTCTGCACGGGCCGCCGAAAGCTCCGCCACCCCCGCCTCCTCCGCCGCCCGATGATGACGACGAAGGCGACGAGGAAGAAAAAGGCATGCTCCGCATGTCCTTCATGGAGCACCTGGAGGAGCTGCGCTCGCGCCTCATCAAAGCTCTGGGTGGCGTAGTTGTCGCGTTTCTTCTGAGCCTCACCTTCTGCAAGCCGCTCTGGGACGTGGTGGTCGCGCCCGCGGTCATCGCACTGAAGGTTCTTCATCTCAACCCTCAGCTCGTCGCAATCACTCCCACAGAACAGTTCAACGTCATCTACTTGAAGCTGCCGCTTCTGGTGTCGCTGTTCCTCGGATCGCCTTGGGTCCTGTATCAGGTCTGGGCTTTTATCTCGCCGGGTTTGTACAAACGCGAACGGCGGTGGGCCGTGCCGTTTATCTTGTGCACTGCCGGCCTTTTCATTGCGGGCGGCTGTTTCGCTTACTTCGTTGTCTTCCGCTTCGGGCTCGAATTCCTGCTGGGCATCGGACGCGACATTCACGTCGCACCGATGGTTTCCATCAACGAATACTTCGATTTATTTGTAAATGTCACCTTAGGCGTCGGCCTGGTCTTCGAGATGCCGGTGATTATCTTCTTTTTGACCCTGCTGCGCCTGGCATCACCGCGCTTCCTGCTTCGCCACAGCCGCTACGCCGTCCTCGGCATCACCATTCTTGCGGCCGTCGTTACGCCCACGCCCGACGTTTTCAACATGATGATCTTCGCGGTACCCATGGTCATGCTGTTCTTCGTCGGTGTTTTCGCCAGCCATCTTCTGATATTGAAGCGCGAGGGACGGAAATTCCCCTGGAGAACAGTCTGGCTCATTGCCCTCGGCGTGCTTCTAACTCTCGCGGGTGTGGTCGCGCTCTTCGTCTATCGTTATCACTACCACTTCGCTCATAAGTGGCCCTACTTGATCAAGTAAATCGTTAGATCGTGCATCTTCTGTCTTCGAACCTCGCGCAACACGGATATTCCATACTGTTCGTGTTGGTCTTTGCCGAGGCCATCGGTCTTCCGGTCCCTGCGGCTCTGGCTCTGCTCATTGCCGGCGCGAGCAGCGTCAAGGGTCCCCTGCACCTGAGCTTTGTTCTGCTGACGTCCGGCTCTGCTCTCCTTGTTGGCGACACTTTGCTGTTTCTGATGGGCCGCTACACAGGATGGTGGCTGCTCGGCGCGTTGTGCAAGCTCTCTCTAAATCCGGACTCGTGTATTCTTCGTTCCGCGCAATCGTTCCATAAACACGGACGATCCATGCTCGTGTTGGCAAAGTTCGTGCCAGGGATTAATACGCTCGCTCCGCCGTTGGCGGGCACCATGAATATGCGCTTCTTCCAATTCTTCCCGCTGGATCTTGCCGGAGCATCGCTCTACGCGGTGGCTTGGTGCGGCGTAGGATTCCTATTTAGCAATTTTCTGGGCGCGTTGGCGAAAGGGTATCAGGCGGGTGGCCGTATTCTCCTGTGGTTTGTCGGGCTGGCGATCGTTATTTATTTTGGCTATCATGTCTGGCTCTTACTAAGATCCGCCGCGCTTAGCTATGTGCCGCGGGTATCGGCGTCCGAAGTCGCACGGCGGCTCTATTCAGACCTGCACGGCGATATGGTCGTTTTCGACGTCCGCAGCCACGGATATTACAGCAGTAAAGCGTCACGCGTGAAGGGTTCGGTCCGACTTGAGCCGAATACAATCCTTCAGCAAACTGAAAGCTTGCCGAACGATAAGGAAATCGTCCTATATTGCACCTGTCATCGCCAAGCGACAAGCATGCGCGTGGCACGCATCTTGCAGCAACGGGGGTTCAGATCATCGGTGATCAAAGGTGGCATGCGCGCCTGGAAGAAAGGCGGCTTTCCGCTGGAGACCGTCCCGCCCGACGATTTAATTCTGCTACCGACTTTCTAAATAGCCAGGCCGTAGCGCGCTTACTTAGTGAAGTTGGCCTCCGATTCGCGCCACAGTGCGACGCCGCCCAACAATCCATCTTCATTCGGCACTCTGGTCACGTGTTTCGGCAGCGCGAAATCGATCCTAGTTGCATTGCCGCCGCCGATGTAGAGATGATCAAAATTAAATAGCGCCTCCAATTGCTGGATCGCTTTCTGGAGTAGCTTGTTCCACCGCTTTCGCCCATGCTTTTGCAAGCCACGTATGCCCAGATAGTCCTCATACGTCTTGTTCTTGCGCCACGGATGATGGGCCAGCTCGAGCCCCGGAACCAGATGGCCATCGGTAAACAAAGACGAACCAAACCCCGTGCCCAGCGTGATCACCAGTTCAACTCCTTTTCCGCCTATTGCCGCAAAACCCTGCACCGCTGAGTCGTTCGCTACCCGCACCGGTTTTCGCCATCGCCGTTTAAGCACTTTGACGAGATCGAATCCGACCCATGTCGGATCTAAATTATGCGCTGTGAGCGTCGCGCCATGCTTCACCACGCCCGGAAAGCCCACCGAAACACGATCGAACTTGTCGAGCCGCTTGATAATCTCGTCCATCACCTTCAGCATTGCTTCCGGCGTGGCAGGCCGCGGGGTGTCCACGCGCTCTCTTCGGCTGATCGGCTTGCCCCGCGAGTCCAGCAACAAGGCCTTGATGCCGGTGCCGCCGATATCAAAGGCGATCGTAATGACATTCTCAATGTTCGATGGCATACCCACACTTTATCCAATCATTCGAATACCTTAGCCGTGAAGGACTTTCTGCCGAGAGCTCCTTCATTTGGTAGTTTTTGCATCCCCAGGAACAGCGGTGGCGTCACTAAAGTGTTGAGTGATCGTGCATGCGAAAGATTTGGCATGCAAGATGCATGTGATATTGCAAATGGGCTGGGACTGCGGTATCCGGCCCTCGAAAGAATCGCGCGAAATTAACGACGCGATAGCGGAAATGAATTAGTTGGAGGACCTAAGTAATGAGTCGTAAACTTCGTTCATTCTATATCGGGGCACTGGCAGTTACAGGCCTTGGATTAATCGGAACATCGTTTGTTCCTAAAGCCCATGCGGATGCGTGGGACAAAATGACGATCGTCACCATCAATGAGCCGATCATCGCTGGCAACAAAGTGTTGGATCCGGGTACGTACGTTTGGAAATTAATGGATTCACCGGCTGACCGGCACATTGTTCAGATTTTCGACAAAAATCAGCAGCATCTGGAAGAAACCATTCTCGCCATACCGAACTACCGTTTGCAGCCGACGGGAAAGACGCAGTTCGCGTTCTGGGAAACCCCGGCTGGCGTTCCGAAAGCAGTTCGCGCGTGGTTCTATCCTGGCGATAACTTCGGCCAAGAGTTTGCATATCCGAAGAAGCTGGTCGCGCAGCTAGCCTCGGCTGCTCCGGTTCCGATTCCGACCAATTATCGCGAACCCGAGCCTGCACCGGCTCCGACGCCCGAAGCCCAACCGGCTCCTCAGCCTGAGGCCCAGCCTGCCCCGGAACCCCAACCGGAACCGCAGCCTCAACCGCAAGCCGCGCCGGCCCCCGCGCCCGCACAGCCCGCCGCTCTACCCCACACCGCCAGCTTCAATCCCCTGATCGGGTTGGCCGGTGTGACGTTCCTGAGCTTGGCTGGTTTGCTTTCGCTGGCAACTCGGCGCGCCTAAGCACGTCGTAAGTTTCGAGGGCGCAAGCGCGCAGGGCGGCTGGTACCCGCTGTGCGCGAGATTGGAAGGCGCTTGGTGGCGAAATGCCACCAAGCGTCATTTTATTGGGTAGTATAGAGATCGTTATGCGCAAGAGCCTTCTGTCTAGTCTCTCAGCGTCGCTCGTTTTTTGCTTTGCTGCCACCGCATGCAAAGCACAAGAGTCGGCTACCAGCGCCTATACGATCTCAGACAATGTCAGCTTGGTTGTCCTCGATGTGAGCGTCAGAGATCGTGCGGGACGATATGTATCGGGTCTCACGAAGAAGAATTTTCAGGTGTTCGATGATCATTCGCCGCAGCAGATTTCCCAATTCGCCAGTGTGGACACTCCAGTAACTATCGGATTGGTGGTCGATAACAGTGGCAGTATGCTGCGGAAGCGTCCGGAAGTGATAACCGCCGGCTTAGCTTTCGCGAGACAGAGCAATTCACAAGACGAGTTCTTTGTGGTCAACTTCAACAACTCTGTTGTCCGGGGCCTGCCCGAGAGAACGCTGTTCACCGACAATTTACAAGCCCTGCGGGGTGCGCTGTTTCTCGGCGAGCCCAGAGGGCAAACCGCGCTTTACGACGCGGTGGCCTATTCCCTCAAGCATCTTGAGTTCAGCAGGCAGGAAAGGCGCGCGCTCATTGTCGTCAGTGACGGGGGCGATAACGTTAGTCAGACTCGCTTGCCGGAGTTAATGCACCTGATTGAAGCCTCCCGCGCCACGGTTTATACAGTTGGACTTTTCGACCCCGAAGCGAACGACCTGAATCCCGGTGTATTGCGCCGCTTTGCCAGTGTCAGCGGCGGAGAGTACTTTCAGCCAACTCTCGATGAAGTACTACCCGTTTTCAATAAGATCTCCCGAGATATTCGCAATCGCTATACCCTCGCTTTTGTCCCCGCCGAAATGAGTGATAAGCGCATGGTTCGAACGGTGAAAGTGATAGCCCAGGAAAATGGCCGCAGACTCTACGTTCGAACGCGAACAAGCTACAGTATCGCCCCGTTCTCGCAGTTACTCGCCAAACAATGACGGACACCAAAGGCCCAGTCATCGTCAGGCTCGCCGAGCCACCCTCTTTCGCCAAACCTGGCCTACATAGCCACAATGCCAGGCGCCGTCGTATCCGATCGAGCGGTAAACTCGATTTTCTTCGCGGATTGCGCGGCTTGCTCTTGATACTTGGGCTGTGCGGAATCGGCTATTACGGCTACACACTGTCAGACCAATTTGTCTACCAGTCTTATGAAAACTGGGCCTTCGATCAGCAGATCGCAGGGCACGCTGGCGTCACGTTTGCGGATTATTTGAGAGAACAGACCCCGTTTGGATTTCTGGTTGGCGCAGCTCCGGCGAAGTCCTCTGTATCCCCCAGCGCTCCCTCTGCTATCCCGGCAGAGCCGCAGATCGCCCGCCCGCCCGAAGGTTCTCTTTTGGGTCGAGTGGAGATCGGGCGATTGAATCTGTCGGCCATGGTCCGTGAAGGTGTCGATGCCAAGACCTTGAGCAACGCCGTGGGTCATGTTCCCTCGACCGCTTTGCCCGGCCAAGTAGGTAATTTCGCAATAGCCGCACATCGAGATACTCTTTTTCGCGCGTTGAAGGATATCAAGAAAGACGACTTAGTAACTTTTCAATCGGCCAATGGAAGTTACTCATATAAAGTAGTCGCCACCAAGATCGTCAAGCCCTCCGATGTAACTGTCTTGCGCTCGGATGGCGGCGGCATTATTCCGCCAGACGCGCAGCAAAACCAACCGGGAGAGAGCAACCGGCTGCTCACCATGATTACTTGCTACCCCTTCTATTACGTGGGTTCCGCCCCGAAGCGCTTCATTGTGGAAGCAGAGCTCGTCCCGCCCAGGTCCGTTTCGTCCCCTTGATATACTGCCTTTGTACCTCTTGGGAGGTCGTCTAATGGTAAGACTGCAGACTCTGGATCTGCGTATCGGGGTTCGAGTCCCTGCCTCCCAGCCATAACTTCCCCCGAATGATCTACGTCAACTTAGGCAATACTGGCCTCAAAGTCTCGCGTTTATGCCTCGGCTGTATGACTTACGGCTCAAGTAAGTGGCGCCCATGGGTCTTAGATGAAGAGCAAAGCCGGCCATTCATTCAGCGGGCGATCGAAGCTGGCATCAATTTCTTCGACACTGCCAACATGTATTCCGATGGCGCAAGCGAAGAAGTTGTTGGCCGCGCTCTGCGCGATTTCGCTAAGCGCGATGAGGTCGTGCTCGCGACCAAGCTCTTCAATCCCATGCGCAAGGACCCAAACGGGCGGGGCCTTTCGCGCAAAGCAGTCATGACCGAAATCGATCACAGCCTGAAGCGTCTGGGAACCGACTACGTCGATCTGTACCAGATTCACCGCTGGGATTACGAAACGCCAATTGAGGAAACGCTTGAGGCCCTGCACGATGTCGTCAAGGCCGGCAAGGCCCGTTACATCGGCGCGTCATCCATGTTCGCCTGGCAATTTGCGCAATCGCTCTATACCTCGGATCTACACGGTTGGACACGCTTCGTCTCCATGCAAAATCACTACAACCTGATCTATCGCGAAGAGGAGCGCGAGATGCTGCCTCTGTGCCGCGATCAGGGTGTTGGCGTAATCCCCTGGTCGCCTCTTGCGCGCGGTTTCCTGGCCGGGAATCGCAGCAAACAGGGCGGGGAGACCACGCGTTCCAATAGCGACGAGTACGCCAGGCAGATGTATTATCAGGACGACGACTTCGCTATAGCCGACCGCCTCAGCAAAGTTGCGCAAGCGCATGGACTGCCCAACATGCAGGTTGCGCTTGCCTGGATCCTGTCAAAGCCCGGCATCACGGCTCCTATCATCGGGGCCAGCAAGCCGCACCATCTCGATGAAGCGATCGCCGCTCTCGATGTAACGCTCTCAGACGAGGAAATCAGGAATCTGGAAGAGCCCTACCGGCCGCATAAAATCCTCGGTCATTCGTGACGTCTTATCTCACGGCCGCGGCTGCCTCATGCTTCCACGCATAGAGTGGAAATTTATCGGTCAATGCTGTGACTCCCCTGCGCGCATCAGCCAGAGCGCGCTCCGACTTCAAGTCGTTCAACACCAGCGCAATCAGCCTTCCTACTTCCGTCATCTCAGCTTCGCGGAAACCGCGAGTCGTCACTGCCGGGCTGCCTAATCGAATTCCGCTTGGATTCAGGGGCGGGTTCGTGTCGAAAGGAATAGCGTTCTTGTTCGCCGTGATATAGGCATTGTCTAAAGCTTTTTCCGCCTCCTTGCCTTTGACGCCCTTTGCGAACACATCGATTAGGAACATGTGCGAATCGGTTCCGCCGCTCACCACGCGATAGCCTTCGGCCTGCAGCGATTTCGCAAGCGCGCGCGCGTTCGCAAGCACCTGGCCTTGATAGGTACGAAATTCCTCCGTCAGCGCCTCCAGGAAACAGACGGCCTTGGCGGCGATGATGTGCACCAACGGACCGCCCTGCGCTCCCGGGAAGACGGCTTTATCGATCTCCTTCCCGAACTTCTCTTTCGCAAGAATCATGCCCGAGCGCGGGCCGCGCAAGGTCTTATGGGTGGTCGATGTGACGATATCCGCGTGCGGGCAGGGATTCGGATAGAGACCCGCGGCGATCAGGCCCGAATAATGCGCCATATCCACGAGAAACACCGCGCTGACGGAATCGGCGATCTCGCGGAAGCGCGGAAAATCTATCACTCGCGAATAGGCGCTGGCGCCCGCGATGATCAGCTTCGGCTTGTGCTCCTCGGCTAGCCGCGCCAGCTCGTCATAGTCAATCAGCTCGTCTTCGCGGCGAACTCCGTAGGACACCACCCGGTAGAGCTTACCTGAAAAGTTGAGCGGATGGCCATGCGTCAAGTGACCGCCATGCGCCAGGTTCATACCGAGCAGCGTGTCGCCCGGCTGCATCACTGCGGCATAGGCAGCGCTGTTCGCCTGCGATCCCGAATGCGGCTGCACGTTCACGTACTCGGCTCCAAACACTTTCAGAGCCCGCTCGCGCGCCAGATTCTCGACGATGTCGGTGAACTCGCAGCCGCCGTAATAGCGCTTGCCGGGATAGCCTTCGGCGTACTTATTGGTAAACACGCTGCCCGCGGCTTCGAGCACCGCTTCGGAGGTGAAATTTTCGCTGGCGATTAATTCGAGCCGCGTGTTCTGCCGGTCGACTTCATGCTGGATCGCGTCGTAAATCTGCGGGTCCACTTCGGCCAGCGGCCGCGCCATCCGTTGCTGTTGGTTCATGTCGATGTCTTTCGTTCTGTTTTATGCGTTCTGCTCTAATTGTCTATTACACTCTAATGCGTTGGAGCACTCTGTTCATCCCCACTCTGCGAGAAGTGCCCGCGGAGGCCGAAGTCATCAGCCATCAATTGTTGCTGCGCGCCGGCTACATCCGGCAGCTCGCGGCAGGCATCTATAACTATCTGCCTCTCGGACAGCGCTCGTTGCGCAAGATCCAGGAGATCGTGCGCGAAGAGATGAACGCCATCGGCGGGCAGGAATTCCTCCTGGCAGCCTTGAATCCTGCCGAAGTGTGGCAGGAATCGGGCCGCTGGGAACTCATGGGCGACAACATGTTCCGCCTGAAGGACCGCTTCGGCCGCGACATGGCGCTCGCCATGACGCACGAAGAGATCGTCACCTCCATTGCCCGCGGCGAGCTGCGCAGTTACAAGCAGCTTCCCCAGATCTGGTACCAGATCCAGACCAAGTTTCGCGACGAACCCCGGCCGAAATCCGGCCTGTTGCGGGTCCGCCAGTTCATCATGAAGGACGCCTACAGCATCGATCTCGACGAGCGCGGCCTGGATGCCGCTTACGAGAAGCATTACCAGGCCTACTGCAAGATCTTCGACCGTTGCGGTCTCGAGTATACGGTGGTCGAAGCTCACTCGGGCGCCATGGGCGGCAGAGAATCCCACGAGTTCACGGTTCGCTCGGATTCAGGCGAGGACTTCATTGTGCGCTGCCCGCGCTGCGATTACGCCGCGAACCTCGAAAAGGCAATCGCGAATGCGACCGCACCAGCCGCGCCCGACCCCGAGGGCGATCTCTCACCCGAAGAGTTCCACACGCCCGGCCAGAAGACGATTGCCGCTCTGGCCGAGTTCACCCGTTTGCCCGAATCGTCGCAGATGAAGAGCCTGGTCATGGTCGCCGATGGGACGCCGTTGCTAATCATGCTACGCGGCGATCATCAGCTCAGCGAAACCAAGCTTACCGGCCTTCTCGGCGCGGCCGAGCTGCGCCCCGCCCACCCGCACGAAATCGTGCAATGGTTCGGCGCCAGCGCCGGATCTCTTGGCCCGCTGGGAGTCAAGAACATGCGCGTGCTGGCCGACAATGCGCTCAAAGGACGCCGCAACCTGATCACCGGCGCCAATCGCGACGACTACCACTTCCGGCACGTCACGCCGGGCGAAGACTTCCAGCCCGAGTTTTTCGACCTGCGCCAGGTAATGGCGGGCGATACCTGTCCGAAATGCGGTGCCGTGCTCGAGATGTTCAAGTCGATCGAGCTGGGTCACATTTTCAAGCTCGGCTACAAATATTCGGAATCCATGGGCCTGCGAGTGCTTGGCGAAGACGGCCGCGAAATTACGCCCATCATGGGATCATACGGCATCGGCATGGAGCGCATTCTTACCTGCGCGATCGAGCTTTATCATGACGCGGACGGCATGTCGCTTCCTGCTTCCATCGCGCCGTTCCGGGTGGTGATCACGCCGGTGAACTACGCCGAGGCGCTTCAAAAGGAAGCCGCCGATCTGCTCTATGCCGAATGCAGGCAGGCCGGAATCGACGCTCTGCTCGACGACCGCGATGAGCGGCCTGGAGTCAAGTTCAAAGACGCAGACCTGATCGGCATTCCCTACCGCATCACTATCGGCAAGAAGCTCAGCCAGGGCAAAGTTGAATTCCTGGAGCGCCGCACGCGCGCTTCGGAAGAAGTGCTGCTGGCAGGCGCGATACCACATTTGAAGAAGAAACTCGGGTTGCCGTTGTTAGATTAGAATCTTCAGAGGATCTTTTTCCCCATCGCAGACATCACCAGCTCGACCCCGAGCAGCGCAGTACGATTCGCTTCATCCAAGACCGGATTCACCTCCACGATTTCCATCGAGATCATGCGGCTGCAGTCGCAGATGGTCTCCATGGCGAGATGCGCCTCGCGGTACGTCATGCCGCCGCGCACCGGGCTTCCTACCCCTGGCGCTTCGTCCGGATCGACTGCATCCATATCAAAGGACAAATGAAATCCCGCAGTGCGATCGTTGGCGGCCGCAATGGCTTTCTCCATCACGTTTCGCAATCCGTGTTCATCGATATCGCGCATGGTGAAAGCAGTGATGCCCAATTCGCGAATCGCCTTGCGCTCCGGCGGGTCGACATCACGCAGCGCAATAAGCACCACGTTGCGCCCTTCGACTTTGGGCGCGTAATCGAAAATGTCTGTCAGCTCGTGCGGACCACGGCCCATGCAGCAGGCGAGCGGCATTCCGTGTACGTTTCCGCTGGGGCTCGATTCGGGCGTGTTGATGTCGGGGTGTGCATCGATCCAAATCAAACCGATCTTTTCACCGCGCCGGCGGAGGGCATTCGAGACGCCGGAGACCGTGCCAACCGCAACCGAGTGATCCCCTCCTAGCACCAGTGGAAACTTGTCCACGGCCAATACCCCTTCCACGATGACTGCCAGCTTTGCGCAGGTCTTGGCAATCTGGGAAAGATACTTTGCGTTGTCAGGCCCGGAGGGCGTGCTCTCCTGCTGGGCGACCGAAACGTTGCCGAAATCTTCCACCTCATAGCCGAGCGATTGCAGCTTTGCATTCAGCCCAGCAAGCCGCAGCGCCGATGGTCCCATATCGACACCGCGCCGGCCGGCGCCCAGATCGAGCGGCGCGCCGATAATGGCGATGTGGGACTGCTGCATGTTGCACTACGGCCGGGTGCGGTACAGCATGCGCGGATAGGGAACCGTCTCGCGCACATGTTCCAGTCCGCACATCCAAGCGACGAACCGCTCCACTCCCATGCCAAAGCCTCCGTGCGGCACGCTTCCAAACCGCCGCAGATCCAAATACCACTCGAACGCTTCGCGCGGCAGATTGTGCTCTGTCAACCGCTGCTCCAGAAGCGCCAGATCATCAATGCGCTGGCCCCCGCCAACGATTTCTCCATACCCTTCGGGCGCGATGATGTCGACGCCTAGCGCCAGCTCAGGCCGTTGCTCGTCGGGTTGGAAATAGAACGCTTTGATATGGCCCGGATAACGATCCACGATGACCGGACGATCGAAACTATCGGTGAGCAGCGTCTCGTCGGCGTTGCCGAAATCGCCGCCCCATTGGATCTCGCTGCCCTTCGATCGCAGGAGCTTCACGGCCTCGTCATAGCTCATGCGAGGGAAGGGCGCCTGCACGCTCTCGAGCTTTGAGGTATCGCGCTCCAACACCTTCAGCTCTTCCTTTCGGTTCTCCAGCACGCGGCGAGTGACATACACGATCAAGTCCTCGGCCACATGCTTGACCTCTTCGAGATCGGCG
>DATJUG010000005.1:0-5717 GCA_035502635.1 Bryobacteraceae bacterium
GCTGCGATCCTCAGCGCCGGCTTTGCGTAATCAGAGAAGACAAAAAATGTTGAGCCGAACGGCCGCAATCCTCCGTGCACCGCCATGCCATTCACTGCCGCACACATTCCCAGCTCGCGCACGCCGAAAAACACATTGCGCCCGCTTGGATCGTCGGCAAAATGCGGTGAGTTCTTGAAGATCGTTTTTGTCGACGTCGTCAAATCCGCCGCGCCGCCAAGCAGCTCCGGCACGTCGTTGAAGATCGCGGCCATCACCTGCTGGCCCGCGTTGCGCGTCGCCACCGGCTTCTCGGCGCTGAAGGTCGGAATCGCTTTCTCCCACCCGCCTCTCAGTTTGCCTGCCTGCGTCCGCTCGAACTCCCCAGCCAGCTCTGGGAATGCAGTTGCATAGCTCCCGAACAGACTGTTCCACTCTGCTTCCTGCGCTGCGCCGCGCGCTATTGCCCTGCGCCAGTTGGCCAGGGCATCGTCGGGCACATAAAAGCTCTGATCTTCTGGAAATCCGAAGAACTTCTTAGTCGCGGCTGCGTCCCCCGGTCCCATCGCCTCGCCGTGCACCTTATTGGTGCCGGCCCTCGGGCTTCCGTAACCGATCACCGTGCGCACCGCAATGAATGACGGCTTATCTTCGATGGCCTTCGCCGATGCTATTGCCTCTTCAAGTGCGTCCAAATCGTTTCCGTCTTCCACGCGCTGCACATGCCAGTTATACGCCTCGAACCGCTTATACCTGTCCTCGGTGAAGCTCCACTCCGTCGGGCCATCCAACGAGATCAGATTGTCGTCGTAAAGCACGATCAGCTTGCCCAGCTTCAGTGTTCCAGCCAGTGAAGCTGCTTCGTGCGATAGGCCTTCCATCAGATCGCCATCGCCGCAAAGCACGTAGGTGTGGTGATCGACCACATTGAACCCCGGCCTGTTATACGTCGCCGCCAGATGCTTTTCCGCAATGGCCATTCCCACCGCCATGCCGAAACCCTGCCCCAAAGGACCCGTCGTTACTTCTACGCCGTCGGTCGATCCATATTCGGGATGCCCCGGCGTTTTCGATCCAAACTGGCGGAAGTTCTTCAGGTCGTCGAGCGTGACTTTGTAGCCTGTCAAAAACAGCGTTCCGTAAAGCAGCATCGACGCGTGCCCGTTCGATAACACAAAGCGATCGCGATCCGCCCACTTTGAGTGCGCGGGATTGTGTTTCATCAGCTTGTGAAACAGCAGGTAGGCAATCGGTGCGCAGCCCAGCGGCGCCCCGGGGTGGCCGCTCTTGGCCTTTTCTACGCTATCCACGGCGAGCAGGCGCAACGTGTCAATCGAAAGCTGATCAAGTGAGAGTGAAGCAATACTGGTGGTCATGGGTATCTTTTGCAATCTTCCTTTCGCTGAAGTGTGAATCGCACCGCGAATTGATGTCGTGAATGCGTACCTGGCAGCCTCCGAACAAACCGCTGCCTTGAAATCCCGCCGCTTCAGAGGTTGCGGGCAAAATCGATGTTTTGAGAGGCCACGACTTCAGTCATGCCGCGAATATCACAACATGATCACGCCTTCTGCCAGTCAGTGAATGCCAATTTCAAAAAACGTCGTGTGTTTAAAACTCCTTACGGCTTATCAACCTTGACCTTTACGTTGTAACCAAGCCACGCATTCTGTTCCGGCCAGCGCTGGGTCCATTCCACTTCGCAGCTTCCCGCCGCGGGCGCTATGTCCGCGCTATATCCGGCGCTTCCCAGCGTGCGGCTGTTTGCCGTGTGTATGGTTTGCCAGCCATCGTCGGTCCAGGTTGCGTCAAAGCGCCGTTCATCCAGAATCCGCAGCGTCTTTCCCTCGCCCATACATTCGATAGGCCGCCGCCTGCTGTGAATCTCCACGTCGCGTCGCCGCTGCTCTCGCCCATCCGTTTCGCAGTAGCGCTCGTACACCGGCTCGATGAGGTCGAAGACCCTGCCGTCAACCGCCGATCGCAGCAGCTTCAAATACTCCGCATGGGCCCACACCAGCGGCACTGCTGAGCCCGCCGGCTGCCCAACCCGCATACTGCGGTCCGGTAAATCCGCCTCGTCCCACACCTGCTCGGGCAGCATCTGCCCGGACGTTGCAAATGCCTCGTAGGCTTCAATCAATGGAATCACGTCGCTGCCCGCCGCCAGTTCGTAATGGGCGCGTTCTCCGGTCAACAGCGGCCACACACGCCCCTGGCCCCAGCCTTCATACCCACTGCCATCCGCGCGTTGTCCGTATCCGTCCCAGTTGTAGCGCAACCATCCCGGTCCCTGAGGCAAGTCGCGCTTCAGCACTGCATCCACTACCTTTAACGTGTCCACAATCAGCGGGTCGGCGGCCCGCCGCACGCCATACCGCACCAATTCCAGAAATCCGCCATCGACGATCTCGCGCGCTTCAAACTCGTACCGCGTTCCCGGCGGCCGGTTCGACAACCGGATCAATTCCCCCTCGCAACCTTCCTGCGCATAGGCCTCACCGCACTCCGGCGGACGGATACGCATGTAGTGCCGTTTGATCTCGGGATGCAGCACGCCGTTGTTAGTCGCAGTCCAGTCTTCGAGATGCCCCTCAATCCAATCGGCAAACTCTTCGAGAAACTCGCCGAGTTCTGCCGAGTCGTGCGCGCGCGCCATCTCTGCCGCACAAATCACCGCACCAATGACTGCCGCCAGCGTCGATGGCGAATAGCCCGCATTCTCTTCCCACCGCTCCTGGTGCGTAATCGGTGCATACCGCACCAGGAAGCCCACAGCGCGCTCTACGAACGGGAAAATCTCCAGCTCGCCCAGTCCATTCGCCTTCCACAAACGCCACGCCAGTATAATGGGAAACGCCACTTCATCCAGTTGCTTGCTGCCCCAGTACGGAGTCCCGTCAATCCAGAAATTTTGCGCGAATCCGCCGTCGGGCAGTTGCGTGCAGGCCAGGTACACCAGTGCACGTCGCGCGGTCTCCACCCGCCCGCATGCGAGCAGCGCGGTTGCCGTCTGCACCATGTCGCGCGTCCATACCAGGTGGTACCCACCCAGATCGTCGTCGCCCTTCGTTTGGCCCCAGGGAATCGATGCCGACGCCACAAATGCTCCGGAATAGGTCTTGTCTTCGTGCGCCAGCAGCACGTTGTGGCTCGCGCGCATCAGTTTGCCGCCGTCCCGCGCCTTTGCCGCCAACCACTCCGGATTCGCCGCGCGTTGCCACTGCTCGATAAACCGCTCGCGCAACTCGTCATATGGCGTCGCCAGCGAGTCCATCATGCTCTGCGCCGCTGTGTGGCTCCCTTCGCCGATTCCAATCGCTAAGGTGAACTCCCGTGCGCCTCCGGTTCCGTATTCCGCGCATCCGATTTCGCCCGTCACCGCCACGTTGCCGTTGGTAGCCGAGCCGAACTCCCAATCCATTTTGAAGTTTTGCATCAGGTCCTGCCAGCCATCGCTCGCGCCCACAAACCCGCAACTCGCGCGGCTGAAGCCGCAGCTCGAGCCCATCGCCAGCGACCACCGGTTCTTCCATGCCAGCACTGCCTTACGCCCCGCAAAATCCACGACCCGCGCTGTGTTTCCGGCCCCGCCACAATCCAGGTGCGGCGCCAGCAGCGCGTAAACCTTTAAACGCGGCAACAGGTCCTCACGCCCCTCCAACCGCACGCGCATTACCACCACGCTTTGGTGCGGATCGCAGATGATCTCTTTGATCAGCGCATACCCGCCCTCGGGGTCGCGATTCACATAGCGCACCCCCAGCGCCTCGGGGTGGATGTACTCGAACACCGATTCCATGTCGCGCTTCTCTTCGTGCGCAAAGCTCTCGCCATCAGTGACGAGAAATTCCATGTCGCGCACCTGGGCAAGATCGATCGTCGGGTGATAGATCTCGTTCAAGATCCCGTGCGAGCAGGTGAACCACACGCGACTCGAAGCCCCATATGCCGTGCACACCGCGTCCTTCACGCTCGAAGTCCATCGCGGCTCCATTCCGGGGCCCCCAAAAGCTTCGCCTTGCTGCTCGAGCCACCTGTATAGAGGCTGATCGCTCATCGTCACCCACTCATTTCATTTGTTATTTCTGCGTTTCGGGCAGTCGCAATCTTCTAAGACACAGCCTGTCGTTCTTGCACCGTCGAAGTGGTCCGATCCTTCTCCCCGACCGTTAGCTCCGTGACGTGATTGAACAGCTTCAAGCGAGCGAGGACCACCTGCTTTACCGATTCGACTGCAAATGGCAGAATCTTATAGGGCACGACTTGATTGGGCTGGGCGGTCAAGCCGGCCTCAAGTCCGCTTCTCCATGCGACTCGCAGTTCGGTATTGATGTGAATGACGGTGATTCCGGCGGCGATCGCCTGCCGTAAATCCTCATCATCGGTTCCCGATCCGCCGTGCAGAGTAAGCGGAACCCGTGCCGCCGCCTTGATTTGAGCGATTCGCTCGATATCCAGGCGTTTTTTCTTTTCTCCCTCGACCATCTTCTGGGACATACCGTGCATGTTCCCCACAGCAGGCGCCAACACGTCAATCTGCGTTAACTCAACAAACTCTTTCGCTTCTGCAGGAGTGGTCAGGTACCTCGACAGGTCAGGCGCAAGCTCATGTATTTCAGATCCGCTACCGATATTGCCGATCTCTCCTTCAACGAGGATGGCGGGATTGATTGTCTTGATGGCCTCAACCGCTTCTTTAGTGTGGCACGCGTTTTGCTCAAATGGCTGCGCGGAAGCGTCGAACACTATGCTGTCAAATCCGGCTTTGGCGGCTTCTACAGCCCTTTCCAGGCTGTGCGTATGATCTGCGTTAAGAAAAACAGGGAAGCCGAATTCTTCCCGCAAACTCCGCACCAGAGCCGCAATCTGACGGACTCCCATGAACTCGCGCTCGCCCTCGGACGCACCGACGAGGACGGGCACTTGTAGTTCCTGCGCGGAGGAGAACACTGCCTTCAATAAAATCAAATCCGCTACATTGAAGTGACCGAGCGCGACTCCATCCTTTCGTGCAAGCTCCAAAACATCCCGGATGTTGCCCATTTCTCCTCCACACCAATGCTTACCGCGTGTCCGCCAACTTCTTGCTCTCAGTTGCCGCGTGCAACCAGAGCCGACACAATCAACACAGCAATTAAGCCTGAAGTGAAGTAGCAGAACAATTAGACGAACGTATTGTCGATACTTTCGTATAGGTGAATTCGCCGGACGTGCCGATTGACGCAAAAGTGTGAACCGACACCATTGTCCAATAGCTTTGCTTCTGCGCTTCTGGCTTAATCCAAATTGTGCTGTGGGCGCCATTCATGAGCCGAGCGAAGGCTATAAGTATCAGCTGGGGGAAGGGACGATGAACCAGGGAGAAAGAGTGCAGTATACCGCACAAGTCGATGCCATCGGCGGCCGCGACGACGGAGCGGCCAGCAGCTCCGATGAACGATTGGATCTCAAATTCTCGCTCCCTGGCGCATCGGCAAACGGCACGAACCCCGAACAGTTGTTGGCCGCCTGCTGGTCGGCCTGCTTCCTATCGTCGATTAAGATCGTCGCCGGCAAATGGAGAGTCAGGCTGCCGTCCGAGATGGCCGTCCACACGGAGGTTGACCTCTGCAAGAACGATGATGACTTCTTCCTTGAGGCGCGTATCAACGTTCATCTACCGGAGATGGATAGCGAAGTTGCGATGGCCCTTGCCGACGATGCGGAGAAGATTTGTCCTTATTCCAAAGCGACGC
>DATJUG010000006.1:0-13608 GCA_035502635.1 Bryobacteraceae bacterium
GTGTGTGGCCGCTGTTGACCGGAGAACGCGCCCATTACGAACTGGCGGCGGGCAGCGACGTGATTCCATTGATTGAAGCCTACGAGGCATTTGCAACGTCCGGGCAGATGCTGCCCGAGCAGGTGTGGGACGAGGCGGATATGCCGGAACGCAGTATGCGGGTTGGGCAGCCGGCGGGCTCAGCAGTGCCGCTGGTGTGGGCCCATGCGGAGTATTTGAAGCTGCTGCGATCGGCGGTTGACGGCAGGGTCTTCGACCTCATCGAGCCGGTGTACGAGCGGTACTGCGAAGCGGATGGGCGAGAGCAGCGGCGACGCGGCGTGGAGATCTACAGCAGGCGGCGGCCTATCGAATGTATGGGCGAGGGAAAGATCCTGCGGATTCTGGATGAACGGCGCTTTGACGCAACCTGGACCGACGATGGCTGGCAAACCATACACACGGCAAACAGCCGCACGCTGGGAAGCGCCGGATATAGCGCGGACATAGCGCCCGCGGCGGGCAGCTGCGAAGTGGAATGGACCCTGCGCTGGCCGGAACAGGACGCGTGGCTTGGTTACAACGTAAAGGTCAAGGTTGATGGGCCCTAAGGAGTTTTGAACACACGACGCTTTTTGAAATCGGTATCCACTCAGTGGCAGAAGGCGTGATCATGTTGTGGTATTCGCAGCACGACTAAGGTCGTGGGCTCTCAAAACATCGATTTTGCCCGCAACCTCTGAAGCGGCGGGATTTCAAGGCAGCGGTTTGTTCGGAGGCTGCCAGGTACGCATTCACGACATCAATTCGCGGTGCGATTCACACTTCAGCGAAACGGAGATTGCAAAGATACTCATGACCACCAGTGTTGCTTCACTCTCACTTGATCAGCTTTCGATTGACACGTTGCGCCTGCTCGCCGTGGATGGCGTAGAAAAGGCCAAGAGCGGCCACCCAGGGGCGCCGCTGGGCTGTGCACCAATTGCGTACCTGCTATTTCACAAGCTGATGAAACACAATCCCGCGCACTCGAGGTGGGCGGATCGCGATCGCTTTGTGTTATCAAACGGGCACGCGTCGATGCTGCTTTACGGAACGCTGTTTTTGGCAGGCTACAAAGTCACGCTCGACGACCTGAAGAACTTCCGCCAGTTTGGATCGAAAACGCCGGGGCATCCCGAATATGGATTGACCGACGGCGTAGAAGTGACGACCGGGCCGCTGGGGCAAGGTTTCGGCATGGCGGTGGGAATGGCCATCGCGGAGAAGCATCTGGCGGCGACGTATAACAGGCCGGGGTTCAATGTGGTCGATCACCACACCTACGTGCTTTGTGGCGATGGCGATCTGATGGAAGGCCTATCGCACGAAGCAGCTTCACTGGCTGGAACACTGAAGCTGGGCAAGCTGATCGTGCTTTACGACGACAATCTGATCTCGTTGGATGGCCCGACGGAGTGGAGCTTCACCGATGACAGGTATAAGCGGTTCGAGGCGTATAACTGGCATGTGCGGCGCGTGGAAGACGGAAACCATTTGGACGCACTTGAAGAGGCAATAGCATCGGCGAAGGCCATCGAAGATAAGCCGTCATTCATTGCGGTGCGCACGGTGATTGGATACGGAAGCCCGAGGGCCGGCACGAATAAGGTCCACGGCGAGGCAATGGGGCCGGCGGACGCGGCTGCAACGAAGAAATTCTTCGGATTTCCAGAAGATCAGACCTTTTATGTGCCCGGCGATGCCCTGGACAACTGGCGCAAGGCGATAGAGCGCGGCGCAGCGCAGGAAGCAGAGTGGAACAGTCTGTTCGCGAGCTATGCAACTGCATTCCCCGAGCTGGCTGGGGAGTTCGAGCGGACGCAGGCAGGCAAGCTGCGCGCCGGTTGGGAGAAGGCGATTCCGAGTTTCACGACCGAGAAGCCGGTGGCGACGCGCAACGCGGGCCAGCAGGTGATGGCCGCGATCTTCAACGACGTGCCGGAGCTGCTTGGCGGCGCGGCGGATTTGACGATGTCGACAAAGACGATCTTTAAAAATTCACCGCATTTCGCCGACGATCCAAGCGGGCGCAACGTGTTTTTTGGCGTGCGCGAGCTGGAAATGTGCGCGGCAGTGAACGGGATGGCGGTGCACGGGGGCCTGCGGCCGTACGGGTCGACGTTTTTCGTGTTTTCTGACTACGCGAAGCCGGCGCTGAGGATTGCAGCGCTCATGAAGGCGAACTCGCTGTTTGTGTTTACGCACGATTCGATCGGATTGGGTGAGGACGGGCCGACGCACGAGCCGATTGAACACCTGACAGCGCTGCGCGCGGTGCCGTACATGACGGATTTTCGTCCAGCGGACGCAAATGAGACGGCGGCAGCGTGGCGGTTGGCGCTGGAGCGCGGCGGGCCGACGTTCTTTGCGCTGACGCGGCAGGATCTGCCGGTGATCGACGCAACTAAGCATGACATTTACGCTGGCGTGAGTAAGGGCGCCTACGTTCTGGAGGGCGCGGCAGATCCGCAGGTGGTTTTGATCGCGACAGGGTCAGAGGTTTCAGTCGCTTTGGGTGCGGCCAAACTGCTTGCCGCGGACGGAATCACGGCGTGTGTGGTCAGCATGCCAAGCTGGAAAGTCTTCGAGGAGCAATCGGCAGAGTACAGGGCGAGCGTCCTGCCGGCGGGTGTGCCCAAGCTTGCGGTGGAAGCGGGTGCCCCGCACGGATGGTGGAAGTATGTGGGCGCCGGTGGCGACGTGGTCGGGCTCGATCGGTTTGGCGCGTCGGCGCCTGGCAAGATCGTGATGACCGAGCTTGGATTCACACCGGAGAATGTAGCGGCGAGGGCGAAGAAGATCGTAAAGCAGTGAACAGTAGACAGGGATCAAGGGTCAGTATTCAAGGAGGGATCTCTGATAGTACACGCTGTTCACTGGCGACTGATTGCTAATCGCTGTTCCGAAAGGACGACATAGTGAAGCTGGTCATCAGTTCCGATCATGCGGGATTTCCTCTTAAGGAGGACGTACGCGCAAGCCTTGGTGCGGCAGGCCACGAAGTGGTTGATCTGGGTACGTACAAGATTGAGCCTGAGGACGACTATCCCGATTTTGCAGAGAAGGTGGGCGAAGCGATTAGGGCCGGGGTTGCGTCGCGCGGGATTCTTATCTGCGGATCGGGAGTAGGCGTTTGCGTGGCGGCCAACAAGATTCCCGGGATTCGCGCCGCAATTTGCCACGACACGTATTCGGCGCACCAGGGCGTGGAGCACGACAACATGAATGTGCTCGTACTTGGGGCGCGAATAATCGGAGCGTCGCCGGCGTACGAGCTGGCGCACGCGTTCATTGGAGCCACGTTTCAGGGGAAGGAAGCGAGATTTCAGCGGCGGTTAAAGAAAGTGTTGGCGATCGAAGCAAAGTATTTATGCCGAAGTGGTTCGGCGAACGCGGCATAAATGCGCGGATTTGTCCTCGTGGAGAGGTGTCCTTTTTCGAGTTGCAGTAGAAGGGATTTTCGATATACGGATTAGGTGAGTCACAAGGAACGTCAGGCTTGTGAGTGGCACGGCTCCGATGTGGCGCGGTTGCGGCGCTATTGATGAGGCGCCGCTGATCTTAATGGAACGAACGCGCAGAGCGCAGGAAAGAGACCTCCATGGCCCCATTCGATGTGATTCTCTTTGACGTAGGTGGAGTGCTGCTGACCAATGGATGGGACGTGAGCGAGCGCGCGGCCGCTGTGGCGCATTTCAAACTCGACGCGCACGAACTTGGAGCCAGACATGCGGAGGTTGCGCCGGCCTGGGAGCGGGGAGAGATCAGCCTAAACAAGTATCTGGATGCAACGGTTTTTTATGAGCCGCGGGGTTTTTCGCGCGACGAATTCTTCGACTTCATGCTGGCGCAATCACAACTCCTGCCCCATGGGGCAATGAGAATCCTCCAGGAACTGTCCGCATCGAACCACTGCATGATTGGCGCCCTGAATAACGAAGCCCGGGAGACAAACGAGTTCCGATTTGGCAAGTTCCATCTGCGCCGGTATTTGAAGGTGGCGCTGAGCTCGTGTTACATGGGCTTGCGGAAGCCGGAGCCGGCGATATACCGCCGGGCGCTGGATGTCTTCGGCTGCCCGCCCCCGCGGGTACTGTTTATCGACGATCGCGAAGAGAATGTCGCCAGCGGCTTGGCAGCTGGGATGAAGGCGATCCAGTTCACTGGAGAGCTTGCGCTAAGCAACGAGCTGCGGAGACTGGGTGTTCTTTAGAATCCGCCTCGATGGAGGGGAACTAGCCGGCTCGGTCATCGACGACACGCGCCTGCACTCGCATCATCGCTGCTCATCCCCCTGCCATCTTTTGATCTCAAGCAGCACGATGAGAAACCGCTGAAGTTTTTCATCTGACAACAGGGTTCTGCCACCCTCCGAGAGGTGTCACTCTATCTATCTCACGCGGTCCCCAGGTGTTTGGATCATAAGGATAGACGGGGGCGTCGCCTTTCAGCAGTGGATCCACGATCCGCCAAGCTTGTTCCACATAGTCTTCACGGGCAAACAGAGTCGCATCTCCAACCATGGCATCTCCCAGCACCCGTTCGTAGGCATCCATGTCCTCGGCGTCAGGTTGCTTGCTGGCGATCATCTCCGCAGGCTTACCGACCAGCTTATCTCCTGGCCCCATCACCGTGATCCCCATCGCAATTGATACATCTGGGCCGATCCGGAAGCGCAAATAGTTCGACTGCAGGACGTCCGCCGGGATCTCAGTTGGTGGTTTTCGCAGTCGACAGACTACTTCAGTCGCGGTGACGGGCAAGCACTTCCCCGCCCGAATATAGAATGGAACGCCTTGCCAGCGCCACGAATTCACTTCCAGCCGAAGCGCAGCAAAAGTCTCTACCTTCGAATTGGGTGCGACTCCCTTTTCGTCAAGGTATCCGTGAAACTGCCCCAGAACCAGGTTTTTCTCGTCCAGCGCCCGAACTGCCTTGAGGACCTTGACCTTCTCATCGCGAATCGATTCGCTGTCCATCCCTGCCGATGGCTCCATCGCGAGATTACAAAGGACCTGAAACAAATGATTCTGAATGACGTCACGGATCACGCCCGTCTGGTCGAAAAAGGCGCCGCGACCCTGGACACCAAAGTCCTCAGCCATCGTAATTTGGACGCTTTCGACATAGTTCCGATTCCAGAACGCCTCCATGAATGCGTTTGCGAAACGGAATATGGCCATGTTTTGTACAGGCCGCTTGCCAAGGTAATGGTCGATCCGGAAGATCGCAGCCTCGTCGAAATTTCGAAGGAGGATCTGATTGAGGTCGCGCGCCGATTCCAGGTCGCGACCAAACGGCTTCTCAACAATAATTCGCGCGCCTGAGGTGCAGTCGCAGTGGACCAGGTTCTCAACCACGGTTTCGAACATCGCCGGGGGCACTGCGAGATAGTGCGCTGGACGATGTGAGTTCTTCAGTTCCTGGCCAAGCGCTTCAAAAGTTGCGGTACTCTGGTAGTCTCCGTCAACATAGCGAAGCAAGCGGGACAGCTTCTCGAACGCGGCGTCGTCCACTCCTCCGTGTTTCCCGAGGCTGTCGAGCGCACGCGCCTTCAACTGCTCGAGCGTCCAACCGGCGTTGGCAACTCCAATGACCGGCACATCGAGGTGACCGCGCTTTACCATCGCCTGCAGCGCAGGGAAGATCTTCTTATACGCAAGGTCACCGGTCGCACCAAAGAAAACCAGCGCATCGGAACGTGAGTTTGCCACAGTATCTCCTTAGACGGGATTCGTTGTACTATCGCGTTTCCCGAAATCCCCGCCCACCGTGCGTGAAACATCGTCAGTTTCGGGCGCCAGCGAGTAGAAAAACGGGTTAAAGTGACGGACCATTTCGTTCTCTCCGTCGATGATCATGCGATAACCTCGCTCAGTGTGGGGGAAATTATTGATGCCCACCCTGCGGTCGAACTCTTGTCGCCGGCGGTTCATTCCTGAGCAGATTTCCGGTGGCGAATTCAAGGTTGACTGCCCCCAAAAATAGCTCCGATCGTGCTGAGACATTCGATAGTCGAGCTTCCGCCAGTTGGTTCTCCGCGGTAACAACATCGACGATGTTCTTGACTCCAAATTTGTATGCTTCTAGGGACGCCGAGTAAGAGGCGTTGGCAGCTTCGAGAAGTGCTACAGCAGCGTCGTGCTTTCGTAGCGCCGTCCGGAACGCTATGTAAGCAGTCCACACCTCGCGCGTTGCCTGATCATCTTTCGTCGTAAGTTCGTCCTGTGCCTCACGGCGTTTCGATTCGGCAATCAGCAGGTCGTTTTTGCGCACGCCTCCATCAAGGATGCTCCAACGGATGCCGAGCGCCACAGACCAGGTGGGCTCGCTCGCGGGACCGAGCTCGCCGTAATCTGTCGTCGGCCACAACGAGGTCTGCGCAACCGTTCCCGAGAGATCGATCTGTGGTTTGTACTCTGCCTTGGCTGCACGAATGTCAGCGTCCGCTTCGCGGATTCGCAGACTCTCCGCCATGAGATCGGGGCGATCCTTCATCGCGCGATCCATAAGCGCGTCGATGGACATTGTGAGTTCCTCGGGCAACGGCGCACTCCTTTCGCTGTCGATCACAATGTCCGGAGACGGATCGGCCCCCACGGCTTCAGTCAGCTCCACGCGCGCAGTCATTTCGTCCCCTTCCGCGGATTCCTCGTCGAACGCAGCCTGTGCGGTTTCCGCCCGGGCATTGAGAACGTCGGGAAGAGTTGCAAGTCCATTCTTCAGTCTGCTTTCTGCCGCATCCTGCGTAGTTTTTGCAGTTCGCAGCGTGTCCTGAGCGGCCTGCAATCTTTCCTGTGCGGTAACCAGCCAGTAATACGCAGTAGCGACGCGGAACGCCAGTCCCTGGCTCACCTCAATGACGTCCGCCCCCGCGGCCAGCATCTCCTCCTTCGCCGAGTCCACGTTTGCTCCGCGCTTCCCAAAGTCAAAGATGAGATATCGCAGCGTGATTTCAGGGCGGACTGCCGGTACCTCGACCATCACGTACCCCCGAGGAGCCAGGGGCTTCGGGAACGGATTGATCAATCTCTCGTCGCCGGAAACAGCCAAACCGTCCAGCTTCGGGTAATAGGCGCCTTTTGCCAAGCCGAGTTCATCTGCCTTCTGCTTTGCGCGCTCCCAGATCGCGCGAGTGCTCGGATTGTGGACCTCGGCAATGCCGATCAACTCGGCCAGGGTGTAGGGATGAGTCGGATCCAGAATCACTGTTCCCTCGCGAGGAGTTTCGCGAGCGGCACACTTTGCCGCGGCCGCTGGAGAGGACACTTTCTCGCCACATTGCCCTGAAGCTCGCGCCGCCGGAAAAAGCAGAGCCAACGGCAACAATAGAACCCCCAGGCATCGGCTGCGCCCAATCGGTCGAGACCTCTTTCGGTACACTCGCAGTGACACCCCGGCGCTCACTAGCCAAGCCGCTCTCCCATCGGAGTTTGCTGTCACAGTACCGCCTCCGCTCTGGTCGGCGCTGAATGAGGACAAGCAGCACCATTCCGGCACAGCGCCTGCGCAAGAATCCTTTGTGCCCCGCCGAGATCCCGCAATTCCACAGACCACCTCGTCGCCTGACTGCTGACCCAGCCTTGTCACCGCGTTGCCAAGTCCCTTCAGTTCGCGCTCTGTCGTGCCAATCCCGCCTATACCCGGCTGGAAGACGATTGCTTCGCCCACACCCGCGATTACGACAGAAGCGGTGATCCGAATCTATTGAACCAAGGTGTCGATCGATACCAAAGAATTGTTAGACATCTTACTTTCACCGGTTTACCTGCCGGGGCCACAGTTTCTGTCGGTTGCTGGAGGTGGCTGATCTCCCGGGCGCAGGCGCGATGATCTGATGCGAAGGTATCGATCGATACTTTCGTCCAATAGATTACGCATTTAGCTCTATGACCTAATCAGGAGGCGAGAGTTCGGTCGCGTGAGGCTTGTACCCCGCTGATTGTTCCAGTGAATGACCGCATTGCGGTTTTGTCGGGGTCCCATATCGAGCCGGAAATGACCGTGGAGTTCGGATTGAGCATGGCGAAGTTGGAGTGTCCGGCCGCGCTGGCGGCGGAGTCGGGACAGAAACAGGGTCTTCAGCAAACGCGAGGCGTTCTGAAAATGCCGGTTGAGCGGACAATGCGCAATCGACGCGGTAGGTGGTCATTGGGTGAACTCGGGGCCTTATCGCTGGGATTGTCGTTAACGTTTACTGGCTGCTCGCATGCGCCGGAATACAGCATCTTCGGCTCTTTCTTCCCAGCATGGATCTTCTGCTCGGTTGGTGGTCTTGCACTGGTGGCGGGCGCGCGCGCGCTGATCGCTCGCACCGCCATGGCCCAACACCTCGCGGCACCCGTGCTCTCGTACCTCAGCATGGCAATCTTTCTGACGTGCATGCTCTGGCTGCTGTTCTACAGCTAGGTGGACGCGATGCCCAATGAACACACCGGCGAAATCGAGCAAGACAATCGCGAGGCAAGACTTGACCGCTACGGTTGGATCTTCACCGCAGCCATGGTTCTGCTGGCGGTGATCGGGTTGATAGGTGTGTACTCGGTTACAGCTTGGCGTCCCCACACAGATGACGCCGAAGTCTTTGCCAACTACATCGGCATCGCACCTGTAGTCGAAGGGCCAATACTGCACTTGAACGTCGCCGACAACCAGTTCGTCAGACAGGGCTATTTACTCTTCGCAGTGGATGATCGACCCTACAAGTACGCGCTTGACCGCGCAGTGTCGGACCAGGCCGCCCTCGAAGGCCAGATCGTTGACGAACAGAGGCGCATTGGGGCCGAGGTGGACGCCGTCGCCGCATCCGGGGCGGCAACGCGCAGCGCCAGCGCCAATGTCGACCGGGCGCAAGCTTTGATCCGCGAGGCGGAGGCCGATGTCTCCCACTCTGAGGCTGCGTTGAGTCGAGCTAACACCGAGTGGGCATACACGAAAAACAACTTACACCGCATCGAGCCCCTGCTCGCCAAGCAGTTTGTTACCGTCGACCAGGTGGATCAGGCGCGCACGACAGAGCAGGCCAGCGCGGAGTCCGTGCACGAAGCCGAGTCGCAGTTGGCTCTTGATCGAGCCCACCTCAACTCCATGCTGGCAGCCCTGGCGGAGGCCAAGGCCTCGGCAGAGCAGAGTGCCGCACAGCTTCACCAGTCGCAGTCCAGCGTACTTAGCCTCGATCCTCTGGTGGCTCAACGGGAGGGACGGGCCGCCGCAATCGCCAATGCGGAGTACAACTACAACCACTGCCGCGTCTACGCTCCATTCGACGCACGTGTTACCGACCTCGTCATCTCTCAGGGTGCCTATGCTCACGTGGGAGAGCAGATTTTTACGCTTATCGATACTCGCGTCTGGTGGGTCGTTGCGAATTTCCGTGAGACACAACTGAAGCACATACAGCCGGGTATGACCGCGGACATCTACCTCATGTCTGATCCAGGCTTGCGACTTACGGGCGTCGTCGAAAGCACCGGGTACGGCGTTATTCCCGATCCTTCGATCGTTGGCCGAATTACGCCCGGTTTGCCTGACGTGCAACGCACTCTGAGCTGGGTACATCTGGCCAGCCGCTACCCCGTTCGCATCCGGATTCAGTCGCCGCCCTCTGACATGCGTCTCGGGGAATCGGCAGTAGTGGTTATCCGCGGATACAAACGGAAGCCTTGATATGTCAACCCGAGCCGCTGAATTCCGCTATCAGCCAGCGCGCCGAGGTGTCTCTTGGGCTTGGTTTCGCGAATTCATCCGGTGGGAAGTTGCTCCGTATCCGGGACGCGTGAACACGGTTGCGCGCATGACGGTCACCGCGACACTAATTATGCTCATCGTCGTGACCTTCCGCATTCCCAACGCGTTCTTGGCTGCTCTGTTTTCAATTCTCCTGGCTCGCGAAAATCTCGCCGCCACCCGGCGGGGGGGTCGAATCGTCGTCCTCGCATTCGTCGTCGCGAGCCTCTACACGCTGTTCGGCATGATGCTGTTCCGCGATTATCCCATTGCTCACTTTTTCTGGGTAATCGGGAGCCTCTATCTGGCCTTTTTCGTGATACGCACCATGACTAACTACGCGGCCGCAGCCGCTTTCGCCATCCCGATAGGCGTTACCCTGCCGGTATGGGACCGCTCCGTGCCGAGCCAGATCCAAGTGGAAGGCACTCTTTGGCCTGTCTTGATAATCGCCATAGGTGCTGGCGTCACTGTGGGAACCGAGCTTCTATACCGCATCTTTGATCGCTCAGATCCGCTCATCACATCCCTTGACGACCTGTTACTCGCGGTGCAGCAGATGGCGGAAAGCATTGCCTCTCTGCATGCCCCACCAAAGTCGATCGCGGACAGGCTTCTTCAATACCGCATGATCGGCACGGGCCGGCTCAGGATGATGTTGCAGCGCGAAGGTCTGAGCCTGACCCAGCGGGCGCAGCGCGGCGCCCTGATTTCGCTGGCGGGCCGGCTCATTGGTCTTGCCGCAGATCTCGAGCGCTCCCCTTCCCAGCCTGATGACGGCGACGCGATCCGCCTCCGCGTATTATCCGAGAAGCTCGGGGCAATCCGAACGGAGCTGCGCGAGTCAGGGGTCATTTCCGTATCCCCTCCTGAGCTCGAGGGGCAGCCTTCCTCAGGTTTCCCCGCGCTTCAAGAGATGGAACGAATTGTCGCACTCATCACCGAAGTCTTTCAACACGATGAGATCGTCGCTGGCTCCCTTGATGCGCCAGGACGGGACTGGTTGCGCGCTCTGTTTCTGCCTGACGCATTCCAGAACCCGGAATATCAACGCTTCGCCTTTGCCGGATGCATGGCCGCCAGCGTCTGTTACGTCCTCTACAACGCGCTCGATTGGCCGGGCATCTTCATCTGTGTCCTCACTTGCATCGTTACTGCGCTGAGCACCACCGGCACGTCGCTGCAGGCACAATTTCTCCGCCTTGCCGGTTTTGTTGTCGGAGGGCTGGTCATGGGCATTTCGGCGCAGGTTCTGATCCTGCCCGGCATCGACAGCGTCTTCGGGTTTGCTCTCTTCTTCGCAGCGGGGACCGCCATCGCCGCATGGTTTGCGACCTCCAGCCCGCGGCTTTCTTACTTCGGCGTGCAGATCGCGCTCTCCTTCTACTTTATCAACCTGCAGGATTCCCACGTCCAGACCGACCTCACGATCGCACGCAATAAGGTAATTGGCGTGTTGGTGGGTATCCTCGCGATGGGCATTATCTTCGACCGCTTCGGGACGAAGAGCGATGCGGAGCAGCTGCAAAAATTGCTGACGAGGAACGTACGGATGCTGGCACAGCTTGCAGTCTGTTCGGAGACGCGCGACAAAGCTGTCGCCGTTTCACAGGCCAGCCGTCTCCGCAGTGAGATTAATGACAACTTCGCCAGCCTGGAATCGCAAACGGATACTGCGCAGTTTGAGTATGAGTTTCGTCATCGGCGCGAGGAGGACGTTGCCGAGTGTGGGCGGATTCAGAGGGCTCAGCCGGCGTTGCGCTCAATCTACCTGTTAGAGCTTAGTCTTCTCTCACATCGTGGGCGACGAGAGATGAGCTCCGGCTTGACCGAGCGCCAAAATCAGGCTCTGGACGATTTTCTAAACGAATTCAGCCATGAGCTTATGCATATTGCCGCCTGGATTGCGCACCAAGAGGCCGCACCTGCGCGTATCGCCGATGATTCCATCCGGCGATTAAAGGAAGCCTTCCATGGACTCAGCTCCCCGATTTCGCTGGCTATCACTGACATTTGTCAGAAGCTGGCCTCCTCTCTCCTCATGCTGGGGAACGAATGCTGACTCATTTTCCGGCGAGCGGCTCTCAGCGTCCGCCTTCCCTGGACACTCGTTTCGATGCCGGAGCGAACCGAGGCCGCATTATACGCTTTCTAAAGCGGGGGATATTTGATACCTTGTCACGTTTGGGGCTGTTGCTGTTCATCCTTTTCTTGCGGCACGTCTTAATACATCTCAACAGGCCCCATAAAGGTACTGAAATTCCGGCATTTCGAGTTCGGTCAATCGAGCTTCTCCGTTGGCTCACTAATTGGATTCCGGCCCTTAGCTCTTTGTCCGAAGCATTTCCTCTTCCTCATTCGCGTGCCAATTTACAGTCACCTGCTCGGGACGATCGAGAACCGGATCGACATTTGAGCCACCAAAATAATCCCATGCCCACTGAATGAAAGCTTCAATCTTCGCACGAGTTGGAACCAGCAATAGGGCGTGAACGCCAAGCCATGCGGCGAAGGCAATCGGACCGGTAAGTTCGTGACGATGTTTGCCAAGTTCGGCGATCGCCGCGTTGCGTCCAATCATTGCCATGATCCCTTTGTCGAAGTAATGGAAGGGCTTTCCCGGCTGCCCTGCGATTGCAGCAGCGATATTCTCGGCACAATACTTCCCTGCCTGTTGCGCGACGGATGCAAGCTGGGGTAACGGTTTGCCGTCCGCGCCGGCAATGTTCGCAAAGTCGCCTAGGGCGTAGACACCGGAAAAGCCGGTAACGCTAAAGTCAGGCTGTACATCGATACGGCCTCCACGCCCGGTCGGGATGCCGAGTTTCTCCGACAACGAAGATGCTTTCAGCCCTCCGGCCCAGATGGCAGTGCGAGTTAGGATCTTGGTTCCGTCAGAGAGCAGGACATATCCGGGATGCACTTCCTTGACAGCCACACCGAAGAGGATATGCACTCCACGCTGCTCCAACTTCACGGTGGCATATTCTTGGGATCTTTTTGAAAACGCGTTCAACACTGTGTGGCCGCTATCGATTAGGAATACTTGCGCTCTGGTCCACTCCAGCTTCATATACAGGTCTCTCCGCGCTGTCTGGATTAGGTGTCCAAGCGCACCCGCCGTCTCAGCGCCGGTTGCACCTCCTCCCACGACAACAAAATTCAACGCCCCTTGCTCGATCAGTGAAGGGTCCCGATCGACGGACTCAAGGAGCATTAGAACTCGTGACCGGAGCAACTCAGCGTCGCGAAGTGAATACAACGGGTACGCATGTTTGTCTGCTCCATGGGTACCGAAGAAATTTGCCTGGGCGCCGGCGGCGAGAATCAAAAAGTCACCATGATACATCTTTCCATCTGCGGTTTTGACAGTTCGAGTCTTGAGATCGGCGAAGACCACCTCGGCCATCTTGACATCGACGTTGGCATGGCCGCGGAGAAGTGAACGTAAAGAAAATGCCGCGTTATCAGGCGCTAGCAGAGCAGTTGCTACCTGGTAAAGCAGTGGCTGGAACTGCTGGTAATTGTTCTTATCGATCAGCGTGACATGGACACTTGGATTTGATGCCAGCCTTCGCGCGCAACTCACCCCCGCAAAGCCACCCCCAACGATAACGACACGTTTCATCTCCCCCAGCTCCTATCGGAATCGCATTCCGCCGATTCCCCCGCGAGTGATGTCCGCCGCGACTTCGTATATTCTCTGCTGAGATCTCTATACACAGTGGCAACTTAGCCCGAAAAAAAGGGCAAGCTGTTCAGGCGAATCGTTCGTTTTATCTCCGCTATCGCCTGCTTTTCGAAGGAGCATATTCCTCTGGCAAGAGCATCGACGAATCCGTCGAGTTGATCGTCGGGCAT
>DATJUG010000007.1:0-4577 GCA_035502635.1 Bryobacteraceae bacterium
CCTCGATTTCGGCCTTGGCAAATTCCATCGCCTCATTCCATAGAGGCTCGTTTACAAGTAGCTTGACCGGAGACACAGTTCCGTCCGTCAGCGCCGTCCGATACTCGCTTGAAAACCTTGCTCCTGAATTTGCAAAAAGCAGACGGCCATAGACCATCGGAAGAAATACGACAAGTCGGGCCGCTGATTGACGCTCGACACCATCTGCCACAAGTGCGTTGTAAATAGCCACGTCGTCGAGAGCTGTCGAATTTCTGATTACAGCGACGGCCTTACGAATGTCGGGCTTCATCTTATCGGGGAATTTACCACGCTTTGACCCTAGTGCCTGGTTAGTCGGGCCCGGAAAAGTGCCAGGACTCCGCATGGACGGTTAGTGCGTTAATCAGGACTTGACTTGTCGTTTGTCCTGTTCCGGTCGCGTTTTGCAGATTCCCCGGGCCGGTGCTTGACCCCAAAATGCCCCGAGCCCGGAAATCGGCGTCCTTGCTAATCTCGTTTCCTCATAACCAGCAGCAACACCGCCCAAATGGCCAGAATCGCGACGAAAGGCCCAACGTTGCGAACGAATACCGGTACTTTAATTATGGAAATCACGGCCGAGATCGGCGCTATCGGCCCAATAGCTGTCATACACGGTCTCCTTATTGGCCTTTTGCCATTGCGTGTAAATCGTCGATCTGGCGTTGCAACCGGTGAGCTGTCCGTTGATTCAGCCTTCCGATCAGAACGAACACCAGAGCGCAAAACGCCAGATCAACAACAAAGGGGATCCCATGGTGCGGGAATCGTGGTTCTCTCGCGACCTGCAGCCCCACGAGAAACACGAGCATTCCGGGGACGAAAGGCCCCAGATACCACCACCATATTCGGCGAAGCAAATCGCGCTGCCGCTCCAGTTCCCTCCGATGAAAGTCGATACAACATTCAAAGCCGCAATCCTCCGGAAGAGTCTCGGCAGACCCTATCCGGTGAAGCTGATAGGCGACATAAAGTGCAGCGGCAATGGTCAGACCGGAACCGACGCGCATTGCGACACTGGGAAACCACTTCAGATAGAACCCAAATCCGACCACGACGAATAAGACTGCAATGTACTCACGAAGGTTCCTGAGTTGTATCCTTTTCTGAAATTTCCCTGCTTTGTGCCGAAGTTCTTCCACCGACATTCTCGTGCTCTCCATCGGCTGGTTTTGCCAAACATTTCTCATGTCGTTCGGCGGAACCTCATTCGTCATGGCGTCCTCCTTCGTGAAACCGCGAGCCAAGATGTTCTTGATCCGGTGAATCTTTGTTGCTACGTTTCCCGCCGAAATCCCTGTGATCTCTCCAATCGAAGCGGCGTCCATACCTTCCAGGTACGACACGATCACCTGCCGATCGAGCGGCTTCAGCATTTGAATCAGCGCCAGCAACCGGTCCAGCGTCTGGCGTTCATCAGATGCGAGTTTTCTTTCATTCTTGTCGGACAGTTTCTCGGCTTCCTCCAGGCTCACCATGCTCAGCGCCTTGGCCCGGCGCTGCGTGATCACATGCGTTGTGGCCGCGTTATGCGCCACGCGATAGACCCACGTTCGCAGCGAGCACCGGCCGTCAAACTTTTCGAAACTTCGCCATAGGGCGAGGTGGATCTCCTGAATAAGATCGCGACGTTTGTCCGGGTCCGCTTCGTAGGCGCGCGCGAGCCGACCCAAGGCCGTACCGAAGCCGCTGGCCGCTTCCTCGTACAGCTTGTCCTGTGCCAGAATGCGCTCTTTTTGCACCACTGTTTGGCCGTACACAGAGGTAGTCGTTAGTCGACGCAGTTTCTTACACTTTTATTGCCGAATCTTCGCAGGTTGTTCGGAATGCGACACACCAACAATTTGCGGGAACTCTACCGCAAAGCACCCGGACAGGTGTCTTGTCGCGATAGCCGACTTGTACTTGGATGGTTAGTCGCGTTATCGGAGAAGTTCGTACTGGAACCTACTTCTCCGATTTCGGCGTTAATTAGGACTTTGCATAGGCCCGCGCGTTCTTGATGTAGAATCCACTCCAATCATGGCGGTATCGCTAGGCTCCCGGCTAGGCTCCTATGAAATTACCGCTGCTATCGGTGCGGGCGGGATGGGAGAAGTCTACCGCGCCCGCGACACTCGGCTAGAGCGCGACGTCGCCATCAAAATCCTCTCTGTCGGCTTGCTGAGCGACGATAGCGCGCGCCGGCGCTTTCGGAGGGAAGCACTCGCTCTCGCCAAACTCAATCACCCGAACGTCGCGGCCGTTTACGACGTTGGGGAGCAAGATGGCACCGACTACATTGTCATGGAATGCATTCCCGGCGCATCGCTGGCCGAAAAACTCAAATCAGGTTCGCTGAGCGAGAAGGAAACAGTTTCGCTGGGTTCTCAAATCACCGCGGCTCTGGAGGAGGCGCACGACCAAAGTATCATTCATCGCGACTTGAAACCCGCCAACGTGATGGTCACCCCGAAGGGACAGGCGAAGGTTCTCGACTTCGGCTTGGCGAAACTGCTGCGGCCCTTCTCGGATGCCGCCACGACGCAAAGCTTCGCCGAATCGCAGGCGCTTGTGGGCACGTTGCCTTACATGTCGCCCGAGCAACTCCTGGGCGAGCCGGTCGATGCTCGCACCGACATTCATGCGGTCGGCCTGGTGCTGTACGAGATTGCCTCAGGCCGCCGATTATTTCAGCAGGATTCGGTTCCGCAGTTGACCGACGCGATCCTGCACCAGCCGCCAGTCACGCCGCGGGCATTCAATTCGCGCATCTCTTTGGAATTGGAGCGAATTATTCTGAAGTGCCTCGAAAAAGATCCCAAGAACCGCTATCAGTCCGCGAAGGAACTGGCAGTGGACTTGCGCCGGTTGAGCGACGCCACTGCCGTGGCAGTCCCTATAGTCGCGCGCCGGCCGCCGCGCCGTCGCACGATGCTCAGCCTTGCAGCCGCACTTGCTGTCGTGGTCGCCTTGGGAAGCGCCGGATATCTATACCTGCATCGGGCGCCGAAGCTCACCGAGAAGGACGCGATTGTCCTTGCGGACTTCACGAACACCACAGGGGATCCGGTTTTTGACGGCACTCTGCGGCAGGGACTCTCCGTCCAGATCGAGCAATCGCCGTTTTTCACGATTGTTTCAGGAGATCGAATCACAGAAACGTTGGGTCTGATGGAGCAGCCGCTCGACGCGCGGCTGACGCCCGCTTTGGCGCGCCAACTCTGCGAGCGAGTCAGTGCCAAGGCCGCAATCGAGGGCTCCATCGCCTCTCTCGATAATCAGTACGTCCTCGGGTTGAACGCGGTCGATTGTCAGACCGGCGAGGTGCTGGCGCAGGAACAAGTCACGGCAGACGGCAAGACCAAGGTTCTCGCGGCGCTCACCGCCGCTGCTTCCGAGTTGCGCTCCAGACTGGGCGAATCGCGCGCTTCTCTCGAGACCTATAATGTACCGCTCGTGCAAGCCACCACATCGTCGCTTGAAAGCTTGCAAGCCTACAGTCGCTGCGATCAGGAATTTTACCAAAGCGACCTTGCAACCGCGATCCAGTCGTGCGAGCACGCCGTGAGTCTCGATCCGGAATTTGCCGCACCTCACGCCCTGCTGAGTAACCTGTACGCTTTCCGCGGCAACAGCGATCTGGCGTCGGAGAACGCTCGGAAAGCTTATGAACTTCGCGATCGGGCCAGCGATTGGGAGAAGCTCTTTATCTCCGGGCTCTACCATATATGGTATACGGGAGACTTTGAGAAAGCAGCGGATGCGTCCCTGCTTTGGACTCAAACCTATCCGCGGGACCAGCGGGCTTTCAGCCAACTGGATTATAACTACCGGGTACTCGGCCGGTACGACCAAGCTCTTGCCGCAAGCCTGGAGGCTGTCCGGCTCGACCCAACGAGGTCGCAGAGCTATGTCGAGGTAGCGACCGATCAAGTCTTGCTGAATCGTTTGGAGGAATCACGCGCGACCATCCAGGGAGCCGAGGCTCGGTCCCTCCAATCTTTCTATTTCCCCGACATGCTCTATTGGGTCGCCTTCCTACTGCAGGACGGTGCAGGAATGGATAGGCTGGGAAGTAATCTGCCTGCGATCGATAGACCCTACGTTGAAATCGGCACGGCCACATACGCGGGCCGCTTGTCCCATGCACGCGATCTTACTCAGGGAGCTATCGCCACAGCGACGCGGGCGAATGCCATGGAGACGGCAGCAGCGCTGGGGGCAACTTCAGCCTTGACGGAAGCGCTGTTCGGGAACGTCACAGAGGCGAGAAGCGCGGCGATGCGCGCCACCAGCATGTCCGCCGACTGGGATTCGCGCGAGATGTCGGCTCTTGCTCTGGCCCTTGCGGGCGAATTACCGCAAGCCAATAATCTCTCCGCGGATTTGAATCAACGCTTCCCGGAGCGCACCTGCGTTCAATTCGATTTTCTGCCGGCGATTCGCGCCGCAGTGGCGCTTCGTCAAAGCGGGCCAGAGGAAGCCATTGCGATTCTTCGTGCTGCGTCGCCCTATGAGCTCAGCTTTCTATGGCCGGCGAGGAGCCCCGCGATGATGCCCGCCTATGTTCGTGG
>DATJUG010000008.1:0-162703 GCA_035502635.1 Bryobacteraceae bacterium
GATCTCAAAGTTCTTGCCGCCTTTGTTGGTTCGAATGTAAAACAGACCTTCGCGATGGTCTACGTAATAGCGGTGCTTCTTTTCGCGCGGAAGAAAAACTGAGAAAGCCTCTTGCGGGTGGTCGGACCTGAGGTATCGGAATTCAGTGGTGTCTTTGCTTTCGCTCTCAACCAGCAGGTACTTCTTGTCCCGCGTTTTGTCGAGGCCGATGTCGTAGAGCTCATCTTTCTCTTCGAAGAGGGGCTCGGGTGCCGTGGAACCGAGAACGTGGCGCCAGAGCTTGTCGGAACGTTTGGTGACAGCGTCTTCGGTGGTGAAGAAAAGAGTTCTGTTGTCGGCGGCCCATTCGACACTGGTGACCCGCTCGGCGGTGTCGGGAAGAGTTTCGCCGGTGCGGAGATCCTTGACATGCAGGCTGTACTGTCGAAAGCCGACGAAGTCGATGGTGTAGGCGAGGAAATTTTGATCGTCGCTGACATGGAGACCGCCAAGACCGACGAACTTGTGCTCTTTAGCGAACTGGTTAGGGTCGAGCAACACTTCTTCGGGCGCGTCCATGGAACCTTTTCGGCGGCACTGAATCGGGTACTGCTTGCCTTCTTCTGTGCGGGAGTAATAAAGATAGGCGCCCTGGCGGACGGGAACGCTGAGATCGGTCTGCTTGATGCGGCCGAGCATCTCATGGTAGAGAGTGTCTTCAAACGGCTTCAGATCTTTCGTCATCGCCTCGGTGTAGGCGTTCTCAGCTTGGAGATATTTGATGACTTCGGGATTGGATCGTTCGCGCAGCCAATAGTAGTTGTCGGTGACGGTAGCGCCGTGGCGCACCTCAGTACGCGGATTGCGAGGGGCAACGGGCGGCGCCGGTACAGTTTCGGCAAGAAGCGGGAAAGTAGTAAGAAGTCCTGACAAAGCCCATCCTGAGAGGTAGAATGCGAAGGTTCGATTCACGGGAAAATACTATGATCGCACCGATCGGTCAGAAGACGAATCGCAGGGGATGGAGCCGGCAGAGGGACTTGAACCCCCGACCCGCAGTTTACAAAACTGCCGCTCTGCCAACTGAGCTATGCCGGCCTTAGACGCTTGCGTGCGGGCGCATCGACTTTATTATCGAACGGCCGAGCGCCGGAGAGCAAGACTGAGTCTTTTCCAATGCAAGGTGATGCTGAAGGAGGGTGGAAGCGACCTTGCGGGCGCAGGAGGCGTATTGTGAGCCTTAGCACCAAAAACGCCTGCATCATCTGGCTAGCCGCGCTTCTAATTACTATTTCCAGATCAAACGCCGGCACTGATGAGCCTGGGCCCATGATGAAACCTAGCCGACCGCGCGCAGGAATCAGCGGCACAAGCCTCAAACCGAAGGATCGACGCTCTGGCGAGCTGTCTTGATAGACCAGTCGGAGCCCCATCCTTCCGTCTTTGAGATTCCGCCGGGGTATCATGTTGCCGGACAAATAAACCACTAGTTGGAGGCAGCGGGCAACTTCGCAAACAAAACCCGCCCGATGCGACAGCATCAGGCGGGTATCTGAAAGCGGGAAAGCGGCTATTGCTCTGGCGCGTGGTGAGGACCGCGGCCGGCGGGGGCGTCTTGAATCGTGTAGTCTGACGGGACTTGGAACAGAGACGCGGGCGGATCGCCGCGCTGGATGTTAGTCAGCGTGTAAACCGACGAACCAGACCGCGGGTCGCTGTGCTTCGCCATTACCGGGATTTGCAGATCTGGCGAATACCATGTCTCGCTGGTGGAGACGATGGCTTTGGCGTTCCCCATTTCGCCTGCGGGAATGGTATGGACGATACTCTTCCCCTGGGCGGTAATCCCGTTGATGTTCTGGGTGCCGAGATCTGACTCGACGCGATTTGCAGATTCTGGGCCGCCCTCTCTCGGACCACGTGCCCGGTCTGTTTCGCCCGTTGGAGATTTTAGAGCGCGGCGCGTCGCGGTTTTTGTATTCGGGTTAAGGACGTAGCTATAGCCGGCGACTGGATCGGAAAGAAAAATGATGTTGACGGGACCATTTTGCGCGAGCGGTCCACCGTTGATGGTGTGCTGCACGTAAGTGCGGCCTTGGCTGTCCCGAGCCATATGGCCGGTGATGGTGTGCTGAATGGTGTTGCCATCGGCCAGAGTTTGGGTCGCCTGGTCGGTCGCGTCGGCGGAAAACGGAGCGCCGGTGACGACTTTGCCCGGGTGCATGCCGAAGCCGAACGGCCCGGGGCCACCTGCTCCATGAAAGCCGTGCGGACCGCCGGGCGGTGGGGGCGGCGGTGGACCACCGGATTGGGCCTGAACCATCGCGCTGAACAGCAGCGCGGCGAAAACTGTCAGCGTTGCTTTTCTCATTTTTGTTCTCCTTGTTTGCAACCCCCGAGGAACTGTTTCTGTCTGCATGATTTTCTATTCAGCATTCAAAACGTGGATACCAAGCGGCCGGCCATCGATTCCGAGCAAGACGTCCGCCAATACAGAGCGATCCGAAGAGGACATTTCATTCGATATGGGCTCGAATACAATGCCCGCGTCCGCCAAAGATGAGACAGGCACCTGCATCTGGACGACGTGCGAGGCGTTCAAGGGCAGATCGGGATTCGAATACGGAAGCGCGACAAAGCTTTCGCCATCCACTTCAAAGGCGCTAGGTTGAACCGCCGCAACCGGGCCGGTTTTGACCGCGCGCTTCCATTGCGGAACGAACATTAAAAGGAAGGCGAGCGCCGCGGCGATGGCGACCGCCCAAGAGAGGCGGCGCAGAACGTAGGAAGCGTTTGGTACGGGAGCCGCAAGTTTAGAATCCTCAAGCTGGCGTTCGAGGCGGCTACGTTGTTCGTATGAAAGTTGCAACTCCGGCGCGGCGACCGCCAACTCGATACTTGCCGACAAGTGGCGAAGGGCTTGGTAGCGGCGCCTGCAGCTTTCGCAGACCGAGAGGTGCGAGTTCACTTCGAGCGCATCACCCGTGGGCAACTCATCATCTAGCGCTTTGATCATCAAATCCTCAGCAGGATGAGTTAGGGCGAGTTCATCACGATCCTTCATAGAAGTTCCTTCAGTTTTTCGAGGCCGCGTTGGATGTTTTCGCCTACGGTAGAAACGGAGAGATTCAGAACTTCGGCGATTTCACGGTACTTTAATCCCTGAGCGCGCAATACCAGGCAGTCTTTTTGGGCGGTACTCAGGCGATTGATAGCGGTGCGCACCAGACGGCTGCGTTCGTCGGCGAGAAGCTCTTGTTCGATAGAAGCGGCCTGAGAGGGTAGGTTGCCGGCGACGGTCAGATCGGGGAGTGCATCGGTCTTGCTGGAGCGAAACGCGGTTTGCGTGTTTCTGCCCAGGTTGTGAGCGACCCGATAAAGCCAAGCGCGCAAGTTGGTTCGGTCACCCGCGGCGAGCAGGTGCTCATGAAGCTTGAGAAAGGCTTCGTGGACGACCTCTTGCGCCGTTTCAGGATCAATGCCCAAAAATTGCAAGTAGCGGCGTAAAGGTACGGACTCGCGATCATATTGCTCGAGGACGAGGCGGCGAACCGACGTGTCTTCCAGGTAATCCGCCTTCCAAGTAGCGGTCGGTAGCGGGAAAGTTTCGGCCTGATCCATAGCGCTATTCCAATGTACTGTGTGGGAGCGCCGAAGATTGAGAGGCGGCCGCCGGTTGGGCTGTCCATTTAGCGAGGGCCACAAGAGAGCTTATGGGGAGTTGCACTTGGGGTTGGGGAAAACCCTCTTGTGGCCTGCCGTCTCGCATGCTAGGTGCCTATAAAACAGGCGAGCAGGCGAGTTTTCCGGCGTAGGGCGAGATTTTTGAACCTAATCTTTGTTGTTACGCTGGATTTCACATATGAGCGCTAGGACGGACGCGAGTGTCACTGAAGAGCTGCGGTATCCAATCGGGCGGTATCGGCCGCCGGAGGCAATCGGTGCGGGAGATCGCGCGGCGTGGATTCGCGAAATTGAGGTGATGCCGGAGAATCTGCGGCGCGCCGTGGCCGGATTGAACGATGCGCAATTGGAGACGCCGTACCGGCCGGGAGGGTGGACGGTGCGGCAGGTGGTGCATCATTATGCGGACAGCCATTTGAACAGTTATTCGCGTTTCCGCTGGGCGGTGACAGAAGACCTGACGACTGTGAAGACGTACGACGAGGCCGCTTGGGCAGAATTGGCAGATGCGAAAACCGCGCCCGTGGAGCTGTCGCTTGCGTTAATCGAGCCGCTGCATGCAAGGTGGACGCTGCTGCTGCGGTCCTTCGGCGAAGCGGAGTTTGCACGCAAGATGAAGCATCCGGATTGGGGCGCAGTGAGTGTCGAGTGGCTACTGGGTCAGTACGCGTGGCACTGCCGGCATCATGTGGCGCATATAAACAAGTTGAGGGACCGGGAGGGATGGTAACAGGGCGCAACGCTATTTAACGCGTTCCTCAATGATCGACAGACGTGTGTCTATCTCCGCAAATTTGCCGGTAAGGATGTTGATCTTCACTTTCAGACTGCGAATGTCTTCACGGATTTCGCGAATGGAATCCTTAACGCCTGACAACTGAACCAAGCTTACAATCAATGAAACCATGATCGTCATACAAGGCAACCCGATCGCCAGGTAAAGCTGATTGTTAGTCATCATTTGACTTGCAAACCGCTGCTTGCCATTCTAGCGTTCCCCCTGAGTGGGGTTCCGGTGTTGATTGTGCTTGCCGCGGGCGCGGTGATGGACAGGCTTGGTGTCGTTCGTGGGGCTAAGATTGTGCGCGCTGTTGACCAGCGCCAGATGAGAGAAAGCCTGGGGGAAATTGCCGAGCTGGCGGTGCTCGCGCGGGTCATATTCTTCCGATAACAGCCCCACATCGTTGCGCAGACTCAAGAGCCGGTCGAAGAGCGCGCGCGCTTCGTCGTGTCGATTTTGCAGCACGTAGTTATCGACCAGCCAGAAGCTACAGGCGAGAAAGGCGCCTTCATCGCCGGGAAGACCGTCGACCGAGCTGCGCGTGTTGTAGCGAACCACCAGGCCATCGCGAAGGAGATGCTTTTCCACTGCGGCGACCGTGTTCAGCATCTTGGGATCGTCTGCCGGAAGGAACCCGACCAGCGGCAGCATGAGCAAACTGGCATCCAGTTCCTTGCTGCCGAAGTACTGGACGAAGGAGTTTATTTCGCGGCTATAGCCAAAGCGGCAGACTTCATCGTGAATCTCAGCGCGCAAGCGAATCCAGCGCTCGAGCGGTCCCTCTTCGCCGAAATCCTGAATCGTTCGTATAGCGCGATCAACGGCAACCCAGGCCATAACCTTGGAATGCACGAAGTGGCGGCGCGGACCACGGATCTCCCAGATGCCGTCGTCGGGGTGGGACCAGATTGTTTCAATGTGATCGACCAGCGCTCGTTGCAGCCCCCAAGCCACATCCAGTTTCTCGAGTCCCCGGCAGCGCGCTTGATAGAAGGAATCGAGAACTTCGCCATATACATCGAGCTGCAATTGCTCCGAAGCCGCATTCCCGATTCGAACCGGTTTGGAGGCTTCATAGCCGGCGAGCTCGGGGAGATCGAATTCGGTGAGACGGCGCTCGCCGGCAACGCCATACATGATCTGCATCTGATTCGGGTTACCGGCGACGGCGCGCAGCAGCCATTCACGCCAAGCCTTAGCCTCGTCGATGAAGCCGGCTTCCATGAGCGCATACAGCGTGTAAGTGGAATCGCGAAGCCAGCAGTAGCGGTAGTCCCAGTTGCGAACGCCGCCGATCTCTTCTGGCAGCGATGTGGTTGCCGCGGCCACAATGCCGCCGGTGCTGTGGTGAGTCAGCGCCTTTAAAGTAATTAACGATCGAAGTATGGCTTCGCGATAGGGACCTTTGGGGATGTGTTTGTTGGACCATTTCTCCCATGCGCGAGTCACGTTCTGGATAGCTGCCGCAGCATCCAATTCGTGCGGTGAAGGCAGATAAGAGTGAGACCATGTGAAGACGAAGGGGATCTCCTGTCCCTCGGCGATCTCGAAATCGGCGCGCGTCTTGAAATCTTCGCCACGAAAATCGACTGGGCCCGAGAGCACAATGCGATCGGGTCCCGCGATAGCTTGCAGCCTGCCATCATCCATGCGGCTGACCCAGGGCACGATAGAGCCGTAGTCAAAACGCACCACCAATTGAAGCTGCATGGGCACGCGTCCACGGGTGCCACGCACCAGGCGGATGATGTCCTGATGCTCGCCGCGGCGGTCCATGCAATCGATCAGGACAACCGTGCCTTCGGGCGTGGAAAATTCAGTCTCTAAGACGAGCGTTCCCTCACGGTAGCGGCGCTTGATGGAGGGATGCTCGGCTTTGGGAGCGATGCGCCAATGGCCGTCCTCCTGCGATCCGAGCAGCGCCGCGAAGCAGGCTGCGGAATCGAAGCGCGGGAAGCCGGCCCAGTCGATGGAGCCGTTGCGGCCGACCAGCGCAACGGTGGCGTTATTGCCGATGAGCGCGTAGTCTTCAATGAGCTGAGCCATATTGGGAGCGCCGTGCCGAATCTCGAGTTGCGGTCAGCGATGGTTGAAATCGATGACGACCTTGATGTCGTCGGGATGGCGCTCGAAGGCTTTCTTCCAGTTAGAGAGCGGCTCGCGCCGGGAGATCATGCGCGCGAGCCAGCTTGGGTCGGCTTTGGCCAGAACTTCCGCGGCCATCTGGTAATGCTTTCGGTTCGCGTTCACGGTCCCGAAGATCACGCTATTTTCGAGCACCATTGTGCGATTGATTTTGCCGATATCGAGAGTCTGCTGCTGGCCATGCGACGAGACGCCGGCGAGACACAAAATGCCGTCGTTGCCGAGCAGGTTGATGGCCTCGACGATGACCGATGCGACGCCTGTACATTCGATGATGACGTCCGGGCAGAAGCCGAGTTTATCGAGCGGACCAGTGTGATATTTGCCGCCGAGATCGTGTACGAGCTGCGGCTTGGGTCCACTGGTCACCAGATCGAGCACGTGCACTTCAAGCCCGCGCTGAGCGCCGATGAGAGCGCCCAACAAACCAACCGGGCCGGCGCCAGTGACGAGTACCGTCTTAGGCTTCCAGAGAGCCCGTTCGCCGATGTGCGAAATGTGGTCCCAGGCTTTCGCCAGAATGGTGGTGGGTTCCATCAAAACGCCGCGATCAGAAAGTTTGGGGTCGAGCTTGACGACGAACCCGGGGTCGCTCCGCCAGCGTTCCGCCCCGAAGCCGTTGATCTCTTTGATGCCGCGCTCGGTGTATTTCGAGTTGCGGCACATGTCCCACTCGTCCACCGCGCAGGCTACACAGGGTACGGGATCCGGATGACGCACAATGCCGACGACGAGATCGCCTTTTTTGAACGCGCTGTCTCCGGGAGCGTCTTCGACCACGCCTAGAGATTCATGCCCCAGGATGAGATGATCGCTGCCCCGCGGAGGCCAGCCGTATTCGGCCGAGATCAGCTCGAAATCAGTGCCGCAGATGCCCAGCTCGAGAGCCCGGACCAACACGGCTCCATCGCTGGCGGGAGGTTCCGGAACATCCTGCACGGAGACTGAATTGGGAGTGCCGGGGACAATAGTGATGGCTTTCATTTGGGGTGGTCGCGAATACACACCTAGCGTACAGCAGGAACCCTTTCAGGAACCCGCAAAGGCGATGGCGATTTACCATACAGGAGGATGACGTTGCCACGTAGGAAACGGAGCCGCGCGTGAAAGCTCTCGTAAAAAGTAAAAGCTCGCCTGGGCTTTGGCTGCAAGACATAGCCGAGCCCACGATCGGGATCAATGACGTTCTTATCCGGGTCAGCCACACGGGCATTTGCGGCACGGACCTACATATATATGAGTGGGACGAATGGGCGCGCGCCACCATTCCGGTACCGATGGCGATTGGGCACGAGTTTGTCGGCGAAATTGTGGAGGTGGGGTCCAACGTCAACGACTTCCATCCCGGCGAAGTGGTGAGCGGCGAAGGGCATGTGGTCTGCGGCCGCTGCCGTAATTGTCTCGCCGGCCGGCGGCACTTGTGCGCTCACACGCAGGGCGTAGGCGTGAACCGGCCGGGCGCTTTTGCCGAATATATCGCGCTGCCCATGAGTAACATCTGGAAGCACAATCCCGGGATGAATCGTGAGATCGCCGCGATCTTCGACCCCTTCGGAAACGCGGTTCACACGGCGCTGTCATTTCCGGTGCTTGGCGAAGATGTTTTGATTACGGGCGCAGGACCGATTGGGCTGATGGCGATTCCGGTCGTGCGGCATGCGGGCTCGAGATTTATCGTAGTGACGGATCTAAACCCGTACCGGCTGGAATTGGCTCGCAAGATGGGCGCCACGCTGGCGGTGGATCCAAGAGAGACGCCGGTTGCTGAGACGCAGAAGCTACTCGGGATGCAGGAAGGATTCGACGTGGGATTGGAGATGTCGGGGAATCCGTCGGCTTTGCGCGAAATGATCGCGAACATGAGCCACGGGGCGAAGATTGCGATGCTTGGGATTCCAGCCGGCGAAATGGCGATCAACTGGCACGACGTCATCTTCAACATGCTGACCATCAAAGGCGTCTACGGGCGCGAGATGTATGAGACCTGGTACAAGATGACGGTGATGTTGGAATCGGGGCTTGACATCACGCCCGTAATTACGCACCGCTTCTGCTACAGCGAATTCGAAAAGGGCTTTGAAGTGATGCGCTCGGGGAACTCGGGCAAGGTCATTTTGGATTGGACGCAGGTGTAGACCGCCCGTTATGAAGACCAGCATCTTCGATCTGTTCAGGATCGGCATTGGACCCTCGAGCTCCCATACGGTGGGCCCGATGCGGGCGGCTCGCCGATTCGCTGCCGGGCTGCAGGCGCGTGGGCTGCTGGAACAAATAGCGCGGGTGAAGGCGGAGCTATATGGATCGCTAGCGCTTACCGGCTTGGGACATGGCACGGATAAAGCCGTGCTGTTGGGCCTATCCGGGGAGATGCCGGAGGAGGTGGATCCGGCGCGGGTCGACGCCATGGTGAGCGACATTCGGGAGACGAATCGGTTGCGAGTTTTTGGCAAGCAGGAGGTCGAGTTCGACGAGACGCGCGATTTCCTGTTTCACAACGATATGGTATTGCCGCAGCATCCGAATGGGATGCGCTTTTCAGTATTCGATACGCGCGGTGATTTGTTGCTCAGCGAGGCGTATTACTCGATCGGCGGCGGCTTCGTCTTGAAACAGGGAGAAACCGCTGCGGACGCGGCGCCATTGCCGGTTCCGCATCCATTTTCGAATGCCGCGGAGATGCTGGAGCGGGCCGAGCGCAAGGGGCTTCCGATTTGGCGGCTCATGCTGGAGAACGAAGCCGCGCTGCGAAGCGAGGCGGAGGTCCGGGAAAGAATTGCGCATATTTGGGCCGTGATGGATGCGTGCATTGAACGCGGGCTGCATACTACAGGCATTTTGCCGGGCGGATTGCGGGTGCGGCGGCGAGCACCAGGGCTGTACGCGAAAGTGCAGGAGGAGTTAAAGACGGACCCGCTGCGCACGATGGACGTAGTAAATGCGTTCGCAATGGCGGTGAACGAGGAGAATGCGGCGGGAGGACGTGTTGTAACGGCGCCGACCAATGGAGCGGCCGGATTAGTTCCCGCAGTGGCGCGCTATTATCGCGAATTTGTTCCGGATTCGTCGGATGAAGGACTGGTTCGGCTGTTTCTGACAGCGGGAGCGATCGGCATCTTGTATAAGGAGAACGCTTCGATTTCGGGCGCGGAGGTGGGATGCCAGGGTGAGGTGGGCGTGGCATGCTCCATGGCGGCGGGCGGCTTGGCAGGGGCACTGGGCGCGTCGAGCGAAGAAGTGGAGCACGCGGCGGAGATCGGGATGGAACACAACCTGGGAATGACCTGCGACCCAATCGGAGGCTTGGTGCAGATTCCATGCATTGAGCGCAACGCGATCGGCGCGGTGAAGGCGATCAATGCGTGCCGGATGGCGATGCAGGAGTCCGGCGGCCACAAGGTATCGCTCGATGATGTGATTCGCACCATGTATCAAACCGGCCTCGACATGCAGTCGCGCTACAAAGAGACGGCGTTGGCGGGCCTGGCGGTGAATGTCAAGGATTGCTGAGGAGTTGAGAGACCGAGCATGTATGGAAGCGTTCAGAGTTACCTAACCGGGAAGATTCATGACATCGAGAAGGCGGGGCTATTCAAGCGAGAGCGGCTGATCGAGAGTCCGCAACAGGCGGAGGTGCGGGTCGCGAGCGAGAAGCCGGTACTGAATCTCTGCGCAAATAATTATCTGGGACTGGCGAATCATCCGGCGGTGGTGGAAGCGGCGCGCGAGGCACTGGCGAAGTGGGGATATGGATTGGCGAGCGTGCGCTTTATCTGCGGAACGCAGACGATTCACAAGCAGTTGGAAGCGCGGCTGAGCGAGTTTCTCGGAACGGAAGACACGATTCTCTACAGTTCCTGTTTCGATGCCAACGGCGGGCTATTCGAGACGCTGCTCGAAGCCGAAGACGCCATCATTTCCGATGAGCTGAACCACGCCAGCATCATCGATGGAATTCGACTATGCAAGGCGCAGCGCTTTCGATACAAGAACGGCGATATGGCGGACCTGGAAGCCAAGCTCAAGGAGGCGAGCGGCGCGCGCAACCGGCTGATTGCCACCGATGGCGTGTTTTCAATGGATGGCTACATTGCGCGGCTGGCGGAGATTTGCAATCTGGCCGAGAAGTACGGCGCCATGGTGATGGTAGATGATTCGCACGCGGTGGGATTCATGGGAAAGTCCGGGCGTGGGACGCACGAGCATCACAACGTAGTGAAGCGCGTGGATGTTTTGACCGGCACTCTGGGGAAAGCCTTGGGCGGCGCGAGCGGCGGATACACGAGCGGTCGAAAGGAAATCATCGCCCTGCTGCGGCAGCGGTCACGACCCTATCTGTTTTCAAATTCCGTGGCGCCGATGATTGTGGCGGCGTCGATCCAAGTTTTGGATCTGCTGACCGAAACGACAGAGCTGCGCGAACGCTTGTTTTCCAATACGAAGCTGTTTCGCGAGCGCATGCAGGCAAGCGGATTTCAGATATTGCCGGGCGAACATCCGATTGTGCCGGTAATGTTGGGCGACGCGGCGCTAGCGACGCGCATGGCCGATCTGCTGCTGAAGCGCGGGGTTTATGTGATCGGCTTCTCCTATCCCGTGGTGCCTCAGGGAAAGGCAAGAATTCGGGTGCAGGTATCGGCGGCGCACACGCCCGAAGAGCTGGAGTTCGCGGCGGAGCAGTTCGCGGCGGTGAAACGGGAGCTCGGGATTTAGGCGAGTCGGGCGTCGGGGCGAGCGTGGTGGGCCAGTTCCGGCGTGCGGACAAACCGCACAACTGAAATTGCTTCGATAGATACTTGGCTGTTTGAACTAACTCGCTGACGCGAGGAACGCTGCGCGTGGGCACTCTTCCTTCCGAGACGCGTGAGCGAGTAAAACTTCGCACGCCGCCCCAGTTCGCTCGTCTTCCACTCGGCGGTAATCCAACCCTCCTGCTCCAGCTTGTGAAGGGCTGGGATAGAGCGAGCCGTCACTGACCCGCAGCACGTCTCCTGAGACCTGATTTAAGCGTTGACTGATCGCCCAACCGTGCATCGGCTCCAATGCCAATACCTTGAGAAGAAGAAGATTCAACGTGCCTTGCACCAGATCGGCGGGCTTGCTCATGCTTGCTCTCGATTACCGAGACAATATACATCCAGACGCCCTCGCTAAACAAGGACAATGTAAAGACATCGTGGAGATCGCGGCAGTGAAATGGAAACTGAGAAGTTAGAGAGCCGCGGAAGAAAGCTCAGTGAGCTTTAAAATCCAGTGCATAGATTTCTTCAATGCTGGTGTCGCGAAGCACCATCGGCGAGCCATCCGGAGTGAGGCCCATCCACCAGCCCGAGACGCTTTGTGCGCGGCGAATATCCTTAAGGCCGGCCACCCTTTCCAGCTTGCGGTCACTCACGCGAATACGGAAAATCGCCGGGTCGTTGTCAACATACTTGTCGAAGTAATAATATTGGCCGTCGGCGGAAAACCATTTATTATCGATTGGATCTTTCTCGAATCCAGTCCACTTTCCACTTTTGAAGTCGAAGATGACAACGCCCGGATCTCGCCACCGATGCTGAGACAGCGCCGTAGCGACCACGAAGCGGCCGTCCGGAGACCACCGAGGCTCACTGAGTTCTTCGGAGCCGGGAAGCTTCGACACCCGCCGCGTTCGAAGATCCAGAATCCGGATTTCGGATCGTCCGGCGCCTAAGCCGGTCGCTGATGGAACAGCGCCGAAGAGGATCGATCTCCCGTCTGGAGACCAATTTGGATCTATCTCGGAGGCCGGACCTGGAACGAGCACCTCGGGAACACCGCCGCTTGCCGAAACAAGATAGATCTTCAACGGGCCGCCGGGCTGAGATCCCATAAAGGCAATCTGCTTGCCGTCAGGCGACCAACGGGGAAACCAGCCCATCATGCCTGGCGGGCTGAGTTGCAACCGATGCTGCCCATCCACCCCGCTTCTCCAAATCGCCGAATCCGGATACGATGAATAAGCAATGGAACGCTGATCTCGGGAAAACTCGACATGATCGGCGGAAATCCCGGACAAATAGATACTGAAGTCCTTCCGGCTCGCATCGTAACGCACTAACTCGCCGCGGCGTTGTATCGCAATTGCGAAGATCTGTTTTCCGTCTTTGCTGAATATAGGAGCTGAGAAGCTAAGGGGTCCATTCGTTAACTGAATCGGTGCCTCCCGGCCCTTGGCGAGGAGCGAGATATGGGTCCTGCCATTGCTTTCGGACTGAAAAATGAAAAAGTTTCCGTTCGGACTCCAACTGCCGCAACAGTCGCTTGAGTGAGCGCCTGGAGACGCTGTTATGATCCGATGCAGGTTGGTTCCTTCCGAAGATACTTCCCACAGCGAGGTCGCGCCGTCACGGTCCCTTAGAGTAAGTCGTAGCGTTTTGCCATCGGGGGACCAGCGAGGCCAGTATGGGAAATCCGGACAATGAATCAGCTTTCGAGAATTTCCTCCGGCGGCATCCGAAATGTAGAGATCGTTTCCGGAGGCATAAACCAGCCGGCTTCCATCCGGTGACCAAACCGCATCGTGTCCGGTGACATTGCCCAAAGTATAGGGGCTGCCCCCCGGGAGCGGCAATATCTGAAATCCAAAATCGAGCGAGGGCCGATAGAAATCGATTACAAGGAGTTTCGAATTGTCCGGTGAGATATCTCGAATAACTAGAGGGCGGCCAGGATCCGTCTGCAGTGGGATAGTTTCTCCGCCTGAAACAGCAGCTTGGCTGATTCCAACTTCGGTTCCCCGTATCTCAGAGAAATAAATGCGTGAACCATCCGTTACTAACTCCCCATGGGGACCGGAGGCGCGAATAAGCTTCCCTTGACCATCGTGAGTGATCTGCGTATATTTCGTAATGCTCGGTGGAGAAGGCTCATAGAAAAAGCCGTAATATAGAGCCGCTACGACTGCGGCCGCGAGAGCCGAGGCAATCCACACCCAATGCATCCGCAAGCCGGACCGGGGCGCCAAGCGGTTCTGCACGCTACTTCGAATATGCAAGAGCTCATCGCGGATATCTGAAATGCTTTGTATTGCAACGTCCGCCCTCAGCATTGCTGCGATAAGGCTGTCCAGTTCCCTCGGCAGATGCGGATTGCAGGCCAGCGCAGAAGTTTCCGGAGCGCTTGAGGGAGCGCAGCCAGTAGCCATCTCAAAAAGGATTTCGCCCATGCCTCTGGTGTCGGCGCGGTAACGTGTGCTCGCGCCCAGCGAAGGTTCCGGCGAAATCGGCGATTGAGTACCGACCGCAGACCGGGCGCGCGTCGCAATGCGCTGACGAGCAGTAGCCGGGATCGGTTTGATCTCAACGCTTTCGCCGGTCGCCTGAGCCGCACTAAAATCCAACAATTTGGCGCGGCATTGATTATTCACGATGATGTTGGCGGACCGGACATCGCGGTGTACGATTCCCTGCGAATGTATAACCGCCAAAGCGTCACAAATTTGAATACTAAGTTCGAGCAGTGTTTCCACCGGCAGTGGTTTGCCATCAATGAAACGGTCAAGCGTTTGGCCTTCCACCAGCTCCATGACGATATAGGCGCGGCCCTCGAACTCGCCAACGTCGTAAACGGCACATACGTTCGGGTGGTTCACCGCGGAGCCGAAGCGTGCTTCCCGCAAAAATCGTTGCAGCCGGCCAGTATCGGAGGCGAGCTCGGGAAAGAGAATCTTAAATGCAACGCCGCGCTTCAACCGTAGGTCTTCAGCCCGGTAAACCAGACCGGAGGTACCGCGGGCAATCAGGTCCAAAATCTCGTAGTGGGAGATGCAGACTCCAATCAGACCGTCTACCGCGCTAGGCGACGGCCTGACCGGCGATGGAGATGGGGAGATTGCAGCGGACCCGTCCCCCTGTTCCTGACACGAGAACGAGGGAATGTAGCTGCCCACCGGCATTGTGATAATAATCGGGTCGGCTTTTCCTTCGTAGCGGTAGTATTCTGCCAGACGGACGCGCACACGGCGCGCGACCACACGCACCACCGAGTCAACGCGTGGATCAAAATCCTGCCCTCGGCCGAAAGCATCCGCCCCGATCGAATACTCTTTGATCTCGCTACTTCTTCCGTCGAGCGCATTGAGGATAACGAACTTCAGGAACTGCCTTTGTAGTTGAGAGGATCGAAAGAGCCTGGAGGCGAGAATTTTCTTTAATTGGTTCCGAATGAGCTCAGGCGCTGGGGCCAACCCCGGTGCCTGAAACTCGGGATCGTCTTTGCCGAACACGGCAATGAGCCCACCTCGTTGGGAAGATACCTCTTCAGCGCCCTGCAGCAGAGTTACCGATATCACTCCCGTCTCGGATGCAACATGAACCGCGGGAGATTCGACTATTCACTTGGTTTACGTGAACACTTAAGTATCGCGCCGCCCGGCCGAGAAATCAAGGCCATCTACAACACACCTAAATACCCGCCGCCAAAGCAGTTCTGCTGCTGTTAACGGTTAACGTTTACGGTTTGTCACTTCCCAAAGCGCATCCAACCCGTCAAACTCGATCCTGTCGGAAACAAGCGGTTCCTTTCTTACGCTTGTGAGCCGATGCGGAACAAGAAGCATGAAATGAATTGCAGTTTTCACTGAATCGACATTGAGTATCAGCACCAAAGCTACGAGTCGTTGACCGTTCGTCTCGGCCTCTTTTCCCCCGCTGCCCGTTCCTTTGCGACCCGTCTGTGATCCAGGCGGCCAACGCGGTCAACAACTAACCAAATAGGAGAGAATCACCATGACTCGAGTTAACAATCATCGATTAAAGCTGCAAGAAACAATCCAGCGATTTGCCGTCAGCATTGCCCTCACAGCCCTTCTCTGCACGGCCGGATGGGCGCAGAGCAGTACCGCCAGCGAGACGGGGGCGGGCGAAACACCTGACGTTACATATTCGTTTCAAACCGTGAACTATCCGGGCGATACGTTCACCCAGTTACTCGGCGTTAACAACAATAAAACCATCGCTGGGTATCACGGGAACGGCAACACTGGACATCCTAATAAGGGTTTTACTCTTACGCTACCCAGCACCTTTACAGCCGAGAACTTTCCCGCCTCAGCGCAGACCCAGGTCATCGGCATCAACACTGCCGACGTCACCGACGGATTCTACATCGACACACACGGAGTTAATCATGGGTTCACGAAGTTCCAGAACAATTACACGAGAGTTGATTTCCCCGGCACCACATTCAACCAACTTCTCGGCCTCAATAGTGAGCACCAGGCGACCGGATTCTACAACGACTCCTCGGGAAATAGCCATGGCTACGTCTACGCCGAAAACGGCGGTGTGTTTTCCGTACTTACGATTCCGGGCTCGACCAGCGCTCAGGCGACGGGAATCAACAACACGGGAGAGATCTGCGGATTCTACGTCGCGTCAGGAGTCACTCACGGCTTCTTGCTGAACTTCGGCACTTTGGTCACGCTCAATTACCCGAGTGCTACCTCGACGATGGCGTTTGGCTTAAACAACGTCGGTCAAGTGGTGGGAACCTACACGGATTCCGGAGGGTTGGTTCACGGATTCGTATATAAGGCAGGGAGCTACCAGTCGGTCGATGATCCAAGTGGGTCCGGGGCAACCATCATCAACGGGATCAATGACAACGGCGTACTCGTCGGATTCTTCGGACCGTGCGCTACTGGTGGGGCCACCTGTGATGGATTCGTAGCCACGCCCTAAAGGTCCCACGGCGGGCAGGAGCAGCACAGGTCAGAGGAAGGTGGTGGACATTGCGCCTTCCTCTGATCCCAGGTTCATTTACAAACTATCTTCAAGTTAACCCTCCCGAGTCCACCGTTGGCCGTCAAAGCGGTCTCTCCGTTTCCCCCACGTGCCGAACTTAGCCGCCATCTGCCCGCCGTCCACGATCAGCGTCGTTCCCGTGATATACGACGCTAAATCCGAGGCCAGAAACATCACAGCCTTGGCAACCTCTTCCGGCTCGCCGCCGCGTCCGAGAGCGATGTGCTTGAAATAATCTGAAAGCACGCTTGGATTCGAAAAGCTGGACGCCGTCAGGCGAGTGCGAATCAGGCCAGGACACACCGCGTTGATGCGAATCCCATAAGGACCCAACTCATTCGCTGCCGTGCGAAGAATTCCGAGCAACCCTGCCTTGCTTGCGTTGTAGGCAATGAAATCCGCTTCGCCCTCGAGCGAGTTCGTGGAAGCCGTCAAGACTATGGAACCCTTGCGCGCCCGCTTCATTCGCTCCGCCGCGATTTGCACGGTGTGAAAGGCGCCGCTCAGATTCACGGCCAGCGTTCGATTCCAAAGGTCCGCCGTTGTCTCTTCTAAGGAGGCGGGGGTGCCGATTCCAGCATTCACCACCACGACATCCGGGATGCCAACCTCATCGAACGCATTCTCCAGGGATAGGCGATCCGTAACATCCGCGATACACGCCTGAGACCCTATCGACTCAGCCGCACCGGCAGGATTTTCGGACTCTAAATCAAATATCCAGAGGGAGCCGCCCGCCGCGGCGATGTCTTTCGAGATGGCCAGTCCGATCCCATTTGCGCCTCCGGTTACCACCACGTTCTTGCCGCGAAAAATCATGGTCCAGATTGTATCCGGACGTGACTTTGTTGTGGCATAATATCGTTATGCCTAATAGCTCAACGCCTAGGTCTGGAATGCCTCCAGGGACGCTCCCGATGCTCATCTTGCACGTGCTGCAATCGGGATCTTTGCATGGCTACGCCATCGCACAACGCATTCACCTCCTTTCGAGCGAGGTACTCACCGTCGAGGAAGGGTTGCTCTATCCGACCCTGCAAAGAATGTTGCTCAAAGCTTGGGTAACCGCCAAGTGGGGTGTTTCGGAAACCAATCGTAAGGTTCGCTTTTATCAACTGACAAAGGCAGGCCGTAAACAGCTCGAGACCGAGCTTTCGGGCTACGACCGCCTTACCGAGGCCATCCAAAATGTCCTCCGTACCGCCTGAAGGAGCCGTGTGATGAACGAATTCTTTCGCCGATTGCGCTATTTGTTGAGCCGCCGCCGCTTTGATCTGGAACTCGAGCGCGACATGCAATTCCATCGCGAAATGGCCGCCAGAGAGGGCCGTGACAACTTCGGCAACATACTCCGGCTGCGTGAGGATGCGCGCGAAGCATGGGGATGGGTTTGGATTGATCGCCTCGCACAGGATCTGCGCTACGGCGTCCGCGTCACGTTGCGATCGCCGGGTTTCACCTTAGTGGCCGTACTGGTTCTCGCGATCGGTATCGGTATCAATGTGGCCGCATTCAGCCTGTTCGATATGGTCGCCCTGAAGCCGCTGCCGGTTCCGAATGCGGATAGGCTCGTGCGCCTGGAAAGAAAATCGCCAAACGCTTACACCAGCGAAATATCATATCCGTCGTTTCTTTTCTACCGTGATCACGCCAAAACGCTGTCCGCTGCCATGGCCGTGCTGGGAGTTCCACCCATGCAAATTGATGACGACCTCAAAGGCACTAGCGCGTCGTTTGTAACACCGAACTACTTTACCGAATTAGGCACTCGCGCGCTCTACGGCCGTATGCTGAATCCCGCCTCGGATGATTCGCCGAGTGCTCCGCCGGTGGCGGTGATCAGTTATGGGCTTTGGCAAAGCCGTTTCGCAGGCGATCCCACCGTGATCGGCCGCACGATTCGTCTGAACAGAAAACCGGTCACGATTGTCGGCATAACGCCATACGCGCTCGCCACCCTGGGAGGACAGCATCCCGATATTTGGCTGCCGGTTGCACAGCAGCCCTATTTCATCGACGGCAGTAAAGTGCTGAACGATTTCTTCAGCAATTCAAGTGCGCGAATGTGGGGCCGTCTCGCCCCGGGCGTAACGGCAAAGGCGGCTGAGCAAGAGCTTAGAACATTGACCAACGAATTGCGGCGGCAGCACCCGTCGGCAGTCTGGGACAACGAATTCATTCAAATTTCACCCGGAGGTCACATGCAGGTGATGCAGCCTGAAATGTACCAGGTGGGGGCCATGGTGGGTGTGCTTACCTTATTGATTCTCGCGGTGGCATGCGGCAACTTGGGTGCATTGATGTTAGCTCGCGCTGTGCAGCGCGAACGCGAAATCGGAATTCGGATAGCCATCGGCGCTAGCGGTGCCCGCATATTGCGGCAGTTATTTACAGAAAGCCTGCTGCTCGCCACCGCCGGGGCAGTAGCTGGTCTGTTGCTGGGTTGCGCGGTTTTGCAGATCGCCTTGTCTCGCTTGGATGCCCCAAAGTGGCTCAGCGCCGCGCCGGATTTGAGGGTCCTGCTCTTCACAGTGGCGGTGACTTTTCTTTCCACTATCTTCTTCGGTCTCACCCCCGCGCTTCAAATCGCGCGCCAGCGTCAGCACAAGACAACGGCCAGGCACATTTTGGTCGCCGCCCAGGTCGCGGGCAGTTGCGTGCTCTTGATTGTGGCCTCCCTGCTTGTTCGCGCCGCTCATCACGCGCTATATACAAATCCGGGCTTCGGATATGAGCGGCTGGTTTCAATCGATGCGCAGCTTGCCCAGCATGGCTACACTGCCGGAGCTGCCAAGTCCTATCTGGACCGATTACAGGAAAGGCTATCTGCCGTGCCTGGGGTTCGGTCCGTCTCACTGGTGCTTCTTCCGCCTTTGGGCCATGCTGTCTCGCGTGAGAGGCGCGAAATAGATGGGCGCGTCGTCATGCTTTATCCCAATTTCATCAGCCCCGGCTTCTTTCAGACCATGCAGATTCCCTTGCTGCTCGGCCGCACGTTCCGTCCAGGCGAAAAGAATGCCGTCATCGTCAGCGACTCATTCGCACGCCGGCAATGGCCGGGTCAAAACCCGTTGGAAAAGCTGATCGGAGACGGAAAGCTGAAGGATCGGGTGGTCGGAGTCGTGGGCGATGCTCACGTGAATGCGTTGAGTGACGATGATGCGGTTGAAGAATATTGGCCGGCTGCGGACGATCAGATGCCCGGCATGGTCGTGATGGCGCGAATGGCGGGCTCACTCGAAGGCCTGCCGCTTATCGCCAAATCCATCAGTGAAAGCCTCGATCCCAAGCTGTTCCCCGAGATCAGTCAAATCAAATCACTCTACGCGGATAACGTGCGAACAATTGAGATGACGGCTGGCACTGTAACATTGGTCGGGTTTGTGGCGCTGGTGCTCGCCGGCGTGGGTTTAGTCGGCTTGGTAAGCTTCACCGTCTCGCAAAAGACAAAAGAGATCGCAATTCGCACCGCCTTAGGAGCCAGTGGCCGTAATGTGCTGCAAGTTCTGCTACGGCAGTTCTTCTGGCCGGCTAGTCTCGGGATGCTTATCGGGACAGTCGCTACGGCGACCTCATCTCAAATACTGCGCCGCGCCCTCTATGGCATCAGCAATCTCGATTTCATTGGTTATGCGGTAGCAATTGCATTTCTGTTGGTAACTCTCGCTCTCGCAACCCTATTACCCGCCCGCCGAGCCCTGCACTTAAACTTAACGAGGGCCTTGCACTACGAATAAGTCGCGGTCAGCCTTCACCGTCTTGCTTTAGACTGTTTTCCGGCGCCAAGCCAGCAACCCCAGTCCGAGAACCCCAAATCCCACTAACATCAGGCTCGTGGGCTCGGGCGTGGCAGTAAGTTCGCCGAAAAGCCCACCGGTGTCATTATTGATGCCTTCCACAAAATAAAGTGCATCGGTATTTACGTTCGTTCCGCCAGTGCGGAAGTCGATGGACCATAGATCCTGGTATACGAGCGGCTGCCCATTGGTGCCATCCATAGTGCCGATAAACGCTCCCGTGGTTGGGTTGAAGGCATTGATCCAGCCATTGCCGTTATTGGCGATCAATAGATCACCTCCGAAGCTCCCGAAATTGGCAGGGGCGAGGGCGAAGCCCCAAGGCGCATTCAGCGCACCGCCGCTCGCGAAGCGCTTCACGAATGTACCGTTGGTGTTGTAGATATCGACATAGCCGCCCGGATTTGAAGACCCATCGGGATTGAGGTTCGCGTAAGCCACATAGAGCTGCCCACCGATGAGCTGAACATTGAATGGCACGTAGCCGTGCAGCCCATTTGGATCGGTAAAGCTTCCGGCACCCAGACTGACCGGCTGGAATGAGGAGTCAAAAACGTCGATTTTGCCGGTCAGGTAGGTGGAGTCGGCAGCGTAAAGGTAGTTAGAACCAGCGTTGCTGGCTAATGCGAGCCCGGTGAATGTGGCGCCAGGCGTGGTTGCGGATGGCGCCAGCACCGTGCTCGCTCCGCCGGTCCACCCGGAAATTGTTCCATTTAAGTTGGCGAAAATAAAGTGCGCCGGGCTTCCGTTGATTTGGAATCCACTCGTGCCGTTGAAAACTTCCCCAGTTGGCCCTGCCGTTTCCGACGCTCCGCCAGGAATGGTGATGGCGGGGTTGCCTCCTATCTCGATCAGGTTGCCGTTTCCATCAAATAGAGTCGTGGTGGCCGAATTTTGATTTGCCGTCCAGAAGGGTGACGTGGGTGAGAAGGCCACGCCCCATGGATTGACCAGGTTGGGGTCTTGATGTACCGCGAGTCCCGGCACGCTGGAAACTAAGTTGGTCTGATTAAATTCGCTTGCAAATAGAGCACAAGGTGATGTCGATAGGGCGACCACGCAGGCAATCTTGGCAATGCCGTTCAGGTGTTGTTTTGTGAACATAAACTAACCTCTCTCTGTATACTCAAGGCAAGTTTATGGCGAGATAATCCAGTAGAGGTTCGAGAGTTGTAAAAATTTTGTGAACTCTGAAAATCTATGATTCGTTGGCTGGCATCTAAGAATGTAACTTGCTCTACGATGCCAATCCCAATCTAAGTAAGCGCGTGAGTACCATGCGTTACAGCAGCTCCGGCGCGAAGGGCTGCCGCCACCAACACTACTTCGGATATCTCCTGCTCGCTCGCGCCCGCTTCCCGTGCTCTCTTCGAATGAATCTCGATGCAGTAAGGGCACTGAGTTGTGAGAGCTACGGCCAGCGCCATCAATTCTTTGTTCTTGCCTGAAATTGCTCCAGGCGACATCGCGGCTTTATCAAAAGCCCAGAAGGCTTTCGTCGCATCCGGGGCGTTCGCTTCCAAGCTCTTGAGCTTGGCAAGGTTTTTCATGTCGTACATGCGTTTCTCCTGAGGGGTTGTTAGCGGAGCGCTTAAACGGAACCCTCCTAACTGCAATTCGAGCGGGCGCCGCTTCAAAAGTCTACACCATTCCTGCGAATGCTTTCCCCAACTTCCCTGCCCCTGCGCCCCGTTGCCGCCCCGCGCTGAGCCGTTCACCAATGCAAAAAATTTTCCCATCTCTCTTGTCCTCATTCACTTACTAACTTTTTCCACAGCCCCGAAGTTCGTTTTCGCCCTTCGCCGTGCTATCTTCCGGCAGGCTCACGCCGCGGCCACCGCGAACGTGGGCCATTTCTGCAAACCGAGCCGCGACTGTGAAGGAGCGGTTACGAATCTCAAGGAGCCGAAACCATGTCCACATCCGCCCAAATCACCGCGAACCAGAAGAACGCCCAGCTCTCCACCGGCCCCACCTCGTCCGACGGCAAGGCCAAATCTTCATTGAACGCGGTCAAAACCGGTCTGACCGGCCGCACCGTCCTGCTCGCCGGCGATGACGCTGCCGCCTACGAAGCTCACGTCGCAAGCTTCTTCGCGCGCAGCCAACCGGCCGGTGACGAAGAACGCAATCTCGTCCAGTCTCTCGCCGACACCGAATGGCGCCTGCTCCGGATTCCCGCTCTCGAATTCGGTATCTACGCCTTCGGCCGCCTCGAATTCGGCGCCGAGTTCCCAAAAGAGGACGCTGAAATCCGCAAGCACCTCATCGAAGCCAAGATCTTCCTCGCCTATCAACGCCAGCTCAACAACCTATCCATCCAGGAATCCCGTCTTCGCCGCCAGCGCGAAAAGGACACCGCCGCACTCCGCAACCTCCAGCAACTCCGCAAGCAGCAGCAAGCGAAGCGTCTCACCGAAGCCGCCCGCCAATATATCGCCGCCGTTCACGAGGAGCGTCATAACGAATGGGAACCCGACGAGAATGGCTTCGAATTTTCAATTACCGAAGTCGAACTCCGGGCCCTTGAAATCGAGCCCGATCTCTTTGCCGAGTGGGCAGAAGCGAATGCCGCCGAAAACGCAGCCTGACCCTTGTGAGCGATGACGCTCTCCTAGCGGCCCGCGGCGTGGCAAGCTGAATAGGATGCAGTTTCGCTCGCTTCTTCTTCAGCATGGTTATGCGTTCCTGTTCTGCTACGTGTTCGGCGTGCAGGCGGGGCTTCCCATACCGGCTGATCCGCTGCTGCTCATCATGGGCGCCCTGGTGGGAGATGGCCATTATTCGCTGTGGATTTCTGCTACGGGGGCCATAATCGCTGCAATAGCGGGAGATTGTTTCTGGTATGAACTGGGACGTAGGCGCGGCCGTTCCGTGCTCGCGGTCGTGTGCAAGTTATCGCTCGAACCCGACGCCTGCGTACGCAAAACCGAACTGCGATTCCGGCGGCGCGGCGCATGGAGCCTGCTGTTTGCGAAATTCGTTCCCGGGATGAGCCTGGTCCTGATGCCTCTGGCGGGAGTGATTCACATGCATCGTCGGCGGTTTCTTCTGGCCGATGCGGCTGGGTGCGCCGTCTGGGTTTTCGGCTACTTACTCTTGGGCAAGCTGTTCCATCGGGAGATTGACGGCATCATCACCCTGCTCGGGTTTTATGGCCAACGTGCGGGTATTATCGTCACCAGTTTTCTGGCTGCGTACATCGCATTCAAATTCCTGCAGCGTTGGCGTTTTCGGCGCGAGTTGCGAATCAACCGGGTGAGCCCGCAAGAAGCGCTCGCTCTGATGAACAGCGGGGGGCCGATAACGGTCGTCGATTTGCGTAATCCGGCGGAGATCCGCGAGGTGGGTTTAAAGATCGCTGGCGCGCGAATTTTGCTCCCCGAGGACCTGCGTTCGCGGTCGCATGAAATTCCCGACAATCATGACGTGATCCTGTACTGCAGTTGACCAAACGAAGCCACCAGCGCCCGTGTGGCGCTGCAACTGAAACGTGCCGGGATCAGCAGAGTCCGGCCACTGGCGGGAGGATTCGAAGCCTGGCGAAAGCTGAATCTGCCTGTCGAGCCGTTAGCGCCCGACACGGATTTGGAGCCCTCATTGGCTGGCTGGGACGGATCTAAAAGATAGGGCCGGTATCATCAACGAAGCGGCTGAATCTTTCATGCACGAAGTACCACCTCCTACGCTTAACCTGATTGGCAACACGCCACTGGTTCAACTTAGCGCCTTCGACACCGGACCATGCGAGTTATACCTGAAGCTCGAATCGCAGAATCCCGGCGGCTCGATCAAGGATCGAATGGCGGTCACGATGATAGAGGAGGCGGAACGAAGCGGCGCACTCACTCCTGGAGCCACTATCGTTGAGGCGACGGCGGGCAATACGGGAATTGGGCTAGCGCTGGTTGCGGCCATCAAAGGCTATCACCTCATTTTGGTGATCCCCGACAAAATGTCACCGGAGAAAATCGCACACGCGCGGGCATTGGGTGCCGATATACGGCTCACGCGATCCGATGTGAAGCCCGGCGACCCCGAGTACTACCAGGACATGGCCGCACGGGTCGCGCGCGAGACGCCGGGCGGCTACCACATTAATCAGTTCGGGAATCCGGCAAACCCGATGGCGCACGAGATCACAACCGGGCCCGAGATCTGGCGGCAAATGGAACACCGTCTGGACACGGTTGTCTGCGGGGTCGGATCGGGAGGAACTCTGACGGGCCTGAGCCGATTCTTTGCCCGCGTACAGCCGGAGAGCGAGATGGTATTGGCCGACCCAATGGGGTCTTCGCTCGCTGAATACGTGCGCACGGGAAGGGAGGTTCCCTCGGGAAGCTATGTGGTGGAAGGGATCGGCGGGAGCAGCGTGCCGGAGATTGCAGATCTTTCGCGCGTGCGGCAGGCTTACAGTATCAGCGATGCGGAGAGTCTTCTAACCGCTCGGGACTTACTAAAGCGCACAGGGATTTTTGCGGGCCCGTCATCCGGAACGCTGCTAGCCGCGGCGCTGCGATACTGCCGCGAGCAGACGCAAGAAAAGCGGGTTGTGACGTTTGTGTGCGACTCGGGTTCGAAGTACCTATCGAAGATGTACAACGACTATTGGATGCTCGATCAGGGTTACTTCGAGCGCTCGCCAAGCGGCACGTTGCGGGAGCTGATCGCGCGGCGGTATGAGGAGGGCGGCGTGATCACGGTGCGGCCCGACGACAATCTGTTGACGGCATTTCAGCGAATGCGCATGGCCGATATCTCTCAAGTTCCCGTTATGGAGCGAGGGGTTTGTGTGGGCGTGCTGGACGAATCGGACCTGCTGCTGGCGGTTCATGGTGATGCGAGTAAGTTCCATTCGCCGGTACGTGAGGCGATGACGAGCCGTCTGGAAACCATCGCCGCCGACAAGCCTATCGATGCGGTTTATGACATCCTCGATCGCGGCTTAGTGGCTTTGGTCGTCCACGACGATACCTTCGTGGGTCTCATTACTCGCTCCGATCTCCTGAGCCACCTGCGGCGAAAACTCCATTGAATCGGATCATATCGAAGGGAGCCATGTTGAACTGAACATGCTGAATCAAACCGGGCGCTATCGATTCGCAACGCGCGCAATCCACGCAGGGCAAGAGCCGGACCCGAGTACGGGAGCCATTATGACTCCCATCTACGCAACGTCGACGTTTGTGCAAAAGAGTCCGGGCGTGCACAAAGGATTCGAATATTCCCGCACGCAGAACCCCACGCGTTTAGCTTATGAGCGGTGCGTGGCGGATCTCGAGGGTGGAGTTCGCGGATTTGCGTTTGCGTCGGGGTTGGCCGGAATGGCGACCGCGCTGGATCTGCTGAATAGCGGGGATCACGTGGTGGCGAACGACGATCTATACGGCGGCACGTTCCGGCTGTTCGAACGGGTGCGGAAGAGATCGGCCGGCCTGGAATTCACCTTCATCGATATGACGGATATCGAGACGCTCGAGCGCGCGTTGCGGCCGAACACGCGCATGATTTGGGTGGAGACGCCCTCGAATCCATTGCTGAAGATCGTAGACCTTCAGGCAGTAGCAGACATAGCAAAGCAGCACGGGGCTCTCTCGGTGGCGGACAACACGTTTGCGACCCCTTATCTGCAGCGGCCTCTGGAGTACGGGTTCGACATTGTGGTGCATTCCGCCACGAAGTACCTGAACGGGCACTCGGACATGGTGGGCGGCGTGGTGGTGGTATCGGATGCCGAATTAGGCGAGCGGCTGGCGTTCCTCCAAAATGCAGTGGGCGCGATCGGGGGCCCGTTCGATTCCTTCCTGGCGCTTCGCGGGCTGAAGACTCTGCATCTGCGCGTGGCGCAACAGTGCAGCAACGCACAGCGTTTGGCGGAGTGGCTCTCCGAACACCCGGCGGTGGAACGGGTGAGCTATCCGGGCGTGGCATCGCATCCTCAGCGTGAACTGGCAGCGCGGCAGATGTCGGCATTCGGTGGAATCATTGCCGTGGATTTGAAGGGCGGTCTTGAGGACGCGCGGCGAATGCTCGAACGGTGCCGGCTCTTCGCGCTGGCCGAGAGTCTGGGAGCCGTCGAGAGCTTGATTGACCACCCGGCGATCATGACGCACTCCTCCGTGCCCGCCGAGCAGCGGCGCAAAGCCGGAATTTCAGATACGCTCCTCCGGTTGTCGGTGGGTGTGGAGGATTTTGAAGATTTGCGGGAAGACTTGGACCAGGCGCTGAGTGGCGGTAAGAACGGCGCATAGCGCGAATTTAATTGTCCGTATGAGTGATAAGCGCGTCATTATTGCGATTGACGGACCCGCGGGGGCGGGCAAGAGCACGCTAGCGAAACGTGTGGCCGACAGGCTAGGGTTCCTCTACATCAATACCGGTGCGATTTATAGAGCTGTTGCGCTATGGGCGTTGCGGCTGGGAGTGGATTTGAACGATATGCACCGGCTCGAGCAGCTTGCGAAAGAAGCCAAGATCGAGCTGGGAGCAGATGGCCGCGTGTTTCTGAACGCGGAAGATGTGACCGATGCGATTCGCGAGCTGCGGGTTTCCGAGGCGGCCTCGAAAGTATCCGCTGTTCCGGGTGTGAGGCGCGCGCTGCTGGCGCTGCAACGTGGGATGGCTGAAAAGAACAATGTCGTGATGGAAGGCCGGGACATCGGGACGGTGGTATTCCCGGAAGCACAAGTGAAGATTTTCCTGGATGCGGACCCGGCGGAGCGGGCGCGGCGCCGAGCTATCGAATTGCAGCACGATGGACGGGGGCACGACGAACAGGCCATCGCGACCCACGTAAAGCGGCGCGACGATCGCGACCGGCAGCGCAAGGAAGCGCCTTTGCTGCAGGCTCCCGACGCGGAGCTTGTGGACACCACGGGGCGGTCCTTAGAAGAGGTGGAAGAAATTTTGCTTCGGCTGGTGAGGACGCGCACGTCCAACGGAAAGGCCGCTGCCCACTAACGCGATGACTTTGCTTTCCCGCCGTGAGCTTTTGAGTCAGTCAGCGGCCGCGCTTCTCCTCAGCGGTACACTTCGCGGCGCGCCTCAAAAGAAGTTGAAGGTGGTGGTCGCAGGAGGACATCCTGGCGATCCGGAGTATGGCTGCGGCGGCACGATTGCAAAATTTGCTGATTTGGGTCACGACGTTACGCTCTTGTACCTGAATCGCGGGGAAAAGGGTTGTGCGGGGAAGACAGAGCGTGAGTGCGCGGCACTGCGTAGCTCCGAAGCGCGGCAAGCCTGCCAAATATTGGGAGCGCAGCCGCTATTCGCCAATCAGATCGATGGAGAAGCCATTGTCGATGCGGAACACTATGACGCATTTCGCAAGCTGCTTGAATCCGAGAAGCCGAATCTGGTCTTGACGCAATGGCCGATCGATAATCACCGCGATCACCGCGCGGTAACCATGCTCGTCTATGATGCGTGGCTGCGCATGGCCAAGAGCTTCGGTTTGTATTATTACGAAGTCTCGGATGGCGAAGACACGGTGATGTTCTCGCCGACAGATTACGTCGACATCAGCCAAACGGAACCTCGCAAGCGCGCCGCCTGCTATGCGCACGCGTCGCAATCTCCGGACCGCTATTATGCGCTGCAATCGCAAGTCGCGCGTTTTCGGGGAATCGAGAGTGGATCTGCGCAGGCGGAAGCGTTTGTAAGGCAGGTCGGAAGCAAGACTGGCTTACTTCCGTAGCTATGTAGTATGCTAGATAGCGATGCTGGCGGTCCGCTCCCTCACCAAGTGCTACAGCTCGGTTCCGGCCGTTGAGAATGTCAGCTTCGAGGTGAGACCGGGCGAGGTGCTGGGCTACCTGGGACCGAATGGTTCCGGCAAAAGCACTACCGTCAAGATCATCACCGGCCTGCTGGAGCCAACCAGCGGGCAGGTGCTCTTCCGTGGCAGAAATATCAGGGAAGACTTGACAGCGCATAAGCGCGTGATTGGCTACGTGCCGGAAGAAGCGAATCTGTATCCGTTTCTTTCGGGCTTCGAATATCTGGAGCTGGTAGGACGGTTGCGCGGGCTCGCCCCACGCCTTTTTGCGAAACGTGCAGACGCCCTCCTGGAGCTGTTCTCGATGCATCCGCATCGCCACACGGCCATTTCAGCCTATTCGAAGGGCATGCGGCAGCGGATTCTTCTCATCGCCGCTCTGTTGCACAACCCTGAGCTGATCATTTTCGATGAGCCGCTAACTGGCCTGGATGTGACATCGGCCATGATCTTTCGAAAGCTGGTTGCGGCGCTGAGTAAGGAAGGAAAGACGATTTTCTATTGCTCGCATGTGCTGGAGGTGGTCGAAAAAGTTTGCTCGCACGTGACCATTCTGCAGAAGGGCCGCCAGTTGGCGTACGGAACAATCGAAGATTTGAAGCGCTTCCAGGCGATGCCGTCCCTTGAGGCGGCGTTTGCGCATCTGGTGCAGGAAGTAGATGCCGAAGAAGCGGCGCACGCCATTGTCGAAACCGTGGTGAGCGGATGAGACGGCGCGCCGGTCGGCAACTCAAACGGCAGGATCCGTTCCGAACCTTGGTCACTTATTTCGTCAAGCGGGTATTCGCGAACGACGATGAGCAAGGGAGCGGGTCTACCACTCTGGGTGTGGGCGCAGTGCTGGCGATTCTGGCCTCGCCTGGCGCGTTTGCCTCCATTTTCTTAATGGATAAGTATTCAACGCTGATGCAGTGGTTTCGCGGGCAAAAGAATTTCAACCCGTATCGAGCCTCCATCGCGGACGAATATTTTTTCGTCGTATTGTCGATGACCATCACCGGGCTGGTGATGGTGTTGCGCTGGAACCGGCTGCTTCCCGACCGCCGCGACTTCGCCAATCTGGCAGTGCTTCCAATTCCGATCCGCAACATCTTTCTCGCGAACTTCACGGGATTATTCGGCCTCGCGCTGGTGTTTGGAATCGACGTAAACGCGGTTTCCTCATTTCTGTTTCCTGTGTTCGTGACCATCAGCGATGGGAGCTTCTCGGCCTTCGCTCGTATTGCGATGGCGCATGCGGCAGCAGTGCTCTCGGCAAGCCTGTTCAGTTTCTTTGCCGTATTCGCGCTGGTCGGCGTCCTGATGGCCGTGCTGCCGAGCCGCCTATTTCGCGCGGTTTCCATTGCCGCGCGCATGGTGCTGGTAGTAGCGTTGCTAAGCGAGTTTCTTTCCAACCTGTTTCTGCAATTGTTTGCCGGGCGGCTGCCGCATCTGCGAGAGGCTTACATGCGATGGTTGCCCGCGTACTGGTTCCTGGGGGTCTATGAAAAAGGTGCGGGAATAGCGACCGTCAGAATGAATTCGCTGGCTAGAGAAGCAGTGACTGCCCTAATGGTGGCAATCGCCATTGCGCTGGTTGCGTACGCATTGTGTTATCGCCGGCATTTTCTACGGCTGGCGGAATCGTTGGACCTGGTGGGGAGCGCGCGCCGTCGTTTCCGGATGGCGTTGCCTCAAGCGCTGGCAAAACTGCTGTTTCGAAACGAATTTGAGCGCGGCTGCCAGAACTTCATGTGGAAAGTCATACTGCGAAGCGAACGGCACTTGATGTTTCTTGGTGGTTATTTCGGGATCGGGCTGGTGATGGCGGCTCAGACGGCCGCGGACAGTGCGGTTCACGTTTCGCGCCAGGCTCTGCCCAGCGACGATTGGCTCGCGCCCGCTTTCATTCTGGCCTTCTTCGCGGTGACAGCTTTGCGGTTCGCCTTCGATATGCCTGCTTCTTTCGAAGCGAACTGGGCATTTCGTATTACGACGGACAGCGCCAGCGCGCTGCCCGGCACAATCGCACGCCGATTCATCTTGTGGGCTGTTCTGCCATGGGAAGTGCTGGTGGTTGGCGGCATCACGGCCCGGCAATTCGGATGGGCCATTGCAAGTGAGCATGTGGCGACGCTGGTGATCCTGACCATCCTGCTGACTGACGCCGTGCTGATCGGATTTCGCAAGATTCCGTTCACCTGCAGTAAGCAGCTTGAAACCAGGCAACTGTTGATACGGATCTTAGGCTGTGTCTTGGGTGTTGTGGTTGCCGTGCCCGTGCTTACCCATTTTGAGCGATGGATGCTGCAACAACCGGCACGTTTTGCTGTGCTGGCGGTTTTGGCCGCGGGAGCATGCTACGCGCTATGGCGGCACAGGGTGACGCTGCCCGCTGAATCCAGCGTTATCTTCGAGGAGCAAAGCAGCGCCGCTTTTGAGCTGCTGAAACTGGTCTGAAAAGGTGTAGGATTCTATATAGGTTATGAGCGAGACTGCCAAACTCTCACATACGGCTGCGTTAATCCTGCAAACCATTGAAAACGGCTGCAGCTACGGATTCGACATTATGGACGCGACCGGCCTTCCCAGTGGAACGGTCTACCCTGCCCTGCGCAGGATGGAGACAGAGGGCCTGATTGGATCGCAATGGGAGTCGGAGAAGAAAGCGATTGCCGAGCAGCGGCCGGCGCGCAAGTATTATCGCGTGACACGCGCTGGAGCGCAGGTGCTGGAGCAATCGCAGAAACGGTACCCGCTAGTGGGCAGATTAGCGGCGGAAAAGCCGGCGCGGTAAGGATCGTAGTATGGCGGCTGAACAGAGAACGCCGTTTTCAGTGGTACTGTGCAATGCCATGATTCGCGCGGCTGCTCAGCTTGTGCCCGCGGCGCAGCAGCAGGAATGGAAACGGGAGTGGTTCGGCGAGGTTTGGCATCGCTGGCAGTTCCTGCGGCAGGTGGGCGAATGGAACAATGGCGAAGCGCTGCGGCTGATTCGCAATTGCGTGGGCGTCTTTGCCGATGCGGGATGGCATTTCGCGTCACAAGAGCAGGTACAGAGCCGAGTGCGCGAGTGGGCACGCTCACCGTGGCTGTGTCTTGGCATATTGGCTGTGTTGCTCGGCGTGGTGGGCGCGATAAGCGGCGCGTTTGCCGCCACGCGGCAAGTGTTTTTCGGCCCGGCACATGGGCAACCTAATTTGGTGTCGATTTGGCTGCACCCAATTGTCGGTGGAGGCGACAAAGGCTTGCCGCCGGATCTGGCGCCTGCGTGGGCCGAGCATAGCCATTTGCTCCAAAGCGCTGCCGGATTTACTGCGAGACACGGCGCTGTTTCGTCGCGCCGAGTCGCCGCGAGCAAACTTCTCGTAATCACGACCGAGCCGCGCCTTTTCAATGTGTTCGGTACGCGGCCCGAGCTAGGAGCAATACCCCGAGAGGCGGGTGTAGTCCTGGGGCACCGAACCTGGGTGTCGCTATTTCACGCCGATCCGCGGGTAATCGGTTCGGAAATCGCGGTTGGAGGCGAGTCTTACCGCATTGCCGCTGTCTTGCCCGCAGATTTTCAGTTCCTATCGCGGGAGCCTTCTGTCTATGTGGTGCAACACGAGCTCGGAGATGCGCGTGTGATGGTCGTGCTCAGAGCCAAACCGGGTGTTACACAGCAGGAGCTTGACGAGGAACTGACAAAGATAGCCGAAGATTGCTGTTATTACTTCTACAGCTCGCAATTGCGCCTCAGATATCTGCGAAGCGCCATGCTGACACCCGTCCGCTTCTTCGGGATAGCCGTGCTCATCGGAGCGTTGATGGTGGCGGCCGTGTCACGGGTTCGCGTTCGCAATTGGCGCGCTGCCTGGGCTGCGCGGAATCGGGGGGCTACGCTGCGCCGGGCCGGTTTCTTCGTCGCGAAGACGGGATTGGCGCTTGCCTTCGTATTTGCAGCAGCGCTCGAGTGGAGCCGGTCGGAATCGTCGTTTCTCTTTGCATCGAGGGATCCGGCGAGCGGACCGTTTCTTGTCTGGCTCTACATCTTGGGCGCGATGGGCGTCTTGTTTTGGTCGTTGGCGGATCAGCGCGCGCGATGCCGCGTTTGTTTGCGCTTGTTGTGCTTCCCGGTTCGCATAGGGTGCCCCGGTTGCCTGCTATTGGACTGGTCCGGAACGGAGTTGCTCTGCACCGAGGGCCATGGGGTTTTGCATGTTCCGCACCTGGCGGCGAGTTGGGATGAGGAAACCCAGCGTTGGATCGCGCTGGATGAATCCTGGCAGGAGTTGTTTGCTCAAAACAGGTAAGAACTCAGGCCGGAGGCTAATTCTTTCTTCGAAAGAATTTCGCGATGCCGGTGCGGGTCGGCACAGGATCGGAACGCTTGCGGGCCGCCAGAACGTCGTCCTCGCGTGAAAGGAACTCGTCGAGCTTTAAGCCCACTTTATAACCGCTGGGTGTCTTGGAGCAATGCCTGATCTCGCCAAATGCGAAACCGATTTCAAGCTCTACGTAGGCCAATTCATCGGTGGGAATTTCTCTGTCGAGAAGCAATCCGAGTCCTGAGGCAGAGATGTTCACCACCCTACCGGCTATCGGCAACTCGATACCGGGAATATTCACCTTAGCCTCTAGATCGACTGGTATACGCGGCTCGGCGCGCAGCGCTTCGCTGCTGTTATGGGCCATCCTGACGCCGAGATTGTAACCAGCACCCTCAGGTTGGCAATAGACCACCTGGCACTCAATGCGGCGGTTATCGAACAACATTTCCAAGCGCCGTTCCGCTTTCAGGGCTATAGGCGTGGCGATAAGGAAAAAACCCGTGTTCACCCGCCGAATGTGGGCCTGCACCTGCGACTGCTTCTCATCGAGAAGACGGAGGGTAACTGGGATGGCGAAATCGGCCGTTGCGGTTGTTCTCGAGAGCACGGTACTGGGTTTCATCGATAGCAAAGTAGTGTGGAGCGAGGGAAAAATTCTTCAGATTATTCCAAGGGCATATTGGATTTAGGGCGAAGCTGAGCTCGCACCGGCATGGGTCTCGATGACGCGGTCTGCTTCTGCCTTGGGATATTGGCATAAGATCGGCCTATTACACCGGCGGCAAACCGCAGTAACGATGCCGGATGGCCGCTCAATGATCCAACTGAATCGGTGTCCCAGCAGCGAGCAGATGAAGGCTTTCATATAGGAGCCTAGGAAATTCTTATCGGCTCAGCGGCAACATCTTTTGAGCGGGCAAGAGGCCGCCAATTCGCTATACTGGAGAAAGGCACAGTGGCTGCGTTGTCAGCTTTGCTGCGTCGGCGTTGAGAAGTCCTCTGCGGGAGTTTCCGTTTTAAATCTATGTTCAACCTGTTTCGGAGCCGAGAGAAGAGTGTGCGCATCATTCTGGGCGTGGTGCTCGGCCTGGTGTCGCTGGCCATGCTGGCGTATCTCGTTCCAGGCGGCGGCATGGGTGGTCCCAGCGCCTCCGGGCAAAACGTGATTGCCGCAGTGGGCGACGAAAAGGTCACCACCACGGATGTAGAACGGGCGATTCAGAATATTACGCGCGGGCAGGCGAACCTTCCGAAGGGCATTCTGGCGATGTATGTGCCGTCAATAGTTAACCAACTGATCGAGGCCAAAGCCATGGCGTATAAGGCCAGAGAGATGGGCTTGCGGGTGTCGGATCAGGAGCTCGGCGACGACATACAGAGCGAGTTTTCTCAGGCGTTTGGCAAATGGGACCTGAATATGTATGAGCAGGTGCTCGCGCAACAGGGAATGACGGCGCCCGATTTCGAACGCCAGCGGCGGGAATCGATCCTGGGCATGCGGCTCGCGAGCCTGGAAATGCAGTCGCTGGTGGTCTCCGATCAGGAAGCGCGGACGGAGTATCAGCGGAAGAACCTGAAAGTGGGCCTGCAATATATCGAATTTGAGTCGAAGAATTTCGTCTCGAAGGTCAATAAAGATCCGGCCCTGGTAAAAGCGTACTTTGATAAGAATCGCGCGCTGTTCCGAACACCCGAGAAGCGTGACTTGCAATTGATTGTGGGTTCGACGGCGGATTTCATACAGAGCGCCGATGTTTCCGATGCGCAGTTGCGGCAGGAGTATCAGGACAACATAGATAGCTACCGGTTGCCGGAGCGCGTGAAGGTGCGGCACATTCTGATCAAGACGCAAGGCAAGCCGAAAGAGGACGCGCCGAAGTTAAAGGCAAAGGCAGAGGACCTGCTGAAACAGTTGCAACACGGCGCCAATTTTGCCGAACTGGCGAAGAAGAACTCGGAAGATCCGGGATCGGCGGAAAAAGGCGGCGAGCTGGGATGGGTGGTGCGCGGCCAGACCGTTCCGAATTTCGAGAAGACGGCTTTCTCGCTGAAACCGGGCGAACTGAGCGGTGTGGTGGATACCGAATATGGCTACCACATCATTCAAGTAGAAGATAAGCAACCCGCGCGGACGCAGAGCTTCGACGATGTGAAGGGGCAGATTCTGCTCGATATGAAGAAGCAGATAGCGACCGAGAACTTGAAGAAAGCGGTTGATGCGGCGCACATGGAGATCTTGCGCAATCCGGCGCAGGCAGATGCGGTGGCTAAGAAATACGGTTTGAAGATTTTCGCCGTGAACGGATTCATAAGCGGCGGCAGCCTGCCGGAGGTGAACACGCAGCCAGAGGTAGTGCACGCCATTTTTTCAGCCGCAAAGGGCAGCGTCACGGACGTTCAAGATATGGACAATCAGGGCAAAGCGGCGTTTGCTGTGGTGACAAACATTATCCCCGCACGGAATGCCGAATACGCGGACGTTCAGAACGACGTATTGCAGAAATATACGACTGCCGAATCTCTGCGGATGTCGCAGGAGGCGGCGAAGACGGCGGCTGATAAAGCGCAAAAAGGGGAAAGTCTGGAGGAACTGGCGAAGGAATACGGCGTGACGGTCAAGACCGCCGCGCCATTTACTGTAGACGGGGCAGCGGAAGGTATTGGATCGGCTACGCTGATGCCTCAGGCTTTTAAAGCTAAAGTGGGAGACGTTTTCGGCCCGGTGGCCGCTCAAGCCGGCGAATTCGTTTGCAAGGTGACCGAGAAGATTCCGGCGGATATGAGTCAATTCGCTAAGAACAAAGACGCCATCGTGCAGAGCATAACCTCGCAGCGGCAAACCGTGGAAGAGCCGTTGTTCCGCGAAACCATCGTGAACGACCTGAAGAAACGCGGCAAGATCAAAATCAACGAAGCGAACCTGAATCGCATGGTTACTTCGTACCAGAGCTGAGGCTAACCAGTTGATCGCCCAACTCCTCGGCTTTCTCCATAGCCTCACGAACCCGGACAAGCTGATCGCGCTGCTCGCGACCACCATGACGGGATGGATCGGCTACCTGGTGTTGTTCGCGGTCGTGTTTGCGGAGAGCGGGCTGCTGGTGGGATTTTTTCTGCCGGGCGATTCGCTGCTCTTTACGGTGGGAGTGGTGGCCGGAGCGGGCAAACTTCAGATCTGGGCAATCATCGCCATGCTGGCGATTGCATCCATGCTGGGCGACGGAATCGGCTTCCTGCTGGGAAGCACGCTCGGTTACCGGTTGTTCCAAAATCCGAAGTCGCGCATTTTTCGGCGCGAGTATCTGGACCGAACGCATGCATTTTACGAACGGCACGGCGGCAAGACGATCATCTACGCAAAGTTCGTTCCGATCATTCGCACCTTCGCGGCGTTCATCGCGGGCGTAGCGAAGATGAATTACGGCCGCTTCCTGACCTTCAACGTTGGCGGCGCGGTGGGCTGGGTCACTTTGATGATTTGCCTTGGATATTCGCTCGGCAACGTGCCGTTCATCAGGCAGAATTTCGAGAAAGTTGTATTGCTGATCATCGCGGTTTCTTTGATACCGGCCGCGGTGCAAGTGTTCAAACGCAAGCGTCCAGCAGTCGCGCTAGAAGCGAACCCCACCGCGGCAGAGTAACACAAGTTCGCCGCGCACTGATTTCTTAAAACGCGAATCGACCCCCAAGCAAGCGACATCAGAGTTCTTGACAGGCAATAGCGGCCTGGATGTCCAGACCGCCAAAGGAGATGTTTTGTCTAAATCAACAAACAAAGTGGCGCTCGTTACTGGAGGTTCACGCGGCATTGGCGCCGCAGTCGCAAAAAGATTGGCTGCCGACGGATTGACTGTAGCCATCACGTACTCCAAAGGAGCGGATGCCGCCGAATCGGTCGTGAAATCAATTGAAGGTGCGGGCGGAAAGGCCATGGCCATTCAGGCGGACGCCGCGGATCCCGAGGCTGTCAAAGCCGCGGTCGAGAAGACCGTTGCCGCCTTCGGTGGGCTAGATGTGCTTGTCAACAATGCCGGCACAGCCATTCCGAAGAAGTTCGAGAACACCTCTGCGGAAGATATGGATCGCATGATTAACATCAATTTCCGCGGCACGCTGGTCGCCACGCAGGAGGCGCTGAAGCACATGCATCATGGCGGCCGCATCATTATGATTGGCTCGTGTGTCGGCGAGCGTGTCATGACACCTGGACTGGTTGCCTACTCGGCCACCAAGGGAGCCGTGAAGATGTTCAGTCAAGGGCTGTCTCGAGAGGTCGGGAGCCGGGGCATCACGGTCAACAATGTCCAGCCGGGCCCCATAGATACGGATTTGAATCCCGCGGCGGGCGATTGGGCCGCGCCCCAAAAAGCCGCCACCGCATTGGATCGCTACGGCAGTGTGGATGAGGTCGCCGCATTGGTGGCGTTCGTTGCGGGTCCTGAGTCTTCCTACATCACGGGCGCCAATTTGACCGTGGATGGCGGAACGAACGCCTGAGGACCGCTCGCGCGATTAATCGCGCAAGAGGATGGATTAGGGGACCGAAGTGTCCCTGATATCAAAGCGCTTCACCAAACCGTTTTCGATTCGGAACACGTGCCCGACCATTCTGTCGGCAAGAAGATTGCCTTCGAGATCGTGCACGACCTGATGAACTTCGACCACGATTTCGCCTTCGGGCCCGGTCGCGAATCCGACCGGCTCGACATGCGGATCAAGGATTGCCCACTGGCGTGTCCAATAGCTGCGCACTGCGTCGCGCCCATGGACGTGACCACCTTCCATTCCGTTCGCCCACATGACGTCCTCGTGCATGGCCGCGAGGACGCTGTCCATTTCACGAGCGTTGAACTGCTCGTAGACGCGCTTGAGGAGTTCCACTTCATCGAACACTGAAATCTCCGCTGGCCATCTGCGGTCCTTTCCCTATTCTTGCAACAGTACCGAGATAGACCGAATAGAGCGGCTTATGCCGAGGCAATCTAGCGCGTATCGAGACACGGGCGATGCTGAGCAATTGAGTCCTAATTTTTTAGTTGACAACGCGCAACTCGGGGCGTACTCTACTAATTGTTTAGGACATATATGGCCGGCCGCAAAAAAGGTACCCAAGTTTTGACCCCCCTTGAGCTTCAAATCATGAAAGTACTCTGGCGAGAAGGACCGAGCAATGTCGTGGCCGTCCAGAAGAGACTTGCGCCCGATACCGATCTTGCGTATACAACCGTCCAGACCATGCTGAACGTGCTCCATCGGAAAGGCCGCGTACGGCGGAACAGAAAAGGTCGGGCCTATGAGTATCGCCCAGTGGTTTCGGAAGAAAAAGCTTTAGGGCAAGCCGTACGGGACCTGATAGAACGGATGTTCGGCGGGTCTTCCGAAGAGCTTGTGATGAGCTTGATCAAGAGCCGACAAGTTGATCCGGCGCGAATCGCGGATTTAAGCCGAAAGCTCGCTGAGGAGAGTGAGAAATGATGACTAGCGTGCTCTCCTGTATCGTCTCGTACTGCGGCAACGCGATCTGGGCCGTGGCGGTGCTTGGTGCGGCGGAAATCGCGGTTAGCCGTCTCCTAAGGCGGTTGGGTCCGGCGGCACAACACGTCACGTGGATTACCACTTTGGCCTTGTGCGTTCTGATTCCCGCCGTACCGATGCTCGGCCCGCTACTAATACCCGGTGCTTCGCACGCGGTTATCGAACACCACTCGTCATTGGGCCTATTATCTGCGCCACTTGATGCAGCGAGGCGCAGCCACGCTCTCTTTCTGTCTCCCGCGTTGATGATTGTGTTGTCGTCTATGTATTTGTGTACGGTATTCTATTTCGCCGTGCGACTCTGCTGGCAACTGCACTGCACACGGTCAATCGTCCGCGATGCGCAGCCGGCCCACTTGTCTCATGAGAAAGAAGCGATCTGGACCCGGACGGAGAATGCTTTCGCCATTAACAACGTTTTGCTCGTTAACTCCAAGTCGGTGTGCGGGCCAGTTGCGGTGCAATTAAAAGCTCCGCTATTGCTTATACCAAAGCGTTTTCTAGATGAGTGCACAGTCCACGATTTTGGGGCTGTGTTGGCGCACGAATTCGCTCATTTGGCTCGTCGCGACTTCCAGAAAAATCTGTTCTACGAAATTGTGTCCTTGCTCATCGCCTTTCATCCTGTCACCTGGATAATCAAGTCTCAAATCGCGCGAACAAGGGAGATGATATGTGACGTTTTGGCTACGCAAAAACTTATGGATGCCAAACAATATACATGTTCGCTAGTCCGATTGGTCGCCTTGATTCCATGCGCGCCAGCGGCTCCATCTTCTACTGCAATCGGCATGTTTGACGCGGGCCCAAAAGTTTTGGAGGAACGGATTATGATGATCAGAACCAAGAAAGAACGGTTGCCCCGGAATTTCAGGTATTCGCTGCTGTTACTCGGGGCTTTGTCTTTATGCGCCGTCGCCGGTGGAAGCGCAGCGATGACCCGTTTGATTCAGACACAGAATGGCGCCATGACACGAGATGCTGGGCCCAATAAAGTCAAACACAAGAACTTGTCCTGCACTTACTACGATTCCCAAGTTAAGCCGCACGAGGGAACGTGTGGACTAAAGAGCGATGATAACACACCTTACTGTTTTCGCGACGATGATAAGAACGTTAGCGAAGTTCAGATTGGCTGTGCCTCAAAGCTTGGAATAAAACTAAGCAATTCGCATTGACGCAAGCCTGCCCGTATCGAGGTGCCACAGAGGATCGGCACGATGTAATCGCATTCATCAGTCGCATGTTCCAGGACTCTGACCCAGTTATCACCCCATCCAATGGACTCGATGTCGAAGAAGCACGCCACGCCATCGCGCGTTAACCGCCGATACAGCTCTTTGACAAACTCTTTGTCCTTGCCGCTGTGACTCAGGAATGCACGATAAGCGGGTACTGCCACTGGATTATGCTACTGCACTGCTAAAATCGGATTCCTCCGCTGCAGACGAGCACTTCGCCAGTTACATAGTCAGACAACGGCGAGCAAAAGAAAAACACTGCGTTGGCGGCGTCTTCCGGCGTGCCGAGGCGGCCAAGCGGAATCATGCGGGCCGCCTGCTCACGGACCTGTGCCTGCATCCCGACGCGCACCTGCTTTTCGCCGATCGAAATGGCAGTCTGAGGATCGTCCATGGGCTTGATCAGGCGCGTATCGATGAGGCCGAAGCCTACCGCGTTCACGGTCACGTTATAGCGGCCCCACTCTTTGGCGAGCGTTTTTGTCAAGCCGATGATGGCGCTTTTGCCCGACGCGTAACCGGTCTGGCCAGGATTGCCGTCGAGGCCAGAGATGGAGGTGATGTTCACCACTTTGCGCATTACACGCGCGCCGGCTTCGATCTCCTGCTTGGCGTGCTCGCGAATCCAATGCGAGGCGGCGCGAAGAACGCGAAAGGGAGCGACCACGTGGATATCGAGCATGGCCTGAAACTGCTCGTCCGAGGTCTTTTGAATGACGCTGTCCCAGGTGTAGCCGGCGTTGTTCACGATGATATCGATGGATCCGAACTCGGCGACCAATTTTCTTACGATGGATTCGGGGAAGTGGGAATCGGTGAGATCGCCGGCCACGGTGGAGACCCGCGCTCCCTGGGAATCGAGTGCGCTCTTGGCTTCCCGCAACGCAGATTCATCGATATCGACGAGAAGAACGGAGGCCCCCGCTGCGGCTAATTTGGCGGCGATGGCCTGACCGATTCCTCGCGCGGCGCCGGTTACCAGCGCAGCTCTATTCGCAAGCGAGATGTTCATTCATCGAACCGACGTTTAAAAGAGTAGCATCTGAGATTCCGCAGGAGCCGGCGGGACTACAGATGCCATATCGCGGGCCGGAATGCCGACGCGCTCACGGATGCGATTTACAATTTCACGAATGCGCTCGGGATACTTTCCTTTGAGATACGCGCCGGCCGCGAAGCTGGCTTCGTAACGCCGAAGGTACTGCGGAAATTTTTCCGCCAGAAACGGGAAAAAGACCCGCTGCGAGCACGGTTTCAGAAACAGCACGTTGGCGCCGAATTGGTGCGCACCGGCCTGCTTTGCGGCTCGTGCGACGGATTCCAGATTCTCCTCCGTATCGGTGAGCAGCGGCAGGACCGGATTGGCGATCACGCCGGCGCGTAGTCCAGCTTGGGATAACTTCGCGACGGCTTGGATACGGAGATCGGGCCGCGGCGCGTAAGGCTCAGTGAGCCGGGCGAGCTCGCGATCCATGGTCGTGACGCTGAACGTGACTGTGACCTCGTTTTGTACGGAGAGTTGCTGCAGCAGGTCAATGTCACGCGGGACAAGGTCCGATTTCGTAGTGATGAAGATAGAGATGCCGCGCAACGGTAGCAGCGCTTCCAACACGCCCCGCGTGCGCCGGAAGGTGCGTTCGGCCGGTTGATAAGGATCTGTCGCGGTTCCGATGCCGATGATGTGCCCGGGCTTGACCGCATCGAGCTCATCACGAAACGCGAGCGGCTCCCAATCCTTTGCATAGATTTCGGTTTCGAAAGCGGTTATGTCGCGGCGCTCCATAAATTCATGCGTGTAGCGCGCGTAGCAATATTTGCAACCGTACTCGCAACCACGATATGGATTGATGGACCAATTAAATGGAACGCGCTTGGAATCGCAGCGGTTGAGCCATTTACGAGTCGGAAGGGTGCGATATTCTACCCGGCGCTTCTCGGTAAGGAGCGCACCTTCGGCCGCGAGCCGCGCAATCCCCACGAGCCTGACGAGCTGCTGCACAGCAAAATTCCTTCTCTCCTATATTCTCCTTTTCTTCGCCTATAAGTCAAGAGGTGTGCTGAGGGCTAAAGGGCTAAAGAATGTTTTCGGGCGCCGTGGGGTCCGCCGAGGAGCGGGTGCGCTTTCCAACGATTGCGAATACGGCCAACACCACCAACGTCAACAAACTCAAGGCCACCCCATAGTAAAAACTGATTGGCCGATACTTGAAACTGACAATGTGCGTTCCGGGACCGAGCAAAACTCCCCGAAAGAGATAATTAGCCGGGAACCATTCCCCGGAGTGCCCGTCGATCGAAACGCTCCAGCCGGGATAATCACTGTCGTTTAGAACCAAAATTCCGCTTTTCTGCAATGAGGCGTTTATCTGAACGCTGGATGGTTCATAGCGGGTGATTTGCGCTTCATCGACGTGGCCGTGGACGCCGTGCTCAAGGGTCTTTACGGCCGAGGCTTCCGGGCCGCTCAATCTCGAGGCGTCGAGAACCGCCGTTTGAAATACGTCGAGTGAAGTATCCGCCAGTTTGCGAAGAACACCGGCCTCGTTTCGTTCCGTGATGACGTTGTAATAAATTGCTGCCCGAGGCAGAACGTGATCGTATTCGTAGATCTCTGCATCGGCGTCTTCGTAAATGGGCCGGAATTCCGGCAAAGGTTCTACGGGATCGCTATCGAATCGCAAGTTGGACCAGGCCGCCCAATCGAACGTTGTATCGCCACGAGGGCCTGGGTCGGTAGAGAACAGTAGCGTGATTTTCTTACCGCGGTAACGGCTCAGGTCGACGACGCCATCCATCCAGCGTCTTTGCTCAAGATTATGCTTCGGATCGATGTATGCCGAAAATAACTTCGCGATTTGCCCCGAAGGTTCTCTCACTTCCAGCGTGAAACCGACACCATCGCCCTTATCAGGGCTAAAGACTTTTGAGCTAAGCCCATACGAAAAATGAAGCAACGACTGATTTGCGGGAACGACGAGAGTATATGGCAGCCGCTCGTAGGGTGGGTGCTCACCAAGCCCTTCCCGAGAGACGCCGTCGAGTTTGAAAGCAACGCGGCCAACCAAGCTCTCCTTGCCAGGCGTGAGATGCCCCCGATTCTGCCGCAATATCTCTTCGATCCTGCTATTTGGCGCAACAAACGGGTCTGGCGTCAGGAGATACTTTACAGACGATAACTCCAGCAGGCGTTTTTGCAGCATCGACTGAAAGTCGAATGCACCGTTACCATAGAACGTAGTTACGAGCTCTGTGGGTGCGCGCTCCGTTGAATGTAGAAAAGTGTTTAAGAACGGAAAGTATTTTCGGTAATAGAGCGCGTCCACGTTGCGGATATCCGCGAGCCCGAATACGGCGGCCCAACTCGGCATGAGCACCCAATGTCTGCCGAAGATACGGCTGCCGCGGGCTTTGCCTTGCAAGAACCGGACAAAAGCTGCGCCTTGATAAGGATCCCGATGAATGCTGGGAGATCGCTCGTAGAACCGATAGGTAGGGAATATGTAGTTCAGTGACAACTCGGTTGTGATCAGGACGATGATGATCACGCCTAGAGGCGGTCCATGAATCCATTGCAGATGCTTCCAGCGACGGAACCAGATGCTAGTTATAATGACGGCGCAAAGTATTGCGAGCAAGATCGCGGGCAGAAGAAATGCAAAGTGCATTGCAGGAATGATTGCCGGATCTATATGTGCTCTGATCTTTTTTTTCCACATCAGAAATGCGGCTGCCCAAATCAGGGCCGGTACGACGAGTCCAGTGACCCGAAGCAAACGGCTCGCTTCGTTTCGTATCAGCCGCTCGATGGCGATCGCGCACAGCACCCAGACACAAAACCCAAGTATCGGCTCGTCGTACTTGTCCATTAATACTAAGTTGAATATCGGGAGCCGCCCGACCCAATTAACGGCGACGAACCCATACATTTTGAGGACGAAGAACAACAGTAACGCGGAGAAAAACCAGGTCAGAGATTTTAGCTGATTATCTTTGCGCCGCTCGAATAGACTACCAACCGAAATGATGATCAGAAATGCGCTCAGGAGGCCGACATAGTTACGAAACTGGTCGGGCGGAGTGAGATGTTGAGCATAGATGGGCACAGAAAGCAAAGGAAAGAAATACGTCAAAACGGAGAGGTCGAACTTATCATGCACGGTCCCGGTTAAGAACGGATAAAAGTGAGAGTTAGAGCTGGCGAGCATGTACTGAATAAAGGGAAAAAGCAGAAAGGCCGCCAAGCAAAGCCCCACCAGGGCGCTGATTGCCAGCAGCACGATAAGCCTTTTCCACGCCTGACGAAATTCGGCAAACGACAGGATCCGAAAGAGCAGATAAACGCTTGCAAATGCAAGCAGCAGAAATGTGCTTTCCGGCATGCCTCCTAGACACGTAACCATTACCGAAATAGCCAACCAGAAAACCTGTTTGGCCGTCTTCCGCCGCAGCAAATACTCTCCCGCCAGCAAGACCGCGGGCAGCAGGATTTCGACGCTCAGATTCGGCACCGTTAAGAAGACAATGAAGTAGCCAGTGAGCATCGAGAAGATGCCTCCGGCAATGGAGGCTGTGAAGGACAAGAACAGACGTAGAAATAGGTAAGTGAAGATGCCGGCAATAAATAGACGGAATAAAATGTAGTAATTGTAAAAGCGCGGGGTTAAGTGGAACAACAGCGCTGCTGTTAGGGGATAAAACGGTTGGGATTGCATGTTAGCAGCCAAGGGCGTGCCATAGCCTTGATAAGGATTCCAGAGTGGGGGGATGCCGGCGCGGTATTCATCGCGGCTGAGCGCGAACCACGGCTCGGTTTGCCAGGCCGCTGCGCCCGGATCTGCCAGCCTCGGTAGAGGCAAGTCCGTGGGTGAACCCACGGCCGCGCCGTCGTGCACAATACTCGGTGCGTCCTCGGCGGCAGACAACAGCGTTTTGCCGGCCCAGAAAAAAGGGAAAAAACAGATTTGAAGGATTACGATGAGGATCATCGCCGCCCGGGCGGTCTCGTTCAGTAAGAGCTTCTTCCCGCGATCACGAATCGAAATGGGTGGGTTTGGCCGCAGTCGCACAAACGGTAGATAACACATCGCGATTCAGAACCGCATCTACGGCGATTATTGCGCTGCGCGAGAGTCCGGAGAGTATGCTAAGCTCTCGTGAGAGCGCGACCATTTAGCGCTATACTTGCGATATACTTTTTGGACGCGGTTCTTGAAGGCCTCCTCATATCTACTCCACGTAGATAATCCGCCGACAGGGGAAATCGCAAACTCGATTTCTATTATTGATGGCTGGTTCGCCTGGCGCGGTGGAACTCCGCCTCCCACTCTGAAGATAAACGATGCGAATCTCGAGTGGCTGGCTGTCCACCGGCCGGATGTAGCGCAAAGATTGAGTAACTGCGACTCGCAAGGCTTTCGGGCAGTTTTGGACACCAGCTCGCTTGCTCCGCAGACACCGCAACAAGTGGAGTTGCAGCTCTATCTCGATGAGCGGATTGTCGCGCAACGAGAGATGCGGGTCAGTGAGGCAGCCTTGCACGAGGGCAATCTTGCCGCGGCATGCCGCCGAACAAAGCGTCAGTGGCTGAGAGAGCACGTAGTCTGTCCAGTGTGCCCTCAAGAGACGGGCGAGATCGAATTTCTGAGCGGGCAGGCTCGCTGCACGCGATGCGGTGAGCTGTATCCGGACACCGGGTTCGTCTTGGATTTCCTGCCGGCGGAGCTTAGGAATTCTTTCCGGATCTCAGACGCCGAGGATATTTCGGCGCATCATTACGATGAGGTCGCAACGGAGATAGTGGAAGATGTCCGCCGTAGCGGCGGGAAAGTACTCGACTGCGGCTCGGGCATGCGGCCACGCGTCGATGATGCAGTAGTGTGCCTGGAGGTTGCCGCGTTCCCGTCGGTGGACGTGCTAGCGGTCAATCAGAAACTGCCATTCCGGAGTGCCTCATTCGATGCGGTTCTCTCGCTCAATGTCCTCGAGCACGTGACCGATCCTTTCGCCTGCGCGTCGGAGTTGGTGCGGGTGCTCAAGCCAGGGGGGAAACTATATTGCTGTATTCCCTTCCTGCAGCCGCTGCACGGTTATCCTCATCATTACTTCAACGCCACGCGCTCCGGGCTGCGCCAACTGTTCCCTGGCGATTTTGAAGTTCTGCAACACCTTGTGCCGCGGTCCGGCGAACCAGTCTGGACGCTGCACTGGTTTCTCTCCTGGTATGCCGCTCACCTGCCCGAAGACAAACGGAAGGCGTTCCTGCAGCTTCGCGTCAAGGATGTACTTGAAAAGCGTCCGCTGGCACTTCTAAACGATCCATGGGTGCTTGCCCTGTCAGAGGAGGGCAAGTGGAAGTTAGCCTCGACGACCGCAGCCGTTCTTAGGAAGCCAGAAGCGAAATGACGCCCTTCTGCCGTAATCCATTCAAGGCCAGGCCGTGCCGGCCGCGCACGCCGGTCTTCTCAAAAATATGCTTCAAGTGAATCTTCACTGTTCCGGGCCTAATTCCAAGCTCCTGGGCTATTTCACGGTTCTTGAAGCCTTGTTCCACCAGTTCCATCACCTGGCGCTCCCTTGAGGTGAGATCGGTTCGGATCTGATTTTCCAGGCTTGAGGCTTCGCGGAAGACCGAATCCTGCATCCAACTGCGGCCTTGCGCCACAGCGCGCAAGCAAGAAATGATGGTGGGCGTATCGGCGGACTTACGCACGATTCCCTTCGCGCCCGCCTGCAGAAAGCGGAGCGCCTCGGCTTCGGTGACCGACATGCCCCAAACGACCACTGCCGGAACGGTGGACCGCGCCATCCCATGTTCGGCCGGCAACTGGTTCAGAGCATCCAAAACGGTGGTAGCCCCGAGCCCCTTATCAATGATCAGAACGTCGGCTTTGTCTGCCTCGGGACTGACCATCCATTCGGCCGGCGAAGCGTGGGCAGCGCCGAATTTCAGATCGTCGGTGGCTTCCAGCAAGTGCTGCAAGCCTTTGACAGTGAGCGGTTGCGTCTCGCAGATGGAGACGATCTTTTTGTTTCTACCTATTTCCAAATCCATGTTCTGCCTAGGCTCCTTATCGGCAGGGTGTCCTCTCACTTGAGTGGCAGGCGAGTGATATTACTCTCGTACCGGCAGTTTTATTTGCCGAAGGAACGCTCAAGCCGGTTGGAGCACGCGAACGCCATATGGATCGAGGCGAACAGTCCCGGAATAATTGGAATCGGTAAGCAGATCCTTTCCATTTCCAGCGCCGTTCACTATTTGTGGAGCCCCTGTGTGGTTCAGCACATAGATGGTCGTCCTTTGGTTGGAACGCCGCGTGGTTACTTCGACGCCCGGTGGGGCTTGAAAGGAGCTTTTCACGCCGCTCGCCGCCATGAGGGTGAGTAGCACCCGCGCAAGTTCAGCAGGCTCCAGATGGGCGCCGACATAGATGGCCTTCCCTTTCCCGAACGGGTGCGAAGTGATGGCGGCTTTGCCGGCGTATGCGCCACCAGTGTATTTGGCCAGAACTTCTGCTTGTGCGGGATCTAGAACATCGGCCCAGATATGGCATTCGGCATCCGGTCCGGCAAGCGGGCCGGCGAACCGTAAGCCCTGTTTCTCGGAGTAAATCGGCTGATAGTCCTCGACGGTGACGCCCATGACATCGCGCAGGAGGCCGGGCAGCGGGGTTTCGACGATTCGGCTGTGTTCGTCTTTTACGCCCAGCCGGAAGCCGGCGATGAAGGTTCCGCCCTTCCGGACAAAGTCTCGTATGCGGTCGGCTTGCTGCGGCGAAACCACATACATGGAAGGGCCGAACAAAATCTTATAGGACGAAAGATCGTTCGTTGCATCTACAATGTTCACGCCAGCATGGGCGGCCGCGATCGAACCATACCAGGGAACGATGTCCATCAGATACGACTTGAGTTTGGGCTGGCCAGGTTGGATTGAAAATGCCCAGCCGGAAGCTGGATCGACGCACAGCGCTAGCTCGGCGACGTATGGCGCACTCAGCAGATCGGGTCCGAGCGACTTCATCTCCCGAATCGTTCGCTGGATCTCTTCGAAACCAGGACTGCGCGACCGGTCATGATTCAGCAAGCCGTGCCAGTACTCCTCAGCGCCGAAATCGGCCGTGTCCCAACGGAAGTAGTTGATGCCCATCGCGCCGTGAGCAATGGCTTGAAAGCTCCATAACCGAAGCTGTCCCGGTTCGGGTTGCGGCGAAAAGGTTGGCTGCCCGGCTTTACCGGTTTGTTCTTCCATGATGAGGAACGGTTTGCCGTCCTTGATGCTGCGGCTGTAATCGTGGCTGAAGGCGATCAGAGGCGCCAGCGTCTCCGGTGTTCCGGACATTCCGGAATCGGAGCCGCTCATGACCGTGGCGAAGAAGCCAGGATAGTTGTCGCCGGAAAAGAAGTCCAGGTTGCGGTAGAGATCGCGAAAATTGATTGTGTCCACCAGGCTGACGTTGTTCGTGGTCACAAAGTGAGTGGGGCAGAGCTTCCGAAGCATGCTGAGTTGCCCCTCGAGAAAAGTGACGTTCGCATAGCTCTGGTAGCGGTCATAGTCCAGGGCGAGACCAGGATTCGGTGGCGCGCCGGAAGGAAGCGGCACCGGAATTTGCTCGAAGCTCGAATAAGTTTGGCTCCAGAAGACAGTGCCCCATGCTTCGTTGAGAGCGCGGAGCGTGCCGTAGCGCCCCTGCAGCCACTCTTGAAACCCCTGGCGACAGAACCGGCAGTAACAGCGCGCGCTATCGCCCAGAATGAGTTCGTTGTCGATCTGCCAGCCGATGACTCCGGGCGTTGACGCGAACGTGCGCGCCATCTCGGTTGCGACCGCAAGAGACAAGCGGCGGTAGGTCTTGTTCGTAGGACAGGTGAAGCGGCGCGCACCCGGGTTCAGCGTCATGCCGTGGTCGTTGACCATCAAGACCTCGGGATACTTTTGTGTGAGCCAAGGCGGCGGCGCGGCAGACGGCGTTCCGAGGATGACGGCAATGCCGTGGCTGTGGAGCAAGTCGACGGCCCGTTGCAGCCAGGAGAACTCGAATTTGCCTTCGTCGGGCTCAAGAAACGCCCAAGCAAATTCTGCGATGCGAACGTTAGTGACGCCCATGGCGGCCATTTTCGACGCATCCTGCTGCCACAGGCGCTCGGGTGTTTGGTCGGGATAATAGTCGACCCCAAACAGCAGGGGCACATTGGGAGATGCAGCACGTTGGTCATGCGCCGAGCCATTTCCCTGCGACCCCGGCAGTACGGACCAGGATGCGATGCCAGCCCCGGCTGCAAGGAGCCACCGCCGTCGGTTTATGCTCATTGCGCCATTCTAGAGCAGGAGAGAGACAGATACTTAGAATGTGCGGATCAGATACGCGGCTCTGTTCGTTCTCCTGTCGACTTTTGCCTTCGGCCAAGCGCCGCTCGCTTCGCAGAAAACATCTGATCTTGACGCCAGTGCTGGTTCTTCGCCGGCTTCGCTGTCGGAAGATCAGATCCGCCAACTGATTCGCGAGTCCGCCGGCAAGGATGCCGAAAATGACAAGAAGCTACGCGACTACACCTACCTCGAGCGGCAGCAAGTGCGGCGTATCGACGGCAAAGGGCAGGTGAAGTCGACTGAAATTAAGACCTACGACGTGATGCAGATCTACGGGGAGCGCGTCGAGAAGCTGATCTCGAAGGACGACAAGCCGCTCTCCGCGAAGGACGCCAAGAAGGAAGATGGCAAAATTCAAAAGCTGATCGACAAGCGCAGGAATGAATCGGACGCTGACCGCGCGAAGCGATTGCAGAAAGAGGAAAAAGAGCGCGAGGAGGACCGGCAATTCGTTCGGGAGGTGGCTGATGCTTACAATTTTCGCTTTGCGGGCATGGAGTCTCTCGACGGGCGTGAAAACTACGTCATTGACGCTGATCCCAAGCCCGGCTACGAGCCGCATCTGAAAGATGCCAGAATCCTACCCAAGTTTCGCTTTCGCGCCTGGATCGATAAGAATGACATCCAGTGGAGGAAGCTCGACGTGCAGTGCATCGACACGGTTTCGTTCGGAGTGCTCTTGTTTCGCATGCACAAAGGCTCACGCGCCATCCTGGAGCAAACGCGGGTGAATGATGAAGTCTGGCTCCAACGGCATGTCGCTGCGAAGGTCGATTTCCGCCTGGCTCTCGTGAAAAACTTCGATGTCGACATGGATATTACCGACCGTGACTACAAGAAGTTCCGCAGCGACACGACCATCATTCCGCTCGGAGAAGCGCGGTTCCAAGAGTAGCGAAGGCAGGACAGCGAAACGGCAGGCGAGGATCTTCAGTCGAATGGATGGAGAAGGCTGAATGAAAGCACTGATAATGACGGCAACGCTGGCCCTGATTTTGACAGGGTGCAGCCAAAGCGAGCAGGAGAAGGCCCAACAGCGGGCGGCCGAAGCTCAGCGTAAGGCCCGCGAGGAAGCGCACAAGCTTGCGCACGAGGCCAAACGCGCCGCCAATTCGCTCGACAGCCAAATCGGCCAGGCGATGAACGGAAGCGGATCGCGGTCCACAGCCACTGATAGCGCCGGCCAAAAGCTCCGGCGCGGCGGTGAGGACTTGCGCGCGGCCGGCAGTGAGGCGTCGGTGAAGCTCGACCGCGCGGCTTTGATCGCCAAGGTGAAGGCAAAGCTGGCGAGCGACGTGGGTTTGTCCACTGTAACCGGCATTGAAGTGGACGATAGCGGTCAGGTCGTGACGCTGCGCGGGACGGTCGACTCGCCTGAACAAAAGGCCCAAGCCGAACACGTTGTGCGGCAGGTGGACGGGGTGACCAGGGTGGTGAATGACCTTGAAGTGAAGCCTTAAGCGCGGCTTTCAAACAAGGTTGATTGTTCCGCGGCATTTCGCCGCGCCGCAACGGCAAATCACCTTTTCTACCTTCTTGTCGAAGTGATAATCGACGGTCAGCTCTTCGCCCGCACCGATATCCCGGCGGCTCATATATAGGATGTGATTTTTCAGTATCCGGGCGACCAGGTTCGGGTCGCACGAGTGGTTAATGTACTCGGCTCCGGATCCGCCTACCGATCCGTCGAGGGTCCAGTAGGCATCCAGCGTGAAGAGATATGTCAGCTCGCTTAGGTCCGCGCGCCGCTTGGTTTCGCGCCGGCTGATGCGCTCGCCGGTGTACTCGATCACTTTCTTCCCCACGGGGATGAATTCAGCCGCGTACACGCCCCAGCGATGGATTTTGGAACGAGCGAGCCGTAGCCGGAAACAGGAATAATTGGGATCGATGTAAGGACGATTGCCGTTGCCTGGCGTCCGTTCACCGGTAGATTTCGAGGGCGCCATGCTGGACAGATTAGCGGATCTCGAGACTCTACGCTATCAGTTTTTTTGCGCAGTCGCCGATTTAACGACGTCGATGGCCTTTCGCACTGCGCCGGCGCTCTCTTGCAAAGCCGCTTGTTCGTCGGCTGTCAGCTTGACCTCGTAGATTTTTTCGATTCCGCGAGCCCCCAGCTTCACGGGGACACCCACGAAGAGGTCGTGGAAGCCGTATTCACCTTCCAGATAGGCGGCGCAGGGAAGAACTTTTTTCTTGTCCTTGAGAACGGACTCGACCATTTCGACCGTGGATGCAGCGGGTGCATAGTACGCGCTGGTCTTGAGCAGATCCACGATTTCAACGCCGCCGTCGCGCGTGCGCTTCACCATGCGGTCAATGGTTTTCTGATCGGTCAGCTCGCTGAGCGGAATGCCGCTCACGTTGGTAAAGCGGACCAATGGCACCATGGTGTCGCCGTGGCCACCCAGCACCATCGCCGTCACATTCTCAAACGAGACGCCCAGTTCTTCGGCGATGAACGTCCGGAAGCGAGCCGTGTCCAGAACGCCCGCCATGCCGATCACCCGCTCACGGGGGAAGCCCGAAACTTTGAGCGCAGTCCAGCACATCGCATCGAGCGGGTTGGTAACCAGAATCAGAATGGCATTGGGGGACAGCTTCGCCGTCGACTCGGTGACGCTTTTGACCACGCTGTGATTCTTCAACGCCAGATCGTCGCGGCTCATGCCGGGCTGGCGCGGAAACCCGGCCGTGATGACAATGATGTCGGAGCCGGCTGTTTCGGCGTAGTCGTTCGAGCCGACGATGCGCACGTCATAGCCTTCCACCGGAGCCGATTCCAGCATGTCGAGCCCTTTGCCCTGGGGAACGCCCGCGACGACATCAACCAGAACTACATCGGCCAGCTCTTTCGCCGCGATCTTCTGTGCAGTGTTGGCGCCTACGTTGCCCGCACCAACTACTGTGACTTTTCTTCGCATCTGCCTGTTTTCGCTTTCGCAAACGCAGTATAGCAACCGGTCGAATGCGGGGCTTCGGAAACAAATGCCGGGTGAAATGCAGTGTCACTGGCTCGGCAGCAAGTAGCAAGTTACTCGCAATCCGAGTGGCAGCGACGTCCCAGGGTCTAAGTCGATCAAAGTCTCTAAGACCTTGGTATCGACTCGTTCGCTTGGCTCGCCAGTAGTTACATTCTTCCTTCCCAGAGCGCTGGCAAGTCGGATGACATGGCCGCCAAACCGGCGATCCCCATAAGCGGGCGAGGTGATGTATGCTTTTTCTCCTACACAAACTGAGCCAATATCGGCTTCGTCGATCTCGGCGCGGACGCGAAGTTGAGACAGATCGGCGATGGTGAGAATGGGACTCGATGTTTCAGAGGCCAGCTCGCCGGGTTTCAGGAATTTGTGAACCACGATTCCGGCCAGCGGCGCTCTGATTGTAGCTTTCGCAAGTAGCGCGCGCGCCTCGTCAAGGTTGGCCTTGGCGGCGGCTAAGGCGGCTTGTGCACGCTCCCGGTCGGTGTCAATCGCTCGCGCTCCAATCATCTGACGGTGTAGAGTCGCTTCTTCCACGCGTTCCTGTGAAACCTCGAGATCGGCGGCGGCGCGCTCCACTTCCTCCTGTGGCAGCGCGCCTTGGGCGAAAAGCTTCTTGCGCCGCTCATATTCAGCGCGCGCCTGCGCCAATGCGGCTTCAGCTTCCTTCATGTGCACCCACACTTCGCGGCGTTGAAGTTGATTGGCCCCGTTCAAAACCGCCGTCAATTCGGCTTGTCGCAACTTCACTTCCGCTTCCGCAGCTTCCACGTGCGCTCGCGCGAGCCAATCATCCAGCGTGGCGACGATCTGATCACGCGCCACATGGCCACCCTCTTCAACCGCGACAGTTGTCAAGCGGCCCGGAATCTCCGCGCGTACAGCGATTTCTTCAGAGGCGGCTTCCACCACGCCTGGGGCGGCGATTCTCCGCTCGTCCGTTTTACTGCCGGAGACCGATTGCGCCTGCACGGGCGTCTGCGAGCTAATCGGGGAAGCGGAGCGAGGCAGAAATAAGAGCGACGCGCCACCCAGCACGGCCAGCGCTCCAATGAGGATGTAAGTCCGTATCATGCGATTCGGCCGTCCTGCAAGCGAACTACACGGTCGGCGAATTCTTTCAATCGCGGATCGTGGCTAACCGCAACGACCGCGCGTCCCGGTTGGCGTCCAAAATCTCGAAGCAATTGCATGACTACACGGCCGCCGGCGGAATCGAGCGCCGCAGTCGGCTCGTCGGCTAATAGAAGATCCGGATCGGTAATGACGGCGCGGGCGATAGCAACGCGCTGTTTTTCGCCTCCGCTCAGGGCGCTGGGCAACGCGTTCAACTTCGCCCCCAGGCCGACAGTTTCCAACAAATCGGTGGCACGGCGACGGCCTTCACGGCTCGATATCCGTTTCAGATCAAGCGGCATCTGGACGTTCTCACGCACCGAGAGGGCGGGCAACAGGTTGAAGGATTGAAAAACGAACCCAATGTGGCGCAAGCGTATCGAGGGCAGGTGATGCTCGGGCAAACAACTCACTTCGCGGCCGCGAATCCTCACGCTTCCCGAGGTAGGCTTCAGAATGCAGCCGAGGATCGACAGCAGGGTTGTCTTGCCGCTGCCGGAAGGGCCTTCCAAGAGGATGAGCTCGCCGGCATGGACCTCAAAATCGATGTTCACGAGCGCCCGGACCGCGGCTGTGCCGGAGGCGTATGTCTTTTCGACATTTGAAATCGCTGCGATAGGTTGATGGCTCACGGCTAGCAGCTATTCCTTGAATACCGCAGCGGGTTCCAGCCGCAGAACCTTCCCAATCGAGACCAGAGAGGCGGCGCAGCACATTATTAATGCCAGTGCGAACATCGCCGCCGCCAATTGCCAGGGCACGAGGATAACCGCTCCCCAGGCGCGGCTCAGACGCACAACCGTCAGACCGGCAATCATGCCGACCGAGTAGCCCGCGATCGCGCTGATCACGGCTTGCTTCAAAATGAGGCCGCAGATGAAACCATTGGAAGCGCCCATGGCTTTCAAGGTTCCGTAGTCGCGTTGATGATCTACCGTGATGGCATAGATCGTCTGCGCCACAATGACGGCTCCCACTACAACGCCAAGCATGGCCGCAACCAGCAGTGCGATACCGGCGCCCGTGGTGAACAGCCAGTAATTGCGAGTCCTCCGGCCGAACTCCGCGCGAGTGTAGACGTCGAGATCCGGAACCTGCGCCGCAATCTTGCGCTTGAGGTCCGCGAGATTCGCGCCCGCGGCTGCGCGCACCAGAATGAAAACCGTCTGATCGGCTCGCGTGCGCGTATAATCGAGCGCATTCTTGAAGGAAGTGAATACGAACGGAGTGGTGGTAAACGAGCGGATTCCACGGGTGAAGCCGACAACCCGGGCGCGGACGCCGTTGATCTCGACGGCATCGCCAACCCGATCTACGCCCAGTTCCCGGCGGTAGAAGTCATCCAGCATGATCGTATCTTCCTGCTTCAGGTCGGCCGCGCTGCCTTGGATGACATTCCATGGGCCGCCCGTGCCGACGCGGGGATTGAACCCTATGACTTCGACATTCTTGCGTGCACCGTCAGGGCGTTTCCAGAGCGCGAATTGTACGATGCACTTTTCGGCGCTCGCGACCTCCGAGTTGGCAAGAATGCGATACAACTTTCGCTCAGAGAGAGGGAAGCCGACTTCGAAATATTGAACCCCTCGCGCCATTACCCACAGGTCAGCCTGCGAATGATCGATCACGCCGGAGGTGGTTTGGGTGAAGCCGAGGAACAGGCCAAGCTGAACGATAACCAGCACAATGGCAAACGCTATTCCCGCCACGGTGACCAGGAATCGTGTGCGGTCGTGCAGAAGGTTGCGGCGAGCGAGCGGTACCATGAACCCGGAGATTGTTTATCATAGCGCGGCCCGATTAAAATTTGGAGAATTCCTCTGTAACTCGGAGCTCTCTCCGCTATAATTTGGCAAGGTTTCCCCGCGTGCGAGCAATATTCGGCGCATTTTCGATTTTCGCCGTGGCTCTTTCGGCGTTTGCCCAGGATTCCCCACCGCCCGCGGGAGAAGCGCTGATCGATGGCTCCGTAGTGAACAAGATATCGGGTGCTCCCGTAAAACGAGCCCACGTCATGTTTTTCAAGTTGGCGACGGAGGGCGCGGAAGAGATCGATGCAGATACGGATGCGGTGGGCCATTACTCCACACACCTGCAAGCCGGGCAGTATCGCGCCTGGGTGGAGCGGCCGGGGTTTTCGCACCTGAATTACGGCGCATCGTCCACTCTAGGCACGGGGAAGATTTTGAGTCTTGCGGCGGGTCAAGAACTGCACGGCGTGTCCTTTCGAATGTCGCCGCTGGGCGCGATCTCCGGTCGCGTGCTGGATGAAGATGGCGATCCGATTCAAGGCGCTGGCGTCCAGGTGCTCAAATTCAGCTATGCGACCGGAAAGCGCATGCTGCTTTCGGTGAGCGGAACAAGCTCGAATGACCAGGGCGAATACAGAGCGTTCGGACTGCCTCCGGGACGCTACTTCCTGCTTGTCACGCAGCCGGGCGCGCCGCTCTCCAAGCCGCTGAGCCATGGAATGCTCGTCGCCGATGCCCAGGATTTTTTTGCTCCGTTGTACTACCCAGGCGTGCTTGATTTCGGCGAAGCAACCCCGCTTGTGCTGGGCGAAGGGGCCGACACGCAAGACGTCGACATTCGGCTGCGCCGGCTTCCCGTGGTCACTCTGCGAGGACGGCTGCTGAGTCCCGCCGGGAATTTCGCCGATAGCCAACTCGAAGTGACTTTGGCTCTGCGCGACGGCGATACCGCCTCCTACATCAATCGCGCGGCCGCAACCATGGATCGCTTGAGCGGCCGATTCGAGTTCCATAATGTCGCGCCGGGATTGTATGAATTGGTTGCCTCGCAGCTTTATCATGGACAGGCTTTGAGCGGCCGGCTGCCGATCGAAGTCACGAGCGCGGCCCACGCCGAGGAAATCTCTCTTCCGCTCAGCGGCGGGTCTGACCTCGTTGGGACAGTCGAACTCGAAGGCGCCGCACCGGATGCGTTTCGCGGGACCCACGTCACACTGACTGATAGCGAAGGCTTGGCGCGGGGACAGCAGCCTTCGGCGCAGGTCGAAGCGGGAGGCGCGTTCCGGTTCTCCGGAGTTACACCGGGAGTCTGGGAGGTTTCCCTCTCGCCGCTGCCCAAAGGAACCTGGCTCAAAGAGCTGATTTTCGACGGGCGCGAGATTTCCAGCGGAACGATAGAGCTTGCGAGCCCCGCGCGCGGTCCTCTTCGCATCGCGCTTTCTTCGGGTGGAGCTCAATTGTCAGGCACCGTGGTGCGCGACGGACAACCGAGCCACGCGACCGTGGTGTTGGTTCCCACGGCAGCAGATCTGCGCGCTGGGGCTGGCAACTATCCTTCTGTTTCCACCAACGATCAAGGGAATTTTGCGTTCAGTGGCGTACGGCCCGGATCATATAAGCTCTTTGCATTCGAGGATTTGGAACCTTACGCATGGCTGGATCCCGATTTTCTGAAAAGTGTGGACAGCCTCGGCCAGGATGTCACGCTCGGGGAAGGCGATGCGATTCAAAAACAACTGACGGCTGTGGCAGGCGACGTTGTGCAGCCGAGTCCCTGAGCCGGCCGTAAATTCATAAAACTTAGCAATATTCCGAGAAGAGTCGGTCGGATTATTAAGAAACGACTTGACAATATTGGCGGTATTCGTACACTAGACCTGAAGTGATCCGGGAACTCATTCCCAAAGCAGAATAGCAGGAGGGCTTTCAATGAAAATCAGCACAAAATCTTCGAAACACGCTGGAGCAATGCTTAAATTAGCTTTGCCAGCCGTCACATTCTTGGGGTTCGCAGCGGTCGCGCCCGCACAGAACGCCGGCTACGACCTGTTCCAGACCGGAAGCGGAGCATACGTAGACCTCAGCAGCATGAGTCTCGGAACTGTGAATCTACAGGGCATGCCCATTCAAGGACCAACGGGCAACACCGATACCATGATGTACCGTTCGGCACCCACCAACAATGTCTTCCCGGTCAACGTTTATGCGCTCTATATGAAGAGCACGAGCCCTGTCACCTATAAGGGCCAGTCGGCGGACGTCTACATCACGATCAACAATTCCGGCGGCAGCATTCCGCAATCTGTGTTACCTCAGCCTGATTCGCTTTCCGGCTCGACCGGCAGCGTGACGATGTATCCGAGCACGAGCACGTTCGATTCCAACGTCACCGTGAACGCTGACGTGATCCTGGTGACCGCGGGCGGCAGCCCTACCAACTCGAGCCAGGTGCTCGGAAGCCAAGCCGGACCATCAATTTCTTTGACTTCCACCGGTTCCCCATATTCGACGAGCCCACCCTCCGGATATCCGAACAACCCCAGCTATTCTTCGGGCGGTTTCTACCCGCAGCCGAAACACAAGGGGCCTCATCCGGTGATTCCAGCCTCTTGCGGGAATGGAGGCAGCGACGTTCGAAGCGGCGTATCGAGCGCGTACGCCCAACGTGTGGCCTGCATAGCCTACGCCCAATAGATATTACCCGCGCGGGCCGTTCGCTGCGGCCCGCGCCAATTGCAACATCTTCAAAACGTCAAATGCAGATTGAGTTGTAGGAAGCGTGAGCTTCCAATCGTGTGTTGGATGATGCCGAGGTTTCCCTGTGGCGGAAAGACCGGAGGCGCGGAGAACCCGGGAAAAAACGTCACGTCGTTGTTAGGCGCATCGAAATCCGGGTGATTGAACACGTTGAACGCGTCGAATTCAAAGCGCAGCCGGAAGCGCTCCGTGACCGGAAAATCCTTCGCGAGACTCATATCGAAGCGGACTTGGAACGGCGCGCGGAACAGGTTCCTGCCCGACGTCCCAAAGAGTGATTCGTAAGTGTCGCATCCTGAGGCATCGCACGGCGGAACTCCGTACGTGCCGGGCGCAACGAACTGAGGCGCGAAATCGTTCTCGTTCAAAACAGGCATTCCTGCGTTGACGCCGGTTGTTCCCTGCAGCTCAGCTTGCTTGGCGGAAACACCGGGCTTCAAAGGCACGATCGGATTCGCGATCTCGATGTCTGTGCCGTAATATAAGCTGCCTACCGAACCCGAATAGTCGTACACGCTGTACGGCTCGCCGCTTTGCGCCACGGTCTGGCCGCCGAGCGTCCAGCCATTCACAAACTCACCGAACACCTTCTTAGACGTAACGTTCGGAACCGTATAGCTGTAGTTGATCAGAAACACGTGCGTCTGGTCGAAGTCCGCGGAGGCGTAGTTGCACTTCGGGCAGGTCGGGTCGTTGCCAGTTACGAAGAGTCCCAGTCCGCTCTGCTCGTCGAGCGCGTGCGAGTAGGTATAAGAAGCCGTGAATTGCAGCCCGTTCGACAGCCGCTTGCGGGCCTGAAGCTGCAGCGCGTTGTAGTTTGAAATTCCTTCGGCCTCGTAGCTGACTGAGTTCATGTCATAGCCGATGTACGGTACGCGAATGGGCGCATTGCCGGAGAATTCGTTCGTGTCGATCGGCTCCGTGTCAGGCGAGTTGTACAGCACTCCACCGTAGGAGTAAATCTGCCCGTTGACCGGATGCTGGGGCGTTGCGATCAGCGGCTGATTGAACGGAATCGGCAAGACCTGATGGACGCCATGGTTGCCGACATACCCCGCGCTGAGCAGCCAGTTGTTCGCCGCCTGGTACTGGAGGTCGAAAGTCCAATTTTCCGAGTAGGGCAGTTTGTTGTTGATGTCGTAACCGCCGTACAGGAACGGGCCGAAGAGGTTTCCGGTGGGAAAGTCGCCCGATTCGGTTTGCGCGATGTTGGGCAGATACGCCAGGAACTGTGACGCCGTACCCGGAGGAGCTCCCGGCGCCACGGAGCCAAAGGGCGCGGACAAAGTAGCGCCTCTTGGAGACGAGATGGGCGTAACAAACGGTGGTGCCAGCGTCACGCCGAATGGCCCATTAAACCCGCCGCCTGCACTCGGCGAAAGATAGCTGAAGAATTCCCCGCGGTCATAATACATCCCAAACCCGGTTCGAACCGTCAGCTTCGAAAAAGGCGTCCACGCGACGCCGACGCGCGGCGCAAAGCCCCACTGCCTCTGCCGCATCAGCGAATCGCTGGCGCCCGGGGTCGCGGAGGTCGGGTTGTTGCCGGCGAATTCCAGACCCGAGCCCGTAATGGTATCCGTCGCGGCGTCATAAGAATATAGATTCGAGTCGAAGCCCGTAAGCCTTCCGTATTTCTCCGAAAGCGGTCCATCGTAGTCCCATCGCAGGCCGGCCGTGATCGTGAGATTGCTCCGCAGCTTGTAATTATCGTTTGCAAACGCTCCCACCGTGTCGGACCGGTAGTAGCGATTCGCCGAACCGGCGAATGCCGTCCCCGTGCGCACCGCACCCTCTACAAAGCTGGTAAACGTTCGGAAGTTCAGCGTGTCGGTAGAGAGATTGTTATTGACAATATTAAGCTGCGTGTGGTCCCATTGCGCTCCGAAGGAAAGGGTGTGCCTGCCTTTTACCCAATTGAGCGTGGTGCCGTACTCCCACTGATTCTGGAACATTCCAGCATTCCCGAAGCTGGTGCTGGGACCGAACTCGAGTCCCAATCCGATGGTTGGGTCCGCGCTGGAGATGTCCATCTGCGGAAATGTGTCCGGGCCGGGCAGGCTGATTCCAAACTGGCTCGGAGAAAACGCTTGACCCGTCTCGGCGTAGGCATGCAGACGCGTGAAGCCCGCGCGCTGTTCCCAAGTCAACGACGGCGTGAGAATCAGCGTGTTTTCAAGCGAGCCGACGTAGCTCCCCGCCGAAAGCTCTTGCGGGAACCCGAGCGTGCTCCCGACCGCACCGAAAGGATTGGTAGTCGGGTTGGATTGCACAAAATACTTGCCGGTCAGCCGATCTTTCTCGCTCACCGCATAATCGACGTTGGCAATGCCCTGATCCACATTTGATTTCGCATTCGGACCTTGCGTAACCGCGTCGTATCCAAGCGCGGCCGCCTGCGTCGGATTGGTAAGCTGCGCGCTCGGTATCAAAAATTGGCCACTCGGAAGTTTCGCGTTCAGCATCGCCGCCGCCACCGGGCTGATCTGGCCGGCCGTGATGGTCGTGCCGTAACTGCTCTTGATCGCGTTGATGATTCCTTGCGTGCTGCGGTCATCGGTCAACCCGAGGGGCACCGTAACATCCTTTGTCGCGTCCGACGCATCGGCGATGCGCACGCCCTGGTACGAAAAGAAATAGAAGAGCTTGTCCTTCTTGATGGGACCGCCCAGAGTGGCGCCGAACTGATTGCGGTTCAGAAACGGCACTTTGGTCGTAATCACCGGAGACGCGTTGTAGAAGAACGGCGCGGCATTCATCGCGCTGTTCTGGAACTTCTCGTAAACTTCGCCGTGAATCGCATTGGTGCCCGATTTGGTGATGACACCGATGTGTGCGCCGCTGTTTGCTCCTTGCGAGGCGTCATACATGGCGGCGTTTACGCTGATTTCCTGAATCGCCTCCGGAGGCGGCGTGGGCAGCGCTTGGCCAATGGCGCCGTAAACCGAAGTGCTGGTCTGGATTTCGCCGCCTGCGCCGAAATTTTCGCCCGTGTTGAGCACGAACCGGTTCTCGCCCACCTGGCTGGTCGAGTTGCCGTTGAACAAATTGTTCGTGCTGATGCCGTTTAGCGAGAAGCTGTTGCTGGTATCGCGCTGCCCATTCGCGAAGATGGCCTGGTTTCCAAGCCCGGCGTTGCTGCCCGCACCGCCGAGAAAATCCGCGTGTACTCCCGGCGCGAGAATCGCCAGTTGTGTGAAGCTACCAGTGCCGAGCGGCGTGCTCTGAATCGTCAATTGGTCCACTACATAGCCGTTTGTCGTGTCGACCTGGTTCATCAGCGGAGTGCCAACTACTTCGACGGTCGTAGTGGTCGCGCCCACGCGCAGATTGCCATCTACCGTGGTGGTTCGATCGCCTTGCACCAAAATCGAAGGGTGCGTTTCCTTTTCAAAACCACCCGCCGTGAACGTCACCTCGTAGCGTCCGATGGGAAGATTCTCGAACGAATACGAGCCGTTGGACTGCGTATGTGTTGTCAGTTCCAGATTGGTTGCTACGTTACGGGCCGTCACAGTTGCATTCGGCACTGTCGCTCCGGTCGCATCTTTGACCGTGCCCGTAATTGCGCCCAATACGGCCTGGGCGCTCATCTGTTTCGCACCGATGAATGAGAACAACAAAGCGCCAAGGCAGACCACGGCGCTCTTCCAGCGGAAATTCTGCACACATCACCTCACAAAGCAATTTTTGGCGAGTCGAACGCGGACAAGCTAACCCTGAAGGGGTTAGTTTACCTCGCCTCGAATTTGATTTTCAGCTTCGTTCATGGAGATGTAACGAAATTCCAGACTCGTAATTTGGCGAGTATTAGACCATTAATGCGCGTACGTGTGCTTCGCTCGCGGCCGCCAAACCGCCGAGATCGTAACCGCCTTCGAGCACGGAAACCAACCGCCCTGAGCAGTGCTGGCCGGCAAGATCCGTCATCATGCGGGTCAGCTCGGCGAAGTCATCGTCAGTCAGCAAAAATTGCCCCAGCGGATCGCCGGTCCGGGAATCGAAGCCGGCCGAGATCAACACGAAGTCTGGGCGGAAAGCATCTGCGGCGGGCAGCAGGATGTCGTGGAACGCACCGATAATCTCCCGGCACCCGGCGCCCGCCGGAAATGGGCAGTTGACGGTCTTCCCTGCCCCGGCGCTTTCGCCATGTTCCGAAGCCGCACCGGTGCCCGGATACCACGGCGATTGATGCGTGCTGAAGAACAGCACTGAGCCATCGCGGTAAAAAATGTCTTGCGTGCCATTGCCATGATGCACGTCCCAATCGGCAATCAGAACGCGTTCCGCACCGTAACGATGCTGCGCATAGCGGGCTGCTATGGCCACATTGTTGAAGAGACAAAAGCCCATGCCGATGGCAGCGCTCGCATGATGGCCGGGGGGCCGCACTACGCAAAACGCGTTTGCCGCTGCGCCCGAGAAAACGGCGTCAACACCTGACAGGACAGCTCCGGCAGCAACTCGCGCCGTTTCAACAGAGGCCTCACAGATATCGGTATCGCCGGTGCTCAAGTGACTGCGCCCCTGCGCGACTTCACGTTCCACCAGTGCGATGTACTGGCGCGTATGGACCAGGGCAAGCTCGTCATCGCTCGCGATGCGCGCCTCGAGTCGCGTGAGATATTGCAGCAGTCCCGTTTCCTCCAGGCGGTTCATCACCGCGCTGAAGCGTGCGGGACGCTCCGGATGCCCCGGCCCGGTGTCGTGCTTTCGAACCCGGGCATCGGCGACCAGACCGGTATCGCGCATGATGCGGCGGCGTTAAGCGCCAGCAGCTCTTTTGATCGTGACTAACTGCTCCTGGGGTACAGGCTCCACGGTTCGCGTTTGTTTGCCGCGGAAGAAATCGAAATACGAGATCTGGTGCACGCAGGAAATCGTGCAAAACGGCGCACACGATTTCTGGGTGACATACTCGCGGCGGATGTCCTCGACCGTATATTCTTCCAGCGGCTTGGCGGGAAAACCGCGCTGCTGGGAACAGTAATGCACCAGGCCATCCTCGCAGATATACAGATAGCGCGAGCCGGCGCGGCAGCGCCAGTCGCTGGGCAACCCGTTCGCAATGCTGTGCTGGAAATAGTTAATTCGCGAGAAGTGTTTCTTCTCGAACTTCTTCATCTCGAGAAACACTTCGCGCTCGCGAGGGGCGAGAGGCCGGAGCTGCCCGTCGCCGTCGTGAATAATGCCTACCGTGGAGGTGAAGCCAAGCTCCATGGCGCGCTTGCCTACTGTGAGCGCATCTTCCGGATGGTGTATTCCACCACCCAGGACAGAATTGATGTTCACATGGAAATGCGCGTGCTCGGCCAATATCTGGAGCTTCTTATCCAGTACCTTCAGGCTCTTCTTGGAGACGTCATCGGGCATCACGTTGTCGATGCTGATCTGCAGGTAATCGAGCCCGGCTTCGTTCAGCTCTTGCACACGGCGCGCGGTCAGAAGGTAGCCGTTGGTGATCAGGCCCGCAAGCAGCGCATTGTCGCGGATTGCGCGAATGATGTCGTCGAGATCGGGATGGAGCAGCGGCTCGCCGCCACTAAGCGTGATCACGCCAGTTCTGAGCCGGCCCAACAACTCGAGCCGGTGACGAATTGTTTCTAGCGGCACCGGTTTTGAGTAACTGTCGTACTCATTGCAATATGTGCACGAGAGATTACAGCGGCGGATGGGAATGATGTGCGCCATGATCGGGTGATCCGTATCCATGGCGCCTCGCAGTAGCAATTTTGCTTCCCGAAGACGCCGACTCCTCGTGCGGCGGCGCCGTTGACCTTGCAGGTTCGGTTCGTGCATTCGCGGAGACACTTTCATTGTAAACACAGGCCTGGCGTAATCCCATCGAAACTTGGTGAATAGACGCAATAAGTCGCTGAGCGTGGAGGAGTTACGGGTGAGCGGGAAAGCCTGAAATGGAGCGGAGCACGGCAAGGCCGCGATCCCGCCCGCGTCCAATTGCCCTTTCATGTGTAACGCCGGCGCGCCCGCCTTCACTATTACGGGCGAGAGGTTGAGATGCCCTTCACTGCAAATTGCGATCTGTATGCAGCCGTCCACGAGGATGGCCTGAACCTGATCGCTCGCCATATAATGCTGCAACGCCCGTCTCTCTTCAATTACGCGACCGCGGAGATTGCAGGTGACCCGGAACTTGCCTGCTCAAAGGTCCCCCGCACTTCGGATGTAGACAAATACAATCCCACGCGGATTTTTCATATACAAGATCCCTTACCGGTGTTGGGCGCCGACGCTCCGCCAGTAGGGTTGAACTATGCCGTTCAACTGATTGATGCAAGAATCGATTTCTTCCCGGAAAATGCGGTACCCTTACCCGCGGAACTGAATCCGCCTTTGCCCAATCAGCACTTTTCCGCGATGGTGCGGATCTGCGCGGGAATAGATTGTCCGGGCCTCGATTTCATTAGCCAAATTCCACCAGGCTCGCCGCTGGATCCCGCGGAGAACCAGAATCCTCCCGAAGTAGTTCCTCGCCCGCGCCGTTTGCAGTGCTTTTGCCTGGATGCTTTTCTGATCGGCCACGTGCAACTGGTTACCAGCGGCTCGCAAACGCTACTCACCGGAATCGTGGATACGGTGGACATCGTGGAACTTCAACCCGAGGGGCTCAAAGAAAATCTGGATTGTTACCTGCTCACAACCCTCTCCGTGCTGCTTCGCGAAAAGTTAACCATTCCGCTCGATACGCTCTTTATCGATTTGAGCAAAGATCTGGAGAACGCGCTAGTGAACGTTACTTTTGTGCTGCCTCCGAACCCGCCTATTCCGAACAATCCAGCGATTGAAGACGATCAAATCAAAGCATTCCTCGATCTGAAGGTGACGTCATGAAACACATCACTCTTGCAGCCTCCGCCAATACATTTAAGCAATTGTTCCAAGCGCTTGAACAAAGCTTCTCGTTCACTAAGAGCGATTCGGCTAACTTCGGCCCTTTCTCGGCCAATTACTCCGTGAAGGTCCACCTCCAAGGCGGATCTATCACGCTCAACAACGACAATACGGTGGAAATCAGCAACGTTGAAATTGTTTGGGACACGCTAAAGGTCGGTGTTTGCTTCAACCTGCCAGGCTTCTGTGTCGGCGGATGGTGCATCGTTCCCGATCCGTTCGACGGCTGCTGGGTCTCGCTGCCCAAGCTCTGCATCGGCGGCCCTATTTGCATCGAGCCCGACCTCAGCGGCCTGGTTTCGGAGATCTCCGACATCAAGGCCGGTCTGCGTACTAACTATTACATCGACCCGGCGCGCACCCCTGGGCAATCTGACCTCGATGCCGAATTCGCGGGACATTCGAACCAGTGGCAGCTATTCCTCAATCCAACTCTCGTCGATGTGCTGCCCATCGATATCCCGGCCACCATCGACAACATACTCGAAAACTTGCTCAAGAACGCCATTGACAACTTACTCTGGTTTCTCCCCGGTTGGGCGCAGGATCTGCTATGGTCGTTAATCGGGCCGGTCTTGGATTTATTTAAATCGCTGCTCGGGATAGCCGGCGACCTTACCGATTGGCTTTCAAACCTGCTAGGCAATGTGTTCGGCCTGGTCCCGCTCATCGAAACAGCAGTGGCCGATTATTTCGCCAACCAATATCCGCTTTACCACTTCGAGGATCCGTATCCCATTCTGCAATCTTCCGATGGGCTCATTCCGGTCAAGATTCCGATTCGTGATCTTACTGTCCTAGTGGACTCGAGTGAAATGGTCTTATCAGCAAACGTCGGAGCATGAACATGAACGCCTTACTCGATCAAAACATCTTTCTGCAAACTGGGCTGGATAGCGCCTCGCTGACTCAACTCGGGGCTATCATCCACCAATTCTCCGAAGCCGGCGATTATCGAGGTGTCGCCTTGCGCGCCGGAGAAGCCGAAGCTACTTTCACGCTGCGCGTCGATCCGGCAAGTGCCGCGACGCAGGTCAACATTGACTTAGCCACGCTGCAAGCCTCCGCCACAAAGTCCGGCTGTTGCAGCGGCGGTGGGAGCGCGATCTTCACCGTGAATCCGAGCGGTTACGCCGTCTTTCACGTATCGAGCGGCACGGGGGGCTACGCGGCTCATGTCGGAAAAGTCGATCGCGGCCCGCAGCCAAAATCGTTCGACAGCCGCCATCTCACACCGGGCGACCTGTTTTCGGCGGCAATTATCCGGCCAGGCAGTTATACTGCCACCGCAACCGGCGTGCACGGACACTGCAAAATCGTGGTTGCGTATCCGGTGCGCGGGGCTAAGCCTTTTCGGCCTCCGGCGCCATTGCGGGTCGCCGTGACCGAGAGCGGTTTCAAACCCGAGCACGCTGAACTGAAGCCCGCGCAGGGAATGCTCTTCGAGGTCCGCTTCGCCACCAGTATCAAAATCCACTTGCTGGAACCGGACGACGGTCCCAAGCGTTAATGCTGGGCGGAATCGCGCGCTACGGGATTAAGGGCTTCCGGGCCAGCGAGGGCCGACACCGGAAGTGCCGAAAAGTGCAGAATATAGGACCGCATACCGCGTTCCGTAAAGCTCATCCCATATTTGTGGGCTTCAGCTAGCGCTTTCTTGTTATCCCATCCGTCGTGCTGAATGCGATAACAGGCGATTACGGTTCCGGTGCGATCCTTGCCTCGCCAGCAATGCACGAAGATCTTCTGCGTGTCGCCGTTTACCAGGAGCCACAGTACGCGCCGCATCTGCTCGTCCTTCGGAGCGCCGAAGTTGTGGAACGGGATGTTCAAATACTTCATCTTCAGCGCTTCGACCATCTGTTGCTCCACGTTGGTTCCTTCGCTCGGCTCACGCAGGTCAATCACCAGCGCCACATGCAGAGCGGCCAATTCTTCGAGAGCGCGCTCTGTCGGCTGGCCGCCGCGATACAAACGATCATTCACTTCGCCGAAGTTTCGAACATGCGCTGCCGCGGGATTATCGGCGGCAAAGGCCGATTGAAGCAGACATAGCAGGAGGGCGGCTAACGCGCTCCCCTGTTTCGGAAAGCGAAATTTCACTGGCCTTATAGTGGCGGCTTTTGCGGAGATGCCGGAGGATTCGCCGGCTGCGCAGCGGCCCCACCGTTGGCGCCCACCTCGCTGCCGTATTGAATAGTGGATTGGGTTTTGAACTCCCACTTCTTGTAATGATCGTACTTAATGACCACTTTGATCCGCTGCGAAGGTCCTTCCTTAAAGTTCAGCGTGTCGTCGGCGTAGGTGTAAGTGGGGAACCAATACTTCCCATCGATCTGCTCGCGGTAGGTTTCGAACTTCGGAAACTGCTGGTCTTCACCGCGCTTCAGATAGCCGAGCCCCCGGCCATACGTCTTGACAATCTGCAGGTCCTGGTCGTCCACCCAGATCTGGCCGTCGAAGTAGCGCTTGCGGTCTTTCGTCAATACCTTTGGTTTCACCGAAAAGACATAGCAGGAGATTTCATCCACGTTCTGCCGCCCAACGTAGTTGACGATGTATTGATCCAGCGTGTCGTTGGTCATGACGAACGGCATGACGTTTCTCATGTCCTGCTCATCTTCGGCCGTCATCATAATGTTTTGCAGGTCCGCGACCGGAGCATGCAGTACGTGTGACGTTCGCTTGTTGCGATCGTCGAAACCGACCTCTTCCACCAGCTCGTAGCTCCCGCCGGGCGGGTCGGTCTCCACGATTTTGCTGCTCTGCCGGTAGGTATAGTTTTCGCGCGCAATCGCGAAATCTGTTTCCTTTTGGGTGAACTTTTTGATGATGTCCTGGATTTGATTCGGAGTCGGGTCTGCCTTTGGCTCAACCGCGGACAGCAGCGCCACGGACCCGAAAACACACAGCGCAATTGCGCAACTACGTTGAAACATCGCCACTCTTCTCTATTCTGACGGTCGGCGGAACCGCGCGCGTTACCTATTTTCTTTCGTCGAGCAGGGCTTTTGCGATGGTCACGCGCTGCATGTTGCTCGTACCTTCGTAGATACGTCCTATTTTCGCATCCCGGTAGAGTTTCTCTACCGGATAATCTTTCGTAAAGCCCACCCCGCCCAGAATTTCCACCGCTTGAGAAGCCACTTCTTCGGCGATGAGAGAACAGAAGTACTTCGCCATCGCGGCCTGGGTCACGAAAGGCTGTTCCGCGTCGCGCAATCGGGCGGCGTTATAGACCATCAGCCGCGCAGCTTCAATGCGGGTGGCCATCTCGGCTAGATCGAATTGCACGCCTTGAAAATCGCCGATGCGCTTGCCGAATTGTTTGCGCTCCCGCGCGTATTGAAGCGCGTGATCGAATGCGCCCTCGGCGAGGCCGAGCATCTGTGCGCCGATGCCGATGCGCCCCTCGTTGAGGGTCTCGATGGCGATTTTGTAGCCTTTACCGGGCTCTCCCATCACCTGCTCGTTTCCCACCCGCACGTCGTCGAGAATCAGCTCGCAAGTCGATGACGCCCGAATTCCGAGCTTGTCCTCCTTCTTGCCGACCTGAAATCCTGGCATGTCGCGCTCCACCAGGAAGCAGGTGATACCGCGGTAGCCGGCTGCGGGATCGATCGTGGCGAAGACCAGAAAAATGCCGGCCTCGGCGGCGTTGGTGATCCAGAGCTTGCGCCCCGAGAGGCGATAGCCGTTCCCATCGCTGAGGGCTCTGGTTGTGAGCGCGAACGCATCGGAACCCGACGCAGCTTCCGAGAGCGCATATGAGCCCACCGTGTCGGCCGCCAGGCGAGAAAGATATTTCTGTTTTTGTTCGGAACTCGCCCAACGCTCGATCGCATTGCTCACGAGCGTGTTCTGCACGTCCACAATCACGGAAGCGGACGGATCTACCTTCGCCAATTCCTCGATCGCCAGAACAGACTGGAAAAAGCTGCCACCTTGACCGCCGTACTGCTCCTTGATATCGATCCCCATCAGACCCAGCGCGAACATCTCGCGCAGCAGATCGCCTCGAAATTTCCCTGCTTCGTCCATGGCGCGGACATGGGGCGCCAGCCGCTCTTTTGCGAATCGCCGTACCGAAACTTGGAAAAGGCGCTCTTCCTCTTGCAAGGTGGTGAGCGGCGCGAGCACTGGCATTTCGGCAATCTGCGGCATGACGGCTCCATCATAGCGCCGCATTTTACGTCGAGGAGCACTCGTACTGTACAATGCGAGACAGTTGGATTGCACCACAAGAAGTGAAGACAAAGTTTCAGTCGATAGAGATCCTCCTGATCGAGGATTTTGCCCCAGACGCCAGTCTGTTTAGCCAGCTTCTTTCCGACAACAGCTCGGCATACCGGTTAAGCATTGTTGATGACGGTGAAGAGGCGCTGCGTTTCCTCAGAAGACATGGCAGCTATGCCAATGCGCCGCGGCCTGACCTCATCTTTCTAGATCTCAATCTGCCGAAGCGCACCGGACTGGAGATCCTGGAGGAGATTCGGGCGAACCCAGCCCTGCGGCCCACGCCAGTTGTCATCCTCACCTCGTCCGAGAACGAGAAAGACGTCAATGCCGCTTACCGCTCCGGCGCCAACCTATACGTGAAAAAACCGGGCACTCTGAATCAACTCGAAGAATTGATGCAAGCGTTATCCCGCATCTGGTTGGAATATGGCGAACTTCCGAGAACGTGTTGAGTCCCCCGAGCGCCTTTTTCGATAGACCAGTTTTAGTAACTCGATGGCGCGTACCGTAAGCTGAAAGTGTTTCCGCATGCTCCATCGAATTGCAATTCTTATCAGCCCTTTGTTGGTGGGCGGGTTTATCGGCTGTTTAAACGCACAAACGTCCAACAGCAATCAGGTGACGCGGGCCACGCTCGACAACGGTCTGCGTGTGGTTATCGTGCGCGATGCTCTCGCTCCGGTCGCCACCGTAGAAGACAACTACATGGTGGGCGCCGATGAAACGCCCGCTGGCTTTCCGGGCCTGGCTCACGCGCAGGAGCACATGGCTTTTCGCGGATGTACCGGACTAACGGCTGACCAGATCGCCGCGATTTATGCGCAGTTGGGCGGCTACATGGATGCCGACACCCAGCAGAACATCACGCAATATTTCGTGACGGTTCCCACCGCGGATTTAGACGTCGCTCTTCGCGTGGACGCGGCCTGCATGTCTGACGTCGAGGATTCACAGGAGCAATGGGCGCAGGAGCGCGGCGCAATTGAACAGGAAGTGGCGCGAGATCTTTCGAATCCCACTTACAAATTCATCACTCGCTTGAATAAAGATCTCTTCGCGGGCACGCCCTATCAGGAAGACGCCCTCGGCACGAAGCCTTCGTTCGACCAAACCACCGGCGAGATGCTGAAGAAATTCTATTCGCAATGGTATGCGCCCAACAATGCCATCCTGGTCATCACTGGCGATGTGGATCCTGCTGCAACGCTCCAGAAAGTGAAACAACTTTACGGAGCAATTCCGCGCCGGCAACTCCCGCCCCGGCCAGCGGTAAATCTTCGACCGATATCGGCCGAGTCCTTCACTCTGGATAGCAATCTGCCGTATCTGCTCACCTTCGTCTCTTACCGGTTTCCCGGCACAGATAGCCCTGATTTCGCCGCCGCGCGCGTGCTGAGCGACGTCCTTTCGAGCCAGCGCGCAGATCTGTACGGGCTGGTGCCGCAGGGCAAAGCGCTTGGCACCGACTTCGCATTCGTAGAAACTTACCCCCAGGCCAGCGCGGCCTTCGCAATTGCTGCTATTCCTGCCGGCGCGGATCCTGCTGCCATTGATGCTGAGATCAAGAAGATCCTGGCCGATTATGCAACCAAAGGCGTCCCGCCGGACCTCGTCGAAGCTGCCCAAAAAGGCGAAGTAGCCAGCGCGGAATTCGGACGGAATTCGATCACCAACCTGGCGGCGCTCTGGTCGCAGGCTTTGGCGGCCGAAGGCCGGCAATCGCCCGATGAAGACGTGGAGGCTATTAAGCGCGTAACCGTAGATGACGTCAATCGCGTCGCAAAAAAATACATACTGCAGCAGGAAGCCATTGTTGCGAATCTGAAGCCGGCGCCTTCCGGCGAGCCCGTCTCCTCGAAAGGCTTTGGCGGCACTGAGGCAGCCACCAGCACTCCCACGAAGCCAGTCGCTTTGCCGGATTGGGCCGAAGCTGCGGTCAAATCGCTGCGCATTCCCGAGCCCAACATTCACCCCACCGACATGACGCTCGCCAACGGCGTTCGACTCATCGTCCAGACAGAGAAGACCAGCCCCACGGTGACGCTGCTCGGTTCCATCAAGACACAAACGCAGCTTGAAACACCACCGGGCAAAGACGGCGTGTCCGATGTTCTCGAAGGGCTTTTCTCATATGGAACAAAGACGCTGGACCGCCTGGCATTTCAAAAGGCGTTGGACGACATCGCCGCATCCGAATCCGCGGGAGCGAATTTCAATTTGAAGGTGTTGAAACAGGACTTCGCGCGTGGCGTAGAGCTGTTGGCCGACAACGAATTGCATCCCGCCTTGCCGCCTGATGCATTCAAGGTGGTCCAACAACAGACGGCTGAGCTCACCGCCGGCCAGCTTCAGAGCCCCGGCTATCGAATGGATCGTGCGCTGCAGCATGCGCTGCTTCCAAAGGGTGACCCGCTACTCCGCGAAACAACGCCGCAAACGGTATCGTCGCTGGGTTATGAAGACGTCACCAGTTATTACGCGAAAACGTTCCGGCCCGATCTGGCCACCATCGTCGTCATCGGCGACATCACGCCGGAAGAAGCACGAACCCAAATAGAGAAATCTTTCGGGTCGTGGCAGGCGACGGGCCCCAAGCCGCAAGTGGTGCTGCCGCCCGTTCCTCAAAACAAGCCCAGCGCAGTGAACGTTCCCGATGACAGCCAGATACAAGACACGGTGGATCTCTCCGAAGAACTGGAGATGAATCGCTTCGGCCCCGATTATTATGCGCTGCAGGTAGGCAATCATGTGCTAGGCGGCGGTTTTTATGCGACGCGCCTATACCGCGACTTGCGCGAGAAAGCCGGCTACGTTTACAACATCAGCGACTCGCTCGAAGCTGGTCAAACGCGCGCCGTCTATACCATCGATTATGGATGCGATCCGCAGAATGTTTCTAAAGCCCGCGCGATGGTCGAGCAGGAGCTGTTCTCGATGCAGAAGTCGAACGTCTCGCCGGCCGAGCTGCAGCAGGCCAAGGCGCTGCTGCTCCGTCAAATTCCGCTGGGAGAGTCGAGCGAGGATGCGGTAGCCGGAGGTTTGATCGCGCGCTCGCGCATCGGCTTGCCGCTCAACGAGCCGTTTCACGCCGCGGAACGCTATTTCAACATGACTGCCGACCAGGTGCGCGCTGCGTTTGCGAAGTGGATCGATCCGGCGAATCTGGTGCAAGTGGTTCGCGGACCCGTGCCGCATTGATTGATGCAGAGCAAGGATCAATCTGACGCAACCGCCAACGATCCCATAAGCGCGCTGCGCGAGAACTTAGCGCGGATCGCCGAGAAATTGACCGTCGAGATCGAGCCCGCGACGATATACGTGGTTCCGTCTTCGGACCGCGAGCCCGCTCAGGAATGACGATCCGCCAAATCGGTAGTTTGCTGCGCTCTCGCAAGATTTCGTGCATTGAGCTGATCGAACAAACCTTCGCCGATCTCCGGCGCCGCGAAAATTTCAACAGCTTCATTACCCTCACTGAAGAATTGGCGCGCGAGCAAGCCATCGAGCTCGACCGGGAGCTTTCAAGCGGCCATGATCGCGGCCCGTTGCACGGCGTTCCCATCGCTCACAAGGATCTGTTCTATACACGCGGCATTCGGACTACGGCAGGTTCGCTCGTGTTCCGCGATTTCATTCCCGACTTCGACGCTACGGTTGTCGAACGACTCAGCTCTGCCGGTGCCATCTGCATCGGCAAAGCCAATCTACATGAGCTGGCCTACGGCATCACGTCGAAGAACCCGCATTACGGCTTCGTGCTCAATCCTCGGGACCCAACTCGCGTTGCTGGCGGATCGAGCGGCGGCTCGGCCGCGCTGGTAGCCGGCAATTTTCTACCGCTGTGTACCGGCACAGACACCGGCGGCTCCATCCGTATACCCGCTTCGTTCTGCGGCATTGTTGGTCTCAAGCCTACTTACGATCTTGTGAGTCGCCGCGGTGTGCTGCCGCTAGCCTTTAGCCTCGATCATGTTGGGCCACTTGGATCGTGTGTCGAAGACTGTGCACTGGCGATGAACGCCATGGTCGGAGGCGATGCGTTCGACCTTCCTATGCTGCCAACGCTCAATGGCGTTCGTGTCGGAGTCCCCGAAAATTTTTTCTTCGATCGTATTCAGCCGGAGGTTACGGTCGCCGTTCAAAACAGCATCCGGAAAATGGCGCAGCATGGCGCATCAGTTATCGAACTGCGAGTTCCCGATATAGCGGAAGCCTCCGTCGCCGCGCGCATTGTTCAGCTTTGCGAGACCGCTTCGCTCTACGCGCGCTACACAGACCAGCATCTCTTCGGCGCGGATGTGTGGCGGCTGATCCAACAAGGAAAGTCCATCGCCGGTCATGAATATGTCAGCGCCCAACGGATTCGAACGCTGTTTCGCCGCGAATTCGATTCGCTGTGGAAGCAGATCGACGTGCTCGCAACTCCTACGACGCCGATGCCGGCGCCGCCTCTCATCGAAGAAACTGTTGAAATCGATGGCCAGCAGGAAGACACCCGCGCCGCCGCGACGCGACTCGTACGCGCCATCAACTTCATCGGTGAACCCGCGTTGTCACTGCCCTGCGGGACGACTACAGCCGGACTTCCAATCGGCCTGCAGCTAATCGCGCCGCCCTTTGCCGAACCGCAGCTGCTGCAGATCGCGAAAACAGTCGAAGCCCTGCTGGGCTAGTCTCCCAGCTTCGACCGCTCGAGAGGCAACCCAGAGGCTTCAATCGCACGCCAGCCGCCATCGAGAGAGATCACGTTCCTGTAACCCATCTTCTGCAGGTTGTCGGTTGCCAGCGCGGAACGATAACCACCGCCGCAATAAAGCACCAGCTTGGCATCCTTATTCGGGAAGGTCACTTCGATATCTCGTTCGATGATTCCCTTGCTCAGGTGCATGGCGCCTGCGGCGTGAGCCTCATCCCACTCGTGATCTTCACGCACGTCTACAAGCTGTCCCGCCTCTCCCGCATTCCTCAATCGCTTGTATTCCTCAATGTCGATCTCGCGAATGCGCTTTTTCGCATCATGCACAATCGCTAGAAATCCTGGGCTGTGATGCTTTACGGCTGCACTCATTCGTTCCTCATTGAGCCCGCCGTATGCTTGCGCCGGCCCCGGCGAGCTTCTCTTCGAAGCGCTCGTAGCCGCGATCCATGTGGTACACGCGGTCTATTATTGACTCGCCCTGCGCTACCAACGCGGCCAACACGAGCGAAGCGCTGGCGCGTAAATCGGACGCAATCACCTGAGCGCCCATCAGTCGCTCTTTCCCCGCAACGATAGCCTGCCGCCCTTCGATACGGATGCTCGCGCCCATGCGTGCCAGCTCTGGCGCGTGCATGAACCGATTTTCAAAAATAGTTTCGGTGACAAAACTGATGCCGTCCGCCAAAGTCATCCATGCCATGTATTGCGCCTGCAGATCGGTCGCGAAGCCGGGATATTCTTCTGTGGTCACGTCGATCGCTTTGGGCCGCCGCGAACATCGCACGCGCAGCGCGCCAGACTCAACCAAATCCACCTCCGCTCCTGCCAACTCCATCTTGGTGGTCAACGCCGCAACGTGTTCGGGACAGCAACCAGTCACCGTCGCATCGCCGCCGGAGATCGCCGCCGCCAGCAGGAACGTGCCCGCTTCAATCCGATCCGGAATAATGGCGTGCTCCGCGCCATGCAGCCGCTCCACGCCTTGCACTCTGATAATGGATGTCCCGGCTCCCTGAATCTTCGCACCCATCTTGATCAGCAGGTCCGCAAGATCTCTTACCTCGGGCTCGCGCGCCGCATTTCGAATCACCGTCTCCCCGCGCGCGAGCACCGCCGCCATCAGCACGTCTTCGGTTCCGGTCACCGTAATGCGGTCGAAATGAATGTGACCCCCGCGCAGCCCCTCGGGCGCTTGCGCCTCCACGTACCCGTGCGTCTGTTCTATGGTGGCGCCCAACTGCTCGAGAGCCGAGACATGGAAATTAATGGGACGCGCTCCGATCGCGCACCCGCCCGGCATCGAAACTCGTGCCCGCCCGGTGCGTGCCACCAGAGGTCCCAGCACCAGGCTCGAGGCGCGCATCGTCTTCACCACCTCGTACGGCGCTTCCGGGCACTCCAGCGTTCTGGCATCCACGCACACGCGCCCCTCCTGGTCGCATACACGCGCCCCGGTATGCCGCAGCAGATCCTCCATCGTGGCAATATCTTTTACCTGCGGCACGCGCTGCAAAACTACCGGCTCTTCCGTCAACAGGCATGCCGCCAAGGCCGGTAACGCCGAGTTCTTTGAGCCGCTCACAGGAAGCTCACCGCTAAGCGGCGTGCCTCCCACAATCCTGAACTTATCCATGCAATTACTGTTCGCCCATCGAGTGGCTATTCTCCCTTCAGGCCAAACGCGTACACCGTCGAATCGTGGGTCGTAACGAAAACCCGCCCGTCGTTCACGGCTATCCCGCCGAAATGCGTAAACGAGGACATCGTCTTCCCGCTCGAAAACAGTTCTTTTCCCGTTTCCGCATCGAATGCATAGAGCGTCGCATTTCCAGTCGATTTTGCGGCACGTTCCTCGGCTGTGTAGAGTTGGCCGTTTTCTTTTATCTGCCGTGTGAACTCGCCGCTTGATAGCGCAAACACAACTCCGTTGGCAACCACTGGCGGCTCCGGGACATTCATATCGTGCGATACCCAGGCGGGTGTCAGCACCGGCTGTCCGTCTTTATCTTCCACCTTGAACGCCATCAGGCTGCCATTCGGCGTCGGGCCGTTCGTGATTGGGAATGTCTGCGCCTTGGAATGCATCGGACCCCAAGCCGGAGCATAAACCCAGCGCGTTCCCTTCGAGTCTTCCCAGGTGGCAAACGCTCCCCACACGCCGCGCCCTGCAATATCGTTTTCTTCGTTCAAGTATCGCGCTTGAAACAGCGGCTTGCGGTGCGTCTCTCCACCCAGGGCCTTAGCATCCAGCAGAAATAATGTTCCTTCCTTTCCTGAACCGACCAACAGCTCACGTCCCTTGTATGGAAAGACGACAGGGGTGGAGTTCCCCATATCGAGATCCTTCCTGGTGAGGTAGTTTGCATTTTCCGGCGTGTAATAGTCCAACAACTTCAACTCTTTCCCGGAGAGCGCCAGAACGGTGTCGGCGTATTTTCCGGAACTGGGGTCGACGGGCCCGTCTCCCGTCGCCACATACACCATGCCGGTTGGCCCGACAGCCGCACCGCCGCGTCCCCAGATGCCGCCGCCGTATGAATCGGATTGAAAGAAGCTCACCGTCTTGTCAGCACTCTTCAGATCCATTGCCGCCACGCCATTCTTCGTGTGGTTGCAGTTCTGCGAGATGGTCGTGTAGATCATGTCGCCCGCCAGATTGAGGCTCCAGTTTTTCGAATACGCGGGCACGAACTGTGCCGGCGGAAATCGATCCTCACCGTTCACAAGATTCAGGGCGTGCAATTTTCCATCAATAGAAATGACGTATGCCGTGGGACCCGGCTTCATGGTGCTGATCACCGGCGTGTCATTCAGCGCCTGCGGACAAAAATAGCTGCCTTCATAGGTGGTGGTTTTCGGCACTGGCGCTTCATTCGTGAAATGCTTCTGCCAAGCCACTTTGCCGGTGTCGGCATCAATGGTGTAGAGATTGTCGGAGCTGCCGCCGACGATCACATATTCGAACGACCCATGGTTCGTGTAGACCGGATTGATGATTACCGGCGTCGTCAGCGCATTCAGCTCTTTGGGCTCGTTGTCCAGCTTGAGCTTCCATTCAAGCTGTAGGCTCTTCACGTTGTCCTTCGTGATAACCGTCTCTTCTCGTGCCCAGCCGCTGCGCTGCGCGTCCCCGCCAAACGTCAACCAACTGGCGGCGGATACCACGGAACAACCGATTGCGACCGCAAACAGCGATCGGGAAATTGTCTGCATTCAGTCCTTATTCTAGAAGGCTCTTCGCATTGCTCTGATCCTCGCGCCTTCCTGCACGATAATGGTTCATCCAGCCATATGATCGGGCATCTGCGAGGCACCGTTCTCGAAAAACATCCTAACGAAGTAATCGTCGACGCAGCAGGCGTTGGCTATGAGGTGCAGATCCCGATTTCGACTTACACGTTATTGCCGGATGCGGGCTCCGCCGTATCGCTGCGCATCTACACGCACGTGCGCGAGGACACGCTGTCTCTCTTCGGATTCGCGACGCCTGAAGAAAAGCTGGTCTTTGAACGGCTGATCTCGGTGAGCGGAATTGGGCCAGGGTTGGCTATCAAGGTTCTCTCAGGATTGGCGACGCCGGATTTAGTGACCGCGATTCGCAATGGCGACGTGGCGCAATTGGTGCGCATTCCCGGCGTGGGGAAAAAAACGGCCGAACGTATTGTGCTCGAGCTCAAGGAGAAGCTGATCGCCGTGGAAACCGCCGGCAAACCAGCAGCCGTGGCCGGCGCGCCCGGCGCCTGGAGCGATCTGGAGCAAGACGTGCTCTCCGCATTGCAGAACCTGGGTTGTTCGCGTGCCGGGGCGGAGGAAGCAGTGCGCAAAGTGAAGCAGCGAGGGGCGCCCGACGGATTCGAACCATTCTTTAGGGCCGCCATGGCGTTGGTGCGTTAATTATAGGTAGCTAATGTGCGCCGAACGCGTAGTTTCTCCCGCGCCCGAACCCGATGAGCGCCAGTTCGAAGCGGCGCTGCGGCCCACCACGCTCGCCGATTTTGCCGGTCAGCCGCACGTGCGCGAGCAACTCGCCATCGCGATTGAAGCGGCCAAGCGGCGCGGCGAAGCCATGGACCACGTGCTGTTGTGCGGGCCTCCGGGTTTAGGCAAGACTACGTTGGCCGGGATCATCGCACAGGAACTATCGGTGCCTATCGATCAGACTGCGGGTCCGGTTTTGCAGAAGAAGCTGGATTTGACAGGCATCTTGAGCAGCATGCGCGCCCGCCAAGTGTTCTTTGTCGACGAAATTCATCGATTGATGCCCGACATCGAAGAGATTCTGTATGGTGCGCTTGAGGACTTCAGGCTCGACATCTTGATCGGCACTGGCCCCGGTGCAAGGACTCATTCCATCTCGCTTCCGCGGTTCACGGCCGTCGGCGCCACCACGCGCCAGGGTCTGCTCAGCGCACCGCTACGAGGGCGTTTCGGCATCGTGCTGCGACTGGATCCATACGACGAAGGGACGCTGACGCAGATCGTACAGCGCTCCGCTCGATTGCTCGAAGTCGAGATTGAGAGCGATGCGGCGCGAGAAATCGCCCGCCGTGGACGGGGAACGCCACGCATCGCGAATCGCTTGTTGCGGCGGGTGCGAGACTATGCGCAGGTGCGCGCCGATGGCCGTATCGATTACAGCGTTGCGCAAGCGGCGCTCGATCTTCTGAAGGTAGACCCCTATGGTTTGGACGATGTGGACCAGAAGATCATGCGAACCGTTCTGGTGAAATACGGCGGCGGGCCGGTGGGCCTGGCGACCATCGCGGCATCTATCGATGAACAAGCCGATACGATCGAAGAAGTGTATGAGCCTTATTTGATCCAACTCGGTTTGCTGGACCGGACGCCGCGCGGCCGCGTCGCGACCGATTGGGCCTTCGAACATTTTCAAGTCCCGCGGCGGCACGGATTCGCAGGTTCGCAGAATCCGCTGTTTTGATGGCGTCGAAGACGGTTTACCTTTCTCTCGGTTCGAACTTAGGAAATCGAGATGAGAATCTGCGCCAAGCCTGTGAAGCGCTGGAAGCCGAGCAGGTCCACGTGCTGAAGCGATCCTCGATCTATGAAACCGAGCCGCAGCACGCTGTCGGCGAGCGTTGGTTTCTGAACATGGCGCTCGAGTGCGAAACGCGCTGCTTCCCCATGCAACTGCTCACCGTTTTGCAGAAGATCGAGCGCAAGCTGGGACGCGTTCGAGGCACGGACTCAGTGCGCAATGCCCCGCGCACAATTGATATCGATATTCTTCTGTTCGGGAACGCAGTAATGGAAACATCGCAACTGGTCGTTCCGCATCCGCGCATGCTGGAACGCCGGTTTGTCTTAGAGCCCCTCGCCGAAATCGCACCGGAACTACGCCACCCGCAGACGAAAGAGCTGCTGACAAAATACCTGGGCCGAGTGGCAGCGCAGCAAATCCGGAGGATGTAGTGGGCAGAGCTTTTCACTTCTCACCCTTCATTCACCGGATCCGGCTGCGCCTTGGGATCTAACTTCTCAATCAGCACAGTGGCGATGCGGTTCCGATCCATCTCCGTAATCGTGAAGCGGCGGCCGCTGTACTCCACCGAATCCTTTACGTGCGGTATGTGCCCGAATTGAAACAGCAAAAAACCGGCCAGCGTTTCGAAACCCGCATCCGCCGGCAGCGCGAGGTTATAGCGCGTCTCCAGATCCCGAATCGTGGTGCTGCCTTCGAGCTGCAATACCTGTTCCGGCGGACCAGGAGCCGGGCGCACCGCATCATGCTCGTCGCCAATATCGCCAAATATCTGTTCGAGCACGTCTTCGAGCGTGACCAATCCAGTGACGGTTCCGAACTCATCCACCACCAGCGCCATATGGTTGTGCGAGGAACGGAATTCATCAATCAATTGATTCAGCGGCTTGGTCTCCGGCACCACCAGCGGCTTGCGAATGAAGCGCCGCAGCCGGAATGGACGCGCAGCGCGCCGCCGCTCATGCGCAAAGCGGCGTTCATCCCAAACCCGCATCAGGTCCTTATAATGCACGATGCCGATGATCTGTTCGGGGCGCTCTTCGTAAACCGGAACGCGGGAGAATTTATGCTCCGCCATGACGCTGAGCACTTCTTCGAGCTCGGCGTCCACGGGCAGCGAAACAATGCTGTGGCGCGGCGTCATAATCTCGCGCACCGAGTAATCGGCGAGTTCGATAAGCCGCTGAATCGCGTCTTGCTCGAACTGCTGCAGGTGACCTTCATGGCGGCTGGATTGGATGATGTATTTGAGCTCTTCCGGCGTGTGGCCGCCGCGCGCGTGACCCGTCGCAAGCCCCAGCGCGCGCAGGATAAGCGCCGAAGTGCGCTCGATGACGACCACGAAAGGCTGCGAAATGCGGTAAAAAACCAGCAAAACCGGTGCGGTAAGAGATGCCATCTGATCTGCTTTCTCGATGGCAAGATTCTTGGGGACAACTTCGCCGATGATCACGTGGGCATAGCTGATGATCAAGAAAGCGACCGCAAACGCAACGCCGTGAAGGAGCACCGGCGACATATATATGTGTAGCGGCTCCAGCACGCCGCGCAGGAAATTGTAAAGCGTTTCCTCACCCGCCCAGCCCAGGCCAAGGCTCGCGAGCGTCACGCCGACCTGTGTGACCGACAGAAGGCGGCCCGGGTTCGCTAGCAGGTTCAGCGCGCTCTGCGCGCCCGCATGCCCTTGTTCCGCTAGCTCGCGCAACCGCGATTGGCGAACCGACACAAGTGAAACTTCGGCCGCGGCGAAGAAACCATTTGTCGCCAGGATCAAGATCAGGAGGATGACGCGAAAGCCCATAGGGCGTTAATGCAAGCGCGCGATTGCGCGCGCTAAGAACGCGACGCCAGAGTAAAATCGGTGGGTGCTATCCCGCCTGGTACGCATCGTCAATGTGAGCATAGCGGTTTTGATTGTGCTCGTTGGAGCCGCCGTGTATTGGTACGCGGTACGGCCGCTGCCAAAAACCTCGGGCGAGATCGCCGCTCCCATCGGTGCGCCCGCAACCATCGCGCGTGATGCGCGCGGGGTTCCTCATATACAAGCATCGTCCTGGCAGGATGCGATTTTTCTGCAGGGTTACGCGACGGCTCAAGACCGATTGTGGCAGATGGATGTGCTGCGGCGCTTTGGCGCGGGTGAGCTCGCCGAGGTGTTCGGGCCAAGTGCCATCAGCGCCGACGAGCAGTCGAGACGAATGCGCTTGCGCGCCATTGCAGAGCTCGATGCCGCCAGGCTTACCCCCGAAGCGCGCGCCGTGATGGTGGAATATGCACGCGGCGTCAATTATTTCATCGACACGCATCGCGGCGATTACTCGCTCGAGTTTTCACTGCCGGGGCACCAATACGATCCTCAACCGTGGACCTTGACGGACTCCATGCTGGTGGGTCTCATCATGTACCGGGACCTGACCGATAAGTCGAAGTTCAAGTTCGATAAAGGCTCGCTGATGGCAACCGCCAAGGATCCGGCAAGAGTACGAGTGCTGTTTCCGCCGATTGAAGGAGCATATGTCAGCCCGGGATCGAACGCTTGGGCTGTTTCAGGCGAACACGCCGCGGACGGCAAGCCTATGGCGGCGAATGATCCGCACCTCGCTTACGGCATTCCCGGTACCTGGCACCTCGTGCAGTTGAAAGCGCCGGGCCTGGACGTCTCCGGCGCAGCGCTGCCGGGTCTGCCATGCGTTATCACTGGGCACAACCAACAGATTGCCTGGGGAGTCACGAACCTCCAATCCGATGTTCTCGACTTATATGTCGAGCAGATCGACGAGAGAACCGGCAGGTACGTGTTCGATGGCAAAACTCAACAGGCTCAGCCAGACCGCGAAATGATCGGCGTACGAGGCGGCAAACCCGTTGAGGTGGACACGTGGGTGACGCGGCATGGACCCGTCGTTCTTCATGAGAACGGCAAAAGTTACAGCATGCGATGGAGCGCTGCCGATGGGTTCGGCTTTCCGTTCTTCGACATTGATCGCGCGCAGAATTGGGAGCAGTTTCGTGCTGCCCTAAGCAGCTTTTGGGGGCCGCCTCAAAACTTCATCTATGCCGATCGCGCCGGTAATATCGGGTATCAGGCCGCGGGGCGCGTTCCGATCAGGCGTGATTTCGATGGTGACGTTCCGCTCAACGGCGCTTCGGCTAAGTTCGACTGGGATGGTTACATACCGTTTGACCAAATGCCCGTGATCTACAATCCTGCGTCCGGCGTTCTGGCTACCGCAAACCAGGACCCTTTTCCGCCTGATTACCCATACCGTGTTGACGGCGATTACGCTGATAAGTACCGTGTTCAGCAGATTCGAGCCCTACTTACTCGAAAGCCTAAGTTGACCGTCGCAGACATGCTGGCCGTACAGAAGGACGTGTATTCGGCTTACGATTACTTTCTCGCGCAGCAAGTGATCGCGGCAGCCGCAAAGCGCGGAACCAGCGACGAAAACCTGAGGGCTGCGGTAACTGTGCTGCAACACTGGAACGGTCAGATGGATAAGGATGAAGCCGCTCCGATGATGACCGAGCTCCTGGATGAGGAACTCGCGCGGTCCCTGCTCTTATCCTCCACACTCGCCGCGCCTCAACCTCTTCCACAGCCGCGCACGACGGCTGAGAAGGCTGGCGAGCACTACAGGCTGTCCAGCCCATCCAACCTTCCCCACATCGTGCCGAGGCCGCAGGTCATCGAAACTATGCTCCGGAGTCGTCCGCGCGGCTGGGTGGCAAACGACAATTGGGATGCCTGGCTGGTAGGAAACTTCCGTGCAGCGCTGATGCGGGGGCGATTACTCCAGGGCACGCCAGTGTCGAAATGGCGCTGGGGGCGCATGCACCAGTGGAACCTGGCGCATCCGGTCGGAAAAGAACTGCCGCTGGTAAGTGGCTTTTTCGACATTGGCCCAATACAAATGAGCGGCGCTGGAACCACCGTCAAGCAGACAACTCTCAGCCTGGGTCCGTCCGAGCGCATGGTGGTCGATTTAGGCGATTTCGACAAATCCGTGCAGAACCTGGTGACAGGTGAATCCGGATTCGTGGCCTCCGGACACTATAAAGACCAATGGAACGCTTACTATTCTGGAAAAAGCTTCCCCATGCAGTTCGATCACGTAGAGGCAAAAGAAGTGTTACACGTCAGGCCGCAGTAACAAAACTTTATATCCCCAGCCCGGGAGGTCGAAATACAAATCCGGGGCGTCACCTTGGCAAACCGTGCCGCTCATCGCATCGCGCAGCTCGAGGGGTCCGCTCAGATTGGTAAGCCGTGTATGAAATTGACTCTGATCCGACGAGTAATTGACAAGCGCAACTGCCCGATTCTGCCCGTCACCCCAACTAAACGCGAAGCAAGCCTCCGCGCTTGTCTCTAGCATTTGCCAATCGCCATTGTTGGCCACAGGCAAGCTCAACCAGCTCAATAACTGAGAATAGAACTCCTCTAATGGCTCATCAACCGGCTCAGCAGTACGCCTGCAAAGATGAACCGATGTTCTTACGCGCCGGCCTTCCATCTGTCCGTCGTGAAAGAAGCACAATCCCGGAACAAAGTAAGTGATGAGGGCGGCAGCCTTGTACGCTTCCGGGGGAAAAACCGAGACGGCTCTTTCCTCGTCATGATTTTCCAAAAACCTGACCAACTTATTTTGGAAATCGAGCCCGGCGCTTAGATGCGCGCGCATGCCGGCTACATCGCGATTACGCAGCCGATCGTACAGCCGCTTGTCATATGTATAATCGAATCCTTGTTGCTGCAAATTCCATTCCATGTCCCAGTACACCTCGGCCATGAACACAAACTCGGAATCGACGCTGCGTGCCCCACGAATCGCCTCAGGCCAAAACGGGCGCATTTCTGTGCCCCATGTCCTTTGAAACACTCCCGGAGTTAGTAACATCGCCATATCGCAGCGCACGCCATCGCAAATGGCGGCTATTTTCATAAGCTCGTGCCGCATGGCTTTCTGGAGCAAGTCATTCCCGTAATTGAGCTGCAAAGTATCTGTCCATCCCGAAAAATATGGATCCCGACCATGAGCGAAAACTCCCGCGTCTGGGATAAGTAAATAGTTGCCCGGCTGGTCTTCAAGATCTTTCACAGAGCCGCGCACGTAATACTCAGGATGCTCACGAACCCATGGATGGTCAATCGCGGTATGGTTGGGAACGAAATCCAGCAGAAGGCGGATTCCCCGCTCTCGCAGTCGCCCTCGCAAGCGAGCCAATGCGCTGTCTCCGCCGAATTCTTCCGAAACGGTATAGGCAACGATTGCAAAGGGTGAGCCGCAGACATCAGAGTCGCGGAAACCGGGTAGTAGAAGCTGATAACTCTCTCGTAATTGGGGCAGAGTGCGCGAGATACGCCGCCCCGTCTCCCCGGTCTGCCACACTCCCAATAACCAGATCCACTCGAAGCCCAGCGCCGCCAGCCGGTCCAATTCCGCTGATGGAAAGTCGTCCAGCGTCGCCCGCCGGCCAAGCTGCACCCCAAGCTCGGTCAACTGCACGCGGACATTCAACTCATATAAAGTCGGATGTTTACTCACTGGCTGGACCACGATTCACAATATACGTCGGCTCAGCCTCTCGTGATGAAAACATGCGATTCTGGAGCATATGGCGACCGCTCCGAGCCTCGTTTCTCTAGAAGAATACATGGCTACCTCCTATTCGCCGGATTGTGAATATATAGACGGCGTCGTGGTCGGACGCAATGTGGGACAAGGCAAACACGCGTATACACAAGGCGAGATCATCGCAAAGATAAGAGAACAGATTGCCCCAAGGGGGCTGATGGCATTACCGGAGTTACGGGTTAGGGTCGCCTATAAGCGCGTGCGCATCCCCGACGTCTGTGTAACCGGCCAACTCGAAGAGACGCTCACCGTTGCCCCGCAGCTCTGCGTCGAGGTGCTTTCTCCGGACGACCGCTGGAATCGGGTAAACGCCTCTATCCGCGATTACCAGGCTATGGGCGTGCCTTGCATCTGGGTGGTCGATCCCTACTCGTCCCGTGCTTGGATTTTCGAAGACGAGAACCCGCCCGCCGAAGTGCACGACGGCCGGTTGGTTGCTCACCAGCTTGGCATTGAGGTACCGCTGGCCGAGGTGTTGCCGTAACTGAGAAACCCTCGCGGCTCATCGGAGTCCTACTTCTAGAGAAAGAACCGATGCCTCCGCAAGAAGAACACGAAAAGATCGAGAACTTAGTAGAGTCCCCTCACCAAGGCGAACACTCCGCCCGCAGCCTTGAAGATGCCGTGGACTCCCATGCAACGCTCGAGGGCTATTACGCCATGAACAATGTAAAGCCGTCCCAGGAGCTGGAACAAGAAGCTCGGGAAGACCAGCCCAAGGATCGGGAAAAGGGCCATCCCGTGCCCTAACTGCCGCAGAGCCCACCCGCTTTCGGACAGCGCACCCAAACCCGCTGCTAGACTAAAGTTACTTTCGCGTGAGCAGCTCGACCGTTACTCCTGCGTTTGACGAATCCGCCTTGGTCACCCGCGCCAAGGCTGGAGACGTGGACGCCTTTTCAGAACTCGTAAAACATTACGACCGGCGTGTGTTCCGCATGGCCAAGCAGATCACGCAGAATGACGATGACGCCGAAGACGTCCTGCAAGAGACTTTTCTCAAGGCATATACTCACCTGGATGATTTCCAAGGCAACTCCAAGTTCTACACCTGGCTGGTGAGAATCGCCGTCAACGAAGCTCTGATGAAGCTCCGAAAACGGCGCTCCGACAGGACCGTGCCGCTCGATGAGCCGATCGATACCGGCGAAGACGAGATGGTCCGCGAGATTGCCGTCTGGGATGAGAACCCGGAGGACACCTATTCGCGCGAAGAGTTGGGCGAAATCCTGGACCAGGCGATCCAAACTTTGAAGCCCGCTTACCGAACCGTTTTTATCTTGCGAGACATCGAAGAAATGTCTATTGAAGAAACTGCCGAGGCGCTGGGATTATCCATTTCAGCCGTAAAGAGCCGCCTGCTTCGGGCCAGGCTGCAGCTCCGCGAAAAGCTCACCCGGCAGTTCAGACGAAAGGGGGACGACGCATTTGCTTACCTGTAAGCAGTTTCTGCAGGAGCTGAACGAATTCCTGGACGAGAATCTCGACCCGGCCACACGCGCTGAACTGCAGAGGCACGTGAGCGAATGCCCGAATTGCTGGGTGGTCTATAACACCACCGAGAAAACTCTGAAAGTGTTCAAAGGCATGGAGCCCCAGGCGGTCCCCGAACCGATTCGAACCCGGCTCATGGAAGCGCTCGACCGGAAGTTTAAGGCCAAAGGCGGGAAGTGCGGCGGAAGCCTAGAGGTCTGAACGGCGCTACTGCAGCGGTGAGTTCGGAAACAAAGACGGATCTTTCAAGAGCTCGAGAAAGCGCTTCTTCTGCTTTGCATCCAGGACACCCAGGATCCGTTGCTTGCCGTGCTCGGCAACGTCCTCGCGCTCGTCTTCAATATTCTGGTAATACTTCCCGTAATCGTCAAGCACTTTCATAACCGTGTCGTTCTGTTCGGGAGTGAGTGCCAGCTCAGTCTTCAGATGCTGCACGCCCAAGCGTTCCGCGCTCTCCATCGCGGCCCTGTGATCCAACATCGGTGACCTGGCGTGTAGAAAGCGGCTGGTTACCGCCGAGCCCAGCGCAGCCCCGCACACGAAAATGACTGCGAGGATAGTGAGGACCTTCGGGTTGGACCAGCCAGCGTCGTTGTGCCGCAACATAGGCCGGGATCGTGTTGTGTGCGCGAGAGCTATTGGACTGTTCCTTGATGCGCTGCTATATTCACCAGAACCGCATCCCTCTGCTGTTGCAGGCTGCCGATTACCGGCGGATCTTCATGGAACTGCTGGGCCACAATCCGCGCGCCCCCGAGGTTCCCGCCCCGCGCTTCTTGACTGATTACATAGGAGCCAAGCAACAGGGTTGCCGCCAGCGACACATACGTAAGCCGTCGTGCAAACGGCGAATAGATGAACCCCGCCCAGATCGAGTCTTTAGCTCGTTCTTCGATGCGCTGCATCACCCGGGCGTAAAAGCCCGCCGCGGGCTCAAGCTCCTCTGGCGCGCGCAACTCATGCAGAGCTTCCGATTGCTCTCTCATGACTGCCAGATCAGACGAGCATTCCATGCAAGACGACAAGTGCTTGATCAATCCCGGATCTCTTGCCGCGAACCCCTTCGCCGCTAACAGATCCTCTAAACGATCCCGAATGGACCCGTGCATGTTTTTCCCTCAATAAAGCGCATACCGTTAGCGGATCTCATGTCCGCTTTATTGACAACTCTACACCCAAAAACCGTTTCCGTTACGGCATAGGCGGAATGAGCGGCGCCTTTTCCAAACGGTGCGCCGCCTTCACAAGCTTCTGCCTCGCGCGAAACAACTTTACTTTAATCGTGTTCTCGTTCATGCCGGTCATGGCCGAGAGCTCTTCCACCGAATGGCCCTCCACCTCTTTCAACAAAATGAGTGACCGGTCTTCCTCAGAAATTTTCGCCAGCAGCTTCAAAATCAGATCGTGCTGCGCCAGCCGGCGGTCGACAGCCGGCGCCTGGTCGGTTGCCGGCTCCGAATTCTGCATGCGAAGCGAGTCGTCGGCTGAAAAGTCGCTCTCATATACCAGCTTCCGCACCCGCTTCTTCCGCAGATAGTCGTAGCATTCGTTCACTGTGATCTTGTAGATCCAGGTCAGGAGCGAGCTGCGGAAATCGAAATTCTTAATAGAAAAGTAAATCTTGGCGAAGACCTGCTGCGCGATATCTTCCGCGTCGTTTCGGTTGCGAAGAATACCGTAGATGATGGAAAAAACCTTGGCTTGGTAGCGTTCCACAATCTCGCGAAACGCCAGCTCGTCCTCCGCCTGTATCCGGCGGACTAGCGCCGCTTCTTCGGTGCTTCGATGATCCAATTTGGTCTTCGCTCGGCCTGCCTCGCCGGATACGGCCGGAAAGGGAAGAGTCGCAGTGAGCCCGCTCATATAACGCAGCCGACGTGCTTCAATATGAGTGCGTTACAAAAAGCTGCGGAGGCCACGCCAGACTTCCGTAAGTGCTCATTATCCCAGACCAGAGGGCGCTTTCCCCCACCAACGGGCGTTCAGGCGCTGTGAACGGTTTGAGGGCGCCAGCGGAAGCCGGGCGACAGAAAACAGCATCTAAATTTATGAAATTGGTTGTAAACTAAAAGTACAGCAATCTACTTAGGAGATCTATGATTCAGCTAACCGAAACCGCCGTGACTAAAGTCAACGAAATCTTGAACATGCAGGAACCCAAGCCGGCCGGGTTGCGAATTGCCGTGGTGGGCGGCGGTTGTTCCGGATTCAGCTACTCGATGGCTTTCGAGACCCAGCCGAACATGCTCGATAAAACCTATAATTTCGGCGATCTGAAGGTGTTCATCGACCAGGCCAGCATGTTGTACTTGGATGGCGCCGAGGTCGATTACGTGGAAACGCTCGAGGGCTCAGGGTTCAAGTTCAATAATCCGCATGTGAAGTCCACCTGCGGGTGCGGCAGCAGCTTCAGCGCGTAACTGGCAGCATAGACAAGTTTGCGACGTCAGGCCGCGAGGGCAGCCGCCTTCCGGTCGTTTCGTGAATGCGCCCAGATCTAAGCCCGGAAGCATTGGCCACGGAAGCTGCCAATCCGGCGTCGGCAGCTATCGACGCCCTCCCTACCCGGGAAATGTTGCAAGTGATCAACGCAGCCGACCAACAGGTGCCAGCCGCGGTCGAGCGCGAACTGCCAAATATAGCGGCTGCGGTAGACGCCATCGTCGACCGCCTCCAAACAGGAGGACGGCTGTTTTACCTGGGAGCCGGCACTTCCGGGCGGCTCGGCGCGTTGGATGCCTCCGAGTGCCCGCCCACCTTCAATACCCCACCGGAAATGGTACAGGGACTGATTGCGGGCGGAGACTTCGCGTTGCGGCGTTCGATCGAAAAGGCGGAAGACGACCCCGAGCAGGGTAAACAGGACCTGCGGGAAAGAAACTTCAGCGCGCGCGACGCGCTGGTCGGTATCGCCGCGAGTGGTCGCACGCCGTATGTCTTGGGCGGGCTTGAATATGCTGGCCAATTAGGAGCTTTAACCATCGGCCTGAGTTGCACTCCAAATTCTCAAGTGGCCCGAGCCGCCGAAATCGCCATTACCCCGGTTCCCGGTCCGGAGATCATAACAGGCTCGACACGGATGCGAGCCGGCACGGCTACCAAGCTGGTCCTTAACATGATCAGCACCGGTGTGATGATCCGCCTCGGCTTCGTTTACGGCAATCTCATGGTGAACGTGCAGCCGACCAACGGCAAGTTGACCGACCGCGCGCGCCGGATCATCGCCAGCATCACGGGCCTGTCTTACGAGGAGGCGTCCTGGCTGCTGGCCAAGGCTGGTTCCGTGCGCACTGCGGTCCTCATGCACAAATGCAAGCTCTCAAGACAGGAAGCGGAGAAGCGGTTGGCAGCCGCGAACGGGCGTTTAAGGTTGGCGCTCGAAATGGATTGAGCCTGACGCAGCAGGTCAGGCAGATACTCGGCAGGCCAAAAAATTTCAGCCTAATGCCGCGTTCAATTCTTTGTGTTCGACCTTCTTTCCCTTTTTATGAAGAGAAAGGGTTGCCAGCCACGGGAACAAGAACAGCGCAGCGCTGGCGGCGGTCGCGGAACCGAAAATGACAAACACCCCAAAGCGCAGCGTAGGCGGAAAATTCGAAAGCAGAAAGATCCCGAACCCGCAACAGATCACTAAGAAATTCGTTCCGATCGGCCTCCACAGATGCGAGCAGGCCTTCGACCATGGTTCCCAGGAGCTGAGGTTCTTTTTGTCACCCTTGGCGAACATGGTGAGATAGATCATGGCGTCCACTCCCATGCCCAGGTCGAGATTGGCGGATGAAGCGGTAATAAAGTCCAGTGGCATGCCGAGGTAAGCGATATATCCACGCACGACGACTGGAATGATGGCCAGGGTTATCAGCATGGCCAAGCCCGTACGCCATGAGCGGGAGAAAACAAAACCCATGACCGTGAAAATGCCGATCAGCAACAGCGAGCCGGTAATGATGCTGGATGTGATCAGCCGGCCCATGTCACCCAATAAGCGGTACTCGCCACCGACAAGAAGCGTGCGAAAGCCCTCGCGATGAACCGTGCCCTCCAGGCGGCGGATGATCTCTTCGCGCGACGCGTTCCGCACAGTCTCCCGCATGCGCAAAAGAAAGAGTGCCTTCTTGTGATCCGGAGTTATGAACTGCCGCGCAGGGTCGCCGTGTTTCGGGCTCTCTAGAACGCCGACCTCTTCCTGTTTCTTGGATTCTCCTTGGAAAAATCCTTTTATAGATAACAGGTCCGAGTACCAGCGCCGGTCGATTTCGCTCTCAATGACCGGCAGCGACATAGCCTTGCCCACGGCGGGGTCCTTTTCCAACGCATCGTTCAGCGCCCACAGCCGCTTGTAAGCCTCATTGGTATCGAGCGGAGCGCCGTGAATGTCTTCCACTTCAAGTTTCAGCGGACTGCTTCCGCCGGAGCGATCAACCGCCTCGAGTCCTTGCCGGATGTCGCTTCCTTTCTTGAAATAGAAGAACAATGGCGGGTCCGTATTCAGGCGCGGCAACCCGGTGGCGGCAACGGCGCCGAAGATCACTAATGCGATCGCAACCCGGCGGTGGCGCTCGGAAAAAAACGAACGCAGCCGCGATGCGATGCCTTTGGTCCAGCCGAACATTGTCTTTGGGGGTGAGGCCAGAGCCAAAAACCAGGGATACAGGATGTATGCGGCGAGGAATGCCATCGCTGCGCCGACCGCTCCACCCATGCCCAGGTGCTTCATGGACGTCGCGGAAACGAGCATGAGGCTGGTGAAACCCAGCAACATGCATACCGCACTCCAGAATGACGGCACAACCGTTTCCTTCACCGCAGCCCACACAGCCGCGCGCCCGGCCAACTGTTTCTGCTGTCGAATCCCGATCCAGTTGTAAGTCAGAAAGACCATGGGCGAGAGAGTCATGACGAACACCATGGTCGATAGGTTCGCCGTGACCGGCCCAATCGGAATATGAATACGTTGATTAATAATGAGTGTCGCAGCGCTCGAATTCGCGCATGCGACGAATGCGCCCAGCACGATCCACGGCGAGCGGAAGATAACAAACAACACCACGCCAAACACGCCGACCGCAGCCAGGCTGAAAGTCCGCAGGTCCCTCGCCATTGTCCGCGAAATCATTTCGATGACATAGGGCAGGCCCGAGATCGTGACCTCGAAACCGGGCCGCTCGAACTTCTTCTTAAGAGCCTGCACGCCGTCAATGGTTTTCCCGCCGATGTTATCTTTCACAGTGGCAATGACATCTGTGGAGCGGTGATGCTTGCCGATAAGAATGTTCGTCCAGAGGGGGCTCTTCAGTGCGTCTTTGATGTCTTTTGGCCCGTGGCCCTTCGGCCCGGGGTTTATCGATATGACCGCGGTGACTCCGGGGACCATTGCCAGTTCGACCGACAATGCGTGGATGCGGTCCGCATACGCCGGCGACGCGATATCGCCGCTGACAGTCAAGTCGATCTCGTTCATTTGTCCTGGGAAAGTTCGGGAGATCTCGTTGTCAGCGCGAACTGCAGGGTCGTTCTTTGCGAAAAAGAAGCTCTCTCCCACCTCCGGCTTCAAATCTACGGAATGCAAGAAAACTATCGCCACGAGAGCGGTGATTCCGAGGCACACCAACGCCGGAGAAAAGCGGAGCAGCATTGCCATGACCACGCCGAGTTTGCGCTCCGAAGTCACTTCCTACCTTGATTTTATCCCCGAACCGGAAATCCCGACGCCGAGGACCGGGTCGCCGAGCGTTGCATCCAACGTCTCCATCTGTGTTGCACTCCGTCCACTTCACGCGCCGACACGCGAAATCGATCATCGCCCTGCTGTTCACTTTTTCTGCCGTCTCTAATATCGGGCCAGGTCATTTGAGACGGCCTACTCTTTGCTAATCCCGTCCAAGGCTGAAGGTTGACTATCCCTCTACGCATCGCGACCAGGGCGGATCTATTTCCCACGTTCAGCAGGCGGGATTATCGACTCGCTTAAATCGAAGGACGAGAAGCACGTTTGAACGAACGCTTGCGCGGGGACGCTACGTGGTACGGCGGATCAGCACACGCGCGCTTAACCCGCCAAAGCCGCTGCGGTTGATGACGGAGGTCTCGCTGCTGCCAATGTCTTTGTCAAACATACAGAATGCCACGAAGACACAGATCGCGGAGGAATTCTTTGGAACACCGAACAACTACATGGGCAAGTATGCGAAGAAAACGCACAGGCGACGCTCGAACGAGTTTCTGGATACCTCAGATTTTTGATCAGCTTTTGCCAAATTGCTTAAACCACATCTTCCAACGTCAGGTTATATCTGTGAAACACTCGGACAGCGCGCTTCAATAGAACATGGTGTCCCTGCTCTTTTCGTAACTCTTTTATAATTCGCTCTTCCTCGGCTCCAATTTCGCACCCCATGATCACTGCGTGCAACAGATCTCCGATTTCTAAGAAGCCATCCTTCATGACAAGCGGGCTCTCCTTGACCTCGGTCACTTCCTCTGATAACGGACAGGCCAGCCTGTATTCTTCTTCCTTCTCCCAATCCTTGGCCTTGACCGTCAGCATCATCTGCCCGAAATTTCCACCCAAAAGCATCTTCGGATATTCGCTTCGATAAATAACCTTGAGCGCAGCTCCGAATATCTTGTCCCTAGCCCCAAACTCAAGGCAAATACCTTTGTGATTGTCGGCGTAGTGCGACCACATCAAGGTCGAGCATGGCACAGCCGATAAACAGACAATGCCCCATCGCGTCGTTATGTATTCGGAAATGAAGCTGTTGAACCCGGCAATGTTTTTACTCAGGAACGCTGGATCATGCAAAAGCCTCAAGTCAAATACGTCGCCTTTGGGACCGCCCTTTTGCGTGGCTATGAGCGACTCCGCCATCATACGGCGCGCAGCAGGGTCGCCCAACAAATCTGGATGAACACAGGGCTTGCAATCCCAAGGATCGTTGAAATATTTTGGGTTCGAACATCGTATCCGCCGGTTCACCAAAATGTTTTTCAACATTTCCGGCCCACTGTCGCGATCGGGTGTCGGTTTTTCCAAAGGGAACCTCAGATAGCGATAAAGGTACGGAATTCCTTCCTCGCCGGCGTGGAGTGTCCGCGATTCGTGTGGCTTTTTGGCCTTTTGCCAAGACGTTCTGTTTTTGGCCATCTCTCTTGAGATTAATCGCCTTGCCAAACCGCTCCCGCCGAGTCGCCTGTATTCCTGTCGCGAAACGGCTTCCCGCGCCTACTCCTTCGGAACCTCGCAAGTAAAGTTCCTATAGTCGTTCGTGTCGCCCGCCCCCTTGTATTTGGCGATCTGTGGATACGCACACAGTGGCCGAGTCATAGCCGCTGCCTTACTTGGATCGTTATCCACATATTTTGTCGCCACGATCTCGCCGGGCGCCGTGCCTTTTTCCACCCACTCCTCAAGAGCCGCATAAATTCCATGCTTCTCACCTTTGGCGGTCGTCGTGCCGAGCTGTCCGAAGTAACTCGGCCCTGGTCCGCCAATACAATGCTGCATGCCCGGAATCATGTAGAGACGCAGGAAACTTTCCCTATTTTGCGCGCCCATTCCTGCGCCCACCTGCTTGTAGTAACTCACCGCGTATAAGGGCGAAATCGCCGGATCGTTCCAGCCGTGATACATAATCAGCTTGCCGCCTCGGGCTTGAAACCGGCGCAAATCGGGATTCGTGGCGTTCAGAGATTCGGCCGTCTTCTGATCCGCAAGGCGCTTGGCTGCATCCACATTGGCTGTCAATATGTTCCAGGTTGGGTCGTCAAAAACGATATAACGGAAATAATTTTCCACGTAACCGACACCGTAACTGAGGCCGGGCGCGGGCCCAAGGATCCACGACGCCCATCCTTGCGCTCCGTTTTCTCCACCCGGCATGTAGCCGAGAAAGAGCCGCCGCCCTTGCGCATCCCTGCTTCCCGCATAAAGCCTCTTCAGGGAAGCAACCTGCGGCACTGTTAAGCAGTCCCGCCCCTCGGCGCCCTTGCAAAGTAGGGCATCGGGATCGAAATGGCAACGCTCCGGATCGCTCACAATCCCGTCTGTAACACCATCCTGCGCGTCACAAGCCTTCAGCACGGCTGCGCCGATCGCCGGAGCCTTCGCGCCCGAGAGGTAGGCCGCCGGATTGCCATACAGCTCCTGCGCGACCTCAACCCCGCCCGTCAGCAGGCTCGTCCAGAAATTCGCAGGCGCGCCCGCCAGGATGCCGTCGAAATCTTCCGGAAAGCGCTGCGCCTCCATCAGCGCTTCGCGGCCGCCATCTGAGCAGCTATCAAAATAAGAATGCTCTGCAGGGCCGCCATAAAACACCTCCATCAGTTTCTTGGCGGTTTCAGTAGTAAGGTGCAGTGCGCGATATCCGAAATCGGCAACTTTCTCCGGATGATGAAACGCCCAGCTCGCATCTTCCGCATCTCCTTCATGACCCGTGTCGGTGGCCGCGGTGGCATAGCCGCGTTTTAGATCGCCGGCCAGCGTTCTGTAGTCGATCGACCCGGCAAATCCGCCGTTACCCACTCCCAGATATCTATGGTTCCAATCCGCCAAAGGCAGCCAAACTTCAAACCGGATGTAGGAGTCGCTAACCGGCTTGAGCACACCGGCGACGCGGCAGAATCCAGGAAGCTTGTCGAGCGAATCGCCATACGGCGGAGTGAAGTTTCCTCCGGTTACTGATTCGGCGGTCGTTACCGTTGTGTTTGGCAACCGCACGTCCGAGAGCTGTCCACATTTGCTCGTCTCCGCGAGTGCATCCGCCGATCCAACCAGAAGCAGGAGCGTGGGAACAACATAGCTTTGAATTCGCATGGGTCAGCGTGAATGATATCAGTGCGCGCCGCCTGATCGCCCAACCACTAAACTGGTCCTTATGCTCGTTTCACGGCGTAGCTTCGTCTCCGCCTGCCTGTTCACAGGAGCTGCTGCCGCTTACCAGCAGCCCTCATCGAAAGCTGATTTCGTGCGCGTCCATGGGACGAAGCTGATCGCGCCCAACCATGACAAGCTTCTGCTGCGTGGAATCAATCTCAGCAATTGGCTCGAGCCCGAAGGCTACATGTTCCTCTTCGATGGAGGCCCTCAATCGCCGCGCGAAATCGAGACGTTCTTCAATGAGCTGATCGGCCCTGTCGCCGCCCAGGCGTTCTGGACCGAATACCGCCGCAACTACATCGCGAAAGCCGACATCGACTTCATCCGCAACTCAGGCTTGAACTCCGTCCGCATTCCGCTGCACTACAAATTTTTCCTTAATAGCAAAGAAGGCTTCGCGCTCCTGGACCCGATCATCGATTGCTGCCGGCAGGCCGGCGTATGGGTGATCCTGGATCTGCATTGTGCACCTGGCGGCCAGACTGGCACCAACATCGACGACAGTTGGGGCTATCCTTGGCTCTACGAAAGCTCCCCCGAACAGCAATCCACCATCGACACCTGGGTGCAAATCGCGCAGCACTATCGTGATGAACCCACCATAATCGGCTTCGATCTCTTAAACGAACCCAACCCGCAATTCCCCGGCACGCCGAAGTACAACCCGGTATTGAAATCGCTCTATGAGCGCATCACGAAAGCCATTCGTGAAGTCGATCGCAATCACATCATTGTTCTCGGCGGAGCGCAGTGGGACACCAACTTCGGCATTTTCGATTGGCCGATGGACTCCAAAATCATCTACACATTCCACAACTACTGGACCCCTCCCACGCAAGAGACCATCCAGCCGTACCTGGACTTCGCCGACCAGAACAATGCCCCCCTGTGGCTGGGCGAATCGGGCGAAAACAAGGACACATGGATCCAGCAATTTGTGCAAGTCCTCGAGAAGAACCATGTCGGTTGGTGCTTCTGGCCGTACAAGAAGATGGAGAAGGCCTCCTGCATGGTTTCCATCCCCAAGCCGCTCTATTGGGATGAGATTGTTGCCTTCGCCAAGCAGCCGGGCGGCACCGGTCATGCGGCTGCGCGCATTGCGGCTCGGCCCCCGCTGGAGCATTGCCGCACCGCTGCTCAACAGCTTCTTGAAAACATCCGCTTCGAAAAATGCCGTGTCAACGCGGGGTATCTCCAGGCGCTCGGTCTCACTGTTCCCGCGGTTGCTAATCAGCAGTCTTTGAAATAATCTCCCGCGCAGCAGCGCGCGTGCGATTCTCGTCGCCCTTGTGACGGTTTTGCCGCTCCGTTTGCGTATTGCCTTGCGACGGTGTCGGCATTAGAGTGTCCGCATTCCCGTCTACAGGAGATGCAATGTCCGCAACATGCCAGCGCTTGTGCGCGATGTTTCTGCTCGTCATCATGACGACCGTGGTTTGCAATACGAAAGCTTTCGGACAGACCACGCCACAGAGTCAATCAAAGCCCGCAGCCATTCTGCCTGCCACCATTACCAACGACACCTTTACGAACGGTGGCGGCGGCGGCCTTTGGGGTACCGCGAGCAACTGGTCGGGCGGCTTACCGACAAGTAGTAGCAACGTTCTCATTACAGGGTCTGGCGCCGCTGCCGCTGTTACCGAGAATGTCTCCGCAACCATCAACAACCTCACGCTCAACTCAGCCAACACTTGGACGCTCGATAACGGTTTCGCTCTCACCATAGACGGGAGCTCAATCAGCAATGCCGGCAAGATGTTGATGAACTCGACAGGCGGCGTTACCGAGCTCGTCATTGGCAGCCCGTCCGTGACGCTGAACGGCGGCGGTACCCTCACGATGTCGAACAACGCGAACAACTATATCTTCGGTTCGGCGGCCGCGGACACATTGATCAATCAGGAGACGATTCAGGGCGCCGGGCACATCGGCAACGGCCAGATGACGCTGGTGAACTCGGGTACGATCAATGCCAATCAATCGGCCGGAATGACCATCGATGCCAATGGGGGCGCCATCAACACCGGAACCATCGAGGCAACGTCGGGCGCGACGCTGGCGCTGACTGGGACTACGATCGAGAACGTCGGGGGAACGATTTCCGCCAACGCGAGCAAGCTGCAGTTGATCAATACCTCGATCTACGGCGGGACGGTGACACTGACGGGAGCTTCGAGCCTGCAGTTGACCAACGGCACGATTCAGTTCGGTAGCACGGTGAATAACAGTTCCACCGGAATCATCGAGGCTGTGGCGGGCAGCAACACACTAGGGGGCACGACTAATAACCCGGCCGGTGGGTTGCTCAAGATCGATAACGCGGCGGCGCTGAACCTGGCGAACGGGACTTATCCCACTTTGGGCACCGTTCAGTTGAACTCGACGGGCAGCACTACGGAGCTGGTGGTGAACGGCGGCGTCACTCTGAGCGGCGGGAGCGTGACGCTGTCCAACAATGCTGCCAATTATATATTCGGCGCGGCGGCTGGGGACGTTTTGACCAATCAGGAGACCATTCAGGGCGCAGGACACATCGGCAACGGCCAAATGACTCTGGTGAACTCGGGCATTATCAATGCCAATCAGTCCGCTGGCATGACGATCGATGCCAATGGCGGCGCCACCAACACAGGGACCATTGAAGCTACGTCGGGCGCCACTCTGGCGCTGAGCGGCACCACGCTCGCAAACGCGGGAGGAACTGTTTCGGCGAATGCTAGCAAGCTGCAGCTCGTCAATACCAGCATCAATGGCGGGACGGTGTCGCTGACTGGAGCCTCCACTCTGCAGTTGACCAACGGTATTGTGCACGGCGGCAGCACGTTGAACAACAGTTCGACGGGAACTATCGAGGCGGTTGCCGGAAGCAACACTCTGGGGGGCATCGTGAATAACCCGGCCGGCGGGGTGCTGAAGATCGACAACGCGGCGGCACTCACCTTGGAGAGCGGAAGTTATCCCACGTTAGGGGCCGTTCAGTTGAACTCGACGGGCAGCACTACGGAACTGGTGGTAAACGGCGGCGTCACGCTGAGCGGCGGGAACCTGACGCTCTCCAACAATGCCGCGAATTATATCTTCGGTGGATCCGCGAGCGACACTTTAACGAACCAGGAGACCATTCAGGGCGCAGGGCACATCGGCAATGGCCAAATGACCCTGATCAACTCGGGAACTATCAACGCCAACCAATCTGCCGGGATGACGATTGATGCCAATGGAGGCGCCACCAACACCGGGACGATAGAGGTCGGCAACGGCGCCACGCTGGCGCTGAGCGGCACGACGGTCGCAAACGCGGGGGGCACCGTTTCCGCGAATGCTAGCACGCTGCAGCTCATCAATACGACCATCAACGGCGGAACGGTGACGCTGACAGGAGCCTCCAATCTGCAGTTGACCAACGGCATTATCCACGGTGGCAGCACGTTGAACAACAGTTCAACGGGGACTATCGAGGCTGTTGCCGGCGCCAACACCCTGGCGGGCACGGTGAATAACCCAGCGGGCGGAGTGGTCAAAATCGACAACGCTGCAGCGTTGAACCTGGCGAACGGGAGTTACCCCACCTTAGGCACCGTTCAGTTGAACTCGATGGGCAGCACTACGGAACTGGTGGTGAACGGCGGCGTCACTTTGAGCGGCGGAAGCGTGACCTTATCTAACAATCCGGCCAACTATATTTTTGGCTCGGCGGCCGGGAACACTCTGACCAACCAGGAGACTATTCAGGGCGCAGGGCACATTGGCAATGGCCAAATGACGCTGGTGAACTCGGGCACCATCAATGCCAACCAGTCCGCTGGTATGACTCTTGATGCCAATGGAGGCGCCACCAATACAGGGACCATCGAAGCAACGGGAGGCACCCTGGCGATCAGCGGGACAACGGTCGCTAACGCGGGCGGGACAATCTCTGCCGCCGGCAACCTTCTGCAGTTGACGAACTCGACCATCAACGGCGGCACCGTGACGCTGACTGGAGCCTCAGACCTGCAGTTGACCAACGGCATTGTTCACGGCGGCAGCACCTTGAACAACAGTGCGACAGGCACCATTGAGGCTGTCGCAGGCAGCAACAAACTGGGCGGCTCGGTGAACAACCCGGCGGGCGGCGTAATCAAGATCGATAATGCCGCAGTGCTGACCTTGGAGAACGGAAGTTATCCCAGTTTGGGCACGGTCACGATGAATTCGACGGGTAGCACTACGGAACTGGTGGTGAACGGCGGCGTAACGCTGAGCGGCGGGAGCGTAACGTTATCCAACAATCCCGCTAACTACATCTTCGGCGGCGCGGCTGGTGACACCTTGACCAACCAGGAGACCATTCAGGGCGCAGGGCACATTGGCAACGGCCAAATGACGCTGGTGAACTCCGGCACCATTAACGCCAATCAGTCAAATACCCTATTGATTCAGACCAACGCTTTTACTAACAATGGAACGCTGCAGGTTGGCAGTGGCGACTTAATGCACGTTGAAGGCGGCATATTTACTAACTTCTTCGGCACCACACTCGCTGGCGGCACTTACAATACCAGCGGCACCTTGGAAATCGACAACTTAGGCAGCGTCGGCGGTGAAATTGTAACTAACGCGGCCAATATTATCTTGAACGGCTCGTCAGCAAGTTTTGTAGATGCCGGCAGCAAGAGTGTGCTTACGAACCTGGCCGTAAATGCGCCCGGCAGCGGCTTTACAGTTACCGGCGGCGCAAACTTCACTACAGCCGGCAACTTCACCAACAACGGCACATTAACCGTTGGCAGCGGCAGCAACTTTACGGTAAACGGTAACTTGAATAATTTCTCAGGAACCACCCTAACCGGCGGCATTTACAATGTTACTGGAACGTTAAAATTCAACGCCGCAAACATCGTGACGAATGCCGCCAATATCACCTTGACTGGAACTTCGTCCCAGATTTTGAACCAGACCAGCGGGAACGGTCTGGCCAATTTCGCTACGAATGCAGCCAGCGGCGCGTTCAGTCTACTAGGCGGCCGCACCTTCACAACCGCCGGTTCATTTTCCAACGCCGGTCTCTTTACAATCGGCACTGGCAGCACATTCACCATAGGAGGGACCGGCAGTTTCACCCAAACAGCCGGCACTACCACCGACGACGGCACGCTCGCCCTTCCCTCTTCGGGTAAGCTCAGCCTGACCAGCGGATCGCTCTTTGGTACAGGAACGATCACAGGCGCCGTTGCTTCAAGCGCCTCCGTCACTCCCGGCGACTCTTCCACAACCACCGGCATCCTGAAGGATACCGGCGCCTACACGCAGAACTCCACGGGCGTTCTGAACGTGGCCATTTCAGGAACCACGGCGGGCACTCAGTACGATCAGCTAAATCCCACCACTGCCAGCCTGAACGGCACTCTGAATATCACCCGGCCCACCGGTTTCGTCCCCACGGTTGGCAGCACCTTCAAGATCATGAACTTCAATTCGGAAACCGGTTCCTTCGCGACGGTCAACGGACTGTCCATCAACTCCTCCGAGCACTTCACTATCACCTATCAATCGACCGATGTCTTGCTGACCGTGGCCACCGGCGCAGCCGTCAAGAACTCCATCCGCAATATCCACGCGGCTAGTCTTCCTCTCAGCTCGCTCAGCTTCGCTAGGCCAATGATCGAAGATTCTCCGCGCGCACGCGCCCTGAATCCGCGTGTCATCTCGGAGTACGGCCCGGAGTACGGCCCGGCATACGGCCCAAGCGCTCGTTTCAGCCCCATTGCATTGCCGAATGTGCATGCCACTCCGAGCGCCCCCCGCAGCTACGGCGTCACCTCCGCGATGCCTGAGCTTCCGCGGAATGCGGGGCCGGGCCGGAGAATGATGCCCCGTAAACTCCTCGGATATAACCTGAATCTGCTTTCGCTCTTCGGATCCAACCGCGGACAGGCCTTCCGTGACACCTGGAAGCAAGCGGGTGACCCGAATGCTCCCACTCTGGGTTCCTTGATGTTCACCGGGAGCCATTGACGATCCGCAGTCCATCGGTTGCCGCTTGACCGGTGGACTGCGTTCTCTCTCAGATTGATCGATTCACTCTTATTCCGCTGCATTTGCACGATATGTAGGCTAAGCGGCTGGCCTACATGAATACGCGTCGTTTTCTCATCGTTGCAATCTGTGCGGTAGTGAGCGCGCTAAGCGTGCACGTTATCGTCCAAAGCCTGCGCCAGACTGCCCCACTTACGCGCCGCACGGTCGCATCGGGCGCCCAAGTTTCCGCAGCCGCCCGAGCACTGCGCCCGAACTATCCTTATTCCGTGATTCCAGGCGGGGCCTACTCACCGGCTGAGCTGCGATTTGTCAACGACCGCGACTCACTGGTCCGGAATCATTACTCAGACTTCAACATGAATGATGCCCACTTAGTGGTACTCACCGCGGACCGCTATCAATATGCGTCTTTCCGGCTGAATCATCACATCTTCTGGACGCGGCACCGGCTGCTCATTCCCAAAGGGGAAGTTCTGCTTACTGACGGGCACAATTATGCGCGAACGCGCTGCGGAAACCGTTTGTCCAATACCGCCAAGGCGGACACAACGCCCTTACAGCCTCCGGATTCTGTCCTCTCGCTGCCGCCATTTAGCCCGGAGCTGCTCAAAGGTCCCATCGCGCTGGCTCCCACGCCCCCGATTGGCGAGCTCGCTCAGCGGTACCCTGTTCTGCCGTTTGAATCGCCGCGCTTAGCGCCATATCTGCCAACTGGAACGGAGGCAGAGCTCCGTCTCCCCGAAAGCGACCTTGCTCCGGAAATGTTTTCACCTGTGGAGTCCAACGCCTCGCCTTATCGCACTCCCTTGAGTTTCCCGCCGCCTGGAAGTTCGCTGCCTCCGCCCGGCAACTCGATACCGCCAACCCCGCCAGTCGTTGAGGCTGAAGTTCCTGAGCCGGAAAGCCTGCTTCTCTTCGGAATCGCGCTTTGCATCTCCGGCTGGCTGTTAGGCCGCATGGCGCGGGCGAATCACAAAAAGCGGCAAGACTAATCGCCCACAACGGGCACCAACGCGCTAAAGCGAAGACGCCCTGTGCGCTCGCCCCGCCATGCCGGCGGTTAGCCTAAAGAAGGTGGAAAGTAACTTCGACGTTCACGCGCACGTTCACCGGCTGCCCGGCTTTGGTGCCGGGCTGAAATTTCCACTGTTTCACGGCATCCATCGCTGTCCGGTCTTCTTCGGCATTCAAGCCGCTTGTCACCCGCAGGTTCGTCGCCACTCCTTCCCGTGTGACCACTGTCGAGATCTTCACCGTTCCCTCCACATACGCCTCTTTCGAGGACGGCGAAAACGCCGGCTCGACGTAATGCACCAGTTTGGGGGGCTTCACATCGCCGCCCGGTTCGTAGACGATCTCCGATCCACCTTCGGCCTTCGTGTCTTTCTCGCTTTTCGCTGCCTGGTCGTCAGCCGCGCACAGAGCGCCCGCAATTAAAAGAGCGACTAAAAGTAAACCGGTCAGCCGGTGACAAAATTCACGCTTTGCGTTTGGATACACTTCTCCCTCCCAAAGCAAGCGAGTGTCAGAAGAGACGACGCGCCTCAGGCCGAGGTTTCAGTTATCAGCAACAAACTCGCACCCTCAAGCGGCGGCAACCGTGGGTTCAACCAGCAGTTCCACATTCACCGAATACAGGGCCGGCTTGCCTTGGTGATCGCTTTCGAAATACACGCGCCGGCTATCGGGGGAAAACACGGGCGATACGGAAGCCGGATGGCTCGCCCGGTGCTCGCATAAGGTCATTTCCCGTCTTACCGAGCGAAGCAAAAGAACGATCGTGGGCTGCGCCTTACTGCGGCTCGCGCCCACGAACACTGAGGCGTCTCCATTCGGCGCAAAGGCCGCGAATTGGCTGGTGGGAGCGACGCACCGCTCCGCCCCGCCCTCTGCAGCCACTTCGTGGATCTCGGAAAGCATTCTGTTGGCTCCCGGAACGTCGCGCAGAAATAGCAGCGACCTGCCGACCGGCGACCAATAAGGATACGAGACCTGCCCCTTGGCTAGCAAAACCGGTTTGTCGGATGCGGCCAGCGACGTAAACCAGTATTCCCTGCCCTCCGGCGATTCTTCCCGCACAAAAAGGCAACCATCGCCTCCCGGCCGCAGCAGGCAAAACGAACCGGCATCTTCGGCAATCGGCTGGCCGCTATTCAAAAGCTCGAGCCGCCGACGCCGCACGATGACAAACTCACCGCCAGGCGCGGCTGCAAAAGCGTCCACGCCCTCCGCAATGGTCCGCACTCTTCTGTTTGCCAGCGTGATTTCTTTCAACGCGCCTCCGTCGATCAAATAGAGCGCCCGCCCCTTCTCGTTCAGGCACAACGAGCGCGGCGCCAGGGCAGCAGTCTCGCCCAACTGGTGCGGCAGACCAGTCCGCAGATCGACCTCAAACGGCGCGGCGCGTCCGGTGCGGTCGGAGGAAAAGATCAGGAATCGGTCCTTAACCGAGACGAACCGATTGGTGGGCGCGGGCAGCCAACTGGTGCTCGACGGATTCGTCAGCCGAACCACACGCGCCTCGGTGGTTGGATCTATGAACGGAACGAACTCCCCCACGCGAGGGAGCGGCTGCACTTTCTTGCCGGTATTTGCTGTCAACCCGGCTGGTAACAGCGCCAGCAAGGTACGCCGGGTCATGCGCTTTGTCACTATACGGAAGATGCGCGGCGAAAAGAGACTGTTGCGTTACAGACCCAGGTCGCTGTGCTCCGCCCTCGTGCTCGCGGCCGATGGAGATTTCGCCAGGTACTTGTAAGGATTGACCGGCGTGCCCCGCAGCCGCACTTCGTAGTGTATGTGCGGACCGGTCGCACGTCCCGTTCCGCCAGAGAGCGCGATCACCTGCCCGCGGTGCACCTCTTCCCCAGGAATCACACGGAACTCCGATAGATGCGCGTAATAAGTTTCGATCCCGTTGCCGTGATCCACAACCACCCGCTTCCCGTAGGCGCCGCTCCATGCGGCACTGGTCACCACTCCATCCGCCGTCACATGGACCGGCGTGCCAACAGCCGCCTCCAGATCCACTCCGGTATGGAAAGTGCCTTCGCCCGAGAAGGGATCGGTCCGGCCGCCGAAGCCGCTGCTCAAAGCGCCATCTACCGGCCAGAGGCTCGGCATCGCGTGATCTTGCCAGGCGTAGGCGTAGCGGTGGAAGATGCCCGAATAGGTTGCCGCTTTCAGGAAGTTGTATTCCTTTATCGATTCCTTAACACCAGCGGGTGCGTCCGCCTGCAGGATCTCTGACGATGGCGGCGAGGGCGGCCCGCTGATTCCATAAGCGGCTGAGACTTCATTCGCCAAAGCCTCGAGCGAGGCGATCTGCTGCGTGTGCAGCCCCGAAACTTGTTGCAATTTCTGGTAGCGTGCCCGCAAGTGATCGAAATCCGTGCGGAGCTGATTGTAATGCGATACCTGCCGGCTCATGTGCCAGTAGCTGGAAGCCATTCCAAAGGTGCAGGCCGAAAGCACCAGGAAGGTAAGCACGAGATAGCCGATAGCTCGGTAGCTGATGTGTATCCGCCTGATTCGGCCGTCCACGGAATGAGCAAATTCTAAAACGAAGCACTGCTGATTCATTCCACTCCTCTGAGGCACCTACAGAGATGTACGCCCGAGGCGCGCGGTTTCGCACCGCTCCCGGACTAGTCTGATGTTAACGAATCTTCAGGCAGGGTTCGCCTGCTGCGCTGAGTTTAGGCGGCTTTTTTCACCTCCGGCGCGAGATTTTGGGCGGCTGCGGCCTGGTGGGCGTCCATTTCGAGGCTCGAATTCATGATTTGCTGGTGGGTGACCTTGGCTTCGGCGAGCAAAACGGCGTATTGGTGAAGTTCCTGGCGGCGTTTTTCGGCGGCGGCACGTCTAGCGTCGGCGGCGGCCTGGCGGGATTCGGCGGCTTCGCGGCGGCGCTGCGATTCGAACCCAATTTCCGATTTGCGCTTTTCGGCTTTGAGCTTTAGAAGATCTGTGAGGCAGCGGTGAAAGGCGCGGTCATTGGTGGTTTGGTAGCGCAAGAACAGTGCGACTTGGCGCTGCTGCTCATCGAGGCTTAACTCTTCGTTTGACTGCGCACAACGGGCACCAGACGCCCTGTGCGCTCGGTCCGTGCAGCATTGATCTTGTAGATAGAGGGCGCGTTTACTGAGCCAGTACGATTGCGCCATTTTCTGGACCAGGATCGTTTCGGTGATCGTGGAAGGCTGGTGCTCGGCGCGAAGGCCGCAGAGGAGCGCGTCGAATTCGTCCTGGTCTTCGAAATCGAGGACGGTGAATGAATTGCCGGCGAGGCCGTGGCGGAAATTGTTCAGGCAGGAGACGGCTTTGCCGGCTTTGGTGCTGGGGCCGGTCGAGTGCTGCGCGTTTTCTTGATTCGCGCGGACTTGGGCTTGGGTGGACATAGAGAGATTGCTCCTTTGTGCGCAGGATGCAATGGAGGCGTGCGAAGTGCGGCTATGCGGAGAGGGTAAGTTACTGGGAGCGGGAGAGATATAGTTCGGGGACGATTTGTCATCGCGCTCGTCAGGGCCACAGCACGAAGTCTATTTTTGATTACGCCAACTCGGATCGGCCGATCAACATTTCCTGCATGCTTAAACACGCAGCTTTACCGGCTACTGAATGCGATGGACGGCTTGGTTCGCGGGTAAGCGCGGTCATGGTTCAGTCGCGCTATTGTCAAAGCGGACCATGCGCGCCTCGGAAGGCTTTCCATTGCAAGCGACGTAAAACATCATGTAGAAGGCCGGAGGCAGATTCGCGTCGCGAACTGTGGGAGCCGTGAACCTGATTGTGCGTCCCCCGTCTTGAAACTGCAAATTAAAGAATTGCTCGCCATTCTGCCAGCCGTGCGTTGCTGACGGCAATTTGATCAGAACCAAAGCGGGAGTCGTTGAGCAACTATCGGGCAGGTCAGCGAGCGTCACATTAAAACTATCGCCGCTGTGGATGAGATAGTAAGTCTTACCGGCAATTTCTTTCTGGTACTGATAGTTCAAGTTACCTGTAGGTTGCAGTCCGAGTATCTTGGCCCGCTTCTTGCCGTCGATAAATAGATAGGGGGGACTGTAGATCTCCGCCACCCAGTCTTCGGTCGGTGTGGTGAGCATTCCTTTTTCGCCTTTGGCCATGGGGCCGTCGCGGAAGAAATACATGTCCAGGTCAACCAGGCTCAGATCGGGCAAGGGTTGGCCGCCAGAAGAAGTGCGCCGCGTGCCCAGATCGGGCGCCAGGTGGACGGTAGCCCTGGTCGAATTGCCGCCGGAAACCCAGACTCGGCCGTCGGGCAGCAGAACCGCATTGTTGTGATACAACCTGGGCTCTACGCCTTCGCTCATACGCCTCTGTTGATAGCCGGTCAAAGATCCATTGGAAAAAATCGGGGTCAGGAGAACGGGATATTGGATGGGGCCGTAGAAATCGTAGTTACCTCCATTGATGATGAGGATTTGGCGCGTGGGCAAGATGATGGTGTAATGCATGGTGCGGTTGTCCTGTATCTGGTTGCCCAAGAAATTGGGATCAAGGCTCCAACTGCCGCCCGGACCGATGACGGATGGGATGAATGTCTCCATTTTTCTGCTGCCCAGCCCGCCAGCGAAATGCGTCGGCCCTTGAGGCTTCGCATCGCAAGCCGCCAGTTCGTTCATCGGCATATAGGTTCCTGGCGAAGTCGGCTGGCCTCCCAGCAGGCGAATGGCCGCGCTATTGGGATCGCGGAATGTAGTGCCGTAAGAGCTGATCTCTTCCGGCCGGTCCGGCCCTGGGGCAAAGGCTATGCTCGGGTTCTGACGGTTGTCGTCGATAGCGACCCAATAGGTCTTGTTCGTCTTCCGCATGTATATCGTGTCACACGTGCGTAGGCTTACCCAATCGCCTTCGCGGGTCAGATAGATGCGGCCATTCGGCATGAGGTAGTTCTCCGGGTACAGCTTGAAAGCGTCGTATTTGTTGTCCTGAACACAACGCGCCGGGCACTCCTTTTCGCGATCTTGTGGGACCTTGAATTCGCGATTGATCAAGGTGGAATAGGGACTGTGGTCCGTTTTTTTGACGTCCACTGATTTCCATGCCAACTGAGGCCGGCCCGGGTTAAATGCCGCGGGATCGAAGAAATCGATCCTCGAGTTCATCTCGAACATGTACATTTCCGGGTAGTCGGGCCCGTCGAAGCCGACATAGCCGCCGAAGACCGATAAGCGCCCGTCCAGCAGCGGCACCAGAGTGGCGTACCAGCGCCCCCGCGGCATAAAGCCGGAAAAGATCCATGGATTGTGGTCCGAGCTCGGGATTTCCCGCCAGTCGACATCGGGCCATTTGATAGTCAGCTCTTTTCTCCAATCGAAAATGTAAGTGGAGCGGTTTCCTGTACGAAAAGGCGAGTAATATTGGGTGCCGCCTGCGAAAAGCACGTTCCCGTTCGGGAGGTGCATGTGCCCGGTGCAGAAGAGGTCATTCGGCGCAAAGTGTAATACACCATCCGGCACAGGAACAGGATGAGGAATTCGGTAAAAGGTATTCGTTTCTGGATCGTAGATGCCCGCATTGTTCACCAGTTCGTAGTAAGTCTTCAATTTTTGGTTGAGAAATGGCTCCTCATCCTTGTTGAATAGGCCCTTGCCTGCCTCAGGGTTCGGATCTTTTGGATAGAACTGGATGGGCGCGAGATTGCGCCAACTGCTTCCGCTGGCCAATAGCACCTTGCCCGAAGGCAGCAGCACAGCATGTACGCTTTGCATGCCCAGCACGCGGCCAATAGCGCCGCCTCCCTTTTCGGGAATCACCGTTTCCCACTTTCCGTAAATGCTTGGGTCAGGGCTGCTGGTTTGGGCCCAAGCCGCCGGCGCGAGCGCGGTAATGACGGCTAGCAGAGTGGAAATTCCGATGCGACGAACGTTCATGCGCCCTCCTGGGTGTGTTGCGCCACAAACATGCAGCTCCTCTTTGGCTGCTGAAGAAAGATCCTATGTTCAGGAATTAATCAGTTTCTCACAAAAAGGGCCGCCTTATAGCTGGCAAATGAATACATTTTGGAAGAACGAGCGGCAGCTTGGTTGCCGCACGGACTTTGTTCGGAGACTTTACCGTCCGGTAAGCCCCAGCTTCTCCTCGAATAAAAATCGTGCGAGCGCATCACCGCGGCGCCACGGAACTCAGTTCCTCGATCTTCCCTGGCTTCACGGGCGATGGCGCCGCACAGCGATGAAAAAAGAGTTTGCCCGGCAGAGCTCTGCTCAGGAGTTTGCTACACGCCCGTAGTACACACTTGAAAGCTCGAGGCACGCTTCAGGAAAGTGTGGAGGTCGGAGGCCGACCTATCGCTAAAATCCGCGGTACATCACCTGAGCGGGCGTTCCCGCGACTAAATCGAGACCAACTAGGTTATGTCCCCTGATGCAGACTTGCGGACTGGCTGCACAATCCAAATCCGGGCCCAGGCGCATCTACATCGAAGTGCGTCCGACACATCCAGTGGTCTGGGCAATGTCACCGGCGTGATAGGCGGACATCGTTTCCTGCCCGTGTCAGGAGCAAAGCCAACAGGCTCAAAACCCCGCCAGCGATGCAAAAGGCGCAGGTTGAGGGTTCCCCAACCGTCGAGAACGCCGGCCGAATCGACACGGAGGCGAAACCGGACGAAAAGACTTGAGGGGTGAGTTCCGAACCAGAGACGTCGATACTAAACAGCGAGTCGGCTCCGGAAGGATCTGATGTCGCATACGGCGTGCGTGTACTGTCCAAAACGAAGAAAGAGAACGAATCGGGAATGCCGCCCGCCGCGGAGTTTGTTGTGAGATCCAGAACAAAGGAGGCGTTCGCGCCGAAGCTCACTGCCTGCAGAACCTCATTGAAGAACTGGGAATCGTCGAGCGTCGCGGGCCCAGGCACGAGAGTACCGGATGCCCCTCCGGTGAGCGCGAGACTGCCGAGCGCGCCATCGGTCGTGAAATCCGAGATCGTGACAGTGTTATTTTCGATCGGGGTGCCGCCGAGAAAATCGAAGGCAAAAAAGCCAGCATCACCCTGGATTGGGCTAGTGCTGATGCTTACATCGAAGGTGGAAGCCCGAGCGGCACCACATTGTAAATTAGTCACCAAGGCGATCATGAACAAGCAGGGGAAAATACGGTTCATGCTTCTAGCCTCCTTTCAAACGTATATTTATGGCGCCGATGAGGTTCTGAAGACTTTCGGCGTGTAGGCGATGCGAGCCCGGCTGGGGTCCAGGAATTCCACGATGAACCCGACGCTCGCTCCCGGCTGGAGCGTAACACCGTTCGGGGGCGACAGTGTGAGATAAGGGCTGCCAACGGGCGAGATATTAACAGTGGTTCCACTGTTTACGACGCTGACCCCGCTGGGCAAGCCGGCAATGACGAAATAGAGCGGCCCAATGAGGGGCGTCAGGCTCGAATTGGTCAGTTGCACGGTTTGGACGAAGAAACCGGTATTCCGGTCAACTCTGAAACCGGAGCTCGTGACGGCAATGCTGCCTGTCATATCCTGAGGCGGCAGTGGGCTGGCGGGGTTCTCGATTGCGAAAGTTGCAAACGTACGAACGCCGCCGTTTTGTACAGTTACAACCGCCGTTCCAAATTGCTTCGCCTGAACATTGCCTTCCGTGTCCACACTCAGAACATTCGGGTTATTGGAGCTGTATGTCGTCCCGCTAGCCGAAGATGTCAAATCAAGCTTGATGCCGTTCGAATAAATGCCCTGAACGTGCAGCCGCGCGGTGTCCGTCACCGATACGAGGAAGAAGTTCTGTTCCGTGAGGATGAGAGTCTGGGGAGCGGTTGGGGGCCGCACGGAGATACCAATCGAAACTCCCTGAATCGGATTGTTATTGACATCGGTGACGCCGGGGGTTAGCGTCAGCGGCCCGGCGAATGTATCAGGAATAACCAGCGAGGCCCGAAAGCTAGAGCCGTTGTAGTTAGTTCCCTCTAAGTCATCGAGTCCCGGCACATCCACGTCGAAATCGTTCACTTGCAGCGTCGCGGGTAGGGACACGTTGATAGAGACCGTGTCTCCGGGAGCAAACACTTGCCCGTTGGCGGGCGACGTGATACGAATGCCCGAGTCTACGGTCGTTGCCTGAGCGGAAGCTAAGTTTATCTTGGACGGCGACGAGGCGGCCGGAGCGGGATTCATTGGATGTGTTCCCGTGACACACTCGTTCCCGTAAGCCTTCGTATACGTTGAGTTACCGTTAGCGGTGACGCTACTCGCATTACCCGTTCCGTCGGAGCTCACGGTCGGGAAGGAATCGTCAAAATCCGAACCATCGCCATCGAGCGCGGAAAATACGTCGTTTGCCACCTGCTGGGTGTTCGTAATACCCGCCACGTGAACGCCGTACCAGGTGTCTGCCCCGAAATGAATGAGGGCGGCAAACGTTTCGCCTTCTGAAACATCTCCGTCTTGACTTGCTTGCCCGACGATGGCATCGTTATCCTCAAGAAACCGGAAGTCATTGACTGTTTTCTGGTTGAAGATTGGCTCCTCATCGAGGCATTTAAATGGCGGCACAAAGCTTCTTTTCTTGCAAGTTGTCCTGGTAAGGCGTTCTTCAAACGAGTTACGATACGCTCCCAAGTATAAGACACCTTCCCAGTATTGGGCTTCGTCCGTAGCTGGGTCAAAAGATCCCGGAAGCGGACCTCCCGTAGCGGAGAAAGTTTGGGCTGGAATGTCGGTGTCCGAGTCTAATGCCTCCAGGCCAGTGCTATTTTCGGATAAGTCGCAGACGGCGCCGTTCACCACACTGGCGCTACTTTTTACCAGGTCATGAACTGCCTTTACGGTGTCTGATGCATCTTCCGCATACAGGTTCACAAGAAGGTTTGCGAAGCTGCTGCCAAAGTGGGGCGTATCTAGGGTGATTAGGCGATGAATGTCTCCCTCATCCAAGTTATCCACGCGATAGTTATTATCCGACTCTATATAGAGGCGGCTTAGAATCCCTCCCATGCTGTGCGCCACAACATCCACTTGGGTGGCGGCGTAGTGCGCCGATCGGGCCTTTTGAAGCGTATGAGACACAAAAGTTTTGACCGTCGGGGCGTTTTTCGAGAAGTTAGCGCCGTTGGAATTCTCGTAAGTATCGGGATTAACGAAATAAAACGCGCTCGGCTGCCGCTGCCAGATGTTGGTGGGCCAAGCGCTTGGATCGCTCCACAGGCCGTGGATCAATAATAGGGGCGTCCGCACAACCGTCAACGACGTTTTAATGCTGGTCGTGTTGCCGTTGCCGATACTTGGAGCAAAGCTCACAGTCAACTGAACTTGACGGCTTTGGGAAGTATTCCCGTAACCGTCGGGCGCTTCATAATAAGAAATGCCATAGTCGTATCCACTGAAAGGCTGGGTATCCGTCACGGCTGTTGAAACATCACCCTGGTCGGGCGGACCGGTTGATGTGATGTCATAACACGCCGTGCCCTGTAGGCCCGCTTTGACCTCCATTAACAATGCGCTCACACCGTCGCTGACGACGCCCATTGCCGGCTTGCCACAGGTCGAAACGACGCTGGGATCTGTTGATAAATCATCGCTGCCGCTGGCCCGGCATGGTTTGTCCGGAGGGTTCGCATCTAACAGCTTGCCTATGTTCGGATCCGCCGAAGGATTCAGGTCCCAGGCGGTTGTAGGCGTAGAACTTGGTGCGAAACCGGCGGTCTGAGGAATAATGTCCAAATTCGTTTTTCCCACGCTTACGCCGTACAGAACGAATGCGTTACTCACTGTTTCCCCTTCCGGGATAAACACTTGTGGCAAGTTCGCCTGCGTGGGATCGCCGGCGGCGGCTATTGTCGCATCTTCGGATTCAAGCTCGAAAGTTGCGCCGCCCTCTGGCGCGGGACTCGAAATTACCACATAGAGAGTCAGCGGCGGGATTTGCTTCACGGGCACCGAAATAGAATCCAGAATACCCGTGTAATTTGGACAACTTGTTTGCTGTGCGCGAACCTTGGACTGACTCCCGGAGAGATTCGGCACCGACGAAACTGCAGGTCGCACCTGTGCAACGGCAAATGCCGCACAGCAGAGGTAAATACAAACAAATACTAAAGCGCCTCTTGGGCTCACGCGCCAAAGCGTGGGGACCGAAACTTCCCAAGTAAGATTCAGAAGCGTAAACTCGCGCACTGTATCCTCCCCCGACTGTAGATCGGTTAATTATGATCGATCCAGACACAAATTGTCTACAAAAATTTTGAAGACTCAAGAATTTCCTGGATGGATGCGTATTTGCGGCGAACTGGCCGCATTCGCCCGAAAGGGCGAAGAAGATATAAGATTGTGGCCGACGCCCCGAAAAGCCGCCGCGTCGCGCTCCTGGCGGGCGGTTTGGCTTATTCCCAGCCAACTAAGTTCCGGGTGCTCGGACGTGAAGCGGAACTTGGTTTGTGAAAGGTCTTTAGAGATTCACCTGGACTTGTAGTCGCTTGGACCAGATTGTCCCCAAACGGGCTTCGAGGGCCTTTGCGTTCGAAGTCTCCATTAGTCCCAAAAAATCCGCTGCCTGGCATCTGGCACACAAGTGAGGCCGTTTGCCTGTTACATAGGTGGATGCCGCGACCGAGATTACGCGCGTTTGACCGATGTCACACGAATTGTTAATATGCCAGTGGGCTCACCAAAAAACGACCGCTCTCGGTAATCCCCGCTCATGAACAGCAAACGCACCCATGTAGTAATCCCTGAGCAGTTGGTGAAGGAGATCGACATGCTGGTCGGACATCGCCAGCGGAGCAGCTTTATCGCTCAGGCGGCGCAGCGAGAGTTACTGCGCATGCGCCAGCACGAAGGGCTCCTCTCGACAGCCGGGGCATGGAAGGACAAAGATCACCCCGAACTCAAAGCCGGCTCGGCGCAGTGGGTTAGGAACATGCGCCAAGAGAGTGAAGGCCGCTTGAAGAAGGTTCGGCGATCGCCTTCCGCACGCTGATGACCTATCTCTTGGCACGACTGTCATTGTTGACTCGATCAACGGGAAACGGGATCGAGCGCAGCTCCTCGATGAGCTCGTCATGGTCGGGGGCCACACCTTAGCCTGCGATCCAATCAACATCACCGCAGCCTATGTTGGCATGAGACTGCATGAGGAGCCGTTTGATAGAACACGCTGATGTGATCGTCGACGGATGCACTGTCTCTCGGGTTTGCGGCTCGATTTTATGATCGTCGATACGTGGCCAGCGATATAGTGTTAACAACCCACGGAAAAAGCCCGGATGCTTCGTCTTGCCTTAGCCCTGATTGTTGCGGCCGAGTGTTGTCTCGCCGCTGCTGCCAACGGTGAGATCGATTTTCAGCGGCAAGTCCGGCCGATTCTCTCAGACAACTGCTTTCTCTGCCATGGCCCCGACAAGGGCACGCGGATGGTGGGCTTGCGGCTCGACATCAAGGAAGGTGCGTTCGGCCAGCGGAAGAACGGATATCCCGTGGTGCCGGGAAAGCCGGACGAGAGCCTGCTGATCAAGCGGATTTATTCGAATGATGCGGCATTTCGGATGCCGCCGGTGTTTTCACACAAGACGCTCACGCAGGAACAGAAGGACACGCTGCGGCGCTGGATTGAACAGGGCGCGAAGTGGAGCCAGCATTGGGCGTTCGTGCCGCCCCAGAAAGCTCCGCTGCCGGACGTCAAGCAGACCGCTTGGCCAAGAAATGAGATTGACCGTTTTGTGCTGGCGCGCATGGAGGCGAGTGGGTTAGAGCCGGCGCCGGAAGCGGATCGAAGAACGCTGATCCGCCGAGTGACCTTCGATTTGACAGGTCTCCCGCCGACGCCGCAAGAAGTGGAGGCGTTTGTCAAGGACAAGTCGCCTCAAGCGTATGAGAAGGTCGTGGACCGGCTGCTGGCTTCGCCGCATTACGGCGAGCATCGGGCGCACTATTGGCTGGATGCGGCGCGCTATGCGGACACCAACGGCTATCACTTCGACAACTATCGCGAGATGTGGCCGTATCGCGACTGGGTCATCCGAGCCTTCAACAAGAACATGCCGTTCGACCGCTTCACGGTGGAGCAGCTAGCGGGCGATCTGCTGCCCAACGCGACGTTGGATCAAAAAGTCGCTTCGGGTTTCGAGCGTTGCAGCGAGACTACCGATGAGGGCGGCGCGATTCTGCCGGAAGTGGAGGCGATGATTGCGAAGGATCGCGCGGACACGCTGGGAACCGTGTTCATGGGCTTGACGGTGGGCTGCGCAACATGCCACGACCACAAGTTTGATCCGATTTCGCAGAAGGATTATTACTCGCTGACGGCGTTTTTCCGGAACACGACGCAGCCGATTATGGACATGAACATACAGGACACGCCACCTGCGATTCATGTGCCGTTAGATGGTGACCGGAGCAAGTGGGAGCAACTGACGGCGCGGCAAGTTGCGCTGCGGCAAAGCTTTGACGGCGAGCGCGAACGAGCCTTGCGGACAATTGCCACGTGGCTGGATGGCGTAAGAGCGTCGGCGGGTTCATACGCGCCGGCGACGCAAGCAACGGCGGTGAATATGGGAAGCGTGACGCCCTCCGCGGAAGTGGAACAGGAAATGGCCGCATCGGCGGAAGCCACGGGATTGCGCTTTAAGAAGGAAGGAAAGGCGAGCATACCCGCAGTCGCGGCAATTGATTCGCTAAAGCCGTTCACGATCGCGGCCTGGATCTATTTTCCGGATAAGGACGGAACCGTCGCGAGCCAATACGAAACAGTCACCGGGAGCGACGGCAAGAAAACCCGCAAGGGATGGTCAATCGAGATCGACAAAGGAAATCTCGGGATCTACGCGCATGCGCCGACGATTTACTTTAACGGCGTTGACGGAAAAGGAATCAGCGCTCGCCCGATTCCGCAGTACGAATTCAAGCCGAATACGTGGTTTCATCTGGTGATTGCTTACGACGGCAGCGGCTACACGCGGGGCATCAACATGTATGTCAACGGCGAGCCGGTGGTGGTTGTGGGGCGGCCGGAAGATGTCGCGCGCATCACGACGTCGATGGCGACGAATGCACCGATCACTTTCGGAAACGACGGCGACAAACAGTTTTTCGAAGGCGGCGGCATAGCGGACTTTCGCGTACTGAACACGATGGCCGGGCCGCAGGATGCCAGGTTGCTCTTTCTAGCCAGCCGGGCAAACGCGGCGGCGCGGAAGCCGGCGGATCAGCTTTCGAGCGACGACAAGGATGTGCTGGCGGAGTTCTACACGACCGCACTCAACCCGGCGACGGCGTCGCTGATGAGCGACATCCGGCGAAACGACGCGGCCTTGTGGGAGATTCAACGGCGGTCGCCGACGACGCTTATCATGCAGGAGCGGACCGACAGCCAACCGACGGCGCACGTGCTGTATCGAGGCCAATATGACCAGATGCGCGCGGAAGTTCATGCGAACACGCCGAGCGTGCTGCCGCCAATGACACAAGCGATGCCGCGTAACCGGCTGGGGCTGGCAATGTGGGTGGTCGATCCGGGAAATCCGCTGACTGCGCGGGTGGCGGTGAACCGGTTCTGGCAGGAGCTTTTCGGCACGGGAATTGTGAAAACGGCGGAGGATTTCGGCTCGCAGGGAGAGCCGCCGAGTCATCCGCAACTACTCGACTGGTTGGCGGTGGATTTCCGCGATTCGGGCTGGGACGTCAAGCGGATCTTCAAGCTGATGGTGATGTCGGCCACCTACCGGCAGTCGGCTGCGAGCACGCCGGAGAAGATGAGTGTGGATCCGCAGAACCGCTTGCTGGCGCGTGGGCCGAGATTCCGCATGGATGCGGAGATGATCCGCGACATGGCGCTGGCGGCGAGCGGTTTGCTGCGGCCGGCGATTGGCGGCCCGAGTGTCAAGCCGTATCAACCATCGGCAATTTGGGAAACGGTCGCGATGGAACAGAGCAACACGCGCTTCTATCAGCAGGATTCGGGCGACGGCCTGTACCGCCGCAGTTTGTACACCTTCTGGAAGCGGGCGGCCCCGCCGTCGTCGATGGATATCTTCAATGCGCCGTCGCGCGAGAGCTGCATTGTGCGGCGTGAGCGGACCAATTCGCCGCTGCAAGCGCTGGTGACGATGAACGATGTGCAGTTTGTCGAGGCGGCGCGCGTGCTGGCGCAAAATGCGATGAAAAGCGACAAGCACGTGGATCGGGAGCTGGGGTATATTTCGGAACGCCTGCTGGCACGGCCGCTGGACAAACAAGAAGAGGCTGTGCTGGCGAAGTCCTATGCGGCTTTTCTGGCGTATTACATGAGTGCGCCGCAGGACGCCTCGAAGCTGTTGAAGGTGGGGAATTCGCCGGCGGACCCGGAGCTGGCGCAGCCGAAGTCCGCGGCGCTGGCAATGGTCGCGAACGAGTTGCTGAACCTGGATGAAACCTTGACCAAATAGGAGACCCAACGAATGGACCCGATCCGAGAGAGCATGCTGACCGAGACGAGACGGCAACTGCTGTCTCGCGGGACGCGGGGTTTGGGTGCGCTGGCGTTGTACACGCTGTTGGAGCGGCACGCTGCCGCGGCGACGGAAAAGAAGGCAGTGGGCGGTTTGCCGGGATTGCCGCATTTCGCGCCTAAGGCAAAGCGCGCCATTTATCTGCACATGCTGGGCGCGCCGCCGCAGATGGACACGTTCGACTATAAGCCGCAAATGGCTGACTGGTTCGACAAAGACCTGCCGGATTCGGTAAGGCAAGGACAGCGGCTGACCACGATGACATCAGGGCAGGCGCGCTTTCCCGTGGCACCCTCCGTGTTCAAGTTTGCACGATACGGCCACAGCGGCGCGTACGTTTCGGAATTGCTGCCCTACACGGCGAAGATGGTGGACGATATCGCCGTCGTTCGCTCGATGAACACCGACGCCATCAACCATGAGCCGGCGGTATTGTTTTTGCAGACCGGATTCATGATTGCGGGCAAGCCTTGCGTGGGGTCGTGGATCTCCTACGGACTCGGCAGTATGAATCAAGACTTGCCGACGTTCGTGGTGCTGAACGCGACGCATTCAAATCCCAAGGCGAACGTGCAGGCGATCTCGGCACGGCTGTGGAGCGCGGGATTCTTGCCGGGGCAGTATTCGGGCGTGGCGCTGCGGTCGGGCGGCGATCCGGTTTTGTACATCAATAATCCGGACGGCGTGCCGGCGCAGATTCGACGGCGCATGCTGGACGCCACAGGCGAGCTGAACAAACTTGAGATGGCGAAGATTGCCGATCCCGAAATTGAAACGCGCATTGCGCAATACGAGATGGCGTTCCGAATGCAAACGTCGGTGCCCGAACTGGCCGATATTTCGAAGGAGCCGGAGAGCACCTTCAAGCTGTACGGCGAGGACGCGCGCAAGCCCGGTACGTTTGCGAATTGCTGTTTGATGGCGCGGCGGATGGCTGAACGCGATGTGCGGTTCGTGCAGGTGTACCACCGCGGGTGGGACGTTCACAGCGATTTGCCGGCCGTGCTGCCAAGCCAATGCAAGGATGTCGACCAGGGCGCCTACGGGTTGGTGCAGGACTTGAAGTCGCGCGGGCTGCTGGAGGACACGCTGGTGATCTGGGGCGGCGAATTCGGACGGACGATTTACTGCCAGGGCAAATTGAGCAAGACGGATTATGGGCGCGATCATCATCCGAAGTGCTTTTCTATCTGGATGGCGGGCGCGGGCGTGAAGGGCGGCGTAGTGCATGGGGAGACGGACGAGTTTTCCTACAACATCGTGAAAGATCCGGTCCATATTCGCGACTTGAACGCAACGATCTTGCACCAGTTCGGGATTGAAGATACACGCTTCACGTTCAAGTACCAAGGGCTGGACCAGAAGCTGACCGGCACGGAGAAGCGGGCGATCGTGGTGAAAGAAATTCTGGCGTAGGCGGCAATGGCGACAAGGCGCGAATTTATGATTGCAATGGGGTCGGGCGCTCCGCTGATTCTGGGCGCAACGGATAAGGCTGGCATGCGTAAGCCGGTATTGGGATCGGGCGCGCACGTGTTCGAAGTGACGCACGATTGGGGCGAGCTTCCGGCCGAGATCAAGTACGGGAACACGCACGGCGTCTGCGAAGATTCACACGGCCACATCTACGTGCACCATACGGTGAACGCTTCGAGCGAGAGCAGCGACACGATGGTGGTCTTCGACCACCACGGCAAATTCGTGAGGAGTTGGGGGCCGGATTTCAAAGGCGGCGCGCACGGGCTGCTGATCCGGAAGGAGGGCTCGCAAGAATTTCTGTACTTGTGCGACACGAAGCGCGGGCTGGTGGTGAAAACGACGCTCGATGGCGAGCATGTGATGACGCTCGGATATCCGGACGAATCCCCCGCTTATGCGCCGGCGGCTGATGGAACGAAGAAGAAGTACAGTCCGACGAATCTAGCGGTTGCGCCGAACGGGAACATCTATGTGGGCGACGGATATGGTTCGAGCTATGTAAATGTGTACACCGCGGATGGAAAGTTCATCAAAACGTTTGGCGGTAAGGGTAGCGCGCCTGGGCAATTGGATTGCCCGCACGGGATTGTACTGGACACGCGTGGGGCGCAGCCGATCTTGCTGATCGCGGACCGGGCGAATCATCGCATTCAGACGTTCAACTTAGAGGGCGAGCATATCGCGTTCATCGAGGGCACGAACCTGCCGTGCACGTTTGCGTTCAACCAGAGCGGCGAGACGGTGGTGCCGGATCTGGGCGCACGTGTGACGTTAATGGATCCGCAAAATCGCGTGATCGAGCACCTGGGTGATGACTCCGGGGCGAACGACTGGAACAAACTGCGGACTCAGCAGCGTAGCGCATTCCGGCCAGGAAAGTTCGTGTGCCCACATGGCGCCTGTTTCGACCATCAAGGCAATATCTTTGTTGTGGAGTGGGTGGAAGTTGGACGAGTGAGCAAGCTGCAACGGGTGTAAGTCTACAGCAAGCGCCAAACCCTAATATCGAGAGCCCGCGCATTGGAAAATATCCTCGACGCAAATGTCGCTCCCAAGAACATCACTTTGGATCGTTGCCCCCTGAGCATATCGTTTAGTGATGTCGCCCTCGGTCACGGTAACCTGCTTACGCTTGTCATCGACCACCCAAAAGCTGGCACACCCGCTTTCCAGACACACGGCAATTTTGTCGTTGATTTCTTGAGCTGTATTGCTTGGCGACAGAACCTCCACCACCAAGTCTGGTGCGCCCTGGAGATATTCATCGCCTCCAATGCGTTTGGCTCTCTCAAGGGGTAAGACTGCTACATCGGCCTGCCATACCTCGTGCTCGGGAGATGGCTGAAAAGGCATTTCCATGATGACTGTGCCGTTGTCGCCAATCGCCTGTTGCAGCAGTTTCTCTAACTGCTTTTGAATGCGAGTGTGCCTCCATTTCGGTGGCGGCATGAGGATCACCTCCCCGTGATGCAGCTCGTAGTGTCCCGCCTTGGGATCGGGCAGCCTGAGGAATTCTGCAACTGTGGTCAATGCAGCTGCGGTGCTCATCTCACACTCATTGTCGTATATGCCAAGAAACAAAAAACTTCTCTGCGTGGCCAATCCCGAAACTGATGAGCTTCGACAAATCACGCCGCGTGATGCCACCGGCGCCACACCTCGGCATCTTACTTCCATGTGTTGAACTAAAGTTATGGCCGATTACCTGGACGCGGCGATCGAGATCGCGCGCGAGGCTGGACAGGTGTTGCTTGCGCATTGCGGTGTCGGATTCGAATTGAAAGGCGCCTATGACCTGGTCACGGCTGCCGATCGCGCCAGCGAAGCACTAGTGATCCAGCGTCTGCGCGAGCGATATCCGCAGCATGGCATCGTCGCCGAAGAGGGCGGCCGCGCGGAAATGCAGTCAGCGCTGCGATGGTACGTCGATCCGCTCGACGGCACCACTAATTTCGCGCACGGCTTCCCGATGTGGAATGTCACACTCGCGCTCGCGCGCAACGACGAAGTGATTGCCGGCGTGGTCTACGATCCGCTGAACCGCGAGCTGTTTGCGGCTGAACGCGGCGCCGGGGCGCGCTTGAATGGCGCTCCTATTCACGTCAGCAAGATAGAAATCTTGAACGATTCCCTGGTATCAACCGGATTTCCCAGCCGCAAGCGCCATCAAAACGTCAACATTCATTTTTATTACCAGCTCGCCATGCTGACCCACGGTGTGCGGCGGGGCGGTTCGGCGGCCATCGACCTCGCCTATACCGCCTGCGGCAGACTCGAAGCGTTTTGGGAATTCGGCCTGAACCCGTGGGACATGGCGGCCGGCACGTTGCTGGTGGAGGAAGCGGGCGGCAAAGTATCGGGTATGAAAGGGGAGCCGCTCGACCTGCATGGGAAATATGTGCTGGTGGACAACGGCTTGATTCACTCGGAGATCCTGAACCTGTTCGGCGAGATCTTCGCGGGGCGTTATCAGCATGACATGCCGTCGCTGCCGATGAAGGAATGGGAGCTGCAACATGGCTGAGCTACCGGCAGTGCCTTTGACGCTCGAAGGCGCCTATGTCCTGCACCAGATGTTCCGCGTGCGCCGCAGCGCTTGGCGCGCGTTGGATGAATCGACGCGCGAACGCGTGGCGGGAGAAGCCGCATTGGTGCTCAGCGGCATGGAGCAGCGGCGTTCGGCGAATGGTCATCCCAATCAATCGGCGGTGTACTCCGAGATTGGTCACAAGAGCGATCTGCTGGTGCTTCACTTTCGCGACTCGCTCGAAGAGGTGCACTGCGCGGAATTGGCGCTTGCACGCTTGGAGGTTTCCGATTACCTGGAACCTGTGCATTCCTATTTATCGGTTGTCGAGCTTGGCTTGTACGACTCGACGATCAAAACCTACGGGCAACTGTGCGAGCAAGCCATTGAAGCGCATTCACCCGAATGGAACGCCGCTGTCGCTGAGGTAATCGCGCGGCAGTCCACCGCAATGGAGCCCCGGTTGTATCCCGAAATTCCAGCCGCGAAATATCTTTGCTTCTATCCCATGGACCGCAAGCGCGCCGAGGAAAAGAACTGGTATCAATTACCACTGGCTGAGCGGCAGCGCATGATGCATGAGCACGGACTCATCGGCAGGCGCTACGCCGATTCCGTGCGGCAGATCATCACAGGATCCATCGGCTTCGATGATTGGGAGTGGGGAGTCGACTTGTTCGCAGACGAGCCGCTGGTTTTCAAAAAGCTGATCTATGAGATGCGGTTCGATGAGGTCAGCGCGGTGTATGCACTGTTCGGAGCCTTCTATGTTGGTCTGCGCGTATGCGCAACCAGCCTGGGACGGCTCCTCAGCGGTGAGCTGTAGCAGCCTCATAAAGCCATCTCGATCAGCCCGCTTACACGGTTCTAACTAGTTGAAGATGGTACGCTTAGAATTCGAAAAATGCGTACTGTCGATCTTATTCACCGGAAGCGGGATGGCGAAGAACTGTCGCCGGAGGAAATCCAACATCTCGTAGACGGCTACACTCGCGGCGAGATTCCCGATTATCAGATGTCGGCCTTTCTGATGGCCGTTTATTTCTCCGGAATGTCGGACCGGGAAGTCAGCGCCATGACCGAAAGCATGGTGAATTCGGGAACCACGGTGGACCTCTCCTCGATTCCCGGCATCAAGGTCGATAAGCACTCGACGGGCGGGGTGGGCGATAAGACCAGTTTAATCGCGGCGCCAATTGCGGCGTCGGCGGGCGTAGTGGTCCCGATGATCTCCGGCCGCGCTCTGGGCCATACCGGCGGCACGCTTGACAAGCTCGAATCCATACCGGGCTTCCGCACTGATCTCACCATCGACGAATTTCGCGCGCTCTTGATGGAGCACCAGCTTGCCTTCATCGGTCAGACGCCCGAAGTTGCTCCCGCAGACGGCAAACTGTACGCCCTCCGCGATTCCACGGCCACTGTGGAATCGATTCCCTTGATTGCAACTTCGATCATGTCGAAAAAGCTCGCCGTTGGGCTGGATGCTTTGGTGCTGGATGTGAAAGTGGGCTCCGGCGCGTTCATGAAAAAGCAGGTCGACGCGCGGCGTTTGGCGCAAATGATGGTGGGCATCGGCCGCCGCCTCGACAAGCGCGTTCAAGCGCTAATTACCGACATGAATCAGCCCCTCGGCTACGCAATCGGCAACGCGCTGGAGGTCATGGAAGTCTCGCAGACGCTACAAAACGCCGGCCCATCGGATCTGACGCGCATCTCGCTCGAGCTTGCGGCGCGCATGATGTTCCTGGGCAAAATCACCAAAACCCTCGATGAAGCGCGCGAGCTCGCGACCTCCAAGCTGCTCGATGGCTCCGGTTACCGCAAGTTCAAAGACGTCATCGCGGCGCAAGGAGGGAACCCGCAGGTGCTCGACCGCTTCGAGCTGCTGCCCAACGCCACCGGCGCGCAGGAGATTACCACCGCGCGGGGCGGATACGTCAGCGGTATCGATGCCGAATTGATCGGCCAGGCGTCTTCGATGATTGGTGCCGGCCGCAACACCAAGGAAGATTCGATCGACCCCGCTGTGGGCGTGATTCTCGAAGTCAAAGTGGGTCAGAAGATCGATTCGGGCAGCATCTTATGCCGCATTTACTACACCAGCGAAGAGCATCTGGAGGAAGCGGCTGAGCTGGTGGAAGGCGCATTCAAGATTTCGCAGCAACCCACGGATGAGCGCGATTTGATCCTGGAAGTCGTCAGCTAGCCGATTTGAATGGCCAGATTCGATGGGATCGTCGGCCTGATCGCCATTCTCGCTTCGGCATATCTTTTCTCCACGCGCCGCTCGGCGATCCAAAAACGGGTGATCGTGTGGGGCATCACGCTGCAATTCACCTTCGCCTTCCTCATCTTGAGGACACGCTTGGGCGAAGCTTTCTATGCCGTTAGTCTCTTCGTGAATGCGCTGCTGAATTACACGGCGGCGGGCTCCAGCTTCGTCTTCGGCGACAAGCTCGGCCTCAAGAATGACCAGTTCGGGGTCATCTTCGCTTTTCAGATTTTGCCCATCGTCATCTTCATCTCGTCGCTCTTCGCCATCCTGTATTACCTCGGCGTTATGCAGGTGTTTGTGAAAGGCATGGCCATTGTGATGCAGAAATTCATGGGCGCGAGCGGAGCGGAATCCACCTGTGTGGCGGCCAGCATCGTGATGGGCCAGACCGAAGCACCTCTGACCATCAGGCCGTACCTCGAAACCATGACACAATCCGAGCTTTTTACCGTCATGACCAGCGGAATGGCGCACGTCTCGGGATCTGTGATGGCCGCCTACGTCGCGATTGCGCACGTTTCGATTGCGCATCTACTGACCGCCGTCATCATGACCGCGCCCGCGACCATCATGCTCGCCAAAATGTTTGAGCCAGAGACCGGCACGCCCATCACCGCGGGAAGCGTCAAGGTGGAAGTGGAAAAACCTGGCGTAAACGTGATTGATGCGGCGGCACGGGGCGCGGGCGATGGCCTGCACTTAGCTCTGAATATCGCGGGCATGCTGATCGCGTTCCTGGCGCTGATTGCGATGCTCAACGGCGCACTCGGCTGGCTGCATTCGTATGTGCACTGGATCCCTGAATCGATGCAACAAATTCTTGCCAAGTTGTTCGCGCCGGTCGCATGGTCGCTTGGCGTCGCCTGGAATGACTGCGCGACGATCGGCAATCTCTTGGGCACGCGCATGATCCTCAACGAATTCGTGGCCTTTGTCGATCTCGGTAAGGTCAAATCGATCTTGCAGCCGCGTTCCTTTGTGATCGCCACGTTTGCCTTGTGCGGGTTTGCGAACCTAAGTTCCATCGCGATTCAAATCGGCGGAATCGGCGCGCTCGCGCCTTCCCGCAAGTCCGATCTGGCGCGTCTCGGATTGAAAGCCATGTTCGTCGGCACGCTCGCCAATTTCATGTCCGCCTGCATCGCGGGTATCCTACTGTCGTAACTATGCGCGGCGCAGCCGAGTTCGTCCGCTCACAGGCATCCGCCCGGCCGAAGATTGGCGTCGTGCTCGGCAGCGGGCTCGGCACTTTTGCTAATTCGCTCACTCATGCGGTTCGCATTCCCTATAGCGCAATCCCGGGGTTTCCGGCTTCGACCGCCATCGGGCACGCGGGCGAGCTGGTCGTAGGAACGCTGGGCGCGAACGGCAAGGGTACCGATCTCATCGTGATGTCCGGGCGCTTTCATCTTTACGAAGGCTACACACCGCGCCAGGTGACCAGTGGCATTCGTCTGTTCCGCGAACTCGGGGTCAAGCGCGTCGTGCTGACGAATGCAGCCGGAGGCATCCACCCGGATTTCGCGGCAGGCGCATTGGTCCTTATCTCCGACCACATCAATCTGCAAGGCGCGAATCCCCTGGTTGGACCCAATGACGATCTTGGCCCCAGATTCCCGGATATGACCGAGGCGTATTCAATCGAGCTGCGCGAACTGGCGCGCGAGACGGCGATGGAAATCGGCATTCCTCTTTATGAAGGCGTTTACGCCGCGGTCCTCGGCCCCAGTTACGAAACGCCTGCCGAGATCCGCTATCTAAGGACCATTGGCGCCGACTTAGTCGGTATGTCAACGGTCGCCGAAACGATTGCTGCCAATCATCTCGGTATTCAGGTGCTGGGGATCTCCTGCGTCACCAACCTCGCGGCGGGACTTAGCGGGGAGAAGCTCAGTCACGAAGAGGTGCTGGAAACAGGCCGCCGCGTCTCAGGCACATTCTTGAAGCTGCTTACCGCGCTGTTACCCAAGCTGGACTGACGCCATATTCGGGCCGTGAGTCGCCGCTATCTCGTGATGCACCGATTTTGCGTCAGGATACCTCCTGCGCGGAACTGTTCTCAGCCGCCGGCGCTTTCCAGATTTGCATACTGGCGCCAGCGTCCGCCGGTTGTGCCTCGGCTTGCTTCAGCCGCGCATACGCCATATCGATTCGCAACACATAGGCGTGGCCGATCTCCTCAATCTCCTTGCTCGTCAGGCCGCGCATTCTGCCCTCGCGGCATAAGCTCTCGTGGGCCCGGACCGCGCTCTGCCAATCAGCGTACAAATCTTGGATGTTTGCGCTCTCCATGCGTACATTCTGCAACCGCGGAGGTCAGCCACTCAACAGAGTTTGGTTCCAGTCTTGTGACCAGTACGCACCTTCCCATTCGCGAGTTTGAGACTAAGGTGATAAGTGGCCTCTAAGGGACCTTGGTCCCGGCCATCGTTTTCGTAGCCTGCCAAAACCGCGTATGTTAGTGTAAATCAATAAGGGAAGAGGAGCGCACAGGCGGTCTTCGCTTTAGCGCATTGGTGGCCGTTGTGCGCGATGTTAGAATGGAGCGCACAGGCGGTTTGGTGGCCGTTGTGCGCGGTCTAAAGCTGTCCAACGGTCGGAGTGCGCTCGACATCCACCAGTTCGGCCCACGCTCCTTCCCAACTATCGAATTTTCTTCATGGACGCGACTCTACACGCCCTCGTCGGCCTGCTCATCAAGTCAATCCCTACCATCCTCTTTTTCGTTCTATTGACCCTCTATCTGAAGCGGGTCTATTTTAGGCCAATCGCCAAGATCCTGGACGAGCGCAAGAAGGCCACCGAGGGAGTACGCGAGATCGCGCGCCGCGCCTTCGAAGCCGCGGACAAGAAAACCTCGGAATTCGAGCACGCCCTGCAAATCGCCCGTGCAGAGCTTCATCAGGAGCACGAAGCACTGCGCCAGAAATGGGCACAGGAGCAGGCCGAAGCCATCGCACAGGCGCGTGCCGAAGCCGACCAGCACATCGAAGAGGCCAGGCGGCAGATCGCACAAGAAGCCGAGCGCGCGCAGGCCGAGCTCGACACCCGTGTAGACCAATTGAGCGAACAGATCCTGAATTCTCTGCTCAGACGGAGAGCCGCCTAGTGTTCGCCGCTCGCCTTCTTCGCCGCGTAACTCCCTTGTTTGTACTCGCGCTGCTCTCGGCCTCAATTGCCCTTGCGCAGGAAACTCCGCAGGAAACCGTCGTTCTCGACGCCGTGACCCGCTGGAAGATCATCAATTTTGCTCTCTTCCTGATCGGCCTCGGCTATCTCCTTGCGAAATTCGCGCCGCGCTTCTTCAACGCCCGTTCGGCCGATATCCAAAAAGCCATTCAAGATGCCACGGGCCTGCGCATCGAAGCGGAGTTCCGGTATTCCGAAATCGACCGCAAGATGGCTACCCTTCCGGACGAAATCAAAAGGATGCGCGAGCAGGCGGCGGCCGATATGCAGCGTGCCCACCAGCGCTTCCGCCACGAAACCGATCTCGAAATAGCGCACATTCGCCGCAACACCCAGGCCGAGATCGAAGCTCTGCGTACCGAGGCCGCCGATCAGGTTCGCCGCCACACCGCCCAACTCGCTCTCAACTCCGCCGAGCGCCGGCTCGCTGACCGCTTCCGCACGCAGGATCCAACTCCGCTCATTGACGACTTTATCCACCTGGTTGAGCGAGGGAGAAATTAGATGCGAGGCAGGAACTAATGCAAGGGGCTTTGGCTTCTCATTACGCGCGCGCCCTAGCCGATGCGGTCTTCGCCCCGGATTCGGGTGTGCGTCCCGAAGACGCGGTCAAGCAACTTCGTGAGCTCGATGAGTTGGTTGCCGGTTCCCAGCAGTTGCAACGCGCCTTGATTTCGCCCGCCGTGAGCAAGTCTCGCAAATCGGCCATCGCCAAACGGCTCGCCGAGGAATTAGGCGTGCATCGTAAGATCCGGAATTTCCTTCTGGTGCTGGTTTCGCATCGCCGGATCAAGGATCTGAGCGCCATCCGCCGCAGCTTTGAAGAAGTTATCGATGAAAGACTGGGCTGGGTTCCGGCGGTTATTAGTTCCGCTCAACAGCTTAGCCCTCCGCAGCGCGAACAGATCGAGCGCGCCCTGGGCACCAAACTGGGCAAGTTCATTCGAGCGCATTATGAGGTCGACCGTGGGCTGATCGGCGGCGTGCGTGCGCGGGTCGCCTCTAAAGAGTACGACGCCACCATCCGCGGCAGGCTGGAAAGTCTGCGCCGCCGGTTGGCAACCGTCTAATGGGAATTAAGGAAATCTATGGCTCAAATTAGAGCAGATGAAATCTCGCGTGTGCTTCTCTCCGAAATTGAGAATTTCGATGCTGTCGAAAACGTATCGGAGACCGGTTCCGTCATCAGCGTGGGCGATGGCATCGCGCGCATCTACGGTCTGCAGAATGTCATGGCCGGCGAACTCGTCGAGTTCGGACCCGAAACCGATGGCATTGCTTTAAACCTGGAGGAAGATCAGGTCGGCGTCGTCCTGTTGGGCGACTTCAGCAATGTCAAAGAGGGCGACCAGGTGCGTCGTACCGGCCGCATTATGTCGATCCCGGTGGGCGAGGCGATGATCGGTCGCGTGGTCGATGCTCTCGGCCGGCCGATTGATGGAAAGGGCGCCATCGACACCAGCGAATTCAATCCGCTCGAGCGTTTGGCTCCCGGCGTCGTCGATCGCATGCCCGTTAAGCAGCCGCTGCAAACCGGCATCAAGGCCATTGACGCCATGGTCCCCATCGGCCGCGGCCAGCGCGAGCTGATCATTGGCGACCGTCAAACCGGCAAAACGACCGTCGCGCTGGACACCATCATCAATCAGCGCGGCCAGGATGTGATCTGCGTCTATGTCGCTATCGGCCAAAAGCGGTCCACCGTCGCCCAGGTCGTGAAAATACTCGAAGAACACGGGGCCATGGACTACAGCATCGTGGTCGCCGCCACTGCTTCCGACCCCGCCCCGATGCAGTACATCGCGCCTTACGCAGGCTGCGCCATCGCAGAGTTTTTCCGCGATTCCAAACGCCATGCCCTCTGCGTCTATGACGATCTCTCCAAGCACGCCGCCGCCTATCGAGAAATTTCTCTGCTGCTCCGCCGTCCACCCGGGCGCGAGGCCTACCCCGGCGATGTCTTCTATCTCCATAGCCGTTTACTCGAGCGCGCTGCAAAGCTGAGTGAGGAGAAAGGCGGCGGATCACTGACCGCTTTGCCGTTCATTGAAACTCAAGCGGGCGACGTCTCGGCTTATATTCCGACCAACGTCATCTCTATCACCGACGGTCAGATCTATCTCGAAACCGATCTCTTCAACTCGAACGTGCGCCCTGCTATCAACGTCGGCTTGTCGGTGAGTCGTGTCGGAAGCAGCGCGCAAATCAAAGCCATGCGTTCGGTAGCCGGCACGCTGCGACTCGATCTCGCGCAATATCGCGAGCTGGCAGCTTTCGCGCAATTCGGTTCCGATCTAGACAAATCGTCTCAAGCCCAGCTTGCACGCGGCAAGCGCTGGGTCGAAGTGCTGAAGCAAGGCCCCTACTCGCCCATTCCGGTGGAAAAGCAGGTCGCCATCATCTTCGCGGGCGCTAATGGCTTCCTCGATGACATACGAGTGGAGGATGTGCGCCGCTTCGAAGCGGAGCTGGACCGCTTCCTTGAAGACAACAAGCCCGAGTTGCTGCAGGCCATCGCCCAGAAGCGCGAGCTCAATGACGACATCAAGGGCCAGCTCACCAACGCATTGAAGGAATTCAAGCAGCAGTTCCAGGCGCCGCGAGAGGAAAAGCAAAAAGAAGAGAAGCCGCAAGACAAACAGGCCGCCGGGCAAAAGGACCAGCGCCAAAGCCCGGATGGCGCCGGCAAGCAGCAGCCGCGCAGCGATCAGCGCGAAGGTACAAACAAAGAAGCCGCCAAAGAGGAAGCCCCCGAGCTGCAGACCAAAGCCTAGCGCATGCCGAGCTTGATTGACATTCGGCGCCGCATTCGCAGCGTCAAGAACATGCAGCAAATCACCAAGGCCATGAAGATGGTCTCGGCTGCCAAACTGCGCCGCGCCCAGGAGCATGCCCTGGCTTCGCGTCCCTACGCCGGCATGATGCAGCGCGTGCTCTCGAACGTCGCGGCTGCGGCCGCGGGAAACCCGGATGTCGCAGACCTGCCGCTGCTCGCCGTCCGCGAAGAGAAGCGCATCCAGTTGATCGTGGTCTCGAGCGACACAGGTCTAGCCGGCGCCTTCAACTCCAATCTCTTCCGCATGTCTCAGAAATTTGTGGATGAGCACCAGGGCGCCGACTTGAGGGTCGAAACTATCGGCCGCAAATCGCGCGACTACTTCCGGAAACGGAACTTTAACGTCACCGGCGATTATGTCGGCATCGTAGATAAGCCCACGTATGATAAAGCCGCTGAGATTGCCGACAAGATGATCGATCTATACCGCAAAGCCGAAATCGATGCGGTCTATATCGCAGTCAACGAGTTCAAGAGCGTCATGGCGTCCAATCTCGTGCTGAAGCGCATTCTTCCGGTCGAAGTTCCAAAGAAGAAGCAAGACGAGAAAGGCGACGACAAAGCTCAACAGATCGACTATATCTACGAACAGCCGCCATATGAAATATTGAGCGCCCTGCTTCCGAAGTATGTGGAAATGGAAATCTATCGGGCACTGCTCGAATCTATCTCGGCTTATCATGCCGCGCGCATGACCGCGATGGATGCGGCCAGCTCGAACGCCGGCGATGTAATTCAGGATTTGACACTAACTATGAATCGCATCCGGCAGGATAAAATTACTCGCGAAATTATCGAAATTGTCAGCGGCGCCGCCGCACTGTAGCTATCTTTGGAGATTTATGCCAGAAACTGCTGAAGGCCACGTCGTACAGGTCGCCGGGCCGACCATTGAGATCCAGTTCCCCGAAGGCCACGTGCCAAAGATTTTGAACGCGATTCGCGTCACCAGCGAAGGCTTCGACGTGCCCTTCAAGATCGACATTACTGCCGAAGTTGCGCAGCATATCGGCGAGGGACGCGTCCGCACCATCGCCATGGAGCCGACCGACGGCCTGGTCCGCGGAATGAAGGCCACTGATCTGGGTGAGCCGATCACCATTCCCGTTGGAAAGCAGACTCTTGGCCGCGTGCTTAACGTTCTCGGCCAGCCGGTCGACAACATGGGTCCCATAAATACGGAGCATCATGCGCCGATTCATCGCATGGCTCCGCTCTTCGACGAGCAAGGCACGGAACTCGAGATGTTCGAGACCGGCATTAAGGTGATCGATCTTCTCGAGCCTTATCTTCGAGGCGGCAAAATCGGTTTGTTCGGCGGCGCGGGCGTCGGCAAGACAGTCATCATTCAAGAGCTCATTAACAACATCGCCATGAAGCACGGCGGTGTTTCCGTCTTTGCCGGCGTCGGTGAGCGCACCCGCGAAGGTAACGACCTTTGGCTCGAAATGCAGGAGTCAGGCATTGTCGATCCGCACGATTGGCAGAAATCCAAAGTCGCGCTCGTTTATGGGCAGATGACCGAGCCGCCCGGCGCTCGTCTCCGCGTTGGCCTTACTGGCGTCACGGTGGCCGAATACTTCCGGGACGAAGAAGGGCAAGACGTTCTGCTCTTCATCGACAACATCTTCCGCTTCACGCAAGCCGGCTCCGAGGTCTCTGCGTTACTCGGCCGCATGCCGTCGGCCGTCGGCTATCAACCCAATCTGGCCACCGAAATGGGCGACCTGCAGGAGCGCATTACTTCCACCAAGCGCGGTTCTATTACGTCTGTGCAAGCCATCTACGTGCCTGCCGACGATTACACCGATCCGGCGCCTGCCACCACCTTCGCGCACCTGGACGCTACAACCAATTTGTCGCGCTCGATTTCAGAGCTCGGCATCTATCCTGCCGTCGATCCGCTGGCCTCGACGTCTCGCATCCTCGATCCGAACATTCTCGGCGAGGACCACTACAATGTCGCGCAACGCGTGAAACAGATCCTGCAGCGCTATAAGGACCTGCAGGACATCATCGCCATTCTCGGCATCGACGAGCTCAGCGATGAGGACAAGCAGACCGTCGCCCGCGCGCGCCGCATCCAGCGCTTCCTGTCGCAACCCTTTCACGTCGCCGAGCAGTTCACCGGACGGCCCGGCAAGTACGTCAAGCTCGAGGACACCATCCGCAGCTTCAAAGAAGTGGTAGACGGCAAGCACGACAATCTGCCCGAGCAGGCTTTCTACATGCAAGGCACCATCGAAGACGTGGTCGAGGCCGCGGAGAAGATGAACCAATAGGTACCCCGCTGATATGGCCGACACCTTTCAACTGGAAGTCGCTACGCCAGAGCGCCTGTTCGTCGATGAGCAGGTGAGCGAAGCCGAGCTGCCCGGCAAGGAGGGCTACATGGGCATCCTGCCCGGCCACGCCCCGCTGCTGTCCATCTTGGGAGCAGGCGTCCTCTCTTACAAAGCTGGAGGGGGCGAGGAGGTGATTGCCCTCGACGGCGGCTTCGTTGAAGTCTTCGAAGACCACGTGCGGGTGCTCGCCGAACACGCCGAATTCGGGCGCGATATTCAGGCCGATGGGGCGCGGCAGCAATTGCAAAAAGCAAACGACGCGCTACGCAACGCCCATGAAACCGCCGATTCAGAAGCCGCTCTCCGCGCCATTAGCAAAGCCCAAGCGCGTCTCGATGCGGCCGAGCGGTCCTCGGGAAGAGCACACGCATAACCCACGGTCGCCGGGTTTCCGCTGCGAGACTCTTTAGCGCGCCGTCACAGCAGCGGTTTCGCGTGTGGTAGCGGCCGATACCACGATCCATGGATTGGCCTTGAGATCCTCGAGCAGCGGCGCCTGCCACGCATATTCCGGATGCGCTTTCAAGAATTCGGCCGCGTGGAACTCCACTCCGCACGGATGCCCCATGCCTGCTGCAAACGACATCTTCTCCGCCATCGACGCATCGGCAACTTTCGCTTCGGCAACGCCGGCGGGTCCGTATGGATCCTGCCACGGTTTCAACCCGCGGCTGGATTTGTCAATGTGCCCGCAGATGGTACGCTCGTTCGGATCGATCTCTTTGGTGAGCACATCGTAGTGGTCGGTCTCGAACCTCTTGCCGGCTTCCACATCGATGCGTCCCTTATTCTCAGCCATTAATTGATCCCAGCGCCGGTGCCGCACCTGGTTGGGCGTATTCGGATCTTTCGGGAAGTCTGTCTCCTCGGCAATCAACTTGGGATTAATCGGAAAGTTCGAGCCGACAAAATAACCGTCTTTCGTGCGCTCCAGCGTAACGTACTTCAAACCCAGTTCCAGGCGTCCAATCTCGTTCTTCTTGCGGTCGCCCACCAGCCAGGTATTCGCATAGCCGCCGTTATTTCCGTCTTCCATAATGCGGGCGAAATCGTCGATCGATTCCGAATACTGCATCGCCTTGCGGGCCCGCACGAACTCCGGCACGCCGTTGCGGTCGAAGCCGTGGAAATTGCCGATGGTGGTCTCTGTGATCATGATGCCGGCGTCGTTGATGCCGAAGTCGTCGCCACTATGGATCAGGCCGGGCATGCCGTCCATGATGAAGTGATGGCCGGAGGTGGGAACAATATCGAAAATAATGTTCCAGCGGGTTGCAGTCAGATAATCGGTCCAATTGTTGTGGCCCATGACAATGCGGCCGTCCTTCGTGTACGCGCCGGTGGCAACGAAAGCGCTGCAGTGTTCACCAACAGAGCTCGGGACGCCTTTCGCCTCCCGCTTCTTCGCCTCGTCGTAGTAGTAGGGATACTCCATGTAGGCATTCATCGTGACCAGATCGATCACGTCCAGCCTCGATCCGTGGGCCTTCAGGCCCTCCACCATGCCCTGAAGCTCCTGCCGGTACTCGTCCGGAACGCGCGGCCAAAACACAGTCTGCGCCACTTCCCGCAATTCCGCCCAGGTGTGTTTCACGCCATGCGTGGTGCTGAGTTCGATAGCGCGCTTGGAATCCTCGATCTCTTTTGGCAGCAAATAGCCGTGCTGGAAACCGATCGCCGCTGGGCCGCCTTCCAGGTGAACGAAGATCCAGCCAGCCTCGGTTGGATTGCGAAAAGCATGAGCGAGCCGGGCATCAGGGGCATCTTGGGACGCGGGCGCCGCGGCACCCGCTAGCGCAAAACCGCCGAGCGCAAAAGCAAGAAAAGTTATCCGGATCAAACCGTCACCTCGGACCTATTCTAAAGGACTTCGAGCTTAAACGCGAGAGAATGAGAGACGTGCAGACTGTTACTGAAAGTGCGACGCGTGAGCGCGACCTGAACTCGCTGTCTCTGCTGACAACGATTGTTGTACTGGCGACCGTTACGATGACCTTCGGCGCCATGATCACGGTTTTTATCGGGCGCTCGGAAGCGCCTCTCTTCTGGGGCCACATTGCGATTCCCAAAGTGCTATGGGCCACCACAGCGATCCTGCTCGCCAGCAGCGCTGTATTAGAAGCGGCACGGCGACGGCTGCAAGCGCACGACCAGCACGGGTTCTTTCGGCTGATCGCCTGGACGACCGGCCTGGGTCTGCTATTCCTGGCTGGTCAAATTACGGCTTGGTTTCAGATTCTGCACTCCGGCATAGTGCTGGCGAGGAATCCACACTCCTGGTTCATCTTCCTATTCACCGGATTGCACGGCATGCACATCGTTGTGGGGTTGGGCGGCCTCATATATCTACTGGTTCGCACGCGCGTGCCGGCGAGCGGGCCAAAATACCAGATGACCACCCGTGTGGTGGCGAACGGCGTTTCGGTGTTCTGGCACTACCTGGATTTTCTGTGGATCGTCTTGTTCGTCTTACTGCTGGCCTGGCGGCCGTAAATCGGTTCAGGAGCCGCGCCGGACTGCGATCCACTTCCTGACCACCGCAACGAGTTGTTCGGCCTGAAAAGGTTTGGACAGATAGTCGTCCATCCCGGCGTTCAGGCAACGTTCGCGCTCACCCACCAAAGCATTGGCAGTGACCGCAATGATGACTGGTTGCGCGTGCGTCAATTGACGGATTTGCCGACAGGCCTCAAAGCCGTCCATGGTCGGCATTTGGCAGTCCATCAGGATTAAATCGTAAGGATTTGCGCGATGTGCTTCCAGCGCTTCGCTGCCATCGCCAACCAGATCGATATTGAAGCCGGCGCGCTGCAGAATCAGCTTGCCGACCTTCTGGTTGATGACGTTGTCCTCCGCCATCAGAATGCGAAGCGCGCCATCGGAGGTCGTCCGCGGACACGTATTCTGATTTCGTGAAGAGGTGTCCACCGGCGGCGCGGGGAGGAGCACGTCTGTGGAAGTTGGTTCCATTACATGAGCGGGGAGGCTGAGGCCAGCACGTCACGTCCGCCTATAAACCGACTTTTTACCAGCATATAAAACGCTAGCAGTCGGCTACATTATTTAGTGCAGAATTTGAGGAAAATCTTCTCCACTAGGGAAGACAATAGCTAGGGATTACGTCAGGAAATCAGCGTCGGACGGCCTCGTCGCGCTCGACTTTACCATCCCGGATGTGGACGATGCGATGCGCATGCATCGCAATGTCCTGCTCGTGTGTCACCAGCACGATGGTATTGCCGTTTTCATGGAGCCGCGCAAAGAGCGCCATGATTTCCTGTCCGGTGGCCGAATCGAGGGCGCCCGTGGGCTCGTCGGCAAGCAGGATGGAGGGCCGATTTACCAATGCCCGTGCGATGGCGACCCGCTGGCGCTGGCCTCCGGACAATTCGTTCGGCTTGTGGTGCATCCGCTGCTCCAGGTCGACGCTGCGCAGCGTTTCGCGCGCGCGCTCCAGGCGTTCCTGGGACGGAACCCCGGCGTAAATCAGCGGTAATTCGACGTTGTGGAGCGCAGAGGAGCGCGCCAACAGGTTGAAGGTCTGAAAAACGAACCCGATCTCCTTGTTGCGGATGCGCGCCAAATCGTCGTCTTCCATGTCGCTGGCGAGCTTTCCATTCAAATAGTAGAGGCCTTTGGTAGGCGTGTCGAGGCACCCGATGAGATTCATCAGGGTGGATTTGCCGGACCCAGAGGGTCCCATGATGGCAACGTACTCCCCGCGCTTGATCACGATATCCACGCCGGAGACGGCGTGAATCTCCTGGTCGCCCATGATGTAGGTTTTCCAGAGATCGTAAGTGCGAATGACAACGCCTTCGCGCTGGAGCTGCTCGCCTCGCTCCTGGCGCTCCCTGGAGCTGAGGTTCTGGGCCGCGGTTGATAAGGTTGCCATGCTGAGGTGGGAGTGGAACGCCACTATCCCGAAACAGCGCCCGCCGGCATCACCGGAGCCTTATTATCCACCTTCACCTTGGCGTCGTTGCGAAGTGTGCGGATGACCTGGTAGCTGCCGGTAATGATCTGATCGCCGTCCTTCAAGCCACTCAGCACCTCAATATTGGTATCCCCCGTAATGCCGGTTTTCACTTCGCGAAACTGCGCCTTGCCGTTATTCACAACAAAGACGCCTTGCAGCTCTTCGTTGGCCGCCTTCTGGGCGGCGGGGTCGAGTTGCGGCTGCGGCTGTCCAATCTTGCGTTGCTGCAACTGGCTCTTCTGGCGGATGGTCAAGGCTTGAATGGGGATCGCAAGTACATGGGACCGCGTGGCGGTCGTGATCTTGGCCGTGCAAGACAAGCCAGGCCGGACCAGGTTCTGCGGGATATCGAGCGCGATCACCACTTTGAAATCCTTGGCCTCCTGGCTGGAGGTCTGGCTCTGAGACGCGGCCACGCCGCTGGAGCGCACGATTGCCGTGTCGCCGATTTCGATTACGCGTCCCTTGAAGGTCTGATTCGGAATCGCGTCGATGGTCACTTCCGCGGGCTGGTCCATTTTGACGCTGACAATGTCGGTCTCGTCAACGTTCACTTCCGCCGTGATGATGGACATGTCGGCAATGGTCATGATAGTGGATGCCGCAGAGTTTTGAATGCCGGGCACCACCGTCTCGCCTACCCGCACCGGCAGATTCGTGACCACGCCGTCGAGCGGCGCGATGGCGTCGTATTGCGAGAGCACGTCCTTCGAACGGGAGACCATGGCCTGAGCTTGCGCGACCTTCTTTTGTGCGGAAGACAGTTGCGCCGCGGATTGCGCGCGCGCCGCCTCGGCTTGAGCGACTTTCTGGTTTGAGGACTGCAACGTGGCGACGGCCAGCTCGTAAGCGACTTTCTTGGCTTCGAAATCCTGCGCTGCGATCAGCTTCTGATCGTATAGCTCCTGGCTGCGCTTCAGATCGATTTTCTTTTGCTCGACGTCGGCGCGGTCATGATCGACCTGGGCTTGCGCCACGGCGATGTTGTCGTCGGCCGATTTCACCGCGGCCTCATCGGCGGAAGAGTCCGCCAGAGCGGAATTCAAGGCCGCTTGCTGAGCCGTCAGATCGGCGGCTGGTTGGACATCGGCTAAACGGGCCAGAACCTGGCCTTTCCTGACGTGATCGCCTTCTTTGACCAGAATCTCCGTAATCGGGGCCGGTCCCTGGGTATTGGCCCCTATGTTGATGTAATTTCGGGGCTTAATCTCACCGGAAGCTGTCACAACCGAGGTGAGGTCGGAGCGCGTGACCTTTCCTGTCTGGACAATAACCACGCCGCGCTCGCTGATTTTGATGCTCGCGAACACTGCGCCTGCGATCAGCACGAACAGACCCAGCAGAATGACGATTTTCCACTTCTTTTTCAAGGTTGAGAGACTCCGGCGCCCCCAGTTTAGGACGGAAAGCTATAGGTAAATGTTCCGACGGGTTGAGTAAACTTCTTACTTTAGCATATGTAGCATGCTACAGGGAGAGCGTTCCGCAGGTCCAGCCTCAAACATACAAGCGTTTTACGCGGGCATGAATACCGCACAAGACGCTGTAAGAAATGGTGCCGGCAAGCTTTGCGATCTGCTGTGCATCCATGCGCGCGTGGCCTTCGCATCCGAGTAGCGTAACCGCATCCCCGACCCGGATTTCGGGTGCATGGCTGATATCGATCGAGGTCATGTCCATCGAGACTGCACCCAAAATGGGCGCAAGTTTGCCGTTGACTATCACGCTGCCTTTGTTGGAAAGCCGATGCGGGATGCCGTCCGCGTAACCGGCGGCCAATACAGCGACCCGCATAGCCTGCGGAGCGCGAAAGGTGCCCCCGTAACCGATCAAGGCGCCAGCGGGAACGTCTTTTACCGAGAGCACGCTGGCTCGCCAAGTCAGCGCGGGTTTGACCTGCAAAACCTTCCCCGGACCATGGCGCACAGGAGAAACGTAGCCGTAGATGGCGTGTCCCGGCCGGACCATGCCTCGCCAAGCCTGGCGGCGAGCATAAGCAACAGGGATGGTGCTGGACAGATGCAGCAGACTCGGGTGAATATTCGCCCGGCCCAACCCGGTGACGAGTTCGTTGAAAACCGTGATTTGCTCGTCCGTCTGGGCGCTCTGATAATTGGCCGCGGAGGCGAAATGGGTCATCAGACCTTCGAGCTCGATGTTACGCGCCGCCTGGATCGCCTCGCCGATAGCCGCAGTTTCCGGGCGGATGCCGAGACGGTTCATTCCAGTATCGATCTTGAGATGACAGCGGCAACGGGCGCCGTGGGCGGCCGCGAGCCGGTCCAGTTCGGCGAGATCCTCCAGCGAGTGAATGACCGGAGTGAGATTGTTGGCGAGCAAAGCTTCACGGGTGTGGGGCAGAAAGTCGGCCATCACCAGGATGCGCGCGGTAATGCCGGCATCTCGCAGCGCTACCCCTTCGTCGGTATTGCTGACGGCGAGCCAACGCGCGCCATGCTCCTCCAGGGTGCGCGAAACTTCGACCGCGCCATGGCGATAGGCATCCGCCTTCACAACCGGCATGACTTCGACATCGGGTCCTACCAGCTTGCGAACAGCCAGGAAATTCGCGGCAATCTGCCCGCGCGAGACTTCGACCCAGCAACGATAGGGAAGCGCTCGGGCGGCGGGGGCTTGCGAGGCCGCGGGCTCGGCAATCGAAACCGGATTCAGGAGTGTGGATTCCCCCATCATGCTGATGTTAACCGCCGGAACAGGCCTTCGTAGGCGTCGGTAACCGTGTTCCAACTATAAAGCGATTCGACGCGGCGCATGGCTCGCTCGCCCCAGGCGGCTCTTTCGGATGCGGGAAGATTCACCGCCCACTGCATTTTTTCAACCAGATCGTCCCGGAACGGCACCGCCACGTTCGAAGCGACCTCGGTGCTTTCAGGCGTTTCGAGATACAAGACCAGCGCTCCTCGCCCCATCGCCTCAATGAGAGCCGGATGCGTGCCGCCGACCTCGGTGGCCTGTACATAGACTGCGCAGTGGGATTGCAATTGCCTATATCCCTCTCCGTAAATGGCGCCGGGGATCACGATGCGCGGGTCGCGCGTATCCTTCACCCGGCGAATATAGCTAGCGGCATAGGGCGCATCGCCGATAATCGCCAACTTAAAATCAGTGTGCACTTTTTCGAATGCTTCTCGCACCATCAGCGCATTGTTCTCAGGTTCCAGACGGCTCACATAGAGTACATATCGCCCGGCGTCGAGACCGAGGGCGCGAACCGCGTCGGTGGCTGCTACCTTGCCGGTTTCGGCGCCGTACGGGATGAACACGGAATCCTTATCGTAATGCCGTAGATAATACTCGCGAATTTTCTCTGCATCTGTGACGATGACCGAGCAGCACCAGGTTGCCAACCATTCAGAGAGCTGGTACCAGCCCCGTGCGAGCCGATTCCATTTTTTTCGGCGCCGCTCCAGGCCATCCACGTTCAGCGTGGTTGGCATGCCAAGTACTCTGGGCAGCCAGGTAAAAATGGCATTGGCGGCGTTGCAATAGAGGACAGCATCGAAGCGGTGGAACAGGAGATCGAGCGTCGAGAATCCGGTGTGAGCAACCGTTTCGAAGTATTTGTGGCGAAGGGCGGGTAAATAGCGCAGGCGGACACCTTGGTATTCGGAAGCTTCGTGCCGGGTACGGCAATAGACTGTGACGGAATGGCCGCGCGCAGCGAGGCGGACGGATAGCTCTTCGGCGAAGGTTTCGAATCCGCCGTACTGAGCCGGGATGCCGCGAGTGCCAAGCAGGGCGATGCGCATGGCTAGAACGGGCACGCGGCGAGGCGCGGGGAGGCGCTCAAGGCGTCCGCGGCCGAGTGGGTTGGGCGTAGTAGCCGGACCGTGTTTGTGCTTTCAACTGCGGCTTATCCAGCTTTACCTCGATCGCGTGATAGTCATTGGGACCGTCGGCAGGCGGCGGATCGTAGGAGAGAACATAGTAGGTATTTGTATCGCGAATGCAGCGTTCGATCTCTCCCGCCACATTGTTGCTCGAGTTGAGCACCCGGCCGCCACTCTGGTAAGCAAGAACCTGGAGGGCGAGATCACCGATCTGCACGTTGTTGGGTGCAGTTACTCCCTTCAGGAAATCCTCATAATAGAAAGTTCGAAAGCCGCCGGCGTCTGCTGTTCCCAAGGGGTCGACGGCATAGAGTGTGATGCGAGACTGCCGCAATTCGGTTGAGATCGCGACCACCGTGTTGAATAGGTTCTGCTGTTCCTTGGAAGTCAGTTGGACGTTGGGGCCGGACAGCATGGGCCAACCGGGGCTAACCCAGACAACAATCTTTCTGCCAGGCCGCTTCTCTTCGTATTCTGCGAGTTGCCCCAAGGCGCGGATTGACAACTGCACGCGGTCAGTCGCACCGTAAAATCCTTGCGATCTGCGGGTGGTTCGCAGACCGGTTTGATGCTGATTGATATAGGCTATGAGAGCGTTTCCGTCGGTAGAAGCTGTGCTCTGGATACTTAGTCCCGAGTCAGATAAGAGATCGATGGATAGCGGCCGAGCGAGCTTGCCGCCATCCTGCCGTAGAAATTTTTCTATCTCCTCGCGTGCGTAGGCCACTCTGGAAAAGCCAATGTTGGCGGCGTCGAGAACCAGGACAGTTTCTAACCGGTCCTCTGCAGACGATCCACGTATGGCCTCAAAGGAAAGAATTTTTTGCGGTTGTTTGTTGTCGAGAACGGTAAAGTTCTGCTGCTCGAGGCCGGAGACCGGATTGCCGGATTTGTCGTTGACGACGACATCCAGGGTGATGCGAGATGCGGGGACCGGGGCTTGGCGTGGAAGCGCGGGAAGAAAGAGAAAAAACAGAGATAGCCAAATCACGACCGCGCGGGACACATGCCGAGTTTAGCTTATTGCTTAAACACCGTCATACCAAAAAAAAACCGGTCGCGGCGATCAGTATTCCCACGCCGGCGAATCCGAGACCAATCCACCAATAGAGCCGGCGCTTGGTCAGCAGCGTGATTGAAGCGATGACGAGCGCCGCTTCGAGGCACACATCGCCCAGATCGAAGCGATCCGCCGCAATCTCCTGGCGCACCACTTTGTTTTCCAGAGCCTCGGCCCGTGCGCCGATTTTCTCTTGCTCGGCATCGATGTGTTGAATCTTCTGCTGGTATGTCTCTTTAAGTTTGGCGGCGCTGGCGGCGCCTTTCAGTTGGGCGAGGGGCAAGAAATCGAGCATGGCGTCATAACTCGTCCGGCCGGTGGCTTTCGATTCGTAGTAGACCCACTGCGCAATGGTTTCATTCTGTGTGTAGAGCGTCCGGGTGTGGGCGCGGTGGCCGAGCAATGAGATCAAGGCGAGTAGCACGGCGACAATCGAAATGGTGAGCGAAACGGGCAGGAGGCTCGGATCATCGTGCGCCGGAGAGTGTCCTTGCATTCCTACAGTATGGCGTTGACAACCAATGACGATTTTGACGCCAATCGTCGCGCTGCTGTAAAGCCGCGCGGACAAGCACGGCAGAAATATACCCGCTCTTCTCAGCAGGGATTGAACTTATGCATATACAACCGCGTCCGCGGGAGCGGGTTGTTCTCCTAAGGCTTCGAGTAAAATTTCTTGATGCCGCGAAACAAAGGCGTCCCGTTCGGCCTGCAGCCTCTCCTGGAAAGCGAGGCACTCGGTTCGCACGGCCTCCGGCGTCCAACGGTTGCGTTTTCCGTCTGAATAAACGTACGATGTGTCTTCGACGATGGTGAAGAGAACCTGGTTAGCGGATCGAGTAAGTTCTTGGATCGTGTGCTTATATTCGCGTAAGCCTGGGAGCGGCGGAAACAGATTTTCCAGCACGGCGATTTCGGTATCGGCGTATTGCAATTGTGGCGTGAGCGCACCCATGCCATGAATCCATCCCGAGACATGGATCATCCGGTTCAAAGCATGGAAAAAGCGGTCCATCCGGGGATCGAGGAATTCATAATCCGGATTGCAGATGTCCCCTCTAAAGCGGCCGGTTCGCACGAGCTCGTCTTTTATCGGAGTGCCGTCGTAAGGAACCATGCGACAGAAAGAACCGGGCGCGGTGCCGTCGCCGACAATCTTTCGCAGGAAATCCAAATTGGCGCGCACAGAATCAAACGTAGAAGACGGATCGAAAAGCATGAATCCGTATTCGAAGTGGAGGTCGAGACTTTTTAGCATTCGAACGGCCTTGAGGTTCTGCTCGACGGTGATCTGTTTGTGGAGGGTTGCCAGTCCGTCTTCGCTTCCCGATTCGAGACCCATGTACACGACGTATAAGCCTGCATCGCGCATACGCGCCATGAGAACCGGATCGACCGCATCGGCGCGGCAGTTGATCTTCCAGATGACGCGGCCGGGGAGATCGTGCCGGTAAAGCTCGTCTACAAACTCGTTTGCCCATCGTTGCCAGACCGGACCATAGAGCGGGAAATCGTCGTCCTGGAAGAGAAAGATCGTGATGCCCTGCTCGTCGAACAACATTCGCATCTCGTCTGCCACTCGGGCCGGCTTGCGGGTACGAACCACCTTTCCTGGCGCGACCCGGTAAAAGACGTGAATAGAGCAGAAGGAGCAGGTGCGAATGCAGCCGCGGCTTGCGATTATCGGCATGGCTCGCCGGCCAAGCATCATGGTAGGCCGGATGGTGTTGCGCTCGGGATAGGGCAAATCGTCGAGGTTCGGCACGAGCGGGCGGAGTGGGTTGGCGACCACACTATCGCCCGACTTATAGGCGATGCCTTTGAGATCGCACCAGGAGCGGCCTGTGCTGAGCGAATCTACTAGCTCAAGCAAGGTTGTCTCGCCTTCAAAGCGAACGATGCTGTCTATCTCCGGAATCAGTTGGAAGTTATGTTCATAACTGAGGCTTGGGAAATGTCCGCCCATGGTAAAGTGGCACGTTACGCCATGACGGCGCAGATATCGAATAAGTGAACCAAAGCGATCTACGTAGAACTGGAAAATGAGCGAGAAGCCTATAAGTATGGGTTTGCTCAATTTCGCGGCGCGCAGAATGTCCTTCGGATTCTGTTCGAAATCGAAGACCTGCACTCGATAACCATGCTGCTGCAGAGTTGCTGAAAGATAACCGAGTCCGAGATTTGACTGCTCCTGGAATCCAATCAGCATGACTGGCCGGGAGGTATCCCGTGTGAGCAGCTCGTCCGGAAGCTGCTCGGGCACAGAACAAACGGAGGGCGTATTGAGATGAACCAAACTGCTCATGCGAATTCTCCTTACTCGCGAGGAAAGCCTGCGCCAGTTACATGGCTCGCTGGAGCAGGGAGGGTGGATAAGAGTAAGTCTTGCGGTGCTACTTCTCTCTAGAAAGGAGCGCTACTTGACGATCGATTGCGGCTATCTGCACCTGCAAGATTTGTCTTGCGGTGGTCAACTGCTCGATTATAAATTCGTGTTGAACGGCTTCGTCGACCGAGTCGTACCACCACGGCGGACCTGGATCATAGATTGGAAAACGAAACGGGCCATAACTCAGAATGTCTGGGATTGGCTGGGGTTTTGGCATCGGGGCCTCCTATTACGACGGTTTTCAAGATTACTTACTCGCGGTGCATATTGCGCGCGCCGAAGCAGATGCCACCAAATAATAGGTGTATTCTACGGCTGCAAGGAGATCATTGCAAGGGGGAAGCGCAGGCGAAACAGGTGTGCGTGCGCGGGCTTGACTGGAAGGAAAAGCCAACCCTTTCACTTCGAGGGTGAGGCGCGATGCCGGACACCGGCGATTCTTTCCGCAGGTGCAGGCGACGCTGGAAAGCTGACGGGCTCGTCGGAGAACCAGGCTGCAATATATTCGTCGCTCGCGCGGCGGCGGCGGAGGATCTCGCGGCGCTTGGCCCAGGTGCGCCGAAAGCAGCGAAGGACCAGCGGAAAGGCACGCAGGGAGCTGAATTCATAGGTGAGACAGCCGCCGATGACCAGCAGATCGCGCCATGTGATGGCAATCCAATGGCGCCGGTAAAGATCGCCAGTCATATTCTTGATCCGCATCAGGAAGCGGTTCTTTACCGAATGCATGTTGATGACCGGGGAGAGTGAGCCGCGATTTGACGGCAGAACATGCCGGACATGATAGGCAATGGCATCCGGCACATAAAGACATTTCCAGCCCAGCAGTTGAGCCCGCCAGGCGACATCGGCATCTTCCCGATAGGCGAAGAAGTCAGCATCGAAAAATTCGCCGTCGATTGAAATATCGCGGATCATGTCGCGGCGGTACACGGCCGCCGCACCGGTCGCGCCGCAAACGTATTCGAGCCGCTCGTATTGTCCCGTATCGGCTTCACGGCTGCCGCGGTCGAAGTGCCTCAGGTTGGTTGTGAAGTAAATGCCCGCGGAATCGAAGACCGGCTGCGCCGGCAACTCGCCAGTTTCGCTCATAGCAAGCAGCTTGCCGGAGATTGCGCCGGAGCTGGGATCGGCTTCCGCGGCTGAGACGACAGTGGCGATGAAACCCGGCGTCAGCCTCACGTCGGGATTTAAGGCGAGAATCCAATCCGCGTCCGATAAAGCGATGGCCTGATTCTGGCCGGCTGCAAAGCCGACGTTCTCACGGTTGTAGATCACGCGAATACAACTTTCGAAATCGCGCAAGATGCTGGGCGTAGCGTCGCGCGAAGCGTTGTCCACCACGATCACTTCCAGTTGCGGATAGTCCTGTGCGAGCACCCACTCCAGGCATTGCCGAATAAATCGCGCACTGTTGTAGGTGACGATCGTTACGGCCACCTTGCTTGGATTACCGCCCATCAGGAGCGCACCAAACTGAAATACAAGCGCCAATACGAATCGAACCCAATCTGGCGCTGTAATCTTCGAATTTCAAGTTCACTTTCTGAAAAGGCGGCTTCAATTGCGTCGATTGCCGGCAGGCGTGCGTCACGGGCGGCCACGGTATCGATTTCTTTTCTGAAGGTGGACCATTGCCGCAAGCCATGCCATTTGCCGCGAAGCGCAGCAAAGAAATGTCCCTGCTTGGCAGCCGCCATGAGCGAAAGAATCTGTCCCACCAAAATGGGCCACGCGAAACGTCGCAAAGTCTGCGCGGGATAGTGCTTGGCGAGCAACAAGACCTGATTCCGCGCGCTCAAGTACATAATGCGCGCTCCGTTCTTGCCGAACGTAGCTTTACCAATGTGAACGGCGACGGCTGCGGGCTCATAAATTCCTTCGAGACCGGCCAGCGCACAACGGACCCCGAAGTCAACATCCTCGTAATAGGATTCGAACCTGGTTTCGAGCAAGCCCACACCCTCGAAGACCTGCCTATGAAAGAGAGCCGCGGTCATGGGAGGGAAAAAAACTTTCCGTCGGATGGACCAGATCGCGCCATCCGGGTGGCCATAGCCGCAACGCCAGGCGTAGGCGGCTCGCGAAACCAGATCCCAGCTTCCATCCAGGGTTTTGAGATCGTCCTTGCGCAGTAGCTTGCCGATCGCAAATAAGACATTTTCCTGTTGAGCGGCGAGCAGTAAACGGTCTATCCAACCCGGTTCGAGCACCACGTCATTGTTCACGATGAGCAGCCAGTCACCCCGGGCCTGACGAATGCCTTCGTTCACGGCTACAGCGAAGCCGCGGTTTTCGGGGAAGACAATCAGGTCGGCGCCGAGCTGACGAGCCAAGATTTGAGTGCCGTCTCTGCTGCCGTTGTCGACGACGATGATTTGATCGGGAGGCCGGCTTTGCGCACGGAGGTTCGTGACGACGGACTGCACGAGATCAGCGCGATTGTAAGTCGGGATGATCGCCGAGACGGTTGGCATCAATCCCACCATACGCCAGCTTGGCTGACAAGCAGCGGCAGCAGACCTATCTTAATCGCGTACAACGAGCAGCCAACGCGCTAAAGCGAAGACGCCCTGTGTGCCGTTTCTCAGGAAGAGCCGTTAGTCAAGTCGGGTCCGAGGTTGAACTTGCGGCCGAGGCGGAGCCAGCGCGAACTCTTGATAAGATTCCGCTCTTCTCTTAGATGGTCGCGTTCGGCGCGTGCAAGCGAACGTTCGACACGCGTAAGCGAGAGATCAGTGCGGGTGCAATCCACTTCGCGGTCTAATGACACCGCTCTGGAGCCTTGACGGTTCAACTCTTCTTGTAAGCGGCGGTGAGCTTCGAGGAGGGTTGCATGCTGCAGGCGCGCCTCGTGCAATTCCGTGTTTAGCGATCGTATATAGTGCTCACGCTCGCGAAGCAGATTGCCGGCGCTCGGGACATAAGCGAAGGACGGAATCTCAACCGGCTGCCTGGCGCAAACAGCGATGAAGAAATAAGCACTGGGGAGATCGGGCGCCGCGCCGCTAAAGGACAGGCCGGATCGGGCGGACTGCTCACCCGCAAATAGAATACATTCCTGATGATTCTGCGCAAGAATTCGAACGAACGGGAAGACTCGAGCGAGCGCCTCCTCGAAGGCTTGCAGCTCGAATTCGTGGATGTGAAATGGATCGGGTCCTAGTTCGGCGCGTGCTTCCGAATAATAGAGCTTGTTCGGCGTCGAGACCAGGAAGACGCCGTCCTGAGTCAAGACGCGGTGCGCTTCTTCAATGAGCGCTTGCCAATCGGGCAGATGCTCGATCACTTCGAAGGCGGTCACCAGATCGACGGAATTATCGGACGCCGGAAAGGCATCGGCCGAACCGGCCACGAAACGGGCGGCTGGGTAGTTGGCGGCAGCGTAAGCAATCGCCTCGGGCGAAATATCGAAACCCGCGGCTTCAGAAGCTTGCTCGGCGAGCAAGGCGGTCCCGTATCCGGTTCCGCAGCCGGCATCGAGCACGGATTTTCCACCGGCGAAGAGTGCCGCGAAGTGATAACGCGAGAGGTGCTCATTCCAGGGATCGGGTGCGACTTCGCCCGGAACGACACGTTCGCCAGTAAACAATCTGCCCTATAGATCGAGTTGGTCGTAAATCTGCTTCACATCGAGCACAAAGCCTGTCATCGGGCCTTCGCCTTCGATGCTTGGCGGGTCATTTAATTCGATGAAGTCTTCACCCTGTTTGTAGATGCGGACCGTACGCGTAAGTGGGTCGATGAGCCAGCCGAGTTCGACCCCGTTGCGTATATAGGCGAGCATCTTTTCGTGCAAGTCTTTCTTGCGGTCGGTGCGCGAGCGCACTTCGATGACGAATGGTGGGACGATGGGCGGAAATTTCTTACGCTGCTTGCGGGGTGTGCTCCTCCAGACTTCATTTGGAATCCAGCAAGCGTCGGGGGACAGTGTGCTTCCATCTGGGAGCTTCAAGCCGACATTGGCAGACAAGACCACGCCGCGACCGTCATTCTTCGCCCAAGCACCGAGCTGCCATCCCACCTCGTGTTCAAAATATGTACCTTCACCTCCTACCGGCGGCATGATAATTATGTCTCCATCGGCGTTTCGCTCAATCCGGAAGAGCTCAAACTGCGGTTGCTGGCAGAACTCGAAGAATTCATCGTCAGTAAGGTCCCGCTCGAGGCGGACGACCACGCGCTCCGCAGTGTCCAGATCGAGCACCAGAGGAAGGGCGGGCGTCGCAGTTGCCGTAGCCATCTCTTATCACTATCGCTCAAAACGGGCCGCGCTAGAGAACTGCATTCTTCTCGATCACGCTGCGATAGTAGTGCGCGCTGAGCTTCGGAGTGCGCTTTTGCGTCGCATAATCGACGTAGTAGAGTCCGAAGCGCAGGCCGTAGCCATCAGCCCATTCAAAGTTATCCATAAGGCTCCAGAGAAAATAGCCGCGAACCGGGAAATTCTCCGTGACCGCCCGATGGAGACTCATAAGGTAATTGCGCAAGAACATGACTCGGTCCGTGTCGTAGACATGTCCATCGGGTGTCAGCACGTCGGCTGAGGAGCAGCCATTCTCGGTGATGTACATTTCCTTAACGCCCCAAATTTCGCCCACATGCCGGGGCGCCCAATACAATGCCTCCGGCCCGATATCCAGCCAGGGCGACGCCATGTGCGGATAAGACGATGGCGGCGGAACCACCGCAAACCCCTTCGGCGATTCGTCGGCGCGAACGTAGGTCGGCGTGTAGACATTCATGCCGACGAAATCCAACGGGCTGCTGATGATTTTCAGATCTTCAGCGGTGTACTTCGGAGCATTGGCGCCCTGTTCCCGCAAATATTCGTCGACGTACTTGCCTTCCATGATGACGGTCAGGTACTGGGCGTTCAGAACCCGCGTGGCTTGCGCGCTGGCTTTGATGTGCGGCTCGGCCTCGATCACCGGGATAGGAATGTTGAGATTTTCCGCCAGTCCTACCTTGGTGCCGGGCTTTCCTTTTGCGCGGATCGCCTGAACCGCCAGGCCGTGCGCGAGCACAGCGTTATGGCGGGTCTGATTCAGTTCGGCAGGGGCGAGTCTCAGTCCAGGTGCAAACTTGCCGTCGCGATAGCCGAGATCGATGAACGATGAGAACTCATTCATGGTGAAGAAGTGATGAACGCGGTCCGAGAGTTGGCTGGCGACATAACCGGCATATTCGCCAAATGCCCGAGAGGTCTCGCGCGATTGCCATCCGCCGAAGCGATCCTGCAGAGCTTGCGGCAGATCCCAATGGAAGAGCGTGCAGAAGGGCTCGATGCCATTGGCAAGCAGCTCGTCCACAACGCGGCTGTAGAAATCGATGCCCTGCGGATTGGGCGAGCCGGTGCCCTGAGGAAAAATGCGCGGCCAGGAGACGGAAAAGCGGTAGATCTTGGCTCCTAGCGATTTCAGGAGCTGGATATCCTCCTTATAGCGGTGGTAATCGTCATCGGCCACGTCGCCGGTTTCGTTGTTGTGAACCTTGCCCGGGATGTGCGAGAAAGTGTCCCAGATAGAGGGCCCGCGGCCACCCTCCTTCGCGCCGCCTTCTATTTGATAGGAAGCTGTCGCGCAGCCCCACAGAAAGCCGTCGGGGAAGCGGTAGAAATTCTCCCGTGGGTTTGGTGGATTGGACGCGGCCTGCGGCGTAGCCGAAGCGATGGCCGCAGTGAATGCGGAGGAACTGAGAGTGGCGGCGCTGAGCGCCTTGGCAAATGCGCGCCTGGAGAGGTTCTCTGACATTGAGCTTCCTTTCAGAGATTGTAGACCCGCTTCCGCATCCAAAGTTGACAAGAAGTTACAGGCAAAGTTGGAATTGAGTGCGATTTTCGCGGCGCTGAGAGCACCTTTTTACATCCCAATGTCTCATTCCGCAGTTCGCGCCGCGGTTCCGGGCGCACAGAGGTGGCTTGGCTGGAAAGTCATTTCTCTTATGGGACGCCATGGCAGGACGCTTGCCGGGCTTCTGATCCTCATTCTTATCGCGGCCGGGCTCGATATCGCCGTGCCCTTCTTGACGCGCGAAGTGATCGATAACGTGGTGCGCTCGCTACGTTCGGTAAACGGCGGCTCGGTTCGAACACTCATTCTGGCTGCACTGGCGATTTTCGCCGCAACCGCCATCACACGTTTCCTCCGTTCGTTCTACAATTACCGCCTGTTTTGCGCGGTGTCGAAGTGCGAAGACGAGGTGAAGAATGCCGCGTTCGCAAACTTCCTGAGCCTCGATACCGAATATCACTCGCAGGTGAACACCGGAGAGATTGTGGGCGCGCTGGATCGCGGCGGCACGGCCATGTTCGTTGTGCTGTATGAGGTTCTCGGGCAGAATCTTGTTCCACCTTTGCTGATCGCTATTGGCGTGTTGACCTCACTGGTGCTGAAGAACCCGCTTATCGCGGCGATCGTATTTCTTCCGTTGCCTGCGTATGTTTTGGCGGTGGGGCGTTTGAAAAGCCGCATGCAGAAGATCGAGCTGGAGGTGACCCGTGCTTTCGAAACCGTGACTAGCGAATCCTACGACATCGCCAGCAATGTGCGCGTAGTGAAGAAGTTTAGCCAGGAACGCGAGGAAGCACTGACCCAACGCCAACTGCTGCACACCGCGCGGGGCAAACAGTATCGCGGCGAACGGATGTGGGCCGTGATTGAGAACATCCAGACTCTGATTGCGACAGCCGGACGCGTGGGCGTCATTGCGGTAGGTGGATACCTGGTTCTGAACCACCGCTGTACGATTGGCGATTACGTCCTCTTCATCGCCCTGCAAGATATGGTTTATGGACCCATTTCGCAGTTATCCACCATCTTGCCTAAGCTGCACCGGAACTTGTCGCGTGCCGAACGCATGTTTGAAATCCTTGATGAGAAGCGAAAAGTGGTGGACGCACCTGCCGCCCAACTGCTATGCGGGACAGAGCACTCCATAGAATTCCGCAAAATCTCGTTCACCTATCCGGGCGCGCATCGCCCGGCGCTTCACGATGTCAGCTTCAAGGTTCCCGCTGGATCGATGGTGGCGCTGATCGGGCCGAGCGGATCCGGCAAGAGTACGTTGATGAACCTGCTTCAGCGCCTCTACGATCCTCAGCAGGGAAGCATTTGCATCGACGGCATGGACATCCGGCAAATGCAACAGAGCAGCCTCCGGGAACACATTGCCGTCATCCCGCAGGAGATCGAATTATTTTCGCGCACGGTTGCGCAGAACATCGGCTATGGACTGGATGCGGTTTCGAGTCGCGACCTGGAGTACGCAGCTCGCATGGCGCAGGCCCATGACTTCATCCAAGGCTGCGACGAAGCTTATGACACGCCGGTCGGCGAGCGAGGAATGCGGCTTTCAGGGGGAGAACGGCAGCGCATCGGCATCGCGCGCGCAATTGTCCATGACCCGAAGATTCTCATCCTCGATGAAGCGACCAGCCAGCTTGACAATGAAAGCGAGCGCTTGATTCAAGCGGCTTTCGATGATCTGATGCCGGGGCGAACCAGCTTTGTAATTGCGCACCGGCTCTCGACTGTCCGGAAGGCCGACATGGTGGTGGTGTTCTGCGACGGACGCGTGGAGGCGGTCGGGACCCACGAACAACTATGGAGCAGCAGCCCGACTTATCAGAAGCTATATGGGCTGCACGTGGCAGAAAAGCGTCCGCGGCACCGGACTGAGGTTCACCCGGACGAAGTAGAAGCGCTGCCTTCGGCGGTGGGTGAGTAGACGCGCGCGGAATGGCGGCTCGCCCTTGTCATTAAGCGGCCGAGTCGATTTCTATCACGCCTGCGAAGCTCGCAGGAGGAGGAATCGCAAGGCCTTCTTCTCGCATCCCCTCAATCTGGAATTCAATCGCTTCCTGGATGAGATGCTCGACTTCTTCCCGTGAGTCACCAACTGAAATTACGCCAGGAAGATCCGGAACGTAGGCTCCCCAAGAGGTCGGCCCTTTCTCATAAATAACGGTGTATGTCATCGATCCTCCTGGTTATCTTCGAGTCTCGCACTTCGAAGAATAGCCTTCAGCGTTCCTACCGGCACATCTTTACCCAACTGGCCCGGCACTGTGACCACCGATCCGCTTCTAGAGTGACTGAACTGCCGGTGACTTCCTTTGGTCCTTTTTAACCGCCAGCCGTGTGATTCCAGCATACGAATGAGATCTCGGACCTTCAACTTCCCACATGATAACGCCAGTAACGGAACACTCGTTCATTTTCGCCCGGCTGACCTTTGATGCCGCTTTGGACCACAATGGGTACGACGGCTGTTTAGCCGCCAATGACTAAGCAAATAAGGAGATAACCCATGTTTAGGAACACACTCGCAGCCAGTGTATTGCTGTTCGTTGCTTTGCTTTCAATTGCGTCGGCAGCCAAAGCCGTCCCACCTGACCCGCAGCCTAACACGCCGCCCCTTGCATTAATGGGCTAAAGGCAGCTAAACTAGAATTCCGTTGAGCACGGAATTCTTCAATTCGGCCGAGTCAGCCGTCACCTACGCCGCGACGGCAGCAGAAATCCTTTTATTAGTGCGGCTGGCTTGGCTCGGATTGTTGCGGGAATTCAAGATCTTTTCGATTTTTCTTAGTTTTGATGCCGTTCTCACGGTTGTTCTCAGCAAATGGGATTATCATTCGCCCGGTTACGAATGGCTCTGGGCTGTCTCAACCCCGATCTGGACCCTTCTGCTCGCCGGTGTTTGTCTCGAGTTGTGGCATCGGCTAAGGGAACCGTTTCCAACCGAGACTGGCAATCGGACTGTTGGGCTATTTGGATTCCTGATCGGACTAACGGTGAGCACCGTCGCCTGCATGCTGGCGCATCCCCAACTTATCTACAGGCCCGCCATCCTCCTCACGGTTTTCGGCAAGAGGTGCATCTTGAGCGGATGCATCCTCGGAATTATCAGTCAGGGCACATATCTCTGGATCGGGGGCGCGCCACTCATGGCTAATTGGCGTCTGCACCGACGCATCCTCATCGGTTTCATGACGGCTTTGGTCATTGGCTCTTTCGCTGCAACTTCGAACAATGTGCCGTTCGCAGAATGGATCCGTCTGGCGAATACCGCATCGTTCCTCGGCTGTTTCTGCATGTGGACTATCAGTCTTCGACCCGCCTTCAATAGCCTGTCGGCCTTATCAAGAACTTCGATAGACGAACAACTAGCGGATGCGATCGTCCTCAATCGCCGCTCAAAACGCCGCACCCAACCTGTTCTACTTCCCTATACAGAACGTCGAAAATATCCGATTTAGAATATCGTCTGCAGTTGTCGCGCCGGTAACCGCGTCAATCGGCCGCAGCGCTGCGTACAAATCGAGTAGAAGCATTTCGTGCGGAATCTGAAACTCGACCGCCTTTCGCGCATTGCCGAGCGCTCGCAGGCTCTCGCGCAGCAATTGTTCGTGCCGGATGCTGGTAATGCTGCCGCTCTCCGGCGACGCCAAGCCATCGGGCGCGAGACGGCGCAGGATACTCTCGCGCAACTCCGGAATTCCCGCCCCAGTCGTGGCGGAGGCCGGCAACAGATCCGCGATGCCACTCAATCGGCGCTCCAGATCGGACTTATTGCCAACCAGCAGCGGCCGGCGATCCTGTAGTTTCAAGATCAGCTCGCGGTCGGCATCCGTAACTTCCTCCGAGAGATCGAATACCAGCAGCGTCAGATCGGCATCCGCCATGGCCTGATAGCTCCGCTCGATGCCGAGCGTCTCGACCAGGTCGCTGCCTTGGCGAATCCCGGCGGTGTCCACCAGCTTCAGCGGCACGCCATCGAGCGAAGTTGTTTCGGAAACTGTATCGCGCGTGGTGCCCGGAAGGTGAGTGACGATGGCGCGGTCTTGCTCGAGCAGGCGATTAAACAGGCTGCTCTTTCCAACATTCGGCCGTCCAGCGATGGCAAGCGTGAACCCCTCATAAACCAACTTGCCGGTGACGAAGCTCGCAACCAGACGCTCAACACCTGCTGCGATAGGTGTGAGACGGCGTAGGATTTCGTCGGGCGTTGCAACGCTGATGTCGTCCTCTGCAAAGTCGATGCCGGCCTCGAGCAGCGCGATCAGCTCGAGCAGTTGCTCTTTGACAGGCCGGATGCGCCGCGAGACCGATCCCTCCATCTGCTGTGCAGCCACGCGGGCCTGATAGAGCGTGGTGGCGTCGATCAAGTCGCGAACCGCCTCGGCTTGCGGCAGATCGATGCGACCGTTCATGTAAGCGCGCAATGTAAATTCGCCCGGCACTGCGATGCGCGCACCAAAAGCAACGGCTCTCTCCACACATAAGCGCAAAATTACCGGGGCGCCGTGGCACGAAATCTCAACCACATCTTCGACCGTGTAAGAGCGCGGTGCCGCGAAATAGGAGACGACCACCCGATCTATCAGAGCCCCGGCAGCATCCGCCAGTTCCGCGAGTTCGCTGGTCCAAGTCGTCCAACGCGGAGGCGCCGCAAACCGCAAGATTGCTTCGGCAATTTCCCGGCTTCGCGTTCCGGAGAGGCGAACTACACCGAGCCCGCCGCGACCCATGGGAGTAGATATGGCGACAATCGTGTCGCGCGGATTTGCCATATTAGACCGCGCACAACGGCCACCAGACGGTCTGTGCGCTCCCGGAATTAGCGAGGGCCGCGACCGCGGTCGCCACGTGGCGGACGGTTTCCGCCGCGCGAATCGCCTGGGCGATGTCCGCCGTGGCGTGTGTCTCGACCCCGGCCACCACCGCCGGATCTTGAATCGTCACCGCGATGCCCGTTCCCACGGCCTCCAAAAGGAGCGCGCGGCGGCGCGGGAGGCGTGGGCATATCGGCCGGAACAACAACCACTGCGCGCGCAGGCCCCACCCCGACGCTTTCGCTGCGTAACTCTTTCTCGTCCCGCAACGCGAGATGAATCACCCGCCTCTCGCGGCTAGACATCGGGTTGAAATGAAATGGCACGCGCGTGCGCTTCACCTTCTCGGCCGCTGCCAATGCACTCATTCGCAGCTCTTCTACTCGGAGCAGGCGGTAATCGTTGGCGTCGAATGAGATGAGCGAGTGATCCTCGGGCGGCAGGCGGAGCGCTTCCATCGCGAGATGCTCGAGAGACAGCAACAACTCCGCGCGGTTCGCAAGCAACAGCTCCACGTCAAAACCTGAGAACCGCACCGTCACCTCGGGATTCTCAACTTCGGGGTGGCGATTGTCCGGCGTCCCTAACTCATATCCAAGCTCGAAGCCCGCGCGATCGATTAGTGGGCGGAGGAATTGATCCAGCCTAGGCTGCAGCGACTCGACCGTATACTTCATGCAGTTACTTTTTTACCGTCCTTTTCGCAGGCGCTTTTTGCGGCGGAGGCGCCGGGGGCGGCGCAGGGGCGGGCATAAGTCTATTGATGAAAAGCTGCTGCGCGATTCCCACCACATTGCCGGTCAACCAATATAGTACAAGTCCGGCGGAGGCGTAGTAGAACATGAAGCCAAACATCAGCGGCATGAACATCATCATCTTCTGCTGATTTGGGTCCACTCCCGCGGCGGGCGTAAGTTTCTGGGTCAAAAACTGCGTGGCGATCAAAATGACCGGCAGCAGGTGAATGGGAAGCGATTCGGGCGATGATAGATCCGGCACCCAGAGCCAAGGTGCGTGCCGGAGTTCGATGGCAATGCTCAAGACGCGATAGAAAGCGTAGAAGAACGGGAGCTGGACTAACATCGGCAAACAGCCGCCGACGGGGTTCACGCCTTCTTTCTTATAAAGCGCCATGACCTCCTGATTCTGCTCCGCTTTGCGCGGGTCGCGAATGCCGACGTTTTTATATTTCGCGTTGATAGCTTGAATCTGCGGCTGTAGCTTTTGCATTCGGCGCGCAGATTTCAGGCTGGTGAGCCGAAACGGGAACAGAGCCAGGTTGATGATCAGCGTCACCAGGATAATCGCCCAGCCGTAATTGCTCGTCCAGTGATCGTTCACCCAATTCAGCCAGAGAAATAGAGGCTTGGCGATGACGCCAAAGAAGCCCCAATCGACTATCTGCGCCAGCTTTGGGTTTACCTTCTTCAGGATCTCGATATCTTTGGGCCCGACATACAGTGAAAAGTCGTTTTCCACGCCCGTCGAGATACCGGCTCCAATAAAGGGCGTTGGCTTTTCCTGGTTGGGAAGCTTGATTTGATCGCTGAAGGTGCGAATTTCGAGAGGAGAAGAGCCGGCCGGCAATGCCACGGCCGCGAAAAAGTTATCTTCCAGGCCGCCAAAAGTGTAATTGCCGCTGTCAGTAATGGGCCCGTTCTTGGCATCCTTGGTGCTTTTCTTGATCAGCTTTCCAGCCGTAGCGTCGTAACGCACAGTGTTTTCCGTAGCGGGAGCATTCCGGACTTTCTGATCGCCGAAACCGCCGCGCCACACGAGGAAATGCGGTACCGGCGTATTGCCTACCAAAACTTGGCTTTTGATATTGGCGAGATAGCTGTCATTGCCGAATTCGAACGATTTGTGAATGCTCGTCTGGCCGTCGGAATAGTCATAGTCGATTTCTTTCCCGCCGGCTGAAATCTTCGACCGGTACAAAACAGCATTCGGATCGATGCTGAGCTTCTGGCCGTTAGCCACTTCGATGCTGAATGGCAGCGGAACATCATCCCCCGCAGTATTGATCAGTTGGAGAGGCTTACCGGCGTCGTCGCGATACTGTTTCAGAACCCAGCTTTTGACGGTCGCGCCTTTGTTGGTGAAGACTATGTGATACAGCTCCGTATCTATATCGGTAGTAACTTCCGACGCCGCTTGAACAGCACCGGAAGGCATAGCGGCGGCTTTGGATAGGACTTCCGCATTGGGAATCGGTGACGGCTTGGTCACTACGCTGGCAGCCGACTTATCGTTGATGGGGACAGCCGGCTTCGGTCCTGGCGCGGGCTTGAAGATATATTGCGAGACCAGCAGCACCAGCATCATCAGCGCCAGCGCTAAAGGCAGACGCTTCTCAAACGAAGGCGGCTGCGGCGATACGCCCCCAGGTGAATTAGACATAGCTCAATCTCAAACTCATGTTCAACGGACCGGATCGTAACCGCCGGCGTGAAACGGGTGGCAGCGGCCCAGCCGCTTCAAGCCCAACCACACCCCGCGCGCGGCTCCATGCTTCGATACCGCCTCCATCATGTATTCGGAGCATGTGGGATAGAAACGGCAGGCGGAGGGCAGCAGGGGCGAAATCAAAATCTTGTAGCCTTTAAGGACCACGATCAGGATGCGTTGCATCGCGCAAATATCCGGCCGACTTCACGGCACAGGTCTTCAAACGGAGCCTCGAGCACGCTGCGCCGCGGGTTGAAGACCACGGCCCAGTTAGTAGGCAGAGCACTGAACTGGCTTCGAACAGCTTCCCGCATACGGCGTTTGAGCCGATTCCGCTGAACGGCGTTGCCAAGCGCCCTTGGGACAGTGAAGCCAAAACGCGACGGCTCCGAATCCGCCGCACGCAAGCAAAAGGCCGCGAAATAACGGCTGGTCATGCGGACACCCGTTTTATAAATCGTGCGGAATTCAGACGACCGGAGAACCCGCTTGGATTTGGGAGACAGCAGAACAATCGGCGGAACCGCTTACTTGGCGGCGCGAACAGCCGGTTCGTCGCTGACCGTCAATTTGTGGCGCCCCTTGGCGCGCCGGCGCGCGAGTACGGCCCGGCCGTCCGCCGTCTTCATGCGCTTGCGGAATCCATGCGTCTTGGCCCGGTGGCGATTGTTGGGCTGAAACGTGCGTTTTGGCATTCAAGATCCTTTATTGTTTTCTGGGTGGGAGCGGCAACTTGCGCCGAGACACACTGCTACCTGTCCACTGAACCTAAAAATTCAGTATATCAAGGACCGGGCGTCGGCTCTTCCAGACGGGAGCGTGGTTGGAGCGTTGCCAGCCACCAGCGCCGCGCGGCCACCACCGCCCAAACCGCTTCGACCAATCCGAACGGCCATGCGCCTTGCAGAAATCCATAGACTGAGCCGAGCACGCACGCCGCCGCAAACGCCAGAATGAACCATCGGCTCCGCCGCTCGAGCGCGTAACACACGAGCATTGCCGTCACCGCGAACAGGCCGAAGAGCGTGAGCGCGCTCAAGCACAAACTCCTACGGTCTGCGTGTTCGTGAGAAGATGGCGTCCACGCTATAGCGGCCGGCTCCAGCGATGACCAGCGTGAGGAATATGCCACAGAAGAGTAACGGCAATTCGCCGTTGCCCGGGCCGTGTGAAAGCTTCATGTGGTGCACCAACGTGAACGCGGCAGCCACATTGATGACTACTATCAGCGCCGCATAACGCGTCCCGAGGCCAATCACCACCAGCAGCGAACATATGGCGTCGGACAGGACCGAAAACAGCAGAGTCGGCACTGGTCCGATGTGTAGCGGGTTTGGGAAATGAGCGGACATCTGCGAAAAGTGCGTGACCTTCTCAATTCCGTGCTGCGTAAACAATAGCAAGCCCGCCCAGACTCGCAGCACGAGCAAAGCAACATCGATTGTTCCCGCTGATCCGGGTCTAGTGATGAGTTGATTTTTTGGAGGCATCGGTGAATGGCTTCTGAGCTATAGTAGCTCTCGATCCATGTTTAAACGAGCCTTGATCCTCTTGATGGCCGGATTATGCGCCTTGGCGTGCTTTGGGCAAAGCGCTGCGCAAACGATCCTTCTGTGGCCGGACGGTGCACCCGGCGCGCAAGGCAACGCGGACGCCGACAAACCTTCTCTCACGCTATATCCGGCTTCGGATGCAAACAAAGTGCCGGTGGGTGTTGTGGTCTGCCCCGGCGGCGGCTATCACAATTTGGCGATGGACCACGAAGGTCAGCAAATTGCCGAGTGGCTCAATCATCTGGGGATCTCCGCGTTTGTGTTGAAGTACCGTCTGGGCCCGAAATATCATTTTCCTATCGAATTGTGGGATGCGCAGCGGGCGATCCGCTACGTCCGTGCGCATGCCGGGCAATTCGGCATTCGACCGAACCGCATCGGTATCTGGGGGTTTTCCGCCGGCGGCCATCTGGCATCGACTGCCGGCACACACTTCGATCTGGGCGACCGGGATGCCGCGGATCCAACTGATCGGCCAAGTTCCCGTCCTGATTTCATGATCCTCGCGTACCCGGTAATCACCATGGAAGCGCCATACGTGCATCTTGGTTCGCGCGATAATCTCCTCGGCGAAAAGCCCGACCCGGCTCTAGTGTTTTCGCTCTCGAACCAAACACAAGTCACGAGCGAAACGCCACCGGCATTCCTGTTTCACACCAGCGATGACGATGTCGTGCCGGTTCAAAACAGCATCGAGTTCTATCTCGCGCTACGCAAAGCCGGTGTGCCCGCGGAAATGCACATCTACTTGCATGGCCCGCATGGCGTCGGTTTGGCGCAAAACGACCCGGAGTTGAGCAGTTGGCCGGATCGGCTGGCGGGTTGGCTGAAGGCGCAGGGGATTCGCTAACCCGCAGCTAACTGCCGAGTCAACTCGCGCATGTCAATCGCCGTTGCGTCGGTCTTGCCGCGCCCGAGTGCCGGCGAAATCGCAAGCGCCTGGCTGTGATTCTCAAACCAAACCAAATATGCGGAATGCTCCGCGCCCGACAACCGCTGCTGGTTGATCCAGGTGTAAAAAGCTCCCATATCCGCATCGATGAGCGAGCCTTCCGGATCCGGAAGCGGCTGCTGCTGCACTCCGGCCAGCAATTCCTTCATCGACTGCTCGCGCTGCCTGGGAGCAAAGCGCGCGAGAAGCGTCAAGGGTTGAGCACGGCGCAAAGCCTCGCGCGCCGACCACTGCACGAAAGTAGTGCTGAACAATTGAGTTCCTGAACCTTCCGTCAAGATGCTGATCTGAAAACGCGTCAATACCGCCGCCTCGCCCGTGCCGGCGAGCCCCAGATCTTCCGGACGCATCCGGGCAAGCATGCTCCGCAACACCTCGGGTCCTCCGCCGCCAGGTTGCATCACTGCGCGCATTTTGTTCACCAGCGCCAGCCGGACACTCTTTAGCGCATCGTAGGAAATGCAGGTTAGACCGGCACTTGACGGCTGATTCGCCGCGCCATCGATGTACCAGTGCGCGAAGGGCAATGGATGCGCGGCAGCACGCGCCGTAACCGCATCCATCAAGATGTTCCAGCCATTCTGCGGGTTGACGTTGGTGAAGTACACGCCCTGCGGCCGCAGCTTCCGAAACAGCGGATATCGATCCCGATCCACGCCTGCGCCGATAACCGCAACGGTGAAGCGTGGAACTGGCAGCGGGGGCGCCGGACTTGACGCGTTTACTTTGTGTACATAGTCGATGGCCGCGGCACGAAAGGCATCGATCTGATGCGTGGCCCAAAGATGTGCTGTCAGTTGCTCGGAGAACTGCGCCGGCGCGTTAACCCAATCGAGACGCTCAAGCTCGGCCGAGAGGTGCAGCGTGGCAAACGGCGCCATATCATTGGCCAACTGCTGCGCAGACAATCCGCCCAGATAGGCAAGCTGGTTATCCATTTCCCGGCGCTCTGCGGGAAAGCGCCAATCGTACGCAATTAACTCGCGCAGCAGCAGCGGAAGGAACGCCAGTGGCAAGCCTTCGAATAACGTGAGGTGGCTTAGAGCCAATTGCCGCGCCTGCGGCGGATAACCGCTGAATTGATCCGCTTTGAGCTCGTCCGGCGCCATGGCTGTTACAAAACCTCAGGGAGCGGCCGGCCTTGCGCCATGCGCGGCGAGAAGCCCAGCATAGAGCCGATGGTCGGCACCAGGTCTGTCGATTCCACCGCCCGGTCCACCACCACGTTTTGACGCACACCAGGGCCCATGACGATCATCCAGGTCGTGCGTGATAGCGGGTCGCCCGTACGATGGTGCTGGAACCCGTTGCCTCCGGGGTCGGTGTCGGAATCGCGCCCGAAATCGGGCAAGATGAACAGGGTTGTCTTCCCCGCATACTCCGGCTCGCTCTGAATTGCATTCCAGATCTCAGCGCATAACCGATCGGTGCGCTGAATGCCGTCAACATAGAGGGAGTAAGTGCCCGAGTGCGCGATATCAATATCGTGCAAAGTAATCCATAACAAGCTCGGCGCAAGCTGCCGCATAAGTTGCCGGGCAATATAGACCGACAGCTCGTCGGGACTCGCCAGGTTGCGGGCGTGTGCTGTAAATGTCTCCACCGAAAGCTTCAGCAGCTCCGCCATCTTGTGCAGTTCTATCTCGCCGCCTGCAATCTCCGGCGTATATAGCGGGGTTTCATAGTTATCGCGCAGTAAGTGCTCATATTGTGCTTCGCCGGTTGCCGACAGCGCGGTCCCGAGCAGGCGCTTCGGGAGAATGACACCAGCGCCGAAGCCGGGCCCATAGGCGCGATGGCCGCTCTCGCCGATGCGATTGAAGCCGTTGCTCGGCGCCACCACCCAGGCGTCCGTCGCCGGCCGGTTCAGGTCGCGGCGGAAATATTCGAAGACGGTCGGATTCTCCGGCGCGACCGCGGCAAAGTTATTGAACGTTTCGTAGACGCCGGTGGCCAGACTCGCCGTGGCCACATAATGACCCAAAATGCCGCGATTCACCACTTGAGTGAAGATCGTGGATTGCGGGATGAGCTGCTTTAGCAGGTTCGGGATGTTCTCCTGCCCATCGGGCATGAAGGTCTCTTCGTCGCGGGCGCCGCCCCCAAACGTGACCACCACGGTCTTTCTTCCGCGCGGTAACTCGGCGGCTCTGAGGGGGGTAAGTCCGAACAGGGCAGTACCTGCGGTGGCACCCGTCGCGGCGTGGAGGAATTCGCGCCGGCTCAATGCGACGCGTCGCGCAGTCTCTCGCAGATTTCTCAAATCCCTGCCGCCTCTTCAGCCTCTATTCTACGGACAACCAGATCTCGCGGGGGTCCGCTATATGCGACCGCGCCCCGGTAGTCTGCGCCGGGATCAAATTCCTGAATATTCCACCTATGCGCATCATTTTCGCAATTCGAAATCAAGCGCGCCGGCTCATTCGGAGCAAGCGAAACGCGAAACGACTCGAGCGGAATCGAAAGCCCGCCTCCGACGGCTTTGATGTAGGCTTCCTTGCGGGTCCAGCAGTTGAAAAAGGCCGGCTGTTGCTGGTCATGCGGCACCGCCTCCAGATCCCCGCATTCCTCTGGGCTGAAGAATCGGCGGGCTATATCGAATAGATCCGCCATTTGGCGCATATGTTCGATATCAACCCCAAGATCGCAATCCGCTGCAACCGCGCAGGCGCCGAGCGTTCCCGAATGCGAAAGGTTGAATCGAAGACGGCAACCGGTATCCGCGAGCCGCGGCTTCCCCTGCTGATTGTAAGAGAATTCGAGCGCGGCGGGCGCCAGGCCTAGATAGCTCGCCAGTATATTCCGAAGCATCCCGTGCGCGACCACAAACGACGTTTGTAAGTGAGGAAAGCAGAAGCGTTCCGAACGAGCGATTTCGTCCCTGGAAAGCTGGCGCCGGAAATGTTCGAGCGCGCGGTCGCTCCCCGATAAATTGAAAATCCAGACATGCACTTGCCCCTGGTCACGAAAAACCTTCTCTTCAGTGCAATTCATTGATCCGAAAGCTGCAATTGTTATAACTCGAATATGCCACGCTACGCCGCCATCGATATCGGCAGCAACTCGGTACGAATGATGGCCGCGGAAGTAGGCCAGGGGTCAACGCGCATCCTGGCGCAAGAACGTCAGGTTACGCGTCTGGGCGAGAGCGTATTCCGCTCGGGCCGCATTAGCGGCGAGGCATTGGATTTTTTGTCCGCCCAACTCGCGCGGATGTATGCCGCCTACAGCGTGCTCGATGTGCGCGGGGTGCGTGCCGTGGCAACGAGTGCAGTGCGGGACGCGAGCAATCAAGAGGAGTTTCTGCAGCGCACGAGCGCAGCACTCAAGACGAATGTGGAAGTGATCTCAGGGCCGGAAGAGGCGCGGCTCATTCATTTGGGAGTAGAAGCGAGGTGGCCCCGGCCGAAGGAACGGACCCTGATCATTGATGTGGGCGGCGGAAGCGCGGAGTTGATCATCAGCCAGGGTGGCCAACTGCTGGATGCGGTCTCGAAACCGCTCGGCGCAGTGCGCCTCACCGAGGTTTTCCTGAAGACCGACCCGCCGCGCCCCGACGAACTGCATCGCCTCGACCGCTATATAGAAGAGAAGCTCCGCTCGTTTTACAAGCAGCACGGGAGCGAAAAATTCGATCGCGCCGTCGCGACCTCAGCCACCGCCGCAGCGATTGTGTCTGCCGCCAACCAGGTGCCTCGGGCGAAGCGCGACGAAGCGGACCGGCTCCGGGCGAGCCTGGCGCAGGTGCGCGAACTTTATGCAAAGTTGATCGAGAGCGACTTGGCGGCACGCCGCAAAATCCCCGGCATCGGGCCCAGGCGCGCTGAGATCGTGACCGCCGGCACCGCTGTTTTCCTTCGAGCTCTAGAACTCTTCGACAATCGGTCCCTTTACTACTGCACAGCGGGCGTTCGCGACGGCATCATCGCCGATCTGGCGGCGCGAGGCGTCGGCCGTGAGCTGTCTCACCTTTCGCGGGAGCAGCGCTCGGTCGTGGAAGCGATGGCCAAACACTACGCGGTCAATCTGAGGCATGCGCGGCATGTCGCTTGCCTCGGGCACCGGCTGTTCGAAATTCTGCAGAATGTTCACGCGCTGCCGCCCGCAGCCGGGAAACTGCTGGAAGCCGCCGCCCATCTGCACGACATCGGCCACTATGTCAGCGGCACTGGTCACCATAAGCACTCTGCGTACCTGGTGGCCAACTCCGACTTGCCCGGCTTTACCGATAAGGAGCGCTTGACCATCGCGGCGCTCTGCCGGTTTCATCGCAAATCCATGCCGCAGCCGAGGCATTCGCTGTTTCAATCGCTCGATGCGGAGGCCAAACGAGCGGTCGTCAGTCTCGAGCCGCTGCTTCGCATTGCCGATGCGCTCGACCGTGGACACGCACAGAAAGTGCGAGACATCAATGTCGCGGACAAAGACGGCACAGTCAACTTATTCGTGCAGGCCGAAGCGGATGCCGACCTGGAGATATGGGCGGCTAACGAGGCGGCTAAGACGTTTCGCGACATCTATGCAAAACCGATTTCCCTGCAGCGCTCCAAGGCTCAGAAGGCCTGATTAGAGTGATAATCAACTTGCCTCATCAAGCAACTTGCCTCATACTGCTGTCATCGCAGTCGAACCCGACCCTTCAAAACGCGGTCCTCTCTTCGCCGATCAGAACAACTGCCGTGACTACTTGGTTGCCCGTGGCTGGCCGAATGGCGTGACGTGTCCGCCTTGCGGCAGCACTAAGGTGGCGTTCCTGGAAAAACAGAATCGTCGGCAATGTAGAGCGAGACATGCCGCACGGCAGTCCACTTCGAAGACCGGCACGATCATGGAAGATTCTCCTATCCGGCCCGACAAGTGGCTCATGGCACTTGGCTGATTGTGAGCTGTAAGAACGGAATCGGCAGCTACGAGTACTATTTAACAGGAGCACCGGAATGCTGCATGATCTTGAGAAGTACTATCGAGCGCAGAATATTTATCCCGAGGATTTCCATTGCTGTCATCTGGATGAATGTAGCAAGAACTGTGCCAAGTTTACCGAGGCAACATCCGCTTTCGTGGGAACACAATACGAGCGCGGATCATTTCCACGGCTGTTGTTCATCTCGCTTGACCCCGGCAGCGGCGAAAAGGGCGACCCTGACCCGATCAAACGGACGCCGAAGTTCGTGCGCGAAGATATCGAGAGACTCGATGGCCGGAAAATCGGGAAATTTCAACATTGGCGGGAGACTCACCGGCTAGCCGTCGTATTGTTGCGACAATTCGACCCAAGCATCTCTCTCGAAACCGTCACGCCATTTTTTGCTCATGTAAATAGTGCCAAGTGTACGGAGAACAATCCAAGTAACGCCGTCGCCAAACACGTCCTCTTCGAGAACTGCCGTCAATATCTTCACGGAGAGTTATCCGTCTTGAAACCAGATGTGATCGTGACGCAAGGTGTCGAGGCAGCGAATAGCCTCTCAATTGTTCTTAAAGGGGTCAACCCAGCATTCGGTACGGCTCGACAGGTGATCCTCGCGGGACGACCTATCCTCTGGGTCAAAACCTATCATCCGAGCGCTCGGCAGCGCTTCCGAGAGGAAAAGACCAAGTGGCCCGAGTTTGCATCGGCCTTGGGGGATTTCATTCAACTGCGCGAGGGCTGTGACTCCGAACCTGAGGACAGGAATTTGCTAAGTAAGTTCTTGCCTAACTAACGCGCACTAGTCACATGCCATCGCTCACTTAACACTACCGCAAGTGAGCACCTCCAGGCTCTTCAATTTTGCCGCCAGCGTAGTTCGTTTTAAGCGCAGCATGTCAGCCGCAAGTTTCTTGTTCCCTCGTGCGCGTTCGAGCGCCTGCTCCAGCAAATTCAGCTCGATCCGGGCAATCACTACTT
>DATJUG010000009.1:0-4080 GCA_035502635.1 Bryobacteraceae bacterium
AGCGGCGCCACCCGGCACCGGCAGCGGTCATGGCTGATCTCCAGCGACATTGCCGAGCGCGAGGAGGTGCGGAAGCGCCGGCCGCTGAACGATGCCCGCGAGATCAGCGCCGACGACAAATGGGCGAACGTCGCGCGGAACTTCGTGCACCAGCCGGTCAAGGATACGGCGATCTCGCTGCTCGAACGGGCCGAGGGCATCCGCCGTGGCACGGTGCGGTTGTTCCATGCGGGCCTGATGCCGGCCGAACAGCGCACGGCGAGGGGTGAGGCGCCCTCCCGCGTCAACGACATCGGGGAAGACCGGCGAATCGGTCGGCTCCCCGAGCTGAGACGCGCGGTCGAACTCGCCCGCGAGCTGCCCGGCATGATCGCGCGGCGGGCGCAGGAGCTACGGCACGGGCTCAGGCACGGCCTTGATCGCGGGCCGCGCCTCGAGCGGTAGGCGCTTGTCGAACGGCCGCGAAACCGGGGCCTGCCCGCCATCCAAAGCGATCTTGATCTCAAGCGACGGAACGGCTGAGCAGAAGTAACGAACGGCCCAAATCTGTAGCATAAGCGGATAGGCTTCGACGCACGATTTGTAAAAAATCGTGCGCTTATACCAGCGGGCCTGTCTTATGACCGGTTTGGGTGAAAAGCGGTCATTGGACCTGGGGCCGCAATCCGCTAACCTGGGGATCTCCGCCAAGCAACCTCTCCTGAAGTCGGTCAGTGAAGCGGAAAGGCACTTGGCGGCCCAACTCCGCAGTTTTGAACCGGAGAGAATCGATGGGCTACATGGTCTCAAATCTATATGGTCTTGGCCAAGGACCGAGGATAAACCATTATCTGTACATAACCGAGCCCGAAACGCTCAATAATGAGGCTCGCCAATGGTTAAACGCTAACTTCGTCAGACTAGGGGACGAGATAGGACGTTCTAAAGCTCTCGTCCGCGGGTACAGCTCGTTTGTGACCCAGGAAATCGTTATGTATCTGGAAAAATGCCTTAGACCAGAAAAACGGGACGAGGTCTGCGAAGTGTTTAAGCACAACGTGACCATTGTGGCAACCAAGAACATTCTTCCATCTACAGATAGCATGGTAATTCTGCCGGTCTGCAAGGAAGATGATGGAACGGAGGTTATACAGAAGCAGATTAGTGACGTAGTAAACGCAATGCGAGGTGATCAAGCAGAGACGTTGCTAAATAGATCTGGTAACACCCACATTGAGCAAAGCGACTTCAAATTATTGCTCACCGCCCGGGGAGCGCGCTTCGTTCGTGCCATATTGAGCGTGCTCTCGATTGAGATTCCTTTTACTCCCATTAAGCTCAAGGTTGATGAGCTAGGGGCAAAACTATTGAAACGTTATCCCTCTGAACGCGGGACTGGCTGACCGGATGTGGTCACGCTTGATCGGAGTTGAGCCCAACTAAACGAAGCAATTCGACGAGGGGCCGCTCTGGGTCGACTCCGGCGGTTCGGGTGGGCAGCCCGGCAACCGCCGCTCGGGGTGGCTTTCCGCCGGTCCGCTTTCGGACCGCGAGGCGTAGCAACCAGACATTCCGTTCAAAGCTGGGTTCCCTGGCTGCGATGGTCAATGCCGATAGCGCCGGCAATAGTCGACCACGGATTCAACGAAAATCCTGGCGGCCGGCGACAGAGTGCGGCGACTGGATGTGCAAATAGAAAAAATCAAAGGATCGGCCGCAAACTCCCGCACTGCGCTGGTGCAGAGAGTTCCGGCCGTCACCTCTTGCTGTACGGCAAAACCTGGCAACAGTGTGTAGTGCGTCCCGGCGCTGGCGATGCCCTTGACCAATGCCAGCGAATTGGTGACGCAGAATGTCTGCGGCTGGAAGCCGCACCGCTGAAATACCCGGTCATGCTGTTGCCGAAGACCAAACGATCGCTCGGTCAGTGCGATCGGGAATTCGGCCAGCTCACGTAATGACACCAATTTACGCTTCGCTAGCGGATGAGCTGGGGCAAATGCTGTCACCATCCGATCTCGGAATACCTCCATAGTGTCGATCGCATCCCGGGGCGGTGGATTGAGAATCAGACCTATCTCCGCAGCCCCTTTGTTCAAGGCTTCCATCGCCTCATCGGTACTGCTCATCGTTACGTTGAAAGTCACATTGGGATACTGCACGTGGAACCGATGCAGCACAGGCGCAACGAAACTTTCGATTGCAGTCTGGAAGCAATAGACATCGACCGTCCCGGCCTGAACATTCTGCAACGCCGCGATTTGCGACTTCACCCGTCCAAACTCGCGTACCACGCCTTCCACTGTGGACTGCAGAATCGCCCCCGCTGGTGTCAGTTCCATTCCTTGCGCGCGGCGGTCGAAGACTGGCGCTCGCAGCTCATGCTCGAGCTTGGCGATCTGTCGGCTGATGGCGGACGGCGAGACGTGAAGCCGTTCCGAGGCAGCCCTGATTGAACGCGTAGCCGCAGTTTCGCTGAAGTAGCGCAACGACGTGAAATCCATGTCACCCCCTAGCTGTTGCTTCTGCGGCAACGGTCCGATGCTCAGATTGATATGGCATCAACGTCAATTCTGATCAATGTGCCGCCGCGACCCAGACCAAGCAACGGAGACACACCATGGCCTTCCTGCAGATGATGCCCGATCAAGGCATGAACTATACCTTCAACCGTCCGCTGTTGGATGGCACTTCGCCAGCGCGGCTCAAGGAACTCAGCGCCATCGCCCCGCGAATCACCGATTATGAGTCCTGGCACAAAGTCTGGCTGGAGACCGCGAGGAAAGCAGAAGCCGGGAAGCGATGGGCGGATGCCGCTTCATACTATCACGGCGCCGAATTCTATCTTCCCGCCGGCGGAGAACGGAACCGGCTCTATGACGACTTTGCACGCAACTGGGCACAAGCGATGCAGGGCGTTGCCGGTTACGAGCGCATTGCAGTGCCGTATTCCGGCGGCCACCTTCCCGGTTTCCGGTTGCAGGCCAAGGGCAAGGAACGTGCGGTGTTTGTATTCAACGGCGGCTACGACTCGTTCGTGGAGGAGTTCTATGCTTTTCTGTTGCCGTTGACCGATCTCGGCTTCACCGTCATCGCCTTTGACGGACCCGGCCAGGGTGGCGCACTGCGGCAAGGCATCTACTTCGAACATGCCTGGGAGAAGCCGGCAAAAGCGCTGCTCGACTATTTCGAGGTTAAGGACGTGGTCTGGCTCGGTGCATCATGTGGCGGATATCTCTCGCTCCGCGCCGCGGCATTCGAACCCCGCATCAAACACGTCATCTCGATGCCCACGACGTATTCGGGGCTTGACATGACGCTCAAGCAGATGCGGCCGGGCAAGGCGCAGCAGCTCATCTCCCTGTTCAAGGCAGGCGATCGCAAGGAGACCGAGGCGCTGGTCGCCGAAGAGCGGGTGCCAAACTCGGTGTTCGATTGGTGTGTCACGCAGGGCATGCACATCACCGGCACTAAGACGCCGTTCGACTTCCTGACTGCGATCGCACAGCACTCGCTGGAGGGAATTCTGCATAATCTCAAGCAGGATGTCCTGCTGACCGAAGGCGAGCAAGATCACCTATTCGACGTCGAATGGCTGTACCGCACGATGCGCGAACTCGTGTGTGCACGTTCAGTCACGGCCCGCGTCTTCACCGCGCGCGAGGGCGCCGAGCAGCACTGCCAGCTCGGCAATTCGGCGGTGGCACGCGAGGAAATCGTGTGCTGGCTGGCTCGCTTCTATCCCGGCCTGCGCGATGCTGCGGCAGTTCCGACACAACAGGCAAAGACGCAGGCAGTCGCCTGACAAATAGGGTTGCCCGGAGCACGGCCACGCTGAAGTCTGCGTGGCCGGCCGAAATGAGGAGTTTGTGTCATAACATATACCGTCGGCTCCTATCTTGCGACCCGCCTGTCGCAGATTGGATTGAAGCATCATTTCGCGGTGGTGGGTGATTACAACCTCGCTTTGCTCGATGAGTTGCTGACGAACGAGGAAATGACCCAGGTATACTGCTTGAACGAGCTGAACTGTGGATTCAGCGCCGAGGGTTACGCCCGCGCTCACGGCGCGGCCGCTGCTGTCGTCACCTGATCAGACCG
>DATJUG010000010.1:0-5547 GCA_035502635.1 Bryobacteraceae bacterium
GCGAAGGCGGCTGCCGTGGCTAGAAGCCCGAGGATCAGGGCACATCTTTGAAGCTGGCTGATTCGCATTGTGAATCCCTCAGTGCCGGCTTCCACCCGCGACTGCGGAATGGATGCTTGCGACACCGTGAGATTAGCGGCGCGCTCCGGGCCGGACTATGGAGCATTGCTCATATTCGAGTTGGTACCAAGGTCGTTACGCTTCGTTCTACGCACACCGGTACCACCGTCCTATAGCTAGACGCGGAGTCGGCCTCTAAAGTGGGGATGTCGAACAGGTGTGATGGAGAGACGAGTTTGAGCACACAACCATGGTCGAGCCGCGGCCTGGATTTCGCGGCGGCTTCGGCCGCCAAAGCGAAGCGGGACGCCCGGCGCAGGAAGCGCCTGCAAGTATCGCTGCCCGTTCACCTTTCGGTGTTCGACGCGCGTTTCCGGGATATCGAAGACGTCGGCGAGGTAATTGATTTCACGCGCGACGGCATCTACTTCGCCACCTGCATGCCCCACTACTTTATCGGGATGCGCCTTGTGGTCACTTTCCCCTACGGGGATAAAGTGGTGGCGCACAGAAAATTTCTCGGCTCGATCGTGCGCATGGAAGATCTGGGCAAGGGCAAGAGCGGCGTTGCCGTGCGCTTTCTCTTATAGGCTTCCCGCCAGAGTTCCCCGGTTCTCCCCGCCGTAGAAACGCCTTCACCAAAGGCACGCGCCCCGGCCCGGCTCGCAGCCCGGCTGATAAAACGGTTTCTCCCGCGCTCTCATCCAACCTCGCTGTGGAAATTCGGCGTCTATTGACGGCCACATAACCCCGCGTTAACAAGCGGGGAATATGCTCCGGGGAGCGGGGTTTGCGATGAACGTGCTGTCCCTTCCGCTGACAAACATTCCTCCGATGGCGCCCGAGGCTTTCGAGCGTCTTTTGCGGAGGGCTGCCGCCACCTGCTGGCTGGCGCGTTTCAAAAGTCAGGCTTCGCCGAAGGGAGTTCCCACTGTGAATCACTACGAGATTGGAGAAACAGCCGGCGCCATCTGGCAAGTGCTCTCGAGCGACGGGCCGCAGACATTCGCGGCGTTGATGGAAGAGGTGGATGCGCCGCAAAGCATTTTCTTTATGGCCGTCGGCTGGCTTTCGCGCGAGGACAAGCTGCAATTCGAGGCCGCCAACGGCGATTACCTCGTGAGCCTGCGGCAATAGAAGCGGGCCGGCCCGCGCGGAACGTGCTGATCGAGGCAAGCGGCGGGAACTACGCGGGCGGAGACTGAGCCGGGCGGCAAGTCGCGTCGTGGCAACCTGCCGTCCCCGGCGGAAAAAATTGGTTGGAGTGAAGCGTTAGAGAACGCTGCGATCAATCCGCCGAGGCGCTGACCCGCGTGCGCGACGAGAACGACTTGTCGTCGTCACTGGCTTCGCCGGCCTTGTCGATCTCGATCGAGCCTTTGAAGTACGCCCCGTCTTCGATCATGATCCGCGCGGTCGTCAGATCGCCGACCACCGAACCATCCTTCTTGATCTCGATGCGGTCGCGGGCGCGCAGATTGCCCTTCACGTTGCCGTAGACGACCACTTCGCGCGCGATGACGTCGGCCGTGAGCTTCGCGCTCGCGCCCACCGTCAGCTTGCGGTCCTCCAACTGAACCAGCCCTTCGACCGTGCCGTCGATGTGCAGGTCTTCGTTGCCGGTGATTTCGCCCTTCACGTGCAGGCTTGAACCGAGCCGAGCAGTGCCGCTGGCGCTGGCGCTGGCTCCCGAGCTCGTCGGATACGTATCCAGTGGTGCCATTTTCTTTGCCTCCCCAAAAGAAGATCCTGCCGGTATTGATGCTGGTGGTGCTGCGACTGTTTGTCTAGGCTGCTGCGGGAGCGGCGTCCTAGAGGGGGTGTCTGGCTTCTTATCTCCCCACATGTACCCTAGCCTCCTTAGGCCCAAATGCGCCGGACTCTCAGCAATTTCTGTGGACCGGGGATATCAATGTATTCCTGCAATCCGTTCGTGCCAAACCCAAAATGAAACAATTGTGTCCGGGTCATCACCGGCTCGAAAGGACAGGCGAAGCCTTCGGTTCACCGAGTCCCCTATAATTCTTGTATGGCTCCCCTCAACGAGAAACCCGACGCGTTGCGAGACGACGAACTTGGTCGTCTGGAGATGGAGCGCGAATGGTCATCGAGGCAAGAGAATGTGCTGCCGCTTGAGACGGCAGGGAACGAAGGCAGATTTTACGGGCAGGTGCTGAAGGGACGTCGATCCCTTACTCGCGTTCAGCGCGCGGGAATTCTGCTGATCGGCCTCCAAATCGTCGGGATTGCGGCGGCGATGATGTTCGCCCCGGGCTGGATACTGCCGGACTTTGGGCCTTCTCTTAAGTCTATCTACCGGGGCCTGCCAGCGCTTCCCCTTGTCTGGATACCGGTTCTTCTTCTGGAGCTTGGGCTGGGGCTTCGACTTTGCTTCGTGGCGCTCCGGCGCGGCGCGAAATCGAGAGAGCCAGAAAGCAATGCTGAGGGATCGTCTCCCGGTGCGACTCGATGATACCGAATCACGCGCCTCTCTAGCCCACCGGCCACTTGTTCAGTATTTGCGCAGCACTCCCACCACGCGGCCCTGAATCTTCACGTCCGCCGCGGCCACGACGATCGGGTCCATCGTCGAATTCGCCGGCTGGAGGCGAATCTTCCCGCCCGGCTCGCGATAAAATCTTTTCACCGTCGCGTCGTCCTCGCCCACCAGCGCGACCACGATCTCGCCCGGGTTCGCCACCTGCGTCTGCTCGACGACGATGTAGTCGCCATCGAGGATATGATCCTCGCGCATCGATTCGCCCTTCACCTGCAGGACGAAGCTGTTTTGCCCGCGCGCGAAATCGGCGAGCGAAATCGTCTCTTTATCCTCGACAGCTTCCAGCGGGCGCCCCGCCGCGATCCGCCCCGCGAGCGGCAGCTCCACCGTGTGCCGGTCCATAATTTCCTCGCGCACCGGCTTCGGCAGCTGCATCACCTCGATCGACCGGCTCTGGTTGTAACCGCGCCGGATGAATCCTTTTTTCTCGAGCGTCGAGAGATGCTTGTGCACGGTCGCGAGCGACGTCAGCTTCAGCGCGTGCGCGATCTCTTCGAAGCTTGGCGAGTATCCGTTCTTGTTGAGGAAACCCACCAGGTAGTTCAGCACTTCTTTTTGCCGTTTCGTCAGCGACATCTTTCCCCCATTCTTTCGCCGGCCTTCGCTCCGCGTTCTCCGCCGGCCACGGCCTTGGCCTACACGTCGGGTAACCGCTCAACTATATGGCGAATTAAAAGCGAAAGTCAATGGTACGTAAGGACAGGTAGTGACTCATTTTGATTTGCCCAGAGGGACAGGGAGCCACGAGACTAAGTTTGTGTTGGGGCGTTCTTTTTCTGTAGGGCTTCGATTTCATCCTCCGGCAAGAAAATGACGGTGCCGGAGACAATCATGAGCCCTTTGCGACACGCCTGTAGGAACGCTACGCCAACGATGGGAGAACCAAGTTCCGAAATGCTTATCAGACCAGGAACTAACTTCTCCCCATCGATGCAAGCGAACCCAAGAGCGACCGGAATTGGCGGCGTGGGCTTGCCATCAGCCAATACGTAGCGTGTTGTTGTGTGCGGCTTCAATCCGAGTTGAGTAGCCTGAATCAGCGGGAGTGACAGAAAATCGCTGAATCCGGTATCAACCAGCGCAGCAAATGGAGCGCAACAGGAAGCCCCATCGACCGAGACAACAATTTTTACGTAGGGATGTCCTCTGTCGAGGTGTCCATACCTAGCGGGCATGACTCATGTACCATCCGGCTTCCATCGCGCCGCTCTTGCCGATGCGAATTAGATGGAAGAATCCAGACGGGTCTTTTTCCATTGCTGTACGGACTGCGCCTTCGGCGGTTTCGGAAATAGTCGCCTCTTCGGTCCTGATGTTGATGGCGACAAATTTGCCAGCGTCCCCTTCCAGTTTTTTTGCATACTTCTTCCAGTAGATGGCTTCTCCGCGTTCGGCGATCTGCTGACTGGAAGGGATGGCATTAGAGTTGGTGTCCATCGCTCGTCCCTCCCTCGGTAACCACTTGTTAGACGGAGAGACTAGCTTATTGGCTTCATTCCGGTCAATGGTAATCCAGTTTACCACTAGGCCGCTTCCGTTCGTCCCCTATCTCCTAGTAATCCCACAAGTTCCGAAACGGACCAGATGCGGTCGGAGACCCCGGCCTCCATGGCGGGAGTGACGCGCAATGTTTGGTGAATCCGGCAGAAGTTATAGTACATGAAATGGAGCGCTACGGCCCAAGGACAGGTAGCGACTCATTTTGGTTTCTGTCCCGGACTACAGGATGGGGCGGTATGATGAGTCCCGCTTGTACACCCGGAGAGCGCTGATGCCCATCAACGAAGCGTCGTTCTGGTTTGGAATTACCGTGTTCGGCACCGGATTATTCGGTCTGATGGAGGGCGGTAATCGGATGCCATACGCAATTGCATTGACCGTGATAGGACTTATTGTGACTGCGTACTCCGTCGTGGCGCACCATAAGCCGGAGGTCTTACCCAAAATTCCGATCTGGATAGGTTTATTGGCTTTGACTTGGGCTGCCGTAGGATTCGATTACTATGATCGCCACCATGTGGACTATTCAAAGTGGAGCGACATCGACAAGCTAGAACGTGTTCCCTCACGCGTTTTCAAAGACGAGACTGTAGTATTAGATGGTAAATTTTTCCTCCAACCGACTTTTGAGAATGTCACATTCATCTATAACGGGACCGCTGGCGTGGCAATGGACAATGCACACTTCCTACCGTATGGACGATTCGTTTTTAGGTTGGGATCAAGAAACCCAGTCGTCACAACTACGTTGAAATTAGATTCTCTATTTTACGCAGCGGGCGGGTGTGGGACTTGGACGGAAGATCGTGGAAACGAGAAATATAATGGGATGACTCCGCCCCCTTAAGAAGGCGCTAAGAGAGAAACCCCTTCTTCAATGGACCGGACGTGATCTGCAATCCCCGCTTCCATCGCGGGAGTGACGCGCAGCGTTTGGCGCAGTCTCGGCAAAAACAGCAAGGGGGCTAAAAGCTCAAAACGAGTCACTACCTAAGGACAGGTCTAGGACAGTTTGCGCATCCTGCCCGATCGCGAAACCCGGATCGCCCGCGCCACGTCCATTAGAGGTACAGAAGACTGCGAAGGCAAAAGTAGTTTCTGAAAATCCGCGCGCGTCTCGGTGTAGAATCCTGCCGCATGTCGGGGGGAACCGACGGAGGGAGTATTCATGAAAAGACAGAAGTTTCCGAATTCTTCATTCTCGCGCAATCTCGGCGCGATCGTCGCGGCGGGCGCTCTTACGATCGCGGTGGCCACGGCGGGCCTCGCACGATCGCCTCGCGCGCCGAAGGCTGCGGATGATGGCGCGTCGAAAGACGTGATGGGGATGGCCTTCGACGGCCACTCGGTCGCGAATCTGGACGACTCGATCAAATACTGGGAAGTGTTCGGCTATAGTCTGACGAACAAGCCCGAATGGAAGCTCG
>DATJUG010000011.1:0-57786 GCA_035502635.1 Bryobacteraceae bacterium
TGCAGTTGGTGCAACGCATATCCGATGTAAGTTGAAAAAAGCAGCGCTACATAGCGCGATGCCTGCTCGTATTCCTCTCTCGAGGGGCTATCTTCGTGAAGTTGATTGGCTAATTCAGGCGCCTGCTGGACGAAAGCTCCGCGCGCAGTTTGCGATTGAAGATAAAACGTCTGGACCGTACCTCCTCCGGCTGCGGCCGCGAGCACTTCCACTTCTTCGACCGGAGTGGAGGCAACCACTCCGGTGGTCTTCTCCGGTTTCTTCGCCGGCTCTCCAACCGGGTCTTCACCGCTCCCGCCTACCAACGGCACTTGATTCCTTCGCCAGTAAGGATACAGGATTTCTTCGCCAAGCTCCGCGGCTATGTCTTTGGCCGTTCTGAGAAGGCTTCCATAAGCCTCCAGGAACTGAAGTCGCGTGGCGTTGGGCTCCGGCGACAGAACGGCTTTCAGAGCGTCGCCATATCGGCCCGTGTATTTACCCTGTTTGTGCTGAATCAGTTCGATATTGTGCAGCGTGATGCCGCCGTTGACTACGGTCGCCATCGACATGAGCTTTACTTCGCGTATCCAAACGGGGCCGCTGCTTCCGCTGAACTCAGGCACGGCGATAAAATACCGGCCCAGAGCCACGCTGTTGAGATTTACCAGCATGGCTCGCAACAGATTCCAGCCGAAAGTGAATCGCACGAGTGTCACGACTGTAAATAACCCCAGCAGTGCAAGCAGCGAACGTACCATCCAGGAGAACCTGAAGCGTTCAAATGACGACACATCTCCGTCAGATAAAAAAACAAGAATGCTTATACCGAAGATCACGATCACGATTGCGATCAGCACCACTCCTGATCTGCCGCCTAGCCCGGCGATGCAGATCAGCGCCCGCTCGAGTTCCTTCTTGATATGGCAGAACTCGGCGTTCAGCGCTCGCTTGAAGATTGAGGTTGGCAGATGCGGTTGACGCCTCTGGCCCCAGGTAAAACGCCGCAATTGAAAGAAGAAAAAAGCAAACAGCCCTATGGTGGAGAGCAGCAGTGGCCAGATCGCGCAGACCGGCGAAGACAGCGCCATAGTCCGGAAACATAACATGTATCCTCTTACGCCGTTGTTACAGCAGGTCCACCAGATATAGACCGAGGCCAAGGCAACCAGTGCCGGCAGGGGTCTCATGCTGACGGGCAATATCGATAATCGAACCTTGTTAGCTCCATCGCCGTTCCGGACCTGCACCCGCAGAGGCACAAGCGCCGATAATCCAATCATGATCAAGCTGCTCGTGGCAAACGCCGCCACCACAATGCAGAAGGCGACCCAAACGCTCGGGCGTGAACTTGCGGCGTGGCTCCTGAGAAACACAAGCGTGGGGCAGAGCAAGAATCCGTTCAGGGCAGCCAGCATGCCAAAACAGGCAATGATACAGAAATGGCGTGCTTGCGCCACCAGAGACAGTGCTCTCGCGGATCCGGGTGTCGAGATATCGCTCAGACACAATGCGCTCCAAATTCGCTTTTTCGGCTGAAGCACAAGCTGAACCAGCCGAGCGCAAAATGCAAGCGACAGGCCCGCCACCAACATCGAAAGTGCGATCCAGCCGAAGCTGGCCGTCATTACAGCGCCGATTTGATCGTCTGAGACTGTGGCCAGGTCGTCCCGATCGAACCAGTCAACTACCTTATTGTTTGAAAGCTCGAGCTGCCACTTTTTGTCGCGCGGTTGCAACATGTCCACCGGCATCCAGCTTCGTGAACTCAGCACCAGCCACCATGCGGAGGGGTGGCTGCCGTTAAGCCGGGCGAGGTACTTCCGGCGATAGCTGAACTGATCCCGCGGCGCGAAATCCCTCAGCAACGATAAGACTGCATTGAACTCCGCGGTCTGGCTGGAACTCGTGAAGGTGGTGACATCGGGAGGCGTGTCCTGCCCCATCTTTCCTTGGCTGACTGCTGTGCCCTCCAGAAAGAACGGAAACGGTGATATAGCCATCACTCCGGATAATTCCCCTCCGGCAGCTTCTTGCAGAAAGAGCAGGTCAGCGCCGGGCACGACAATCCTCGTGTCAGGGCAGTCACGTGCCAGTATTTTTGCCAGGAACAGCGTGTCGAAAATGTTAGTTGCGGACAAGCTGACCACGCGCACATGGCTGCGTCTGAGATGATCGGCAACCTGTTCGAGCGCCGCGTACTGCGATATCGGCGTGTGACTTGGGGAGAAAGTTGGAAATGAATCTTCGCCCAGTGCGCTGTCTTTCAACGACAACTCAACCGGTGGGCCTGCGCTCTGTTCCTGCCGGGAAGGACTGAAAGCGGCGTCGTTGTACTGGTTCCGAAGCTGCGCGATGTCACGCGAGTAGCGGTAGATGATCGGCCGCTCATCACGTGGTTGCGACGGTTGGTGGTTCGTCGCTGCCCAATTGACAAAGGAGAAGCCGGTTTCATCCTCCATAATCTGGGCTGCTCGCTGGCGGGGAATCCCCAGTTGCCTGACTATTTGCAAAAAATCCTGGTAAAAGACGGAGCCCGGCAGTGATGCTCCGTGGAAAGTCAGGCTGCGTCCCGATTCTTCGTCGCCCGCCTTCGGGTCTATTACAAACTTTTGCTGCTCCAGATATCGCAGCATCGCTTTCGCATATTCGTAACTCGTTGCCGGACCGGTTCGTAGTTCAATGTGAACCGGCGCGGGCGATTCCTCCAGCAGCCGAGCAAGCGGGAGAAACGATCCTGAAAAAATCGGCCCCGCGATGCGCAGCTCGTTAGGATAATTCGCGTCCAAGGTGAGCATTGTCTGGCGCGCTATCTCGAATTGTTCGCCGTCAATTCCCGCCGTGGGCGTTTCCCCGACGATAAATACCAGGAGGAGCGAATGCACTTCGTCTTGTGGCATTTCGGCGCTGAAGTGCCGCCGGAACACGAGTAATCCCGGCAGCTTATCCAATTCGAGGCCCTGGGAAGCCGCCTCTTTACCCTTGGCCTTCTCCTCGGCTGGTTTCAGCGTCCACGGAAGCCATTGCGTCGCGAGTTCGTAGCCCGAATCGAAGGCCGCCTGCTGGATCGCGTCCAAATACCGATCCGTCTCCAATGCCAGACGCGAACGCAGAGGATCGGGGACCGCGGCCATCACTGTGTGCACTTGTCGCAGTGGAAGATCCTCAGGAAATCCGTAGAACGCAATGGTTATAGTGTGCGGGCAGGGTTCATTCGGCTTCGCAATACAGGCCGCCTTATAGCTGTTCGCGCTGAGTTGAGGCTGAGCATGAAAATACATTTGCGTCGCCGTCCAGGGTCCCTCGCTGTGCGGCTCCAGCGCTTGTGCGCTTTCCCCAGTAGCGGGTCGCGCCTCGATGCTCGCGGCCTGCGCCGCTCCTATTGTCTGGTGCTCTGCGCCTGTTGTTCCCAGCGCGTGAATCAGGAAGGCAATCAACGCCACGACGCCGGCCGAGGATGTAATTGATTTGCCCATCTTTACTTAGGGGGTTCGGATACGAGGCTAAACTGACGAATCTCCCTTGCAATTAAGTGCCTCTTGGCAAAGGTCCGCCCGGGGGACACGCTGCACCTACGAATTAAGCTATCCGAATATCTCAGCTAAAGCAACGGTTTAATGGGGAAGATAATCTTGACGGATAAAATAACTAATATGGCTAGTTGATCGGGAGCAACTCCACCGCATTGATGCCGAGGTTCTTCAGATAATCCAGTTTCTGCACTGCACCGGCAAACGTGTTGGCGAACGTACCGATGTGCAACTCGTAAATCACCATGGTGTTGAAAGTGGGCTCGGTAAACGCCGGCATGCTGAAGTTCGAGTCCACGATTACGGATTGAGGCTTATCGTCATTGCCCGGCAAGCCGAAGCCATTGGGCAAATCGAATCCGGTCAATTGTTGCGCTCGCGGATCGTTGAATTCGCGCGTGACGCCCCCGACCGCAATGACATAGCGATACTGGTCTCCCGCCTTGGTGCCGGGCACCGTGCCTACCCAAGTGGTATCGGCGGGATCGGTGTGGCCCGGCTCCTGACTCAGCGGCACCACCGCTCCTCCGTTGATCTTGACCGCGACGGTATCCACGAACGGAGCCCACACGCGGAAAGTGGTGGTTCCGTCCTTGTGCAGCGTCGCGCCGAGCGGGTCCGTCGCACTTGCCAGCCGCGTTGCAACGAGGAAGGCTGAAAAGAAAATTAGCAGGCACTTTGCCAAAAGCCTCGATGCTAGGTTTTCTCGGCGTAATTGAGTGGGTGGCATAAATACTTCCAGTTATATATAGCACCGTTTGCGCATGACGTAGGATCGGAGTTGGTAACCCGGCGCCAGTTTCTACAAGCGGCCTCGGTCGCGCCTGCTGCCGCGCTGATGGCTGTGAGGGCTCCTGAGTCTGCAGCGGCAGACTACGCTATAACGATCGCTCCTTATTCGCTCGAAGTCTCTCCCCGCCGCCTGATCAAGACCATCGCTTATAACTCACAAGTGCCCGGACCATTGCTTCGTTTCCGGGAAGGCCAGCCGGTTACTATCGATGTCACAAACCGCACGAGTAATCCCGAGGTGGTTCACTGGCACGGTCTCTTTCTGCCCTCTCATGTCGATGGTGCGATTGAAGAGGGCACTCCGCCGATTCCTCCAGGCGGGAGCGCACGCTATACATTCACTCCACGACCTGCCGGGTTCCGCTGGTATCACACACACGTCTTTGCCGGCCGCGATTTCAACAAGGGCCAATACACCGGACAGCATGGATTTCTATGGATAGAGCCGCGCGAGAATCCGGCGCGCTACGACGCCGAAATGTTTCTGGCTCTGCACGACTGGCGCGGGCAACTGCTGGCAAGCGATGACGGCTCGATGAACCCGTACTATGACGTGTCAACCATCAACGGCCGCGTGCTTGGGTTCGGCGAGCCGCTGCGTGTTAAAGCGGGTCAGCGTCTTCTCTTGCATTTGCTGAATTCGAGTGCGACCGATTGTCACTGGATTGCGATGGCTGGCCATGAGTTCCAGGTGATTGCGCTGGATGGCAACCCGGTGCCGAATCCTAATTCTGTGCCGATGCTCCGTCTTGCTCCTGCGGAGCGAGTGAGCGCGATTGTGCAACTCAACAATCCGGGAGCTTGGGTTTTGGGAGAAGTGCGCAAACACATCAGGGCCGCGGGGATGGGCATTGTGGTGGAGTACGCGAATCGGGGCGGAGAGCCCGAATGGCGGCAGCCGGAAATTTTGTCGTGGGATTATCAGCGCTTCGAGAGCACGGAACCAAGTGCTTCTGAAGATACTGGCGCGGCGGAGATTCCACTGGTGTTCAAATCGAAATTCACCGGACATGGCGACATGGACCATTGGATGATCAATGGCAAGTCCTTTCCGCACACCGATACAGTTGAGCTGAAGCAGGGTCAACGGTATCGTTTACAGTTCAAGAACGAAAGCACGGATCATCATCCCGTGCACCTGCACCGCCATACCTTCGAACTCCGCTCGTTGTCAGGCCGCAAGACGCGCGGCATCGTAAAAGACACAGTTCTGGTGAAATCGAATACGCAGGTGGATGTGGAATTCACCGCGAATGATCCCGGTTTGACGCTCTTTCATTGCCATCAGCAGGACCATATGGATATGGGCTTCATGATGCTCTTCCATTACGTTTGATTCCGTGACGGGTCGCGTACATCTTGTGCGAGTTCCACGGGCGCGCGGGCTCTGGTGGCTATTTGCTATCGCAGGCCTTCTCTCTTCTGTGCCGCTGAAGGCGCAAGGAAATTACGAGATTCAGGTCTATGGGTCCGATACCGTTACGCCCGACAGCACCATGGTGGAATTGCACTCCAACTTCACCGCACTCGGACAGCGTTACGTGATCCAGGGTGTGTATCCGACTTATCACCAGGAGCACGAGACACTGGAGATCACGCAAGGCATCAATGATTGGATGGAGGTGGGCTTCTATATCTTCACCAGCGAACAGAATGGCCACGGCGTGCAGTGGGTAGGCGACCACATTCGTCCGCGAGTGCGTGTGCCCCCGTCATGGCACTGGCATGTGGGCGTGAGTCTCTCGACGGAAATCGGCTATCAGCGTCCGGTTTACTCTCTTGATACCTGGACGTGGGAAATCCGCCCGATCGTAGATAAGGCAATAGATCGCTGGTACTTTGCTTTCAATCCCGCGCTCGAGCGCACCTGGCACGGACCGGACGTGCATCAGGGGCTGGGATTCGCTCCCGCTGCCAAGATCAGCTATGACTTCAGCAAGCAGATCAGCGGCGGAGTTGAGTATTACGCCGACTACGGCTCCCTCACGCAGTTTGATTCGTTTCGCGAGCAGCAACAACAATTCTTTGCGGCCACTGACCTGAACGTTTCACCTAAATGGGAGATCAATTTCGGAGTGGGTATCGGAGTTACAGCGGCGACCGACCACCTGATAATCAAAGGGATACTGGGACGACACTTCAACTGGCACAAACCATCACCGGTGGAATGAAACGATGGTGACGTGACCGGGTCTCGCGCCTGCATTCTTTAGCCTCTAATTGGCATCCTCGCGGTCGGAATCGCGGCTGATATATGCGTATTCAGCAGTACGGCGCAAGAATCCAGCGGGATGAGGCGCTTGGCAGGTTCAAGACCAATCCGTTTCGAGCGAGCATCGATCCGTGAACAGATAAACTGATAGAAGCCATTTTCGAAATGCGAGTACCCGCATCCGCGCTGTTGTGTCTTAGGCCCCTTCTGCTTTTGTTTCTCGCTTCGTCTTTCGTGAGGGCAGCCGCTTTGATCTGTGATCCCAAGCAAGTGCTCGCGACTTCGAACGGGTCGAATGGCGCAATGGGCAGCCAGTACACAGAAGTTATTTTTGCGAACACGTCCGCTACAGCCTGTCGACTTGATATCCGTGTCCTCAACTTCGAGCAGTTCGATTCCAAGGGTCGCCGCCTGCCAATTACTCTTCGGGCTGGTACCGCTGTGAACTTGTACGGAACGGGACTGGCCGAAACAGTGCTCTATCCGAAACAGAGGACGGCCGTCACAATTAGCACAGCAAACAGGACTGGGTATGACGAATCGCGCCACTGTGCGACACAAATACAAATAAAGATGTCTAATCGTCGTCTGCTCAATGTCGGAATTGTTTCGTGCGATAAGAACGTCTTTGTTAGTGGATTTCACTCTGTACGACAGAATTAGCTGCATATTTGCGTCGCCGAAGAGTGATCTCGCTACCTCGGTTGCGATAGCCGCGCTTGGCATTGGCCGGGCGCGTACGATGAATGCAGAGCGACACTAGTTCAGTTGTCTAAGGAGTGTACCCGTTGTGAGCAAGATCGAACTTATGGTGAACGGCCGTTCACATACGGTGGAGGTCGAACCATCCACGCCGCTGCTTTATATCCTCCGCAACGACCTGGACCTGCGAGGTCCTCGCTTTGGCTGCGGACTCGGGCAGTGCGGCGCGTGCAAAGTGATCATCAACGGCACAGCGACTTTTTCCTGCATCACGCCTGTGTCTTCCGTTAAAGGTGAAATCACCACACTCGAAGGACTTTCTGCGAACGGCAGGTTGGACCCCGTGCAGCAGGCCTGGATTGAGGAACAGGCGCCGCAGTGCGGATTCTGTCAAAACGGACAGATCATGACCGCGAAGGCATTGCTGGATAAGAATCCGCATCCGTCGGATGCGCAGATCCGGGAAGCGATGAACGGAACGTTGTGCCGCTGCATGAGTTACTTTCGCGTTCAGAGCGCCATTCGACGGGCAATCAAAACGATGGCTGAAGCTTCGCCGGCCGCCGGGAAGAAGGTAGTGGCATGAGATTGTCGCAGGGGATTCCGAAACAGATTGAAGACGCTCTGGTAATGCATCGCCGGGGATTTCTCAAGAGCGCGGGACTTCTTGCGGTGAGCCTCGGTGTGTTCGGCGCCACTGCAGTTGAGGAAGGGGATGCACAAGGCGGCGGGGTTGGGGGTCCGTATCACGATCCCGATTTCCATCAAGTCGATTCGTGGATCGTCATTCATGAGAACAACACGGCCACGTTTTATGTCGGCAAGACGGACCCGGGGCAGGGTACGGGTACGTGCTTCCGGCAGCTTATGTCCGATGAGCTGGACATAGCCTTCGACAAAACCACGTGCATTATGGGGAGCACGGACATTACCGTTGACCAGGTGGGATCGGGCGGCTCAACAGCTATCGAAAGAGATTCGTGGCCGATGCGCCGCGTCGCGGCCGAAGCGCGCCGTGTGCTGCTGGAGATGGGGTCGGAGCATCTTGGAGCGCCGGTCGACCAGCTAGCCGTCAGCGACGCAGTCATCACGTTGAAAGGCGATGATTCGAAACGCGTCACTTATGGCGAGCTCATCGCCGGGAAGAAGTTCAATGTCACGCTGACCGGGAACAACATCTACTCGGTCACCGGCAAAGCCAAAACCAAATCGAACCCCGAGCTCAAATACGCCGGCCAGTCTATCCAGCGTGACGACATTCCGGCCAAGGTGGATGGGTCTCTGAAATGGGCCGTGGACGTCAAGCTGCCAGGCATGGTTCACGCGCGCAACGTCAAGCCTCCATTCGCGTGCGCGAAGCTGACGGGCATCGATGAATCCTCGGTGAGAAGCCTGCCGGGCTTCATTAAGGTGGTGAGCAAAGGCAATTACGTCGCTGTCGTGTGCGAGCGCGAAGAGCAGGCGATCCACGCAGCTCGCCAGTTGAAGACAACCTGGGAGAAACCTTCGACCTCTCCGTTCCCCGCATCTGAAGAACTTTTCAACTACATGCGCAACGCGACCCCCGTAGCGATGCCCACCTCAGCGTCCACACACGGTGGGGCGGGAGAATCGGAACCCACCCCGGCATCCAGGCCCGGCATCGAGGGAGATGCCGAATTGCGCAATCGCTCATCGAGACCGGCGGCAGGAAACTCCGGCATACACGTTCCGCCATCCAGACCACCTGCGGCGGGAAATCCCGCGATGCGCGCTCCCGTATCCGGACCCATGGTGATCGGGAATCCCGATGCGGCATTTGCGGGCGCGGAAAAAATCATCGAGGCGGAATACCAGATACCGTTTCAAGGGCACACGGCATTTGCGGGCGCCCACGCGTTAGCCGACCCTTCGAACGGCCAGATGACCGTCTATACGAATGACATGAAGTCCTACAGTATGCGGCGAGGCGTCGCTGCATTTCTCGGAATGCCACATGACAGCGTGCGCGTGATCTGGATGATGGGTCCGCAGGGCTTCGGCCGTTCAGCCGCCGAAGACGCGGCTTTTGAAGCGGCGTGGATTGCCCGCGAGATCGGCCGGCCCGTGCGCATGCAGTGGATGCGGGAGGAGGAGACCGCATGGGATACGAAAGGCCCTGCATTTCTCGTGAAGATGCGCGGCGCTCTTGGTAGTGACGGCAGTCTGGTCGCGTATGACTTCCATGCAAAGTCGTGCGACTACAACCACGTTGGATACAACGAGCCCGATACTGTGCTGATTGCACAACTGATGGGATCGAGACGGGCAAAACCGGCCGCCGGCAGTGCCGCCATGCCATCGGATATGTACGCCATTCCCAATCGCAAGATGGTCGGGGAGGTGGTTAGTCTGCCGAGCGTGTGGGAAACGCCGCTTCGCACCGGCAACCTTCGCGACCCGAACGGCCCGCAACCGACATTTGCCGCGGAATCATTCATCGACGAAGTGGCGGCGGCCGCGAAGGCTGATCCGCTTGAGTTTCGCATCAAGATGATCAAGGCCGGCACGCATGTCGATGGCGGATTCCGGCGCGCTCGTTCCATTGCGGTGCTCAAAGCCGCTGCGGAGAAGTATGGCTGGGATTCGCGGCCTTCGCCAAACCCCATGAGCAAGGGAGACATTCTCACGGGACGCGGCGTCGCATATGCATTCCGTGGCCAGACCGTTGTGGCGCAGATCGCGGAGGTCGAAGTGAATCGCCAAACCGGTCACGTGTGGGCGAAGCGGCTGGTGTGCGCGCATGACTGCGGTTTTGTAGTCAATCCCGAAACCCTGCGGCACACAGTCGAGTGCTGTACGCTTCATGGCCTGAGTCGCGCTCTTCGCGAAGAAGTGCGATTTGATACCGAGAAGGTGACCAGCCGCGACTGGTTTTCCTATCAGACTCTTCGCCACGCCGACATTCCGGAGCGCATTGATATCGTCCTGGTGAATGGCGATCCAAATCCAGATCGGCCCGATCTGCCGCCCTACGGAGCTGGCGAGGCATCGCTCAAACCGATGCTTGCGGCCATCGGGAATGCTATCTACGATGCGACGGGCGTTCGCATCCGAAGAATTCCCTTCCGGAACGATCGCGTCCTTGCCGCGCTGAAGGCTGCGAGTGCTTGAGACGCTGTCAGCGTCGAGTTTTTCGAGCTGTCGTGATGACCACCACGCTGACCAGAACGAACAGAGTCCCAAGGATCGATCGCAGGCCAAGCGCTTCGCCGAGCAGAAAATATCCAAGCACCACGGCCACCACGGGATTTACGTACGCATAGGTCCCGACCTTGGTCGGCGATTCGTGGTGAATCAACCAGACGTAGGCGGTAAATGCAAGAATGGAACCCGCGACAATCAGGTAAAGCAGGGAGAACCACGCAGCGAGTGAGACAGTCCGTGGATGGAAATCACGAAACTCGCCGAACAATGCCGCGGCGAGAGTGAGTAAAATTCCGCCAGCAAGCATTTGCGCACCCGAGCTCATCGCTTTGGAGGCAGGTAGCGGCAGCTTGCGCGTCAGCGCGGACGCTATCGACCAGGACATCGAAGCGATGATCAATGCCACAGCCCCTGCGCTATCGATCGGCGCTCCGCCCAGATTCAATGAGCGGCTCACCAGCACCGCGACTCCAGCGATCCCGATCAGGAGCGCTAAAGCCAGACGAACCGTGAGCTTCTGTGTTCGCAGAAAAATAATTTCCGATAGCGCCATGAACACTGGGATGGAGGCCATCATGACGGCGGTAAGGCCTGAGGGCACACGCTGCTCGGCCCAGAACACGAGCCCGTAGTCGCCGACGAAGATTAGTAGAGCGAGGAGGAAAGTCGACATCCATTGCCGAGCATTCGGTGAACGTTCCCGGCGCGCGACCATCCAGCCAAAGAGGACCGAACCGGCAACCAAGAAGCGCAGCGCCGCGAGAAGGAACGGCGGAACTTCACGCACGCCGACGCGAATGGCGAGAAACGTGGATCCCCACACAAGATAGATAACTGCGAAGGCCGACAGCGTCTTCCAGCGCGGAGGATGGGTCTGACGTTCCATCACGCCGGTAGAATCGAGAGGAACCCTTTCTTGATCGCTGCGCATGTGAGAATTCCTGCACCGATTATCCTCGACCCCGTCGCCGCCACGCTTCCGGAGCAGATTGCAGTACTTCCGGCAGCCGGTGTTTACGCGTTGCACGCGGCGGGCCGGCCGCCTTATCTGAGCTGGTCTTCCAGTCTACGGCGGCGGCTGTCTCGCCTGCTCGTTTCGTCCTCTGGCGGCACGGATAGTCCGATCGCGCGGCTTCGCAGCAACCTGATTTCGGTCGAATGCTGGCCTACAGGGTCGCGCCTGGAGACATTGCTGCTTCTCTATGGCTTGTCGAGAGTGCATTACCCGGACGAATATCTCGCTCGACTTCGGCTGCGCATGCCGTGGTTCATCGGCCTCACGCGCGACGATCCGTTTCCGCGCTTGCGGGTAATGAACCGGATCCCGCGGCAGGATGTCCCGGTATTCGGCCCATTCGCCAGCCGCGATTTTGCACAGGCCTATGAGCAGGAAGTGCTGAGCCTGTTTCAGATTCGGCGATGCACGGAAGTGCTGGCGCCGGATCCAAATCATCCCGGTTGTATCTACGGCGAAATGAACCAATGTCTTCGACCGTGTCAATGCGCCGTGACAGCGGAAGAATATGAAACCGAGGCCGGCCGCGTGGCGGATTTTCTGTCTACGAATGGCAGAAGCACCGTGACGATCTTGTCAGCCGCGCGGGACCGGGCCTGTGAGGAAACCGATTTCGAACAAGCGGCACAGATTCATAAGCGGCTGGAAAGGGTAAACGCGGCCGTCGGCGCCCGGCATGAGGTGGTGAGGGAAATCCACCATTTCGACGGAGTGGCGCTGACGCGCGCAAGTGGGAAGCGGCAATTCCGGCTTTGGCCGATGCTTCACGGTCTTTGGCAGGAGTGCGTCGCGCTGGATTTTTCGGCTGAAGAATCGCAAGCGAAATCGCTCGACCACGAACTCCGCGAGCGCCTTTCCCAGTCCCTTTCCTCGCCACGTACGGCGGGCAAACGCGCGGAAGAGGTCGCAATCTTTTCGCGCTGGTATTTCTCCTCATGGCGCGATGGCGAATGGTTTCCTTTCCAAAAGTTGGCGGATTTGAATTACCGGCGGCTGGTGCGGCAGATTTCGACCATGCTCAAGGCCGATAACGCAACAGCGAGCTGAGGAGCGTGCTAGCTTGTCCTCATGTCCGCTCAAGAAGAAGTTGAGGAACACGTACACCACGCCCATGATCCATTCGATAAGACGGTCGCCGGAACCATGGCGATCATCGCGGCGTTCCTGGCGGTAGTTTCTGTCCTGGCGCAGCACTTCAACACCGAAAAGCTGCTATTGCAGGGCAAAGTCTCGGATACGTGGGCTTACTCGCAGGCCAAAGACATACGCCATTACGTGGCGCAGGCAACTCGCGACAGCTTGAAAGACCTCAAGCCGGGATCCGCCATGGTCAACACGTACGATCAGGACGCGAAAAGATATAAGAAAGAGGCGGCCCAAATACAAGACCAGGCGCGCGATTTGGAGAAAGAGCGGGACGCATACGGCGAGAGGGCCGACCGCTTCCATTTCGGCGAGGTCTTCTTAGAGATTGCAATCGTACTCTCGTCGTTATCTATATTGACGAAGCGAAAGCCGTTCTTTTGGGCAGGCGCCATGTCGGCAGTGGCCGGCGTGGTGATTGGAATTACGGCCTACTGGGCGTGAGAAGGGGCTGGTCGGCTTTGCAGGTCCGCTGCGGCATGATGCGATGGCATGCTGTCGATTAACTGTTCCAGGCTCTTTTCCGGCAGCGAGATAGACAGATGCATGGCGTCGCCATCAGTCGCCAGGTTCATATTGTCGAACGCGGAGGCTGCAATACCGGCACGCGGGTCTTTCTGGCGTTCCATCTGCACCATGCTCGCGAAGAAGCGTACTACATCGGCGAGCGAGCTGGCGTCCTTGGGCGAGCGAGTGATGGCGTCAAAGGAAACGCGAATGGTCGTGCCGAATTGAATGCCGCCGCTAGACTGCAAAACCGACTGCAGCGCCTGTGCCTGTGGCATGGATGATTGGCCTTCATGGTTCGACTGATCGCCATTGATCTGCGCGTTCAGGTGATGAGCCAGGAAACCTCCGGACATCATGGAAACAAACCAGGCGTCGTTGTCGGTTCCCGTCTTGTTGATCGCGGCCTGCAGGGCTGGATCCAGCGCGCTAGCCGTCGCACGGTTGGAAACGATCTGCTTTACGGTCTCTGAATCTCCCATTACACCGATGCCATCGCCCAGAAATGCGAAGGCGCTTGGCCCGTCGTGTTGAGATTTGTCTACAAAGATATCAACGCCCTCGAAGGGCTGAGCCTTTAAACCCTTGGTCCTTGCCGCTGCCGTTATTCGGTCTTGATCGAAATTTCCACGCGCCAAAATTGCGAACTTGGACGAATCGCCCTTCTCCGCCGGACCGTTGCTGACGAATAGCATCTGCTGTATGTCGCGGCGGGGATCGAAGCCGGTTTCGGTGACGAAATGCTCCAGCTCCTGATCGCTGGTATTGATTCTTGCCGTCATGTACTGCCCGAACTGTGAGCTTCGAGCTCGATCGAAATCAATTCCGGAGACGATCTTCGAACCGGGCGGGACTAGCGCCAGCAGGGAGGTATCGATGGCGCCGAAGGCGGGAAGAGTGGCCGTGGCGACAAGCAAGGGGACGAGACGAAGGCGAAGCATACACTTACTCTACGCCGTATTTTCGAAAAAGTTCCGGCTAGTTCGGGCCTTCGGCGCCGGCCCACTTATTGAGGCGTGCTCGTTTGGCGATGGAGGCTAACAGAGTGGTTATGAGGCCGAATATGGCCGAAACCGGAATGGCCAAGGCAGGGGCAATTCTGAGCGAGCCTGGAAGAAGCAGGCCGAACCCGGCGGTAAGTGCAATGGTGCCAAGTGTTCCGAGTAGAAAATAAGGCGCCGTAAGCGCTTCTGCTATTAGCAATATGATGGCGACTGCCAAGAGCACCAAGCCGGTCATTTGCAAGGGTTCGCGGAATAAGAAGTAAGCTCCGGCCAGCGCGGCCGCGGCTCCGAGCACACCAGGGATGACGCCCCCCGGGCGGATGAACTCGCAATAGATAGCGAGCAGGCCGAAGATCAGAAGCAGAAACGCGCCGTTCGGACCCACCGGGTATGCTACTCAGGCAGTTTAAGTGCGCTCGGGCCAAGCGGCGGCCAAGTCGCTCTCGATGACAACGCCTTGTGCTCGACGGAGCGGCAGCTCGAACCAAAATGTAGAACCGGGCTGCGGATCGTTATCGAACATGCCAATCTGGCCGCTCATAGTCTCAACGAGCTGTTTGCAAATGGTCAATCCCAGACCTGTGCCGCCAAACCGGCGGCGAGTGGTTCCATCGGCCTGAACGAAGGCTTCGAAGATGCGCCCGCGTGCGGATTCGATAACGCCTATTCCCGTATCGGCCACTTCACATCTGAGTTTGCCGCCATCTTGCGTGACCTTCAGCCGTACTTGCACGCCACCCACGCGGGTAAATTTGATGGCGTTCGCGATCAGATTGGTGAGGATCTGGCGAAAGCGCACGCAATCGCCGCTTATAGCGGCTGGCAGAAGCGGATCGATTTCACACGTAAGGGCCAGACCCTTCGCGGTGGCGCGGATGCGAAGCAGTTTGACTACGGCCTTCAGGCTCTCATGCACATCGAACGGCTCGTCTGTAAGTGAGAGCCGGCCCGCCTCAATCTGCGATAAGTCTAGAATGTCGTTGATGATCGTCAGTAAGTCATTCGCGCATTGGCTAACTGCGTCGGCATAGTCTCGCTGGTCGACGGTGAGTTCTGTGCTTTTCAGCAGGTTGATCATGCCCATGATGCCGTTCATGGGCGTGCGCAGTTCATGCGACGTGTTGGCCAGGAATTGCTCCTTTAGCTGCGTGGCTTCGCGGGCGAGCTTTAAGGCGGTGCTCAACTCTTCGTTCTTGCGCTGCAACTCGCGAGCAGATTCGAGCAGCCGCTGTTGCGCCAGCTTGCGTTCCGTGACGTCTCGCCCGATCCCCTGGATGGCAACCGGATGACCGTTGCGATAGAGAACGCGCGTACTTACCTCGAGGAAGCGCCGCACGCCGAACCGCGAGAGCAGCGGGAGCTCATAATGCTGGGTTGTACTGCCGCCCAGATGAGCTCGAATGCTGTCTTCCGCTTTTCCCCGAGCTTCCGGTGCGAGAAGGCGCTCCAAGCCCTCGCCGAGCACTTCGTCGCGCGAGTAGCCGCTTAGCTGCTCAGCCGCACGGTTGACCGCAAGAATCTTGCCCTTCAGATCGTGCAGAAAGATGACGTCGTTGGCATTCTCAAACAGCTCGCGATAGCGCTCTTCGCTCGCTTGCAGCACCTCTTGCGCGATGTGCCGTCCGGTCTCATCCTGAATGACCGCGATGCGAGCGTCGACACCCCGCTGCTCACAGGGGAAGGAAACCAATCGAACAATCAGTTTTTGCCCCTGCGGGTGGCGATGCGGCACCGGGCCGATGGTGCTGACGGGTTTCTTGAGCTCGTCGCTCAGGCCCACTGCGTTGCGAGCTTCGACCGTAAACAGGTCGATGATTTGCAACGAGTGTAGGCACTGCGGGTCTAGGCCGTACAATTCCAGAGCAGCCTGGTTTGCCTCCAGGATCTGCAAAGAATCCGCCGCATATATGATTGCGGGGATCGGTTGATCCAATGCGGACCGATTGGGGCCGGGCGGCTGACTGCCGGGCTCAGAGGTTAGCGTCGATTCCTTCGCTAGAGCAGAAGACTCGGGTGAGCCGTTTGGCGCCACAGTACAACTTTACCAACCGGACTTGTACCTGGAAATACCTTCCGCCGGGCTAAGTAGTTTGCCGCCCTCGCCGCACGGGATCAATTCTTGGGATTTGCGGCCGGCGGCTCATCCGCGGAGGCGAACTTGATCACTGAATCGGTCTCGAATTTGCGGTAGTTCCGGAACTCGAGTTCGTTACGAACGTTATTACTATCGGTCGTCATGCAAATGGTTGCCTGAACGGGCAGTAAGTAGCTTTTTTCGCCAATCGATATCTGGCCGTAATCGATGGTAGTCGAGATGCTTTTGGTCCGGAGTTCTTTGGGAAGCTGCGTCGCCCCATCGGTGATCCGCCAGATAGCGCCGCTAGCCGGGTCGCCGTATACCGTCCCGTAATATGCGACGGTGGCTTTTGCGAGGTCGCTAAGCCGGAGTGTCATAGTCGAGTGCTCTGCATCGATTACGAACGCGAAGACAGCGACGCGCTGACCACGTACCGTATCCCAGCCTTTCCATTCGAATGAGGCCTGACTCGACGAGCTGAAAACCCGCTCGAGCAAAATCCCGAATTCTCCCTCCGTCTGAAGTGGCGTACGCCAGCGTCGAATGCCTGGCCGAATTGGTTTATCGTTCACCAATTCCAGATTGCGCTCTTCCTGCCCCTTGCTGAACAGTAGCTTCGAAGTCAGAACATCGCCCGGGTGCCAGTGATTGGGCTTTCTGCCCGCTTCATATTGACGGGTCACCTGCTCGCAGATGAAATTCGGCAGATTGGCGATGTATTGTCCGGCGTAAAGCCGCATGGCTTCGAGCATCCGGCCTTGTTCGGCCGCATCCGGCGGTGCATCCTGCGCACCTGAGACTGCAAAACAGGCGATCAGCGCAAGGGCAGAGGCGTTTCCGATGCGTAGCGTTCTTCGATGCGCTGCAGCCATGGCGGCGGGATGGTTCAACCAGCAGTTGTATCACGGCGGCTCCGAGCGGGGCAATCGTGTCTGTCCTGGATCTCGCCGCTGAAACGGCCCAGAAGACCCATCGCCGGTATGGGGACACCCGCCTGAAAAATGCGGGCCGGCCACTTTCGGCCCAGGAGTTCCTCCGGGCAAGCCGGAAGACACGGGTAAACTAACTAGTTCGACGGCTCATCCGCGAAGGTTTGGTAGTGGCTCTCGAGCAGGAGGATGTGAATGGGTGCTGAGCAATCAGGAAATGGAATCGTAACTGTTCCAAGCCCGCATTCGGTGGCAGAGATAGTAAGCCGGCTGGAGCGAATCCTCGAAGAAAAAGGAGTCAAGCTCTTTGCCGTGATCGATCACAGTGGTGAGGCGGAAAAGGTGGGAATCGAAATGCGCAATACCAAGCTCCTGATCTTCGGTAATCCGAAAGCGGGAACTCCCCTGATGATCGCGTCCCCCAGCATTGCAATCGATCTTCCGCTAAAGCTTTTGGTTTGGGAGGACGCCGCCGGCAAAGTGGGGATCTCGTACAATACCCCCGCCTACTTACAGGCGAGGCACAGCTTGCCTCCAGAACTGGTCCGGAATATTTCGGTGGTGGAGACGCTGGCCGCGATTGCGGCCGAGTAAGGCCCGGGATCCCGGCGAAATGCCATACAGCCCGAGTTACCAGCTACCTTCTTTTCCCCCAACCCACCAGACCAGACCTAGCGTTGCCGTGTTCTGCTCTTTTCTCAAGATGCCTAGGATGTCCGTCAGGAAATATGGCTGGTTGGAGAAATCCCGGCGCCATTCTCCACGGGCGAGAAACCCATCAGCAAACTTGTATTCAGTCGTGAGGGTGGTCTCTTTCAGCGCTTGAGTGACGCCGGTGAACAGGCCGCCGCGGTCCGAAAGATACTCTGCCCGGCCGGCCAGCGCGACTTTCGGCGTGAGCTGGTAACGAAGGTAGCCAGCACCGCCGTCTGTATGCGAGGGTGCTGAATAGGTGTACAGGCGCTCAATTTCGTCGTCGGCCTCCAAAGCCCAAGTGAACTTCGGGGTGGTCTGCCATGTCACATAAGTGTCGAAGATATGGAGTTTGCCGGCAGGAGGATTCAGTATCGGCTCGAAAGGTACGCCCTGCTCAGTGGGAAGATTCGGTGGAGCACCTCCATTCGGAAAGAAAATGACATCCACGTGCTCCTGCCCCAAGTAATAATTCACGTTCCAGGTAATGTTCTTGTTCGGAGTAATAGCGAATCCGACGAATTGATCCTTAAACCCATTAAACGGCTCTGTTTGCTGAGTGCCATTAACAATCCAGTAGTTGAGCGCCAGCTTATCGTTAAATTTATAATTAACGCGTGCACCCATATGATAGAACGGCAAAAAGTTGAACCAATAAGAACGGGAGTAATTCATTTGGTCCTGGGTGTAATTTCCTTCAATACCAAGCGAGCTTGCAAACTTGCCAAAATCTACGGTTAGGCCTTTACCGATTGGAAACACGTAAGTGCCATAGGCCTGGAAGATGTTTCTGTAGATGTCCGGGCGTGGCTCATTTGCAGGGTTACCTTGCAATGTTTCCGTCGCTTGCCCGTATTGCAGATCGAGCCGTAGGCCGAAGCGCTTGCCGCTTTCGGGGTCGGCAGCACTCTCGACTACCAGTGCGGCCTGGTTCAGGCTGAATGCATTGCTGCTGATGTCATAGGCTCGCAGAAGATTGACACGCCCGATCGGGTCGTTGAAATTGTATCCGTAGTAACCATCAATCAGCAGGTTGAATGTCGTGCCGTGCAGGAAATCCGGACCCGGGGAGGAAGTTGGCGAAGCTGGCTGGGAAGATGTCGCTTGCGCCTGCTGTTGGGGAGCCGCGTTGGTGGATTGAGGCGGCGAACTGGGCGAAGGATCTGTCTCGCTTTGCGCTTGGGACCGCTTTTCGAGTTCGTCGACGCGCGCCTGCAGTTTTTGGACAAGCGCGCGAAGTTCGGTAATCTGCTGGGAAAGGCCGGAAGGATTATTTTCCGCGCTGGCGGAAACTGGATTGTTTTCTTGGGCCAAGGCGATTAACGTAAAGACGGAAGTAAGTAGGCAAAGTCGGCAAAGCTGCCGGTAGATCACGAGCATGGTTTTCCTCACGCGAGCCGCTGGATATGAGCTCACTGAGCATAATATCCGGCGCGTGCGTAAACCCTAAGACCCGACACCCCAAGCTTCACTTCTATAGCGTGCCATCGACCGTCGCGCGTAGAGTTTCCCGGCACATATGCGATCGTGTACTCGTTCCGGATGGCGCGGCTGATACTTGTAGCTGCATGGCCGATATCTTCACTGTCACGAATTATGAAATGGAGGCCGCCGGTCTTTGCGGCCAATTCCTCGAGCAGCGACAATCCGCGACGCGCTTCCTGAAGTTGAATCGGTTTCTCATAAGCCGGGGCGCTGTAAATTGCAATTGTAAAAATCTGAACGTCGGATTCGAGCGCGCGCTCAAGCAGCTCGGTTCTTGAGTAACGGCTGTGGTTATCCATGCCATCCGAGATAATGAGCAGCGCCTTTCTGGGCCGGCGTGCGGAGCGCATTGTATCCAAGCCGCAATAGATGGTGTCGATCAGAGCCGTGCTGCCCTGCGCGTCTGAGAGAGCAACGCCGCTTAACAGAGTGTCCATATCATTTGTGAAGCCGGCATTTCGGCGCGGGCGTGACGAAACGGAGTAGAGGAACGCCTCATCCTCCGGATTCTCAGTATCAAGAAAGGATCGAAGCGCAAACTTAGCTTGGCTCAGCGTAGCCTTCATGCTGCCGCTCATATCCAGGATTACGCCAATGGAGGTGGGAACATCCTCCTCGGAAAAGGAAAATATCCGTTCCGAAATTCTGTCGTCGAACACATGGAAGGCATTCGCGCTCAATCCATTCACGATGCCGCCTTTATGATCGGTAACAGTAACCGGGACAAGCACCAGGTCGGCGTTTGTTTTGAAGGCCGTACGAAAGACTTGAAGAGAGGTCTGAGCGAAAAGCGGCAGTCCCACGCCAAGCAGGACCCAAGGCGTATGCCAGCGGCACATATACGTTACGTATGGGAAAGACCAGCTTTGTCTTGCTGCAAGTGCGATAGGAACTGGCCTATCCCCAACTCCGGTACTACTCTACAGCTAACAAGCTAAGGAAGGGCTAAGGAAGTGCTAAAGAATCGCTTATGAAGGAGTCGCCTTTAGACGGAGAGAGATTGAATTAATTCGAAAAGTACATAAACCGTGGGCAATGCGAACAGGCTGCTGTCCACACGATCGAGCATTCCGCCGTGCCCGGGAAGCAGATTGCCGCTGTCCTTGACTCCCGCGCCGCGCTTGATGGCGGATTCGGCAAGGTCTCCGAATTGCCCCGCAATATTTCCCAACACCGCCATGCCCGCTACCTCCCACCACGGCACGTGCGGCATGAAGTATCCCAGATAGAGCAACCCGAACGCTACCGAAGCGGCCACCGATGCAGCCGCGCCTTCCCAGGTCTTCTTCGGACTTACGACCGGCGCCAGCTTGTGGCGTCCGAATAGGCGGCCTGCATAATAGGCCGCGGTGTCGCCGATCCAATTCAGCGCCAGGGCGAAAAACAGCAGGTGCACGCTTTCACGACGGAGCTCGAGTGAGAAACGCCATGGCGCAAATGTGTAGAAGCTGCCCAGAAACTCGCACGCCACCGCAGGCAAGTTGTCTCGCAGATCCGAATAGCGAAGCGCGCTAATGAACGCGAGCACGATGAGCAGCGTAATGCCCGCCAGCGTTTCGGGAGGCCGGAACAGAATCAGCAGGCCCGCGACGGCGCCAAAGATAGCGGGCCGTCGAAATCCGTGTGCGGCAACCAGGCCTGAATACTCCCAGTAACAAAGCAGGCTCATGCAGACGGCGGCGATCTGGAATCCCCAATCCGCAGCGAACCAAACCAGGTACACAGCAACCGCAATCAGCGCGATTGCAGTGACCACGCGCTTCATTATGATCAGTATGCCGTAAGTTGGATTTTAGGCCTTGTGGCGCACAACGGCACGCATGCGCTTAACCGAAGACGCCTGTGCGCTCGTTTTAAGCCAGGGGAAGCTCGAGCGCTTCTTCTTCGATCAAAAGTGAAGCCGTGTCAGCCGGCGAAGTGATCCCGCCGAAGCGGCGGTCGCGATTCTGGTATTCGAAAATGGCCTCCAGCAGCTCGGTCCGCGTAAAATCCGGCCACAGCGTATCAGTCACGTACAGCTCGGCATAGGCGATCTGCCACAGCAAAAAATTGCTGATACGCATTTCGCCCGAAGTTCGAATCAGCAAGTCGGGATCTTTCAAGCCCGCCGTGTAGAGGTGAGCGGCAATGGCCTCTTCGTTGATGTCGAGCGAATCGAGATTACCCTCCAGACGCGCGTTCTCCAGGATCGAGTTGACAGCGTCCACCAACTCTGTCCGGCCGCCGTAATTAATCGCCAGGTTCAAGCGCATGCCTCGGTTTTGTGCCGTCTTGCGCGTGACCGATTGCAGTTCGTCCTGAACGAAACCAGGCAAAGATTCCATGCGCCCGATGGCGGCCAGTTGAATGTCATTGCGCATCAGATTCGGCAGCTCGCGCCGCAAATAAATGCGCAACAAGCGCCAGAGCGCATCAATCTCATGCCGCGGCCGCTTCCAGTTTTCCACCGAAAACGCGTATAGCGTTACCGCCTCCAGCCCCATTTGCGCGCAGGTTTCAACCACTGTCCGGACCGGGTCAACGCCGGCCTTGTGGCCCATGATGCGGGGGTAGTTCCGCTGCCTGGCCCAACGGCCATTTCCGTCCATAATAATGGCGATATGGGCGGGCAGGCGCTTGGGATCCAGACGGGTCGCAATGCGCCAATCGCGCTCACCGGGAGTGAGCGCCTGAAGCAGTTCCTTCATACCGTAAAGCTCTATGGTACACCAAGGGCCTTCCTTTTTCGACCTTTTTTCCGCGCCGAGCGGTCAAAACCATCTAGCGAGCAACGGAACCAGCGCTGCGCCGGCGCACAAAAAGCTGCCGAAGGGAAGCTCATAGGTGGACGGATTCCGCCGCCTCGCCAGAACGTAGGCGACGCCCACGATGGTCCCGCCGACCGTCCCTATCAGCATCGCAAACAGGCCTCTCTCGGCTCCCAGGAACACACCGATCAGCAGTAGCAACTTCACGTCGCCCAATCCAAGCCCTTCCCGTTTTCGAACCCATGCATACAACGCCCCGAGCGCCCAAATCGGCGTGACCAGGAAAATTGCTCCCATTGCGGCGCCGAGAAGCGATTGCAGGGCGATTTTTGCCGATGGCAAAAGAAGAGCCCCGGCGGCGCTGGGAACAGGCACGAAAATCGCGAAGATCACCCCCGCCACCGTTCCGCCCAGCGTCAATTCATCGGGAAGGATTCGCTCCTCGAGGTCGGTCCAAAACAGCGCCACCAGCAACGCCTCCAAGACACACCATTTGAGTGCCGCGAGCGTCCAACCGTACTCGCTCGCGACGAAAGCGAACAAGACAGCCGTCGTCAATTCCACAATTGGATAACGTGCGGGAATCGCACGCGCGCAACCCCGGCAGCGGCGGCGCAACAGGACATAACTCAGCAGTGGGACATTGTCGTACCAGGCGATCCCGATTCCGCACTCGGGGCAAAAAGACCTCGGCGCCACTATCGAAAGATCGCGCGGTATCCGATAAATACAAACGTTCAAAAAGCTGCCTAGCAGCAAGCCAGCCAGGGCAGAGAGCGCTATATAGAAAGGCTGGTAATCAGCCGGCAAGCGCCCTCTCATATGACTTCAGAGTTCCCGCAACCAGATGGTCCCTGGTAAAGCTTCCGGCGACGCGCGCCCGGGCACGTGCGATAACGGCGCGCGCAAGATCCGGTACCTCCAGAATCCGTCGCATCGCGTCCACGATTGCTGTGGCTTGGTTGGCCACCAGAATGCCGGAAGCGCCATCCGCAAAAAGTTCACTTAGTCCGCCGATGTTACTCGCGATGACCGGCACGCCCATACCCATTGCGAGCAATGCCGCCGAACCTAAGCCTTCCGAGCGCGTAATATACACGAACATAGAAGCGCGTAATAAATCGTGTGCTAAGTTTTCCGAGAAGAGCACCGGAATACGAGCTATCTCCGCCGCTTGTTCCACCAGATCGCGTCCTTTCTGTGGGTCCCGGGATGCAAGAGCGATAGCGGGATATGCAGGGTTCCACGGCTCGGCCGGGGTGATGGCGCCTACTGCGTCATAGACCACGTCGATCTTCTCCTTTCGGATCCCGGCCGCCTGCAACTGATTCGCGACAAATTGCGAGACGGCAAGGAATCTTGTGGCGCGCTGATATTTCCAAATGGAGGCGACCGAGCGCCGCACGGCGAAGGCGACGCGTCTGGAGACTACAAACCGGCGCCTGCAAGCGATCGCCGCGAGCGTGTGTGCGCGAGCATCGTGTGCATGCACGATAGCGGCCTGCTTCGAAGATTGCCAAAGCTCCTTGGCCTCCGCCTTGCGTACGGCATAGCCGGCGCGCATTGCTTCCTGGGATAAAGGGCTACGCTCACCGGCCAGCAGAACGCATTCATGCCCGGCTTCCGCCAATCCCGCCATCAGCAACAGCACCTGCCTTTGGCCGCCGCGCATTTCAGATCCGGTATCGATGTGCAGAATCCGCAACCTACGTTTTTCTTCCGGGACTCATGTCCCGCGCCTTGAAATATTTCACAAAGTTATAAAAGGCCGCCATGTAAGCGATGGCCAAACCCTCAGGCCCATCCAGAAAACCAAGTTTCAAGAAGTAAGTGCGAAAAAACGTCCAGGGTGGATCGAATAATAAGAGGCTCCAGGTAATATTTTTTTGCCGCGCGACGATCTCCTGCGCGGCAAGAGTGGTGTACCGGTCCATGGACCGCAGGTGCTCGGATAACGAGTTACAGGTAAAGTGAAGCAGGTTCGATTTTAGATCGCCAATCGCCCCATCCACGGTGACCGATTCGTGGACGAAATCGCCGACCCACTTTGCTTTGCGGCGGTCGAAAAGCCTCACTTTGCGGTCGGGATGCCAGCCGCTATGCAGGATCCAGCGGCCCAGATACTGTGCCAGCCGCGGCACGGTGTAGCCGTCGAACTTGGGGCCGCTTTTCTTGATCTGCCAGATCTCCGCCTCCAGGGCTTCGCTCAGGCTCTCGTCGGCATCGAGGGCTAGGATCCAGTCATTGGCGGCCAATTCCGCGGCGATATTTTTCTGGGCCGCATACCCGTGCCAGGAAGCTTCAACAACCCGAGCCCCCAGCTTGGTTGCGATCTCGACCGTGCGGTCATTCGAGCCGCTATCCAGAACCAGGATCTCATCGCAGCAGCGTAAGCTCTCAATCACGCGCGCGATGTTACGTTCTTCGTTAAACGCAATGATAGTGGCTGAGATCTTCATCGCTTTGTGCTAGTTCGCACGCACTGGAACGACAGAAATGGAGACGATGAACAGCAGCAAAGCGAGCGCGCTCAGCATCACGCGAGTTTTCGAGAGCGGCGTGCGGTCATAAACCAGCGGATGGCGGCGTCCCAGGAAGAACATGATCGCGCCCCAGAACCACCACGGCCAATACAAGAAACCGAGCAACGCGAGAACAGCGATTACACTGCTCGAAATCAGCCGATGACCGCGCTGGCCGAAGACCGCATAGAGGATATGGCCGCCGTCCAACTGCCCCATCGGAAGCAGATTAAAGGCTGTGGCCAAGAGCCCGGCCCATGCGGCCATTGCCATGGGATGAAGCAAGATGTCGCCCGGCGAGGCGTGCGGAAACCTGAGCCATTCCGCGAATCGCAGCGCGATGGGAGTGCCGAATACGAAGGGCCCGCGCGCGCCAACACCGCGGACAACGTGCGACTTCCAAACGCCTGCAATCAGGAACGGCAACAAAACCACGAACCCCGCAACGGGTCCCGCGATGCCGATATCGAAAAGGCTCTTTCGCGTGTAGATCGGAGTCCGGATGCGAATGAATGCGCCGAAGGTGCCGAATAACATCGGCGACGGCAGGAAATATGGAAGGCTCGCGTTCACTCCGCGCAGCGCGGACAAAACGTAATGCCCGAATTCGTGCGCGAGCAGGATCATTAACAGAGGCACGGAAAAATCCAACCCGGCCCACACAGCCATGTCGCCGCTGGCAAATCGCGCCCAAGCTTCCACCAGCCGGTCGACATCGAACGGTTGCCCACTCGAAAAGCTTTCGACAAGCGCGAATCCGAAAACCGTAGTGGTAATCAACGTCGCCACCAGCAGGAGAAGATTGAGCCACCACAAGCGTGGCCACGCGGAACGGCGCGCTAAAGTAAAGCCGGGTTCGCGCACCGGCCAGATTACCGGCCCCTCATGCACGTTCACTGAGATGTTCCTGGCCTGCTTTGGCCCCGTAGACCCCGGCTCAGGCACGCTGTTTACTGCAATGTCTGCAGTTCCTTGCCGGGCTTGAAACGAACCGCCTTGCCGGGCGGAATTGCGACTTCGGCGCCCGTTCTGGGATTGCGCCCAATGCCCGTCTTTCGTGGCCGCACGTTGAAGATCCCAAACCCCCTCAGCTCAATCCGGTCGCCCTCGCTCAAGGCTTTTTTCATCGTTTCGAAAACTGTCTCGACAGCCATCTCTGCTTTTGTCTTCGTAATGCCCGTGCGACTCACGACTTCATTGATGATGTCTAGCTTGATCAAGGGTCCTCCAAAATTCCCATGCTACCTTGTCGCCGTTCCACCGCCGCAATGTCAATGATATGGAACAGTTTATACCAGTGTAAATCCATTAGGGACGAAGTCGACCGCAACAGACGGACGCATTTTTTGCCGGAAGCGTGCAAGTCGACTGTTCGTTCTTACTGCAATGTAAGCTCATGCACGCCTGCAAACCTGTTGTAGAGGTAAGAGATAGGGTTTGGCTCACCACTTGCTTCCGAAATTGCGAGTAATAGGTGATGCCCATGGAGACCCTCAACATCCTGCTCGTAGAGGACAGTCCCGGAGACGTCCGCCTGGTACGCGAGGCGCTAAAAGAAAATTCGATGTCCGTCCAGATGACTGTGGCTCACGACGGAGTAGAGGCTATGGATTATCTGCATCAGGCTGAGCGGGGAGCGGTAAGTCGGCCTGACTTAGTGCTGCTCGATTTGAACCTGCCGCGCAAGAACGGGTGCGAGGTGCTGGCGGAAGTCAAGGGCTCTCCAGCTTTGAGGCAGATCCCTGTTGTGGTCATGACGAGTTCGCGGGCCGAAGAGGACGTACAGAAGGCTTACCAGCTTAACGCCAACTGCTACATAACGAAGCCCACCAATCTCCCCGATTACGTAAAAGTAGTTCGCTCGCTCGAGAACTTCTGGTTTATGACGGCTACGCTCCCGGAGACGGGGCACTCGCCGGTAAGAGTGCCGATGCGCCCCAGGCCGGAACCTCTACGCAACTGAGTGAGTGCTCTGTTGCGTGGCTGCTTTCGCGGCCGATAAGGCAGCTTCGTAGTTCGGGTGGTCGCCCACTTCCTTGACATACTCCACGTGCAGCAGTTTATTCGCGCCGTCGACGACGAAGATGGCGCGGCTCTCGATGCGGAGATCGGGAATGAGTGTACCGTAGTGCTCGCCGAAAGAGCCCGTCAGGTGGTCCGAGAGCATAGTGACCGAATTGATTCCAAAATTGCCGCACCAGCGCTTTTGGGCAAATGGAAGATCCATGCTGATGGTGTAAATGCGTACGTCGGACAGTGAGCTGGATTCATCTTCGAAGCGCTTGGTTTGGGCGTCGCAAACCGGCGTATCGAGCGAAGGAACCACGCTAAAAATACGGACGCCCTTGCCAGTCTGCTCGAGATGAACTTTCTGAAGAGTGGAGTCCACGGCCTCAAAATCCGGAGCCGTATCGCCCACCTTCAACTCTGGTCCCGCTAACCGAAAGGGATTTCCCCTTAATATAGTTGTTCGCGCCGATTCGCTGTTGGCCATCGTGCACAGTGTAGCGCAGACGCGCCTACTCAATGACCGTGGGTAGGCTGCACGCAAAGTTGCGGCATTCGTAAACTGTGACTCTGCCTTTACGTTCCAACTGAGCGAGAAACGGGGCCACGGGCGCGAGCGACTCGGCAGCGGCATCGGTAAGCGCCAAGAGCACTGAATTCGGCGCGAACTTGCGCTGGTGTTCGGCGAGCAGATTGCGAACATCGGCGCCGATTTCCGGGCAGCGAATCACGATTTGTTCCGGCTCCGAAAGCCAGCGGCCGACGGCAACCAACATCTGCGGCGCAATAGCGGGTTGCGCATTGATCTTCGGAGTAAAAATGATAAGTGATCGCCGGGCGCTTTCCCGGAACGCGTCATCGCCCGTCAGGTGAGCCAGCCGCAATAGCAACTCAGTCATCACCGAGTTGCCGGAGGGCTCGGCGCCATCGTAATCATCTTTGATGCGCAGCAGCAAGTCAGGTGCCCGTTCACGGGTGCTGAAAAAGCCGCCTTGGCTTACATCTTCGAATTGACTAACGGCGTGCCGCGCCAAAGCTACGGCCGTTTGTAAATAAGATGGCTCAAATGTTGCCTCAAACAGGTCCACCAGCGCAGTCGCAAACATCGCGTAATCATCAAGGAAGGCTGGCACTCCAGCTTCGTTGTCGCAGAAACGCCGCAATAACTGCCCTGAGTTGGCGTCATACATAGCCGTGAGAAAGAACGCCGCCGCCCGCTCGGCTGCGCGCAGATACTGCTCATCGCCGAGCACGATGTAACCTTTCGCGTAAGCCGAAATCATCATGCCGTTCCAGGACGTCAAAATCTTGCGGTCAAGATGCGGCCGTGGCCGCCGGCTTCTCGCTTGAAATAACGTCTCTTTCGTGTTGGCGAGGCGGCTCTCGTCTTCGACGGCCTGCGCCTCATACAAGATATTGCGCCCGGTGAATTCGCCGTGCGGGTCCTGGTCGACGTTTCCCTCGGCTTCAACGCCGAAGCGGGCGCAGAATAGCGCTGCTTCTTGCGGGCTCAGCAGCGCCTCTATTTCGGCTTTCCTCCAGACATAAAAAGCGCCTTCGCCCGAGTGCAATGGATTCTCCGGATCCGGGCTATCGGCGTCCTCGGCCGAGAAGAATGCACCGGTTGAATCGGTGAGGTCGCGCAATACATAGGAGAAGATGTCGCGAGCTACGTTCGCGAATGCCTGGTCACTCGTGACCTGATAGGCCTCCAGGTAGGAAACGGCCAATTGCGCCTGGTCGTACAGCATCTTCTCGAAGTGCGGCACAAACCAGCGCTCGTCCACCGAGTAGCGATGGAAGCCGCCGCCAAGCTGATCGTGCATGCCTCCGGCCGCCATGGCGCGCAGAGTGTGCGTGACCATTTCCAGCGCTTCCTCGTTTTTCTCCGCGGCATAGTAGCGCAGCAGATAATTGAGCGCCACGGGCCGGGGGAACTTCGGCGCGCCTCCAAACCCGCCCCAACGCGCATCGAACGTTCTTCGGAAATACCAGAACGCTGCGCCGAATAACTCGCGACCGGGTTCGAGTCCGAGCTTTGCGGACGACGAAAGAGCGCGCAACTGTTCGACCACATTGGCGCCCGAGGCTTCCACCTGATCGCGTTCCTGCCGCCAGGCGCGCGCCAGTTGTTGCAAGAGGTCGCGAAAGCCCGGGCGGCCGTAGCGCGAATCCGGCGGGAAGTAGGTTCCGCCGAAAAACGGCTTCAAATCTGGCGTGAGCCAAACCGACATCGGCCAACCGCCGCTACCTGTCGAAGCCTGCACAAACAACATATAGATGCGATCCACGTCGGGACGCTCTTCGCGGTCCACTTTGATGGGTACGAATTCGCGGTTGAGCACTTCCGCAACGGCCTCGTCCTCGAACGATTCGTGAGCCATGACGTGGCACCAATGGCAGGTTGAGTAGCCTATGGACAAAAAGATCGGTTTGTTTTCGATGCGCGCTTTCTCGAAGGCCGCCTCGCCCCACGGGAGCCAGTTCACGGGGTTGTGCGCGTGTTGGCGAAGGTATGGGCTTTTTTCGCGGCTCAGCGCGTTGGTATACATGCGCCTTCAGTCTAGCGTTGGGCCGGCGTCCCAGCAGCGCGACAGCCATTCCCGAAACTGCGCGAACACCAAGCAAAAGGGCGCGCTTGTGAACGGTTCGGAGGCAGCAAGAATGGCAATGGAAATGCCCAAGTTCGTCGGAGAGAGGCGCCATGACACAACGCAGCCGCGATCTGATCGCAGGTCAACTTACGCTGGATTACTTCATGCAGAAGGCCGCTGAGGGATGGAAATTGGCGGTGGTGGAGTGGGTTCGAGAGGTTCCGGATTCCGTATCCGACAGCAAGCCGGTCGAGGTCTCCGTACGTCCCGAGGACATTCCTTATGGGCTGCGTATTGCCGATGACGGAATGAACCTGGAGCGCAATCCACTGGAGATGACGGTTTTGCTGCTCATTTTAGAAGAGATCGTAAAGGAGAAACGGATCACCGAGATTGCCTCGGATCTGAACGTTCACGGCTTGAAGACTCGCCGAGGCTCGGCCTGGAGCGCGTCGGCGGTATTTGAGCTCCTGCCGCGGCTGATCGAGATGGGACCGGCGCTGCTCAAGAGTCCGGAGTGGCTGGAACGCCGTGCTGCTCCCGGGCCGCCGAACTGAAGCACCAATTCACGTGCCCAGGTACTTGACTATTACGGAAATGCGCCGATTTGACGGGTCGAGAGGGTTGCCCGGATCTCGGGGACGCTGGTCGCCATAGCCGCGGATCTCGCTCACTTGGTCGGCCCTGAGACCGTTCTGCTGCATTACCTGGCGTGCTGCGTTGGCGCGATCTGTCGAAAGCTCCCAGTTGCTATAGCCCTTATCGCTGCCGAAAGGCGAGGCATCGGTGTGCCCTTCAATGAGGACGCGATTGGGCAATCTTCCGAGCTCGTGCGCCAGCCGGATTAGCAAATCATTCCCAAAATCGCTGGGATGTGGACTTCCGGAAGTAAAGAACATGCCATTCTCTGTTTCCATCAACTCGATTCGCAATCCCTCGCCGGTAACTGTCAACACGATATGATCCTTCAGGGATTGGAATTCGGGAGCTTTCTTCATGGCTTCCTCGAGCTTCTGCCGGATCTGGTTCATGTCCATCTTGGTCGTGATACTTTCGCCGGTTCCGGCAATCGTGGTGCCCACTTGCTTGCCGTAGCCCTTGGGATCCTGGAAGTATCCGCCCACAGCTTTCTTCACTTGGTCGCTGCTGGTGAGCAGCCATAGCACGATGAACAGGGCCATCATGGCGGTCACGAAATCCGCATACGCGACCTTCCACGCTCCTCCATGAGGGATGGCGTGCATGCGCTTTTTTTTGATGATTACGACGGGCGGGGTCATGCTGCGTGCGAAGCGGTCCGGCCTTAAGCGGCTTCTTGCGCCGGCGCGCTGGCCGCCGCCTTACATCCTTCCTCCATCTCTTTAAAAGAAGGCCGGAGATCGGACGGAATCGCACGCCTGGCAAACTCGATGGCCAACCTGGGCGCAGTTCCGCGAATCAGCGCCAGAATACCAACCCTCAGGCATTGAAGATACTGCGCCTCCGCGTCGTTCTGCTTGGCCAGATAGGAGCCGATCGGGCCGAAGAAACCGTAGCAAAGCAATATGCCGAGAAAGGTCCCCACCAAAGCGGCGGCCACTTTATGTCCGACCTCTTCCGGAGGTCCGCCCAGCGCGCCCATGGTGATGACCACCCCTAATACGGCGGCAACAATTCCGAGACCGGGCAGGGAATCCGCCATCGTCGTCAGCGCCGCAACCGGAACACTCAACTCCTGGTGGTGAACCTCCATATCGAGTTCCATCAACTGGTCCATTTCGAAGGCTCCGACGCCGCCGCTGATCACGGTGCGGAAGGTGTCGCACATGAAATCGACAGCATGGTGGTTGTTCAAGAACTTGGGGTATTTCGAAAAGATCTGGCTCTTCTCAGGGTCCTCGATATCGTTTTCCAGCTTGTCCAACCCGCCCTTGCGACCGGCGCTGAACAATTCGTTCAACATCTTCAAAGTTTCCAGATAGAAGGCTTTGGAATAAGGACTGGGCTTCAAAATTCCGAGCGCACCTTTAGCGATTTTGATCACTATAGGAAGTGGATTCGCCACCAGCAGAGTTCCGATTGCCGCCCCGCCGATGATGACCAGCTCCGCCGGCTGCATCAGGACAAGCAGCTTGCCCTTCTCCATGAGAAAACCGCCAACGATGGCGCCCAACACGATCAACATTCCAATGATGGAAAACATTTATTTCCAGTAATTCAGTGAGACAATGCCGCTGCAAATCTCATCGGATCCCTTTCAACTTATAGGCGCTGCCAGGATGTTCCGCCATCGCGCGAGATCCATTGCTGGCCCGAATCTGTTTCGAGGATTACTTCGGAGGCTTCCGATAAACGAATCGCAACAATAGTTCCGTTCAATGCCTCACCTCCGCCGCCCACAGCAACTTGTTTCCAGCTAGCGCCCGCGTCGGAGGAATGAAACAAAACACCGTGCGAACCGCCAGCCCAGACCTCTGAACCGACGGACGCGACCGCGTGGAATTCTGCGCCCTCGCTGATGGAAACTGGGTGCCAGGTGATTCCTCCGTCCGAGGATCGTTGCACGACGGGAGCAGCGACGCTCCAGAGAACGCGAGTTCGAGGCAAGAAGCCTTGGGCCGCCGTCAGCGCAAGACCTCTTGCCATAGGCGCAGAGATGTACTTTGGCGCTAGCTCTCGCGCAACTGGCTGTTCTTTTGGTACTGGTAACGGCTTCGGATGCTTGCGGATCCCAGGCCGGGCTGCGGCCTTCGGCGCCGGAGCGATTTGAGGTTGAACTATGTCGGCCGGAGCCGAGCTGAGCGCGATGTCATTTGGGGAAGTGATCGCCGCGGGAGGCATAGCTTTGTTTGGTGCCAGCAATGACATTAGCCGCAATCCCCAGACGCCGGTCAGGATCAAGCATGCAGCGGCGGCTGCGGCCATCCATCGCCAGGCCGGAGATAACCGCTTGGCGGGGACTCCTTGGTCGGTCACCGAAGTGAGAGCGAGGACTTCCCGGCAATCGGCGCATTCGGCCAAATGCGCGAGAAGCTCTTCGCGCTCATGGGCAAGCAACCTCTTCTCCGCAAATGCCGCGAGCAGATTGGCATTCGGGTGTTCGTGTTTCATCTGCGACTTCTCATCCCTCGTTGCCAACTATCCAATAGAACGGTTTAGTTCCTGCTTCTTGCACCAATATCCCCTTCCATTAACTTCGAGCAAACATCGACGCTGAGATCACGGACATCGCATTCCATCGCTTCCTGCGCTTCACGCCCGCTCATGCCTTGTTCTCGAAGAGCACGCAAGATCCGCTTGCGAAGGCCGCGCGTGATTTTATCGACCCTGCGGCTGACTGTCGATTCGTGCGCGCCAATCATGCGTCCTATATCCGCCAGTGTTCGGCTATCCAGATAGTAGGCCGCGAGAATGAAACGTTCCTCCGCCGGGAGCTCACCGAGCGCCGCATCGATTGCCTTCGGGATCCGAGCGTCCGTCGAATACGGAGCATACGGCGAACCCGCGGCGGCGCTCTCAACTCGATCATCGAAAACAACCATGCGGCGCTGGCGCCGAATCAGGTTCACATACTCTTGCGCCAGCAACGCGCGCAGCCAACCTTCCAGCGAGCCGCGCCCGGTGTATGAGGCGAACTTTGAAACGCGATCGCCGTCCGCCGTTTGGCGAGTGCCAAATAGCTCACCGTAGAGAGAATCTGCGAGCTCACGAGCTCCGGACCGTTCTTTTACAATCGCGAGCGCCGCATCGTGCAGCTTGGTCTTATATCGGGTCACGAAGCGATCCCATGCCGTCTGGTTGCCCTTAGCGCAAGCACGGGCAAGCGCGAGGTCTTCCAACTGCAAGCTGCGACAGAACTGTTCCCGCTCGGCCTGAGTCGCATCGGGCGGGAGATAGCGGCTGCAGATCTCGCGCAAGATCTCAGCAAACTCTTCTGCGGTAAGCCCAAGCTCGAGCTCGCAAACAAAAATTTGTTGCAAGAAGTGTTTGTCCTGGCGTTCTTTAGACGGATAGCAAGTTAGACGAAGTTACAAACAAGCCCGGAGGAGCCATTTGTATGACAAAGACAGGATCGGCGATAGCTGTGCTGGCGTGCGCGGCTATTGTTCTCGGCATTCAGGCGAGCCAGCCGAAGGGGATGGCAGGCGCATATACGGTAATTAGTCCCATCATCGAGAACAATTTGACGATTTTCCCAGTGGTAACCAAATCCATTCACGACACGCATATGTTTTTGACGCTCGATGAAGGGATTCGGTCGGGGCAGGTGGTGGTTGCGGAGGAAGGCAGCGGCACTGGGCTGATTCGTCCGCGGCCTCGGGATGGAAGAATGCCGCGGGATTTTCCTCCAGCCCGAGGAGGTGCGGAAGTCAACCGTCTTACGCTGACGAACAATTCCGAGCGGCCGCTTCTGCTGCTCGCGGGCGAAATTGTCACGGGTGGAAAGCAGGACCGGGTGGTGGGCGCAGACCGCATCATATCGGCGAAGAGCGGCCCGGTAGATCTCGGCGTCTTCTGCGTGGAGCCACACCGCTGGACGGGCGCCTCGGCCAACTTTGGCGCGCTTGGCTTCTCGATGGCGCAGCCGAGTGTCCGGCTGAAAGCCATGGCTGAGAAGGATCAGGGCCAGGTTTGGGATGAAGTGGCGAAATCGAGGATGGCGGTGGCGGCGGCAGTTCCGGCCCCAGTGGCGGGCGGGCTGGCGCAAACCTCCTCGTACGCGGCTACCATGCAAAACAGGTTCGTGCAAGATCAGGTGAACTCCGTGGCGCAGCCGGTGGAGCGTTCTTATGAGAAGTTGCTCGGTGAGTTGCGCGCGCAGCATGCTGTGGGAGCCGTCGTTGCGATCGATGGTCAGATACTTTGGGCCGACGTGTTCGCAAGTCCAGCGCTGTTTGAGGCGTACTGGCCCAAACTGGTTCGCTCGTACGCGACGGAGGCGGTTGAGGGGCGGAACGTGCCTGCGAAGATTTACAACCCGCCGACGGTGAGTAACGCGCAGTCGTTCTTAGACGATTTGAATGCCAGAACAGAGAACTCGGAGAGCGAGCCGAACCTATACCGCAATACTGAACTGCGGGGCGATTATTTCGAGGCGTTCATCTTGACGTCGCTGCTGCCCGGGACGGGCTTCGATGTACATATCGCGAAGATGAGGAATTGAGCACTTAAAGGGGCTCTCCGCGGGCCGCTTGGCCGCGCAGTAGGAAAGTCTTCGGAAGAGGCCCTCGACCGCAGATCTTGAATGACCCAAAGTCCTTGTACCAGTCACCTTCGGGAACATCCGGCGCCGACTCGACCCAAAGGCGAAGCTCGTTAAGGTCGGCGATGCTGATGGAACGGTCGTGCATTCGCTCGATTAAATGCTGGCGGATGCCGGGTGGGAGGTTAGTCCAAATCTCGAGCTTCGGCATCAACCGCCGAAAATCATCCGGCCCATCTGATCGCCCAGGCGCTTCACTTCTTCGGGATCATCGGTGCTTCGGAAGAGCTCCGCAAGAGCCACGAATTCCTGCTTTTTCCGTTTCTGTGCTTGAATCCCGTGTTCGACAAGCTCAAGAAGTATGCGATTGGCGCTGAGCCGTCGGCTTTTGGCGAGTGCGTGGACCTGAGCCGCCAGATTAGCGGGTAAGCTGATGCTCTGGCGCACGGTTTTGCTTGTTGCCCTCATGGCACCATTATGCACCAAAATGGTGGAATCCGCCGCCTCGCGTGCGGCGAATCCCTTGTAGCCGTTTACGATCTCAGTGTTCGCTCAAGCACCTGTCCGATCGCTCTCCGCGCTTCGAGGATCGACATGCGGTGGTCCATTATTCCCGACAGATCGGAGTTTGCGAACGCGATTCGGCCGTACGGATTCTGGCGGAGGATGTCGCCGGGCCCGGGCTTGCCGTTTGTGCCAAAGAAGAAGCCGGGCTGAGGGCTCAAGTATGCATGGCCCCAACGGTTCAGGATGATCCCGGCAATATCGCGGCTGGCGTTGAAGCCGGAGCGCGCGAACATCGTCGTGAATTGCTCGCGGATGCGGCGCTCATATTCGCGAAAGGATGTGGATAGAAGCTCGGTGCGCCCGCGAACTGTTTGAGCTTGTAAGTCGAGACCTGGATAGGAGAAAAGAATTTTGAGATTCAATACGGTTGGAGTGTCGGGGTTGATGGTGGTTGGGTCCGTTCCGAGCGTCGCGACCTTGCGCATAGTGAGGTAATTCCCGATTCCTTCGAACCATTGGCATTCGGTAAGACCCATATCGTAAAGAAAGCGCCAGTTCCGAACTGCGACGTTCGCCATCAGGCACGGGGCGCGATGGAATTGCGCATAGGCGTCGCGGCAAACAGCGGGCAAGTCGCGAACGATGTGTTTAGTCGTCCAGCTTCCGCCCGCCATAATCACGCTGCGCGCACGAACACGGTAGAGCTTCCCATCTTTCGCATAAAGAATTTCGACGGCTGATGCGCGCTGCGGATCTCCGTCATGCTTGACGGACACAACGGTTGCGCCGGTGCGGATACGCGCGGGCTGGCCTTTGCGATCAAGCACGTTGAACTGCACCCGCCCGCGGCAGATCTCCTGCATGGTTGTCGCGCCCGGGATTGCATCCGGAATAAGCTTCTTCAGAATCTGGCGAGCCATGCCGGTATTGCCGCCGGGGAACATCTGCGCGCCCTTCTCGTACTGCCAGGGCAGCAAAACGTCGGCGGCGTAATCGGCGTAACCGGACAGCACATCCGCACCGATTCCCGAACCGCCGCCTGTGATCGGCGATAAGAATGTTCGAATGGTCTCGGCGCTCAGGCTGTAAGTCTCGATCAGATGCTGCTCGAGCGTGATGCTGTCCAGATGCCGCGAGGCCGCGTCGCCGTGCTGTTTTGGTTGAAAGCGATGTTCGGAAAACGGTTTGCGATCGGCATCGCGCATACTCAACAGCTCGCGCTTGGCTTGTTCAGAAATGGGAGCGCCTGCGAGTCTCTTGCCCCAGGGATCGATTAGCCACAAGCCCTCGGGATGTCCGAACTTCGCGCCGAAGAAGAATCCCGATGTCTTGCCGCCGACTGGATACGGTGCGGTTTCGAGCGGAACTTCAGGTTGTGGACCGGTCCATCTCTGGTACTGAAATTGGCTCCAATCGACGCCGATGGAATCGTAGAACTCGGCCAGAAACGTATTCGGCAGGGGAGGGAAGCAGGCCGCCGAACCCTGGTGAGCCATCAGGCGCTGGCCGTCCACATTAAATTCGTTGCGTTTGGCCTCGCCTCCGAAGATCGGATGATTGTCGATCACCAGGCAGGTTGCCCCCGCCCGGCTCTCGCGCTGAAAGAAGAGCGCCGCTGCCAAGCCGCTGATGCCGCCGCCTGCGACAACACAATCGAACTCGTCACCGGTGTCGATGGCATCGGCTCGTGCGCTCTCGTAGACGTGGTCGCGAATTTTGTGACCGGCCGTCATCACATCGTAGGTGTTTCCGTTCGAATCGGCGTAATCGCCCATGCCGCCGTATCCGGTCCAGTCTTCTTCTGCGAGCAATTGGAACGGCGCAACGGAATGCAGCAAGACGGCGCCTGCCGCGAGCAGAGTTGAGTTCAAAAGATCGCGGCGCTCGATGGGCGTATTCAGGCCCAGCGCTTCGTCGCCTGGTGGTTCAGATTTCTTCGCCATGTGAAACCAATATTTGATCACCCAATTCGATCATTAAGGCGCGCTTAGCGGCTTTTCGGAACTTCGCGGCGCAGCTCTTCGTATCCTGCTGATATGGAATCCCTGCTCGCCGACGCACGGCAAGCCTTTCGCATGCTGCGCAAAAGTCCGACGTTTACGGCTATCGCGGTAGCCGCGTTGGCGCTCGGGATCGGCGCAAATACCGGAATCTTCAGCGTGATCGATAAGGTCATGCTGCAGCCGCTGCCGTATCCGGAGCCCGACCGCATCATGAAGATCGGGCGCAAGTTTCCGCAAGGCAACGGCTATTCGACCTCCATTCCGAAATATATGGTGTGGCGGCAGAACAATGTGTTTTCGTCGTTTGCGATTTACGATTTCTCGGGTCCTGGACTCAATATTACCGATGGCGACCGGCCGCAGCAGGTAAAAGGGCTGCATGTCTCGGCGGATTATTTCAAGGTGTTCGGGATCGGGCCCGCAATGGGTCGAACCTTCAACGCGTCGGAAGATGCGCCGAATGGCCCGAAAGCGGCGATCATCAGCGACAAGCTCTGGAAATCGCACTTCGGCGGCGACCCGAACATTCTGGGACGAACGTTGGTATTGAATGGCGAGCCGTATCCCATCATCGGCGTGATGCCCGCCCGTTTCACGCCGGATCCTCCGGGCGATGTTTGGATTTCGCTGCAGGCCGACCCGAACAGTACGAACCAGGGTCACTACCTGAATGTTGCAGGGCGGTTGAAACCGGGAGTGACGCTGGAACAAGCGCGCGCGGAGATGAAGCTGCGCGGGGAACAATTCCGGCGGCTGTATCCGAAGTGGATGGATAAGACCGAGAGCGTGGCAGTCACGCCGATGCGCGAGGCGATGGTAGGGGACGTGAAGACCGCACTATATGTGCTGCTGGGCGCGGTGGCGCTGGTCTTGCTGATTGCGTGCGCAAACGTCGCCAATCTGCTGCTGGCGCGCGCCGCCAGCCGCCAGAAAGAACTTGCTATTCGCGCCGCCGTAGGCGCAAGCCGCTGGCGTGTCGTCAGGCAATTGCTGACCGAAAGCATCATACTTTCGGGCATCGGCGGTCTCGTGGGGTTCCTACTAGGCGCCTGGGGTGTGCGCAGCTTGATCCTGTTTGTGCCCGGCAACATTCCGCGGCTCACTGACCCGGAACATCCGCAGGCATTACTGGCGATGCTCGATTGGCGCATGGTGCTGTTCACCATCGGCATCTCTTTCCTCACCGGTATCGTCTTCGGCCTGTTTCCGGCGCTACATATTTCGAACCCCGATGTGGCTTCCACGTTGAAGGAAGCGAGCGGCAGGTCGGGTACCGGCCGGCGGCAGAACCGTATGCGCAAGGTGCTTGTGGGCGCGGAAATGGCGCTGGCGCTGGTGCTGCTGGTTTCCGCTGCTCTGCTGATCAGGACCTTCGTCGGGCTGAGTACGGCGAATTCGGGCATCGATGCTCATCACGTGCTCACACTGCAGACATCGCTCGCCGGCGGCAATTACGCCACCACCGAGAAGGTAGACAACCTGGTGGTGCAGGTCACGCGTAGGATTGAGAGCTTGCCCGGCGTGCAAGCCGCAGCGGTTGCGATTGTGCTTCCGACCGACAGCGAGATCGACCTACCGTTCAATATTGCAGGCAAAGCGCCGAAAGCCGGTCAGCAATTCAACGGCGATGAGCAGTGGCGCTTCGTTTCGGCGCATTACTTCTCGGTGTTCAAGATTCCGTTGCTGCGCGGGCGGGTGTTCACTGAGCGGGACGAGACGAACTCGGCCAAGGTCGTGATCATCAACCAGGCGATGGTGAAAAAATATTGGCCGAAACAAGATCCGATCGGGCAAGTGATCACGATCGGCAAGGGGCTCGGCCCGCAGTTTAATGACGAACCGCGCCAGGTGGTGGGCGTCGTGGGAGACGTGCGTGAAACCGGCCTTTCGGATACCAATGTGGGAGTGATGTACATCCCGCAGAGCCAGGTTCCCGAAGGGCTGACGCAACTGGCCAATAGCGTGATTCCGCTTTCGTGGTGCGTCCGTTCGCCGATGGACCCAAACTCGCTCAGAAGCGCGGTTGAGCAGCAGTTTCAGGCGGTTGATCCGCTGATCACGCTTTCGAAGGTGCGGCCCATGGAACAGGTGATTGCAGAAGGCGTGTCGCGACAGAGCTTCAACATGATGCTGCTAAGCATTTTCGCGGGCATCGCGCTCGTTCTGGCGGCGATCGGGATTTACGGGCTGATGTCGTATGCGGTCGAGCAGCAGACGCAGGAATTGGGCATACGCATGGCGCTGGGAGCAGGGCGGCGGCAGGTGGTCAGGTTGATCGTGAAACAGGGCATGACGCCTGCGCTGTTCGGCGTTGTGGCGGGGCTGGCGATTGCCTTCGCAATCACGCGAGTGCTGGGCAGCTTGCTGTACGGAGTGAAGGCGAGCGATCCCGTCACGTTTGCATTAGTGACGGTGATCCTGACGGCAGTGGCGTTATGTGCGACCTACATTCCGGCCAGGAGAGCGGTGAACGTCGATCCAGTGATTGCGTTACGGCAGGAGTAGCTCAAGCGTCATACTTCGCCGGGCATGGTTTAACCGCGCACAACGGGCACCAATCGCCCTGTGCGCTCTAAAGCTCCGAGCGCTTGACGCGCTCTAGTAGATGATCGCAGGCGCGCACGGTGATGGCCATCATGGTGAGCGTCGGGTTCTGGCAGCCTGAGGAGACGAAGCAGGCGCCGTCCATCGCCAAGACGTTCTTGACGTCGTGCAGTTGGCAATAGGATGTGGTAACCGACCGCTTCGGGTCGGTACCCATGCGCGCGGTTCCGAGCTCGTGAATGGCCATGCCGGGTTCGGCGAGCTTGGAGGAGACGCGAATGTTCTTCACGCCAGCAGCTTCGAGCATCTCGGCTGCAGTCTCGGCGGCGTCCTCGTGCATGGCTTTTTCGTTGTCGCCATGGGACATCGAAATGTGCAGCGCGGGAATACCCCAGGCGTCTTTTAAGTTGGGATCGATGGCGACATAGTTCTCGTTGCGCGCGAGCGATTCGCCGAACGCGCCGAGCCGGATTTCGTAGATACCCTCGGTGACGGCCTTCTTGAAATCCGGGCCGAAGCCCTGCGCGTTGAAATTGAAGTTAGCGATGGCGTTGCCCTGAAAGCCGTAGCCGCGAATGAAGGTCTTTTGCTGCGGTCCCTTGGCAAGATTGCGGTAGCGGATGACATAGATGCCATTCGCACGATGAGGACCGCTGTAAGGAGCCGGTTTTTCGTTGAAGCCCGGGAGTTCTCCGGCTGCGCCCGCGCCGGTCGAGTGATCCATCAAGCCGCGGCCGAGCAGACCGCTCGAATTGCCGAGACCCTCAGCGTGATCGCGAGTGCGCGAGTTCAAAAGAATGCGGGTGGATTCAAGCGATTGAGCGCAGAGGATGACCACTTTGCCGCGGATGTTCTTCGTTTGATGCGTGACTCCATCGACGAACATGACGCCGGTGGCGCGGTTGGTGGACGGATCCATATCGATTTGCGCGACGACCGCGTTGGTGATGAGCGTACATTTGCCGGTCTTGAGCGCATCTTTGATAGTGGTGAATGGGCTGCTGAAATAGGAGAAGGTGCTGCAGCCACGCTCACAGGGTCCGCAGTAATGGCATGCTAAACGGCCATTGTGGTTCTGGGTGACAATGGCGGTGCGCCCGATGGTGACGGTGCGGCCGAATTGCTTCGCGATGCGTTCCCGAAAGAATGTTTCGCCGCAGGTCATCTTCATGGGCGGGAGAAAATGGCCGTCCGGAAGCGCGTCGTTCTGCTCGGCGGCGCCGCTGATGCCGACGTAATCTTCAACGAGATCGTAATAAGGGGCGATTTCTTTGTACGAGAACGGCCAGTCCATGCCGTAGCCATCGTGGCTGGCGGCTTTGAAATCCAGATCGCTCAAGCGGTAGCTCTGGCGTCCCCACACGAGCGTCCGGCCACCGACGATGCGCAGCCGCTGCCAAGTGAACGGCTTGTCGGCAGGCGTGCTGTAGGGGTTCTGCAGATCGTCGACGAACCAGTCGTAGTTGTACTCCATGCACGCGTAACACTGGCGCTGAATAGGGCGTGACTTCAGCCAATCGAGCGACATGTTGCGGTATTTCAACTGGAACGCAGGCATGTGCTCGGTGAACTCTTTGGGCGAAATGTTGCGCCCCGCTTCGAGCAGAGCCACGCTCAGGCCGGCTTCCGACAGCCGCTTGGCAGCCCAGCCGCCGGTCGCGCCGGAGCCGACGACGATGGCGTCGTAAGTTTGTGTGAGTGGATCCTGGAACATTTCTGGCTTATTGGCTCGAGCTTGAATGCTCACCTTCGGCATGCTGGCAGCCTGAGAACACGCCATGTGGGAATGTGCCGTCCCAGCCGATCTCCTTGAGCCCGATGGGAGAGCTGTAGTAGGCGCCGACAATCCATTGCTTCAGATTTTCGAAGTGATGATGTCCGGGGAACTCGACGATGTCTTCGCCCCAGGTTTGCTGGGTATGCGGATAGGCAAACAGGGCGACGATGTCGAGCTGCTGGTCGCGGGGCAGATATACGAAGGCCGCCTTATAGCGCTCCAGGCACGCACCGTCGAGATAGGCGAGCGCGGCGACAAATTCCCGTTGCGTTTCGGGTTTTTCGGCGCTCATGAGGAGATCGAGGAAGCGGTTGACAAGCGCTTCCTTTGAGCCGGGAATGATCAGGTCGCTGAGAACGATCAGAGTTTCGTTCTGGTGCCCGTCCAGAAAGAGCGGCTTCCAATCGGAGGCTTCGAGTTCTTTAGAGGCGTCGTAACCAGCGGGACGATCCAGAGCTCGCGCCGGGACTGCGGCGGCTCCGGCACCGATGGCTCCGAGGACGGTGGTGCGGAGGAGATCGCGGCGATTCATGGACGTGTTCATTTTATGCGATCGACCAGGAAGACGCGCCCTAGCGGGGGCTTGCGGCATCCTAATAGTGTGACGGCGCGTGCGCGAAGAACCAGCTTTGCTACTCACATCATGAGGGCTCCGGAGACGGCGAGATTTCTGCGCCGCGCGGGACCGGCGTTTTTCCGCCACATCTCGGGCGACCGCAAGCGGGAGATCATCCCGGCGCCACACCGGCCGAATTTGAAGGCATGGCCCAAAGCGGGCTTCCATGCGGCATGGCTGGGTCATAGCACAGTGCTGTTGATGCTGGATGGGTTCACCATTCTGACGGACCCGGTATTCAGCGACCGCATCGGACTGAGGCTGGGACGGCTGGTTATCGGCATGAAGCGGCTGGTGGAGGTTGCAGCTCCCATGGCTGACCTTCCGCCGATCGATGTAGTTTTGCTCTCCCACGCGCACATGGACCATTTCGATCTGCCGACGTTGCGGCAGCTCGAGGAGAGGCGCACGCAAGTGGTGACGGCAGACCGCACATCCGATTTGCTGCGGTGCAGGCGTTATGCGCAAGTGCACGAGCTGCGCTGGAACCAGAGTGTACAGGTGGGGCCGGCGCGTTTTACCGCGTTCGAAGTGCAGCACTGGGGCGCCCGAATGCGCAACGATATCTATCGCGGTTACAACGGCTATCTGGTGGAGGTTGGGAGACGCCGCGTAGTATTCGGAGGCGATACGGCTTATACGGACTCGTTCAAGCGGCTGCGCTCTTCGCGGGCGGTCGACTTGGCGATTATGCCGGTGGGCGCTTACGATCCCTGGATTCGCGTGCATTGCAACCCGGAGCAGGCCTTCACGATGGCGAATCATGCGGGGGCGGAATTCGTGCTGCCGGTTCATCACCAGACGTTTGGAGCTGAGCAGGGAGCCGCGGCTTGAACCGATCGAGCGGATTGTGTCCGCAGCGGGGCCGCATCCGGAGCGGATCTGCGTGCGCGAGATTGGCGACGAGTTTCACCTTTGATGCTTTTCTGCTCTATTTGAACTTCAGGATCTGCCAGAGATTGCTGTAATCGTCGGTCCAGGCGCGCAGGCCGGGAGGCGGATCGATGCGGGTCAACAGGCCGCTGAAGAACGGCTGGTCGAAAAAGCTCGGCCGGTTCGACACCAGAACATAAGTTGACGCGTAGACCTCGGTAGGATCATCGCTGTCGTTGTCTACCTGCCAAGCCTGCTTGTGAAACTGTTCGGCAGCGAGTTCCACGACGGGAGCAAGATCCAAATAGTGATTGGAGATGTGGACGGCGAGGACGCCGTCGGGTTTGAGGTGACGCCAATAAATTTGGAAGGCTTCGCGGGTGAGGAGGTGAACGGGAATGGAGTCGCCGGAGAAGGCGTCGATGACGAGAATGTCGAAGCGCTGGCTGGGCTCGCGCGCCAGGGAGAGGCGGGCATCGCCGAGAACGATATCGACGTGCGCGGGGCAATCGGCGAGATAGGTGAACTGCGTTTGTGCGATGCGAATGACGGCAGGATTGATGTCGTAGAAACGGATGGTGTCGCCGCTGCGGCCATAGGCGGCAAGAGTGCCGGCGCCGAGTCCGACGATGCCCATGCGCAGGGGTCCGGCGGCCGATAGAGCGTTCCAGGTGAGCCCGATGCCGGAGGTGAACCCGTAGTAAGTGGTCGGCTGATGGCGGAACAACGGATTGAGAAATTGAACGCCGTGGATGATGGTGCCGTGAGTGAGTTCGCGAATTTTCCGATGGTAGTCGGTGAGATCGTCGACGCGGAGCGCGCCATAGAAATTGCGAACAAGCAACCTGGAATCCCGCACGTTGTACCAGGTTTCACGGCACGCGTAGCCTGCCAGGACCATGGTGGCGGCGAGAGCGGCGAGCCAGAGGGCCAAGCTGAGATCGGGTTTCGTCCAGCGTTTGTGTTCGCGCCAGAGAGCGGCCAAGAGGGCGATGGGACAGGCCGCGAATGCGATGGGGTATTCGTACATGGCGGGAAACAGGTGCGGCGCGAGGAGAGCGACAAACAGGCCGCCGAGCGCACCACCGGCCGCGAGGAATAAATAGAAAGCAGTGAGCTGCGCGGCAGGCGGGCGTAAGCGGGCGAGCTCGCCGTGACAGGCGAGGCAGCAGATGAAGAGCGCACCGGTGAACAGGGGAACTGCGACGCGGATGGGTTGATTTTCGAGCGGCTTGATGGCTGCGGCGAGGCAAGCGAGCGCGGGCAGAACCAGCGGCAAGAAGACGGCGCGCTTGTACCAGCGGTCGCTTTCAAAGCACAGGATGAAGCTGAGCAGGTAGAGGCTGAGCGGCAGAACCCAGAGCAGCGGCATGGGCGCGACGTTCAGCGTCAGTAGATTGGTGACGGCGAGCAGCAGCGTAGAGGCGCAAGCGGAGAGCGAGAGCCAAAGGGCGATTTGGGTTTTCGAGAGCGGCGAGCTGGGGATTGGGGTGGGCGGCGGCTGGTGGTTTGCGGGACGCGGGGATTGCCGGGCGAGAAAGGCTGTGGCGACGCAGAGGGCGGCGAACGAGACGAAGCCAATCGACCAGGTTTGGGCTTGTTGATGCGCGGTGAGGCGCGGCTCGATGAAGGCGGGATAGCTGAGGAGCGCGATCAGGGAACCGGCGTTCGAGAGTGCGAAGTAGCGGTAGGGCAGCGCGCCCTGGCGGGAGCGGGCGTACCAGCTTTGGAGCAGAGGTGTGGTGGAGGCGAGCAGCAGATATGGCAGACCGACGGAAGTTGCGAGTGCGCCGAACAACGGCCAGGTGGGATCAGCGCCGGGGTGGGGCTGCCAGACGGCGTTCGGAAGAATGGGGAGCGCGGCGAGGCTGAGCGTGAGCAGGCCGGCGTGAAGGAGGGCCTGGACTTTGCGGGGCAGGCGCTTTGTGAGGCCGTGGGCATAGAGGTAGCCGAGCAGCAGGCCGGCTTGGAAGAAGAGCAGGCAGGTGATCCACACCGCGGCTGAGCCGCCGAACCAGGGCAGGAGTAGCCTGGCGGCGAGGGGTTGGACCAGGAAGAGAAGACAAGCGCTGGCGAAGATGGTGAGGCCGAAGAGGAGCGGGAGCGAGGCGCGAGCGGGAATGGCGGCGGGGCTTTCGGATTGCGGGTTTGCGAAGGCCGGCAATTGTGACCATTGTGCGCGAGACGCATTGGCGATTGCAACGGGCGCGGCGAAGGCGGAGTTGGAGTGTTGCTGTGGGCGAAGCTTCGGGTTTCGATGAGGCGAGAGTGCGTCAGGCGGCTTTTTCAGCAGCGATATCTCCGTTGGGATGACCGCAAGCGAGGCGGTTTGTGGAATCGAGGCTGGAATTTTGCAGAAGTTGATAGTTCAGTTTGGCTTCGGCGAGCAAAACGTTCAATTTGTGAAGGTCCTGCTTGCGTTTTTCGGCGGAGTCGCGGCGGGATTCGGCAGCCGCTAGGCGCTTCTGCGATTCGAAGCCAATCTCCGTCTTTGTTCGCTCGTATCTAAGCTTTAGGAGATCGTTGAGGGCGCGGTGAAAGGCACGGTCGTGGGTGGTTTGATAGCGGATGAACAGAGCGAGTTGGCGTCCTTGTTCCTCAAGCGTAAGATCTTCGTCGGTGGCGCACTGATCTTGTAAGTAGAGGGCGCGTTTGGAGAGCCAGTGACTTTGAGCCATCTTTTCGACTAAGATTGCTTCGGTCATGGTGGCGGGTTGGTGCTCAAAGCGAAGGCCGCAGAGGAGGTGGTCGTACTCGTCCTGATCTTCGGAATCCAGAACGGTGAACGAGCTACCGGTGAGGCCGTAGCGAAAATTGTTCATGGAAGAGGCGGCTTTGCCGGATTCGGATTTGGGACCGGTGCTGTGCTGGGCGTTTGCCTGGTTTGCGGTAATTTGGGCGTCAGTGGCCATAGTTGTAACTCCCTTAGTAAAAGGAAAACGCCGGAGCAGCCACTGTTGCATAGGGCTATGATAGACAGTAAAATTGTCCAATTACAAAACAATATGGATTGGAAGTCTGTTCAAAGCGCTCTCAAAGAGCGGCTGTCAAGATGTAGTGACAGCAATCGGGTCGACCAATTTGTCAAGTGTTTAAATGAATCGGAAACCGGGCATCATCTAGGTGCATGCATACTCATTGACTTGCACCTTAAGTTGGTGAGCTGCGAGCTATTTGGGAAGATTTTGGCTGAATGCAATATGAACGCCGCGAGTATCGTTTCGGAGTTTGGAACGGCTGTAGATCGAATCGAGCGCCAGAACAGCGATATCTGGGCGAAACGCTTGCGCGAGGATGATGATCACACTCCGCGCAGCTATGCACGTGTGATGGAGATTGGCACTTTTATTCGGTATTGCCTCACGCCAAGCAAATATACAGACTTGGGCACCGCATCGGTAAAGCGCGTACGTCTTACCTATTTTAGCGGTCCAGAAGGCCGCCCTTTGGGCCGGGTGACCCGAACATATGTGGGCGCACGCGGGCGCGTATGGATAGTTCCTCAAGAGGATCTTAATGAAATTCGCATGCAACATGGCGGCAAATCCGGTACTGTGATCCGAGATGCGTTAGGCTTGCCTATCACTAGCGGGATTGGACCCGACGGCGCACCCGAATTCGTTGCAGTAGTGTATCCCAAAGGTGCCAGAATTCCCAGTGCGCAGCCGAGCACGTTGGACGCAACCTGGACGAGCATTCCCTGTTATTTTCTGCCTTCAAAGGGAGCATCCGGTTGGGGGAAAACTTACAATTGTGCGGGTAATGGACCGACCTGCAGAGAGAGAGTTCATGGGGCTCTGGAAGGTCTGAGCAACGCGTATTCGGGAATTTACATCGGCGTTGGATCTGGTCTGGATCACAGCAAGTGGCGACTAATACTTGCGGAAGCGGGCCGTCGGCTGGAAGCGATCGGAGGATCCACGTGAGCGTGGGGCCGAGCGCGCTCGCTGCGTTTCGGGGGTTCTCTGAAGATCAATGGGTCTTATGGCTGAATGGGTTTCTCAAAAAGGAATCTGTGACTCCGGCCCTCCCTGTTTTTGAAGATCGACACGCAGAAGAGTTGATCGCGCTGTTCCGCAAATTGAACGATGTGGGGGCGAGTGACCGTTTCCGCATAGCGCTGGCGCGAGTTTTCGAAACGACTCCCCCGGAGCGGTCTTTTGCGGCGTCCCTTTATATCGAGCTGCACGCATTGGCGGTTGCGACATCAGCCTACGGACGGGACGTACTCCGGCGCAGGTTGACCGAAGAGGTGCTGGAAGGCCTGGAATTCGCCAGCACGGATCTACACACGTTCGCGCTCGCCATTAACGGTGTTTACCACGTCGACGAATGGCTGGCGGACTATATTTCTTCGTCGGCGTACCGCAAGAAAGCCGAGTTGGAAAATCTGCGGAACAGTCCGGAAGTGAGTCCAGAGGAGGTGAGCACCGCCGAGGATGCATATCGCGACTATGTTCTAGTTGGGTTCCGCCTACTTGCACGCAAGAATTTACCGGAGTGCTGCGCCTTTCTCGATCGTGTAGTGCCCCTCATTCAATCTCAAGAAGAGATGGAGATGTTCGGGGACGAACTCATCGCGATCGTAATTGACGGGCGATGGCGACGCCTTTTTGGCTTGCTTATGGAAGCTTCGGAGGAGCCGGCCGGCTTGAATGGAGAGAAGGGCGGACTGTTGGTAAGGGTTGTACGTGAGTACGTAATTCCGTCACTGTTCGAGACAGCGAGTTTGGGGTTAGACGCTTTCTACTTCTTGATCGAGTTTTTGGTAAATCTGGACCCTGTTCGACTGACCGCAGATCAGTTATACACTGTGCTCAGCACAGTGGATGGCTTGAAGAGTGAAGATGACAGGGAGTTCGCGACGCGCGGATTGAGTCTGGCATATGTTCTCACGGCCGGGGGCTGGAACTTTTCTTCTCACAGCGTGGATGCGCCAGCGGCCCGATCTATACCGAATGAGCCAAACACGGTAGCTCTGTTTGTCGAGGCCACGCAGACTTGGAAGAAGCTGCACAAAATACATGATGAGGGAGTGTTGAACGTCCTCGCAAGGAGCATGCCTCTTTGGGCGGTCACTTCCCATCGACTGACATCCCGCCGAGCTGAGGGCGAGGCAGGGCGATGGCTGAGGAACTGACCCGAATGTGGGCACCTGAGGTCCGATCGATTTACCAGTTGACAGAACAGGAGGTGAATCATGTAATCCACGATGTGGAGATCGAGGCCAAGGGCGTTCACACGTTTTACACAGTCGACTCGCATGAGGTCATCGATTTCTGTTTCCCGGTAAATTTGGATCCGATTAAAACGCCTGACGCAAATCAGGTTGCTGACGACCAGGCGGCTTTGTACGAAATCTTTTACGCGCGCGAGCCTCAGCCGGTCCTGATTCCCGATTACGAACAAGAGTTGCGGCGGCATTTAACATATCTGACGATGAGAACGGACGATGTTTACAGGCTTATCGAGGAAATCGATAAGCTGGTCGGCAATCAGCCGCTCGATGATATTCGTGCTATGTCCCGCGATCAGATTCTGGAAAAGATGGAGGTGCAGTTCAATAATCTGCTCGCAGTTGTGATGGGAATCCATTCCACCGGAGTGGAGCGGTTCCGGGAAGTAATCGAGACACGGCTTGAGAGGATTGCAAACGTCAAGAGCTCGTTTGTGCGCGAGGCAGCAAATGCCTATGCTGCATCTTCGCTCGTGGAAGAGATCTATATTGAGCTGGCTCGCGATATTGAGACGGGTTCCTGGTCTGAGCCCGAGATTTACCGGAAACTGCGGGCAGCGGAAATTGACGCCCGCGCGGTAGACTGGCTCATTCATATGAACAGTTATCTGCGGCGGGAGGGGCGGTGCGATTACCGGATATTGTATTTGTCGTCGGCTCACAAGACACGCCGAATTTTCTCTATCCCTTCTGTGCGGGCAATAGTGGACCGGCAACTGAATTTCGAGACACCTCTATATCGCAGTCGCGCGCAGATACTGGCGGCTATTGTTAGTACGGAGCCAGGGTCAGGTTTCTCAGCGACGACCGAGAATCTAAAACTTATTAGAGAGATTGTTAAAGAGATCAAATTAGCAAAGGTGCAGAGAACCACAAAATGCGATCGGTGTCTGCTACAGGGCGGACAGCCCGAAGAATGCGGCTTTTTGAATGTCTGCAAGGCTATCAGCCGTTTGGAGCAACGGAGGGAGAGCATGCAGAATATGGGACTGCTTAGTCAGATACAAAAGTACGAGGGATTGCTCGGCTCGAAACCAAAGAACGCCCGGCATGAGGATTACGTTGATTACTTTCGTAAGCTGATGGAGACCGAGAATTTAGGGGATCTCGCGCTGGCACGGATGAAGACCGCGCTAAGTTTGGCGCACACTGAAAGCCAGATTGTCCCAGTTTCCAACGGAGTAGGGTCTGGAATGGCGAAACCGCGCCCCACATCGCCATCCCACTTTCTCCCGATCCAGCCCCGGATGATTGACGAAAGACACCAATGTATCGTGGATATGATCTTTGAGTATCCTGAGTTAGAAGTTCGGGATAGGTCTGCCGCTCGAAATTTACTGAAGCAGGCGTTGGATCAGTTTTCGGAACTCGACCGCCAGCTTCAACGCACCGACCGGTACCACGAGTTAGTCAGATGCCTGATTTACATGACCGAGCGCGAGACCGCCCGCGACGTTAGGCGAGGAGACGAGAACGCTCTGCAGTACGCGAGAAAGATGAGGCTCGTGCATCCAGAACTCCGCTCGGAGTTTCTCTATGTAATGGTTTGGACGGCCAGACGACTCCGACGGTATCAGGAATCGCATAATGCAGCCCGGGAGGCGATCGAATACTTTCCGGAAGATGCACGCTTTTATCACGGCCGAAGCGTGAACACAATGTACTGGTTGGAGGACGAAAAGCAGGCGCCATTTTGCCCGATGAAAAGAGAACACGCGCTTGCCGACGCATGGCGTGCACTGGACTTGTATTCACGCGAAGCAGCGGACCGCACGCTGGTGAAGGCTATACAGTTGAACAATATCGCCTGGACGCATGCGTCTTCTCCCCAGGAATTGCCTCAGTTCGATCTACGCGCTGCTCGTGAGGCGCTGACTCGTTTGACCGAGCTCATACCGCGGAGTTCGTGGCTGCCATTTTATCCAGGATTTTTCCACACTGAGGCATACATCGAGTGCGAAGAATATAAGCGCGACCGCGGGCGCGGCGGAGAGCGGAGCTTGCTCCGGGCCAAGCTTGAAAACGCTGATGAAGCTCTTCGACAGGCGATGACAGTGGAGGGCGGCGAGGAGTACGATACCCTCAAAAGCTGGATCAAGGGAGAATTGGATCGCCTAGGCCGCAAATCCGCGAAAGTCAAATGAGCACTGGCAAAACGCAAGTTTCCTCATAGGTCATTCATTCTTTTGAAAGTCAACGCCGTCTTTGGTTTCGCCGATGAGGCGGCATAGGTGCGTGCGGAATTGCTGAATTTGGCGAAAGTGTTTCTCGACAAGCGCGTTTGTTTGTCCGGATGGATGGGCGTCGGCCGCACGGGCGTAAGCGGCTTCGGCGGACTCCTCGCCGCTTTCGCAGGATGAAAGAATGGCGCTTGCGGAATGACCGGACAAGGTGGATTTGAGGTCGAGCCAGCCGCGATGGAGCGCGCCGCCGACGGTGCCGGAATCGGAGTAAGTGCCGCCGAGACGTTTTATCTCCGTTTGTAACTCGCCAGCCATTTTGCCGTGTTGCTTGGCGTTGTTTGTGAAGAGAGTCTCCAGTTCGGAGTTCTGTATGTTTTGAGCGGCGGTGAGAAAACCGGCTTCGGCATCTTTGTTGACTTGAACCAGTTGATTGAGAAGGTCGATGGTGTCGTCGGGCATGGGCGACACCATGTTAGCGTGTGCGGCCGTTAGAGTGCGAGCCGGAGGAAGATCGCGCCGTGCGTGGGGTTTGAAGAATACGGCGGAACCTCGGAAAAGCCGAACTGGAAATACATCTGCAAGGCGGATGTCATGGAGGTGAGCGTGTCGCCGTACATTTCGCGATAGCCGGCGGCGCGGGCTTCGGCGATCAAGCGAGTTAGCAGAGCGGGGCCGAGGCCGAGACCACGATGGCGAGGATTCACGTAAAGGCGTTTGGCTTCGCACGAATGCTCGGTAAGAGGACGGAAGGCGGCGGTGCCGGCGGGTTCGCCGTCGAGTAAGGCCAGCAGAAGGCGGCCGCGAGGTGGGGCGTAGAAGCCGGGGAGGGTCGCGAGCTCGTGGGCGAAGTTCTGAAAGTCAGCGGGCAGCGCCAGCGACTCCCAATATTCGCGCCAGAGAGCGCGGATGGCATCGATGTGCTGGCCGGATGCTAAGACGATGTCGAACATTCGTGCTACTCGAGCAGCGCAACCCAATACTGGACGGATTGGAGCGAGAAGCCGATCAGGATGCAGACGATTCCTAAGACGCCCATGCGCCGCTGAGGCAAATGATCGGCATACCATTCGACCAGAGGTATCAGGGAGGTCGCGATCAGTGTGACGATACCGATTGATAATCCCAGTTCCCAGGCTAATGTCAGGGCGCGGGCGCGCTGGTGGGACACTACGGCAGTGAGATATCCAGCGACGGCGTAGCCTACTGCGCGATTGAGCGCGGCGAGGAATAGGCGCATGGTCATGCGGGGCCGGGGCGCTGCCGCGTAGTCGAGCGATGGGCGAATGCCAAGTCGATAGGCGACGATTTGCCCAAGAGTGCTGAACGCGCCGAGCGCGATGCCGAACGGCGCGCCAAACAACCAGGCACCGCCCAGAGCAAACCCGAGCCCGCGAATGGCGCTCATCGCCGCCTCAAACCAGAAGCCGGAGTTGGTTACTTGCCGCGACGCTCGCGCCAATTCCCAACCCAAGGTGATGCCGTGGGTGACGCCGATCGCCAAGCCGAACAGAGGGCCGAAAGCGACCCCGTACCCGAGAGCGAAAAAGCCTCCGTAGGTGACAGCGCGGGTGAGCGTGCGCAATGGACCGTGCTGGCCGCCCAGAAGATCGTAGGCGAGATAAAGCGCGCCGAGGACATCGAGCGAACTGCCGGAGATGCTGATGATGGCGAGCGCGTGCTTGTCTATCATTTAACGATAAGCGCATGCTTATCTATCATTCAACGATAAGCGGGTGCTTATCGGTCATCCAACGATGACAGCCGATTGGCCGCTTTGCAAGAGGAGAAATGAATCCGGGCAGCCGGATGCGAGGAGCTCACGGGCAGGTGAATCGATGGATTCGTCGGCGAGCTGAAAGGTGCCGTGGTGAATGGCGATGCTGGTCTGCGCGCCCAAGATGCGATGGGCCTGGAGGGCTTCCTCAGGCGACATGTGAATGGGCGACATGAACCAGCGAGGCTCATAGGCTCCGATGGGCAGCAGGGCCAGGCGGGGCGGTCCGAAGCGGGTTCGGATTTGGGAGAAATGGCCGCCGAAGCCGGTGTCGCCGGCGAAGTAGACGGTTCGGTTCCGGCACTCGATGAGGTAGCCGCACCAGAGAGTTTTGTTGCGGTCGAAGACGCCGCGGGCGGAGAAGTGGATGGCGGGGACGCAGTGAATGGTGGTTTGGCCGAGGGTGTGGAATTGGCCCCAATCGAGCTCGTGCACGGGCTTTATGTTTTCAGAGCGGAGCAGGCGGGTTACGCCGGTGGGAGCGATGAATACGGAGCCGCCGCGTTGGGCAAGCCAGCGCAGTGTGGGCAGATCCAGGTGGTCATAGTGATTGTGACTGATGAGCACGATGTCGATGGGCGGGAGATCGTTTTTGCGCACTCCCGGGTTTCTGCGGCGGCGGGGGCCGATCCAGGAGAACGGGCTGGCGCGCTGAGACCAGATGGGGTCGGTGAGAATATTCGAGGCGCTCTGTTGCAGGAGGACAGTCGAGTGGTTCACGAGTGTGACTCGCAAGTCGTCTCCTTCGACACGGCGGGGCGGGATGGATGGCTCGACGTCGGCGATGAATTGCGGCGAAGGCTCGGGGCGGCTGGTGAGTTTCCATCGCAGCAGGTCCAGCCAGCCGCGCGCCTGCGGTGCATCGGGATTATAGAAGCGCTTCCCGTTGAAGTGCTTGGCAAACGGCGGCGGGCTGCCGGCAGGCTCCGGCATCAATTCTGGAGCAGGGCGATGGCGGCCGAAGACATGGCTGTGACGCCGGTGCGCAGGGTGGGCTCGGGAAGCGGCTCAAAATGGCTGGTGTGGGGGCCTGGAAGCTGTTTGCCCTCGGCTTGAGCGGCGGCAAATTTCGCGGGGTCCATGGCGCCGAGCCAGAACATGACGGTGGGGATCTGGTGACCGTCTAATCCGAACATGCCAAAGTCTTCGCTGACCATGATGGGCGGCTCGTCGAAGATGTTTTGGGGACCGAGAGCTTTGACGAGAGCAGCTTTCACGCGCGCAGTCAGCGCTGGGTCGTTGTACAGAACGGGAGTGGATTCCTGTTCGATGACGGTGACGAGGGGTGCTCGATCCGGAGGAACGCCGGCCGAGAGGGCCACGCCTTCAGCGGTGCGATGGATGCCGTCCAATATGATTTGGCGGGCCTGGTCACTGAAGGCGCGCGTGGTGAGCTCCATCTTGACTTCATTGGGGATGATGTTGCGCTTGGTGCCGCCGTGGATATCGCCAACGGTTACGACGGCGGGATCACTGGGATTTTCCTGGCGGCTGACGATGGTTTGGAGCTGCACGATGAACTCCGCCGCCATGACGATGGGATCTTTGGTGGCCTGCGGGGCGGCGCCATGGCCGCCGAGCCCTCGCATGGTGACATCGACTGAAGTGGCGCTGGCCAAAGCGGGGCCGCTGGTGACCGAAATGGTGCCGGCGGCGCGTAGATTCGTATCGTGCAGTGCGATGGCGAAATCGGGCTTGCCAAAACGCTGGTAGAGATGGTCGGCGAGCATGGCGCGGGCGCCGGTGACGGTTTCTTCGGCGGGTTGGCCAATGAGCATCAGGGTTCCATGCCACTGGCTTTTCAGCGCCGCGAGCGCGCGGGCGGTTCCGATCATGGTGGTGATGTGCACGTCGTGTCCGCAGGCATGCATGACGCCGACTTCCTGGCCGGCAGCATTCTTGGTTCTTTGGTGGCTGGCGTAGGGAAGGCCGGTTTCCTCCACGATGGGCAGTGCATCCATATCAGTGCGGATCAGCAGGCGCGGGCCGGGGCCGTTTTCAAGAATTGCCACCACGCCATAGGCCTGCGAGCCGTCAGGATATTTGCCGACGTGATCGGTGACGGTGAAGCCGGCTTTGCGGAGCTCGGAGGCGAGAAGGGCTGAGGTGTGCTCTTCGTGCTGGGACAGTTCGGGATGGGCGTGGATGTCTTTGTAGATATCGATCAGATCGGGAAGTTGGGCCTTGACGGAATTGGCCAAGTTTTGCGCGAGCAGGGGCGGAGAAAAGAGAACGGCTAGCATCAAGAGAAGAGCTACAGTTTGCAATGGATTCTCCCGAACAAGAAAATATGAGTGTACACGCGTGGCAGTGCGCGGTGCTTCTGGCAGTGCTGGCGTTGGCCGCGCGGGCGCAGACGCCGCTGAACGAGCGCGTGTTGGTGGTCTATAACGCAGACGCGCCGGAATCGAAGCAGGTGGCTTCGTATTACATGTCGAAGCGGGCGATACCGGCGGATAATGTGTGCAAGATAAGTGTCTCGTCGAACGACCAGATCAAACAGGCCGAATACGATGCGAACGTGAAGCGGCCGATTCAAAAATGCCTGGAGAAGGTGGGCAAGGACAAGATACTTTACATCGTATTTAGTTATAGGACGCCGTGGTTACTCGAATTTCCACCGCCGCAGGAGACTTACGCTTTAGACCAATTTGTCGCCGATATATGGGACGAGTATCTGCCGGAGCGAGCGGCTAATCAGGCGGAGGTTCAACCTTACTTCGGCAGGGCAGAAAGCGAAGGCGACTTATACGAACCCTATGTTCCGCTGGCCGATTACCGGCAGCAAGCGAATGCGCGGAGAATCTATTCGGTTTGGCGACTGGATGCGGCGAGCGCAGCGGTGGCAAAGGGATTAGTGGACAAAGGGCTCTACGCGGAAGCACACGGGCTGGAAGGGAATGGGTGCTTTGACCGCCGCACCGATCCGACAACGTCGGTGCCGGATTGGGCATATGGTGGCGGGGATTGGGACATTCACCAAGCAGCCGAGATGGCACGCAGGGCAGGCTTTCCCGTGACGGAGGATGGCCACTCGGAGGAATTTGGAACTGCGCCCGCGCCGCTGCGGTGCGATCATGCGGCGTTGTATGCGGGTTGGTACACGCTGAATCACTATAACGATGCATTCAGTTGGAATCCGGGGGCGATCGGGATTCACCTGGATAGCGCGTCGGCGACCAATCCCAGAGGCGGCTCGAATTGGGCGGCCGGCGCGATCGCGCATGGAATTACGGTGACAGCGGGAGCGACTACCGAGCCGTATCTCGATAACTTGCCGCACCCGGACCAAGCTTTGTGGTACTTGTTTCACGGAGCGAATGTGGGCGATGCGCTGTTGCGCAGCGAGCGGATGTTGAAATGGCGAATTATCAACGTAGGCGACCCGCTTTATCGGCCGTTCCCGAAGAGTGCGGAACTCGCGGAGCGTCTGAAGCCGAAGATTATTTTCGCGCTGCTTCCGCAGATGGTGCTGGGCGACAGCACGTCCGGGGCGGCGATCGCGCTGGGCATGCGCGCGGGGAGCGGTGGGGCGAGCTTTGCCTTGAAGAGCGAGCATCCGGACTTAGTGGGCGTGCCGGCGACGGTGACAGTTCCAGAAGGATCGGAAGGCGTGAAATTTCAGATCAAAACGTTTCGCGTTCCGGGCGATGGGACCGCAGTTCGGGTCACCGCAAAGGGCAAGGAGTTGCAGATATCGAATACGCTGGTTCTGTTTTCAGTGCTGCAGGCGCTCGGGGTTGCTCAGGATAAGGTGAAGGGCGGTTCGGCCGTAGCGGGCGCGGTGGTGCTCCGCAGAGCGGCGGGTGCGGGCAATTCGACCGTAACGCTGAAGAGCAGCAATGCGGCGGTGGCTAGCGTTCCCGCTGAAATAAACATAGCTGACGGGCAGAACAAAGCGGCGTTTCAGATAACGACTCATGCGGTGGTTGCACAGACTCCGGTGGTGATTACGGCGTCGTATGCGGGGATGGTTCGAAATGCAAACATCACGATTGTTCCGTAGGGGGTGAGGCGGGGCCGTCGCGCGGAAGCAGCGGTCTAGCGCAGAGCTGCTCGAGAATGGCGAGCGGGGAATCCTGCGGATTGGCCAAGGAGCGGCGGGCGACGATGAAGGTCTGCTCAAGGGCGTGTTGGCCGGCTTGCACGGAATGTGGGACGACGTCTGTGAATACGAGCCAGGTAGAACCGGGCGGAAATTCGAAGCGATGTTTCGTGCAGTTCGCTTGAAAATCGGCGTTGTGTTTCAGGTAATCGTGAAAACGCAGCATGAAGCGGTCGTAGGGCGAGCGCGGGATGACAGGTAAGCCGAGAGTGTGCAGCAGGCGAGCGGATTGGTTGAGGAATTGGCCGGTTGAAGATGAGCCGGCGGCGGCAATGTGGTCCAAGCCGGCGTCGCGGGCAAAGCGCCCGGCGATGGCGCGGAAGGGATCCGAAGTGATCCAGATGCGGGTCTTGGCTGGCGAAATGTTCGTGAAGACACGCAGGATCAGGGCGCCATTGGTGGGGCGCGAGGGAAACGCATCCGTGTGAATGAGATCGTTGCGCTTATTGAGCGGCAGGCCCCGGCCTTCTTCTTCGAGAGGACGGAAACTGGCGTAATCGAGCGTCCAGTGGCGGGCGTACTGGGGCAGTAAGTCGGTGGTGAATCGAATGACGCTACGGGAATAGTCGCGAAAAATGTCGCGCAGACGGTCTTTGAGGGAGGCATCGCCGTCGACGCCGGTGATGCGATCGAGGGCGGTTCGATAAGCGATGTTTTTGTGAATTGCGCCGCCGGCAAAGCTAAGGTTGCGGAGGAATTCTTTCGATTGATCCGGTAGAGGGAATGGGGTCGCGGGGAAGAAGACGATGCTGCCGGCTTCGAGCTGCGGGCGGTAGTCGACGGGTTCCGGCGGCGGCCACTGGTCGACCGTGACGAGACTCATGACTACAGGTTAGCGAGCGGGTGGGTCCTAGAACTTAAGTTAGGCGACCCTCATCTGCTTCTAGGGCTCTCGCTGCCAAAATTTCACGTCTACGAGATGCGCGTTTACCGTCAAAGTGCGCAAAATGCACCTTGCAAAAAGCGTTCTTTATCCCACGGACAGAGGTCCTGATTTTGTTGTGCGAGCGGTTCCGCTACTTGATGCGAGAAGCTTGGCGGCGCACGTCAATCAGTTTGTCAACCTCGCGCGCCGTCCGAGGCTCGTTCTCACGCAAATAAGAGAGGTAGTAGATGGAAATCGCTTCCGTAACTACTCGTGTAAGTGACCATTGTTTGACTTCGGCTACAGCAGCAACTATGTCGTAAACAGCTTTGTGCGGGCGCACCAGGATACCGGGGAGATCGCGCACTCGGCTTCCATGTTCACCGGCAGGAGGACGCCCCCGGCGACGTTTCTCATCGTTATTTTCCGGCATGATCGGCTCCCTTTTGGAATACCTGCATGATGAGCTTTCCCGCAGGATTACTAAGTTGGTTTTTCGTTTGCACTGCGAGATAAACGGCGCACAAAAGGCATAGCAACACCATGCCAAGAGCTATCAGGACAGCCCTCGGCTGGCCCGTGAAGGATGCGCCGCGCGTTCGTCCGAACCTCAAATTTACGACCAATCGCTGATCTCGTGGTGCAGCCATCTTACCCTCCTTCGGAAAAGGTACTAGTCTAGGAGCACCCCGAGGGCCATTCGTTGTAAGTTATTTAAAAGGAAGTACTTGTAAATTGTATGCAATTTAAGTGGTGTATTTTGTGTATCACAAAATATCCGAATATCGGATTGCAGTAATGAAAGCTCGAAATAACGCCCTTTGTTGTCTGCCAGACTGTGGCCAGCCGTTGGCCGGGGACAAACCAAGTTGACGAGAAGTCGTAAGCCTTGATCGGAAATGTCGCGGCGCAGAGATGCCGGGACGGAGCGGTAGTGCAGATCGCCGGACATTTTCGATAAGGAGACTTGAAGGAAGGCGCTGGTGGTTGCGGCGGGCGCGGCCTATGGAGATAGAAG
>DATJUG010000012.1:0-5081 GCA_035502635.1 Bryobacteraceae bacterium
TTCATCCGATTCAATGTCGCGAAGATGCCTGCCGCGGATCGCGACGAACTGACTTCTTTCTTGTTTTTTTATTGGCAGTGCGGGCATTCTTCTGCATGTTCTGGCGCGGAGAAATCGCTGCATCTCTCTATGAATAGTGAACCTGGGGGTGTCAAACCAAGGGCTGAACGTCGGATCAGCCTCTTCTATGGTCTAATGGAAATATTGGCGGGTTGGCGGAACTGGCAGACGCAGGGGTCTCAAAATCGTCTTTCCGCAAAACAGACTCCATATAAACAACTGAATATAAATAGTTTGGTGTGATCTTGCCCAGGGCGCGGGACTTGCGCAACACTTGCACACTTTTGTGCTTCTATAGAGGAATCAGGAGGTGCAGCCGCATGGCAGAGCATCACACCATCCTCGGTGGCAAAGTCCACGTCTACAAGCGTCCGAACAGTTCCAGTTGGCAATGCGCGACCTATTTGGCCGGAAAGAACCGGCGTACCACAACCAAAGAAGACAGCCTCTCGAAAGCGAAGGAGTTCGCGGAAGACTGGTATTTGCAGTTGCGCGGCAAACTCCGCGACGGTGAGTTGAAGAGCGGCAGACTGTTCCGCGACGCTGCAAAGTTGTACCTGCGCGAGTTTGACATCATGACGCAGGGACAGCGCAACCCGAAATACGCATCTCAACAGCACACGCGTGCTAATGGCCATCTGGTCCCGTTCTTCGGCAGCATGGTGTTACCTGAGATCACGGCAGGCAAGATCAACGAATATCGCATCCATCGCCTTGAAGAGTGCAAGGCTATGCGCGGCAAGCCTCCAGCGCATAGCACCATGCACCAGGAGATCGTGACGCTGCGCCAGATTTTCAAAACGGCTCTGCGGCACGGATGGATCGATCATCTCCCGGATTTGTCAGCGCCATATCGTGCGTCCGCGAAGATTTCGCATAGAGCTTGGTTCTCGCCGGAAGAGTACAAGCAGTTTTACGAGGCAACGCGGAAACGCGCCCAGGACCCGAAGCAGCCCCGTTTTCGTTGGGAAGCGGAACAACTTCACGATTATGTTTTGTTCTCCGCCAACACCGGACTCCGCCCCGACGAGGCGAGGCGTCTTCAGTTCCGCGATGTTACGGTGACCGAAGACGAAGGGAGCGGCCAAACCATTCTTGAGATCGAAGTACGCGGAAAGCGAGGTGTTGGTTATTGCAAGAGCACGGCAGGTGCCGTGCATCCGTTCGAGCGGCTGAAAGCCCGCCCACGTCCTGCTGGAGGGCCGGGAAGATCGGGCAGCCGTACCGCATCAATGGCCAACGGTGAGTGGCACGCGCCCGGCCCCACCGATCTTCTGTTCCCGAAATGGCCACGCGAGTTGTTCAACGCAATCCTTGAAGAAGAGAAGCTGCGCACCGACCGTGACGGCAGGCCGCGAACGGCCTATAGTTTGCGCCACACCTACATTTGCCTGCGCCTGCTTGAAGGTGCCGACATCTATCAGGTCGCCAAGAACTGCCGGACAAGCGTAGAAATGATTGAGAAATACTATGCGGCGCATTTGAAGACGCAGCTCGATGCTTCCGCTATCAACATCATGAGGCCACGGTCGAAGAAGAGGGCGCTTCCCAAGAAAGGCCCCGAGCGGGTGGAAACCGTCCGCTTGGCTGAAGAAGCGTAAACGTGCACTGCTTGCTTCGTGATGACATAGTCACTCTATCCCGCGAGCCAGGATGGAACCATCCTGGCAGGTCAGGGGCCGGAACCGGCCCACTCCGGCCCGGAACCGGGCCAAGCACTATCAATCGCCTGTATACGAGAATATCCTTCTCTCATGCCACTGATGAGCAAGAAAAAGCAGCCGTTCATCATCGATGAAAGTCTGAGCGCAGCACTCAAACCCTATTTGCCGGCTGACTCAAGGACTACCGTCGAGTGCGGCCTCCCGAACGGCACTAAAGACTATCCATGGATAATTAATCTCTGTCAACGCAAGAAGGCAATGCTCGTCACGGCAGAGATCTCGGTTTCTGTAAGCATGTCGCACGTTATCAGCGCGAACGCAACGACTGCTGCTGGGGCCTATTGTTGCTGCCCGACAATGAGGGAAAGCAGATCGAGCTTCTCAAAAAGCTAAAAGACGGGTGACAAAGCTGAAACATCCGGTCGACGATGAATTTCATTTCGACGCCGCTCGGCACGAAAACCCGTGCAATAACTTGAAGGCCAATCCGCCGCAGGTCACAGAACTTTGCAACTGCAAGTGAGAGGAAGATTAAGATATCTCCAGCCACCCACATGGAGACTCAACGGTTCCAAACCGTCATCGCCAGAGCACGAGCCCATAGAGTTGCGATTCTCGTTGATATTAACGATCCCTATTGGGAGTTGTCGTGCGTCGGCGTGATTCAGTTCCTTACGAAGCTTTGGGGAGGGGCGCTGGCCGTCATCATCCCTACGGACGGCAAGACAATATCCGAAGAGTTCTGGGCGATCCTCTCAGCTCACGATCCCGACAAGATTCTCTGCTACAAAGCGACCGGTGACGACCTTAAACGTGCAGATCCAGCCAAGTTCAACTCGTATGTAGATCAATGGGTGCAAGGAAACCTGCCTTCAAGCGGTATGGAGGAGCCAGTCCTGCGCGCCCAGATGGAGGAACAGTTACTCCATACAAATCTTGATGGCTTTGCAATCTCCGAGGAACTCTCTCAGGAACTCGTCATGCGCATATGTCCGCTGCATTATGAGCCAGAGATTACCGAGAGTCGCGCTCGCCAGCTCGACCTCACCTACATTGCCCGAGGCAATTCTCCATCTTATCCGCTAACATCCGTCCTTGAAGTCATCCCATTTGCGAAATCTGCAGAAGTGGTCTCGGACGTCGTAATTGACAATGCCGCGGATGCTCCGCCGGCGCTTTGGCTGGCAGCTGCTATGGGGTCCAACGACCAGGCCCAGATCGCAGCGCTTAAGGAAATAAATGTAGAATCGAGGACTTTCCACACAAGCCAGTTGTCTCCATTTCAACTTGTATCTCTCGGCACAACACCGGGAGAGACGCTTAAAACGCGTCTCCCTTGGGCGCTGCCGATGACCGCGCTTGCTTACTACAGATCCGCCAAAGCCATGCGGTACCAACTGCCAACAGTTGTGATGGTGGGAGACAGCATTTCGGATTTTTGCATGTTTTACGGCCTCCGTTGCTTGAAGGGCAGGGCCTCATGGCTGCCGAAGTGGTTTTTCAAGGACACCGGCTCTTACAGCTCGCGCTTGGCGACCGCCGTTCGAGGTGCTGCCGAGCTTGGTCGGGGCGAACATAGCGAACAGTTGGCGCTCGCTAGTTTTTCTCTCTCCTCACAAGACCTCAACGACGCCAAAACAACCATAGACGCCGCCCTCTTTAGCCGCGGAAGCTCCAAAATCGAGCCAAACAAGATGGAACTTCTGAAATCGCAGTTACGAAACCCATTCCGATCATGCACGGACGGCACTATTGGCGACATTTCTACGCGCATGTTTGTCGGTGGGGAATTGCCCGGCTCTTTCGACACTCCCCGACCGCTAAAGATAGACCCTTTGAACCCGCAACAGCATCGTTGGATGGTCGACGTTATTTTCGATAAATATATGTTGCCGCGTCACCCGGCTATCGCCGCGCACGTCATTGGCAATTCCAATTTGGTCGGAGCGCGAACGGGAAACGAGGCCGTTTCCTACGGATGTCCTGGAATGTTTGTCATGGGAACGGACATGGACACGAATCTCATTCGTCCGCAAATCCGCATACCAAGCTGTGAAAAGGTATTCGAAGTCGCGTTACGCGATTGCAAGTATGAATCCAGAATTTCGGATAAGGGATCGTATGCCGCGCAGACATCCGACAAATTCGGCGGACTCGAGCAAATTGGCTGGTCGCTGCGAACCAATGAAGGCACATTGCTCCGGAAGTTCCTTGATACCACCGACCCTCCCAAAGGTAGTCATGAAGATGGCACCTACCTAAACGACAAGCGCCGGTATTTGAACTTCCAAGCTATTACGAAAGTTCTGGGGCGGGATGAGGACGCGATCCGCGTCATCGATTCTTACGTTTCGAAAGGAATCTTCTACAGAGGGTTCATTTTCAAGTGTGCGCGTTGCTCGGACGTAGCATGGTTCTCGATTTCAGACATAAGCGAGACGTTCAAATGTCGCCGCTGCCGGACCATCCAGCCTTATACAAAGGAAAGCTGGAGGCATCCGAACGAACCAGCCTGGTTCTACCAGCTTGACGAGATTGTCTATCAGACTCTCCTCAACAACGGCGACATTCCGATGTTAGCGCTCGACTTCATGCGCCGCCGCTCGAGCGAAAGCTTTCTGCATTGCCCCGAGCTTCGAATTCGCCCGGAAGGCAGCAAGAAAGACTTCATCGAAATCGATGTCTGCTGTATCAGCGACGGACGCATGTGCATTGGAGAAGCGAAAAGCAACGACTCGATTGCGACGAATCAGTTCTCCGCCAACCAGACCGCCGAACGATATCGCGATCTCGCCCTGAAGATGGGCGCTTCCATAGTGGTTTTTGCAACTTCCAGAACTGTCTGGTGCGACTCAACTTTCGATGCCATAAAGGATGCATTCGAAACCTATCCATACATCGAAGTGCTCACTTTGGGCAGCGGCGGATTCCCGCTGCACATAGTGCACCTGGTAACCGCGCAGGCATTGAACGATCTGCGCCGCGCACGCGCAGACGGACTGCCCGTCACGGCAGAGACATGTCCGCACTATCTGTATTTCGCCGACGAAGAGATTGCCGACGGCAGCACGATTCACAAATGCGCGCCGCCCATTCGCAGCGCAGAGAATCGGGAACTGCTTTGGGAAGCTCTGCGCCGGGGCGAGATCGACCTGATTGCGACGGACCATTCGCCGTGCCCTCCCGAATGGAAAGTGCGAGGCGGCGGAAGCTTCGCCGAGGCGTGGGGAGGGATCGCAAGCGTGTCCGTGGCGCTGCCTGCCGTGTGGACCGGCATGCGCCGTCGCGGTTTCTCACTGAGCGACCTCGTCCGCCTCATGGCCGAAAAGCCTGCGCACCTGGCGGGCTTACGCGGGC
>DATJUG010000013.1:0-17049 GCA_035502635.1 Bryobacteraceae bacterium
AGCCACAATCGATTCGACGCCTTCTTTGTCTTCGTCGTCAAAGCGGTTCAGACTGGCGCTATCAATGTCGAGGACCCCAAGCATCTTGCCCCAGTTCAGCAGTGGCACGACAATTTCAGACCTCGACGCGGTGTCACAGAAGATGTGTCCTGGAAATGCATTCACGTCGGGCACTACGAGCGTCTTGCGCTGGGCGGCTGACGCGCCGCAGACTCCGCTGCCGAACGGGATGCGCGCGCATGCCGGCTTGCCTTGAAATGGACCCAATACCAACTCGTCGCCTTCGGCGATATAGAACCCCACCCAATTCACATCCGGCAAGTTTTGGAACAGTAGTGCAGAAGTGTTGGCGGCATTGGCGATGAAGTCTTTTTCGTCTCCGAGCAGCTCTTGCAGCCGTTCGCAAACATCTTGATACAGCGCATATTTAGCGCTGCGCGGTTCGATAGTGGCCAGAGAGTTCATGGCTGTTAAATATAACAGTGTATCGCTGCCGCAATAATCTCAATTTAAGCGCGCATAACGGACCCCAAACGTCCTGTGCGCTTTAACCGGTGTTTCGTTTGCGCCGGTATGGGTTGGAGATGTAACTCTTAGCTTCCAGGGCTGCCTCCGATTTCGGCGCAGTCTTCATGGTCTCCCGATAGGCCTGAATGGCGTCCTGGTGTTTTCCTTCCAGATCGTAGACTTGCCCCAGCCGCAGCCATGCCATGACGGCGGTATTGAGGTCCAGTTGATCTGCCTTCTGCGTGACCTGCTTCAAATCCGTGAGCGCAGGATCCAGGTCGCCATACCAGAACAGCAGATTCGCCTTCAGATATTGAATTTTTTCGGCCGGCAGACTTGCATAACCGGGCGAGCCGGTTCGCCGCAAATTCTCAATCTCAGCCAGCACCCGCAAGGCGTCCTGCTTATCACCTAGATCGCTGTACATCTCGACTTCTTCGAAGCGAAACAGGTAATTCCGCGGGAATGCCTGTGCAAGCTCCTGCACCAACGGGATAGCTCGCTGGGGTTGCCGCTCGCGCCGGTAAATAGCCGCCAGCAGCGCTTTGGCGTCATAGCGGTTCAAAACTCCCGTTTGCGCCACCAATTGTAGTTGCCGGATACCGTCCTCGCGATCGCCGTGGAAACCTTCGAGGGAACCCAACATTCGCCAACCCCATGAGAGACAACCCACGATGTATTCGTTGACACCAAGTATCAACCGGGCGTCGCTGAAATTGCGATCAATCCGCACGGCCTGCTCGTCGGCCTTACGCGCCGCTGTGATTTCGTGCAACGACTCGAGCCATGCCTTCTGGACAAGAAACAGGTAATTCGCGCGCAAGCCGTGGGCGACCGCCTGGGCGTACAGCGCTCCTACATCGTCCGGGTTCTTCGCGAGTTCATCCTGGGTCAGCTTCATGGCCTCCGCAATGCAATCGTTAAAGCGAGCTTTGTCTTGTGCGCTGATCTCCATCTTGGGACGCCGCAGGAACGGATTTGATCCAGTCACCAACTGGCTCTCTAAGGCGCCGCTGCGAAACATCTCGCGATACAAGATGCTTTGGGCCAAGTGGTTGTACAACTCCGGGTCGGTAGGATTCTGCTTTAGCTCCTGCTCGAAGATCGCGATCGCCTGATCGTATTCGTTGTTGTAGAAGTGAACGAACCCAGGATCGTTGAGGGGATTTTGGAGTTTCGGCGTCGAATCGGCGGCCACTAAAGCGCAAGCGCAGAGGAGCACAAAGGCGGTGCGAATTAAAGGACGTCTGAAACGCATGAACTCTCTTGATCCGCCGCCGCGTTACTCAGCGCGTTCGTTACGTTCCGCATGAACCCGGCGTATTTGGCGCGCCAAACCGGCGAGTGTCGAAAGCGGTTGCGAAACTCCTCTTCGCTCAAGCGCGCCAGATCCTCAAGCTGCGGCGCAAAGCTCATTGGCTCGAATGCGGCTGCCGTGGTAACCGGCGCCCGAGCGTTCCACGGGCACACATCTTGACAGATGTCGCAGCCAAAGACATGGTTGCAGACTTGCCCGCGCAAATCCGGCGGAATTTCGCCGCGCTTTTCGATAGTCAGATACGAAATGCAACGCCGTGCATCCAGGGTCCATCCGCCATCGCCGTTCGGCACTATAGCTGCCGTGGGGCAAGCATCGATGCAGCGCGTGCACGTGCCGCAGCGCTCGGGAGCGGCTACGTCAGGCGCCAACGGAATCGATAGCAGCAAGGCGCCCAGAAAAAACCACGATCCCTGCTCTTGGTTGATCAGACAGGTGTTCTTCCCGATCCATCCGAGCCCGGCAGCCCGCGCGTAAGACCGTTCGAGCAGCGGCGCCGTATCCACGCAGATCTTCCATTCGAATGGCTCGCGGTAGACCTTGCGAAGCCGCTCGACAAGCAACTCCAGATCGCGCCGCAGGACATCGTGATAATCCGCGCCCCAGGCATAGCGCGAGATCCAACCTTGCGCGGTCGCGTCTGACTCCGCAGTGTGCGGATGCCCGGTGTTGTACAACTTGCCGACGCATAGGATGCTCTGCGCGCTTGCAAGCAAGTTGCGCGGATCGCTTCGCAAATCGCCCCGGCGATCCGTCAGGTAACCCATCTCTCCCGCCATCCCCGCGGCGCGCCAGTGCGCGAATCGTTCGAAGTCTTCGGAAGGCAAAGCAGGCGCGATTCCCGCCAGCTCAAATCCGCAGGCGTGTGCCAGTTCCTTCAATTGTTGCGGGCCGATCCCCACGCTCTTGGTACCCTCTGTTTTTATTTTGCCTGTTCCTCTACTCGAGCTCGAAAACGTTTTTGTCCGTCGCGGCGACCGCTTCGGCCTTCAGGGCCTCACGTTGAACGTGCAACCCGGCGAGCACGTGGCCATCCTGGGGCCCAATGGCAGCGGAAAATCAACGCTCATCAAAACGATCATGCGGGAATGCTATCCGCTTATCCGCCCGAAAACGCGCCTGCGTATACTTGGCCGCCAGAATTGGAACATCTTCGAGCTGCGCTCTCACCTTGGCGTGGTGAGCAACGATTTAATGGCGCAATGCACGCGCGATATTACCGGGCGTGAGCTTGTGCTCTCCGGATTCTTCGGCTCCATTGGCATCTGGCCGCACCATCGTGTGCTGCCCGAAATGGAGGAAACGGCCAGGCAGGCAATGGCGCGGCTCGACGCGTTACACTTGGCGAACCGCTGGACCGACGAGCTATCTTCGGGTGAAGCGCGCCGCCTGCTGATAGCCCGCGCGCTCATTCACAATCCCTCGACGCTGTTGTTAGATGAGCCAACCACCAGCCTGGACCTGCCCGCGCTGCACGAAGTTCGCGAGCATCTGCGATCGCTCGCGGCCGGCGGAGTGGGCCTGCTGCTGGTAACTCATCACCTTGACGACATTATTCCGGAAATCGAGCGCGTCATTCTGTTGCGCCAAGGCGCCGTTTTCGCCGACGGCCCTAAAGGCTCGGTGCTCACCTCTGAGTGTTTGTCGGATTTATTCGGCGTCGCAGTCGAGGTGTTTGAGCGCAACGGTTTTTATCACGCGTGGTGACGTGATAAATCTCCTGCGGCAACATCGTAAGGGTAAGATGTTGGAATGGCTTACCGGCTTTTGCATCTAACAGACCTGCATTTCACCCAAAGTAGTCACTGGCTAGCCTCCCCGAGCGAGCTGAATTCCCCTCTAAGGTCTGACGAAGCAAAAGATATTGCCAGAAAACATTTTGAGGATTTGAGACGAGCGCTTTCGGCACACCAAGAAACGCAGCCGCCATTTGATGCGATAGTGCTAGGCGGCGATTTCACTCACCGGCATCATCGACACGGATTCGCCATCGCAGAGGCCTTTATTCAATTGCTGGTAAACGAGGGCGAAGAGCAGGGCGCTCTGACGAAACGGGGGCGCATCCTTGCGGTCCCAGGGAATCATGATGTGAACCTGGGCAAAACCTACCATGTGTTTACTGGTCAGCAGCAGGCTGAGGCAAAGAAAACTCCAACGGCAGTTCTCTCGATACCCCAGTCTGAACGGGAACGTGAGTATCGCGATTTTCTTGCAGGTGCGGAAGGACACTTGGCACCAGCAAACGAACATCTCTCGAGCGTGCTTCGGATTACAAAACCCCTTCGCATCTCCGAAGACGAGGAAAAGCGTGGGCTTGTCTTAGTGGGTCTCAATTCTTGCCGCATTGAGCGCCATAGCGCCCAGGGATGGGGTTACGTCGGACTTGACCAAGTGGACGCTGTTTTGCAAGCGCTTTTGAAAGAGCCACCTCTAGAGGGCGATGCACTGGTGGCCATAGCGCATCACAATCCTTTGCCGCTTTGGGACTTGGATCTGCCGGTCTTGGCGAGCGACGTTGGAGATCGAAAAATCAGTTTTCTCACGGACGCATCCAGTGTGCTCGAAGCGCTAACAAGCTGCGGCTTTTCGCTACTTTTGCACGGTCATTCGCATCGCCCTAAGCTGGCGTCCCTCGAAGGATACGATTTTCGTCCCAAAGCCATTCGCAAGAAGCTGGTGATTTCAGGCCAGGGAAGTTTTTGCGCGACTCCGGCGGGCTGGGACATGCACAACTTAGCGGTAATTCAAATTGAACCCCGTGATGTGTTCGTATTTGGCATCTCTGCTCCAGAGACTACCGCCACAGTAGATCGAAGATGGGACTCGCCACCTGCGGGGGATAATCAACCTACCTCTGAGGTATGGAACTGGAAGGCCAGACGAGTGCGGGAGGCCCTGGATCATTTGTCTGATCGCAGCAAAGTGGCGGCGGTCCAGTGGGAGATCATGGAATCTTGGGCGCCACTATACGTGCGAGAATCTCAGGGCCGAGACGCACAGGAGTGGCTAAATGCGCTGAAGCAACTCGCCGGTGACGTTTCAAACGCAGCCGGACGACCCATCGAGACGGAGGTCGTTCAAAAAGTTATAGACAACATGCTGGGCAGCGAAAAACAGGCAGGTGGATTCAATTCCAAAGACATGTCGACCTTGTATCTGCCGCAGTACATTCTCTTGAGATTGGAGTCTAATGGACTCGAATCCTGATTACGCAGGCCTATCTGATGTGGATCTTGTTGCGGCATGCGGAACGCGTCCGGTAGATGCGGGAGCCTGGAACGTTCTTTACGCCCGTTACCGCTCCCTGATAGTTAGCCGAGTACGCCAGGCGTCTGCCAAACTCAGTAATGGAGAAGTCGAGGAGCTTACTCAGGAAGTTTTTTTGCGCGTCTTCCTTGCCCTCCGGAAATTTGACTCTTCCAAAGGCACACTCAGCGGCCTTATTTCAAGAATCGCTAGGAATATAGTGATTGATTATTGGCGACGGTGGCACACCCGGGATGAAACAACACATTCGCTCGAACAGGCGGGTTTGAGTTCTCCAGCGCTGGCTGTCCGGAGCGGGCTCGATCCGGCGATGGTGAAAAGCATCGGTTCGCTGGTGGCGACCTCCATGGAGGGTGAGCGGCAGAGACAGATCGCCTCCGAGTTGGTGCGCTGCGCAACTGTGACCGAGGTGGTGCAGCGTCTGGGAGTGAAACGTAGGGAAGTTTACGCTGTACAGCAGGAACTCGAGCCGAACTTGATCGCCGCCTTTGAGGCAGCTCGAGGGCAAAAAAAAATCTCCTAAGCCGAAAATCTTGCCTGTTGTTCCCGTACATAAGGACAGAGGGGTGCGGCTAGAGCGAGGGGGCTTGGTTGTTAATCCTCAGTTTCTAAAGGGAGATTCTAATGAACACATCTCAGTATGATGTCTGGTTCCGATGTCCAGTAAGGAGGGCGACGGTCTGGTTTCTCGCGCTCTCGGTTCAAATATCCGGCGGTGGATCATGCAGTTGGCGGGGGCCGCCTTGATGCTTCGCTCCGCCAATGGATTGACGGAGGGAACTCCGTACTTGAGCGTGTAATTTGCCGCCAAATCCGGAAGGGATCGGCGCCATTCCCCGCCGGAGAGGGCACAGGAGAAAAGAGTAAATCGATGTCAGGAGAGTGTCCCGAGAAGTTTGGGTTTGCCGATCTTCGGCCATTCTTTACGGTTGCCCATTACGGAAGCGGCCGGCTCGCTCCGTCTCTTCAACGCCACCTGGAATCCTGCGAGGCATGCCGGAAGAAGTGGGCGTTCTTGGAAAGAACGGATCCGCAATTGGCGATGCGATACCGCAAGGACGTGCGCGTGTTGATTCAACAGGCTCAGGAATTTGAAAGGCCGATTGCAGAAGTAGCGCAAGAGGTCCCGGTCAGCGGAACTGATGGGATTCGCGCGCAAGTGTCCGAAATGCGTCCGGCTATTACCGAACTATTGCGGTCTGCGCCGCTGAAGTATTCGCAGGTGAGCCACTGCTGGAGATCAGTTCGCGAGATTTCAGAGAGGGAGGAACGGTTCCAGCAATCCCGCCACCTCGCCGAGGTGGCAAGGTTTCTGTTGAAGCGAAGTGAAGTTCAGCGGGAAACAGAGCCGAAGCGACAGGAAGAGCAAACACTTGCCGAGCCAGCGGAATTAAGATTCATGACCAAGGTCATGAATGCTTATGACGAGCTGGATTCCGGAGAACAGGTTCGGCCCGAGCCTGTCAACTCGGTGGAGGACTTTCTCTTCATTGCATCCCTTCCATTCACCAGTTTCGAAACCGATTATCCGATCGTCGAGTTCCAGGCTGAAGATGAGCATGGGGAGTTGAACATCAGTCAGTTCCGCCAGGCACAGGAGCGATTCGAAACCTTTGTGCGGCGGGAAGAAGAGTCCGTTCGGTGGTGAATGAGAATGCCGTATTGAACGCGGCGGGCGGGTCTGTAGAGATTGCCGCCGAAGCGCTGATGACGCTCTTGCGCGTTCTTTGGTTCGGATCTTCCCCACGGAAAAAGTGGGAGCAAGGCTGTCTACGCATCGACGAAGAAAGTTGGCTGCTGGACGAGCTGGGACGCCAGAAACCGACGCATCCGGACATTGCACAAGATGTCTTCGATACTCTTCACCGTGCCCTGGTGCTGGGAAGCTCACGAATAGAGCCAGGATTCTGTTTCACCAGCGAAGAACTGCGGTTTCACAGCATGGCGGACCGCCTCTTCAAGCCTCATATGCGCCGCCACGACCTCCGATACCTGGCCTTGCGCTCCATTCGGCGGAAACATGGAATTCGACTGAATTCGGCGGTATTGAACCAGTTGCGTACAGTTACGCAGATGGTATCGATCATATTGCGAGAGACGCCGGATTCGCGCGTGACGCTATCGAGAATTCAACAAGGTCTCCGGCCTTTGGCGACAGCTTCGATGCAGAATCCGGCTTTCGCGTTTTGCGAGATCGGTTTGGTGACTGGAAGCCTCGAGCTAGATCCCGATTTCGAAAGCCTTTTCGTTTCTCCCGAGCTAACTGATCCGGAATACATCGTCAATCACCTATTCGGGCTGCCGACATCCATGCAGGGGTTCGATAATCTTTTTGGCGGAAGCGGCATGATTCTTCCGGATACGGTAAGTGCGCCTGACTTGCCGCTAGCCAAAGAGGGATCCGGGATCGATCCGGACACGCTGGGTGCCCGCGCTGTTCTGGTGATCGGCCGTTTCGGTAGCGGGAAATCGCTGCTCAGCCTTCAAATGGCAGTGGAGATTGCAAGAAAGGGCGGCATCGCCTGGATGATGGAGCTGGAGCAGACGCCCGAGGAGTGCCGGTATTCGCTGGAATCAATCGGTGTATCGACCACCGACGCTTCGTTCCAAATCGTTCAAGGCGACCCAAGTGCCTTTGAAACTCTTACGAATCGCTCACCGTCTGTCGGCTGCCTGATGTTCCTCCATCCAGGGGGAAAGCGCTACCTCGAGTTTTTGGACCATATTCGCGGAGAGCTCAGGTGGATGCGGCGCTATCCTTTACGGTTGTTGATAGTCGATCCGGTGAATGCGCTGCAGTACGACAAACCGCAAGATCAAGATCCGCGGGAAAAGATACGCTCTCTGTTTCGGGCAGCGCGCGAGGCGCGCGTCAACGTTTGGTTCACCAGCGAAACCCTGGAGGGCCGTTCTGATCCGGATCGTTTCGAGGAGAATATCGCCGATACGGTCATCCGCCTAGGCGTCGAGCCGATCCACCGGGTCCAGCGACGCTATATCGAGATTACTAAATCGCGAATGCAACGCGAACAGCCGGGACGCAGCGCACTCGTCATAGAATCGGGGTCAGGAATCCGTGTGGACGCTTCCTTCTCGGCGATACAACGCCTTCCTGCGGTAAACCTCGGCCGGCTCGAGGACCAACGCACAAGCTTCGGTGTCGCAGGCATGGACGAGCTGCTTGGTCCGGAGGGCTTGCTTCCCGGGGACATCGTAGCCTTCGCGGGTCCTGGTAAATCGAAGACCCTGCTGGGGGCGCATTTTCTTCGAGCTGCCGGCAGCGGCGCCAACATGTTAAAGCGCAGCTCAATACATGTCTCCGACTATTCGGATGAGCGAACCGACAATTTCATGGACAAGCTCTTCTCCGGAGACGGTAGCGAGTCTCGCCCTAGAAGACTATTAACCTCCTGTCCCTTGGCCACTGGATTCATCGATCCGGGGCGGATACTCCAAGATATTCAACAGGTTCTCGAGCGCCGGCGCGAGGAGGGCTTTCCGGCCGATCGTATTCTGCTGACGAATCTGGCACGCTGGGAACAGGAAATGCCGCTGATTGCGGAAGATCCCGCGTTCGGAATCGGTCTTCTTACTTTGCTGCGCCGCTATCGAGTGACGGCAATCCTGATTTGTGGAGATGTGAGCGACTACGGGGGATCGCGGCTTCGAGACATTGTCTTCGATGGGTCCGACTTTCTTCTGCGATTCAATCGCGTAGAATCGCGTGGCATCGAACACACGCTGGTCAGGGCGGTCAAGACCAGATTGATGCGTCATCCTCGCACCGCGTTCGAATTGCTGGAGGACAAGTCGGGAATACGTGTAGAACCTGCGCCTCTGCTCCGCGTGACCGCCTCTGGCGACGTCCGGCCCGTTCAAGTCAAGCTGTTCCTCTACGCCGAGACGAGGAATCACCAGTTGTATAACGAACGCATTCGGGGCGCGCTACGCACTTCTGTTTCGCCACTGACTGATATCGCCAGCCAGAGTGAGAATTACGATCCGACTATTTTTGCAATGACCGGAGTGTCTGCCGTTGACGAGCTGCAGATTATCCAACTGGACGAGTTTCAGCTTCCGCAGGATCCTGCGTCGGCGGATTTTCTGCACTCGTTTTCTGCGAGTAAGTGGAAGGACGTGTTGGAGGACCGCCTGGACGATCTAGTAAGCCGGGTTCGCCTCCCCGATCGTGACGAGTTCATTGCGGTACCTTTCTACCAGAACATTAGTTTTCTTGCTCATTCCTTGGATGCGCTGCCCCCAAGCTGGGAAGACCTCGCCAGGCTCTGTGAGCAGGAGGAAAAGCGCGATCCAACCGAGGTTTTCTTCTCCTGTGCAGTTTACGCGGCTGCGGTTGAAACTTACAACTGTATGTTCTTTGAGATTCTCCAGAGTTTGGAGGCAATCGAAGCCGGCCCGCCGACTGCACTGATGGACCTATTTGCAAGCGCCCACGCGGCCGAGGCGGCGCTTCTGTTCCGGCGCCTCTGCAGGAGGTCTCACTTCAGAGGTTTTGAAGCGTCGATAAAGCCGCGCGCAAAAGTTTACCGGCACTGGTACAACACCCTGAACCAGGATCTTGCGGATCGCGATCCGGAAAACCGGCCGCGAATGCAGATCTGCCCACTGTATGGCGACATCACCACATCTGGTGAATGGTACGTTGCCATCCCGGCGTATTCGGCCTCGCCAGAGGCCGGCTTGCAGATTGTCCGAAACCTAACGACGCCAAGCCGGGAGATCGAACGTATGCAAATGGGCGTGGCACTGCCCACTCGGAAGTGTTTGTACAGTACGGAGACGGAATCAGTACCCGATGGCGTTGCCGCTACCTCGCGGTACATCCATTTCGCACACTCCGATCTAGGTCGGTTGGTGCGGAAAGGATTTCGGCGCTCGACATTTCATGATTATCAGAAGTTCGCCAGTACGATCTCCTCTCACTTGCTGTGGATTCTTGAATTTCCAAGCGCAGAAGATATTAGCGCCACCAAGGCAGAAATCAGCGTAACGCTGAAGAGTCTCGTAAGCAACATCGGCCTGTTGAGCAAGTCGCAAGATCGTCGATGTTAGATCGACCAAAGCCGGGTAGGATTCTATGAGAGGGCTATCTTCCCGCGGCAATCGTTCCCACTAGCGGACTGCTCGCCACCGCATATTCGCGCCGCGGCATGCGCCCGGCCAGAAACGCCGCGCGTCCGGCCTCGAGAGCAAGCTTCATGGCCTGCGCCATGCGTTCGGAGTCTTCGGCCTCCGCGATTGCAGTGTTCAGCAGGACGCCATCGTAGCCCAGCTCCATCGCGATAGCGGCATCGGAAGCGGTACCGACACCGGCGTCCACAATGAGGGGCACGTCCGTGATTGCCTCGCGCAGGATCTTCAGATTGGTCACATTCTGGATGCCAAGCCCCGACCCGATCGGAGCGGCCAGCGGCATCACCGCCGCCGCGCCCGCGTCAATCAGCCTACGCGCGTTTACCAGGTCGTCGGTTGTGTAAGGCAGAACCACGAAACCTTCCTTCACGAGAATGCGCGTTGCCTCCAGCAGGCCTTGGTTGTCCGGGAATAAAGTTTTCTGATCGCCGATTACTTCGAGCTTGATCCAGTTCGACAATCCCGCCTCTTGCGCCAGCCGTGCGGTGCGCACCGCATCCTCGGCTGTGTAGCAGGCAGCGGTATTGGGCAAAATGTGGATCTTCGACCGATCGATGTAATCCAGCTCCGATTCCTTAGAACGGTCGGTGAGATTCACACGTCGCACCGCGAGCGTCACCATCTCGGTTCCAGAAGCCGCGTGGCACCTTGCCATGAGGGCCTTGCTGCGATATTTTCCGGTACCGACGAATAAGCGCGATTGAAAGGCGCGGCCGGCGATTGTCAGAACATCGTCCATAAGGACCATTATCCGACCAGCGCCGGTGTCTAAAGAGCCAATCGCCCTTTATATTGCATTTCTCCGAGTTCGAATTTCTTCTTGACCTCGATTTTGCCGAGAGCCATCTTGAACTCGACTTGGCGGTCTGCCACTGAAATCGGCAGCGACTCCTTGGCGAAGCGGAAGAAATATACATCCGCATTGCCGATCCTTCGGTAGTCGGAATCGATCGCCTGCACTGGCGCTCTTCCCTTCAGGTTCAGATAGGCGCTTTGAGCCAGGGCCTTGGGATCTGAATTTCCCTCGGGCGCGGGCAATCCAACCACGGCGATGACATAATTCGGCCGCTCGGCCGACGCGTGGGCGATCTGATTGTCAGTCGGTTTGTTCGCTCCCGAGCGTAGTTTCAACACAGCGAGCCGAACCGGGGTCGCGCTCGCCCAGATGACCGTTAATAGTGATGGCGCCGCGGGTGCGCCGGTGTTCGCCGAGATGGCAGACGGCGTCGGCGCAGTTGACCCATTATGGCTCCCGTTCGGGTCCGCGGGGCCATTGCTTCCGCCGATGGAAGGATTGCTCATGTTCGCGCCGGTGGTGGTGTTGGACGGATTTCCGAGCGAGGCCGCGGGCGCGGACGTGACGCTCGAGCCGGGCTCGATGACCATCACACCTGGCCTGGCGCTGGCAGGCATTGGCATTTGCTTGGCCCAGGGTGAGTCGGTCATCACCGCTTGCGCATCTTTGTCGGTCCAGTCGTTGAAATCTTTGTTCTGCCAGGGCGCATTGGCCGCCTGGCATACGAGCCCGCAGGCAAATAGAAGGAGAAGACCCGCCTCGCTACGTCGCATCGCCGTCCTCTGCCGATTGAGACTGCTGCGGCCGCACAGAGGTGACAAGATTGCGTGTTATCCTTGGGAGTCGGACCGGACAGGTGGGTGAGTGGTTAAAGCCAACAGACTGTAAATCTGTCCCTCCTTGCGAGGTACGAAGGTTCGAATCCTTCCCTGTCCACCAAATTTCCGGTCTGTAGTAGCCAATCAACATTGATGAGCGGCGGCTCTACGCACCTAATGGGCTCTACGCACAACTTCGAACAGCTCATGGTATGAGCCTCCACTAAGCCGCTACTCGGTTCGCAACGCATCCAGTGGCGAAAGCAGACTGGCGCGCAGTGCTGGAATAAAGGACGCGGCCAGGGCTGAACAACTGAGCGCCAGAATTGCCACAGCCATGACTACTGGATTGTAGGGACCTATTCCGTAAAGCTGATTCCCGAGCACTTTGGCTGCGCCATACGTAAGCGGCAATCCGAACAGCACACCTAAAAGAATTAATCCGGCAGCGTTCTGGAGGACCAGCCGGACAACGTCCACACGATTCGCTCCGAGTGCCATTCGAACGCCGATTTCAGTGGTGCGCCGGCCGGCGTTGTAAGCGATCACGCCATAAGTTCCAATTGCCGCTAGCACGACGGACAGTAGCGCAAAAAGCCCCGTCAAGTGAGCCATCAGACCTTGCTGCCGGAAGGCGTCCTCAACTTGCTCGCGCAAGCTTCGGACGAAATTCACCGGCAGATTTGGATCAATGGAGGCCACAACGCGCCGGATCTGCTCATCGGATACTTTTGCTCCCGGACGCAAGAGCAGAATGACATCGTGCATGTAGTGTGTCATCAAATCGCTCTGCGTGTCTTCAGTTTTCGGATAGACTGTATACTGCGCCTCCGGAAGAAAGAAAAACGCATCAATGGGTTTGCCGGGAATGCCCGTCATGAGGGCATCTTCTGCCACGCCGACAATCTGATACAAACGAGTCGCCCGCGGATCGCTGTCGCCGAAGAACTTGCCGATCGGGTCCTGCCCTTTGAAGAATTTCTTGGCAAACGCTTGATTCACCACCGCCACGTGCGCCGACCCGGCGGTGTCCCGGTCCGTGATCCCCCGGCCCTCCACGATCGGATTGCCGATGGTCTCGAAGAAACCGGCAGTCACGCGGTCCATGTCCGCGCCATTATTCGCTTCACGTCCGGGAGCCTGCTGGCCATCTACATGAATGCTGTGGTACCAATCGCCGCCCAGCGGAGAGTACATACAGATAGATACCGACGCAACGCCCGGCATCGCTGCAAACGAATCGCGCAACCGCCTGTAGAGGGTATCCAATTGCTCGACTCGATATCCACCTAACTGTGGATTGATTTTTACCAGAATGCGCCCTTGCTGTCTGAAGCCGAGATCCAGGTTCTTCAAGTTTCGAAGGGTCGCCGTTAACAATCCGGCGCTCGATAACAGGACTAACGAGAGCGCCGCTTGGACAATCACGAAAGCCTTGCGAGGGAGAGAGCCGGTCTGAGTCACCGAACGACTCGACCCGCGTAGCGCTTCTATAGGATCGACACGGATCGCCAGGAAGCCCGGTGCGATCCCAAACACAATGCCCGTGGTCAGTGAAGCCGCCAAGGCAAATAGCAGGATCGGGCCCGAAGGCGAGGCATGGATCGGAATACTGGCCATTTCTCCCATCTGCGGAAATGCGAAATCGAGAATCAGGCGGGTGCCGCCGAAAGCAACGGCCAGCCCAGCCGCACCGCCCAATATCGAAAGCAGAAGGCTTTCTGTCAACGGCTGCCGCAGTAAACGCAAGGCCCGTGCGCCCAAGGCCATGCTCAACGAGATTTGGCGCCGCTGCTGGGTACCGCGTACCAGCATCAGATTTGCCACATTGGCGCAAACAATGACTAATACAAAGCCGGATGCCAGCATTAGAATGTTCAACCAGTGCTCGTACTGCTCGCGCATGGCGACGATTCCCGCACCTCCCGGGCTGAGATAGAGAGTTTGTTTCCGGAGAAGCTTTCGGGCGTTGGCATCCATCTCTGTCCAATGCGAACGCAGCCACTCGATTAGTTGGAGCCGCAGTTCAGCCTGAATCACATTAGGATTGACGCCCGGCCGAATGCGGCCAATCAGATCCAGCCAGTGACCGTCGGGCTGATTTAGCAGTGAGCTTTCACCTGTCAAGAGCGGTTCTGAAGCCAACGGTACAAAGAAATCCGGCGGCACATAGCGAAGGCTGTCGCCATAGAACGCCTGGGGAGTGACTCCTACGATCGTAAACGGCTTGTTATCGAGGTTGAATATGCTGCCGACAATGGATGGATCACGCGCGTAACGGCCTTCCCACAACCGGTAGCTCATCATCGCGACAGGTGGCGAGCTGGCGCGGTCGTCGCGGTCGACAATCGTGCGTCCCTGATACGCATTGACGCCGAACATCGCGAAGTAGTTGCCGGACACAAATTCGGCCCGATAGGTATGCGCCGGCTCGGGGTGATTTACACGCTTTACCCCGACATCTGTTCCTCCCGCCTGGAACGCTGCCAGTTCTGAGAAACCGTGAGTATGATCGCGGAAATAACGGTACAGATCGAACGAGAAGATAGAGAATTCCCCCGTTTGCGTGTATCCGCCCCAGATGCAGCAATGAGTTTGTTTGCCCACGCGATAGAGTTGCTGGGGGTTCGACACAGCAAGGGATTGCAACAGGACGGCGTGGACCAAGGTGAAGATTGAGGTGGTCGCGCCGATTCCCAAAGCCAGCGTGAGAGCAACTGCGATGGTGAAAACAGGCGAATGGCCCAGGCGGCGCAGCGCGAGCCGGATGTCCTGGAGTGTGTGCTCCAGCCACAGCCGGCGGCTGCCTTCATAAAAACGCTCGCCCGCGGCGGAGAGATTTCCAACGATACGCCGTGCTTTCCAATATGCTTCTTCTTCACTGAAGCCTTCCGCGCGATAACGATCCACCTCCAGTTGCAAGTGTGACCGCAGTTCATCGGAGAAATCGCTTTGTGGTCGCTTACGGCGAAACATTCAGCCCTCCTGGTTTTCGAGTCCTTTGAGATCGAGGATCCGAGCCATCGCATTCGAAATGGTGCGCCAGCGGCCTGTCTCTTCGTTCAACTGCTTCCGGCCTTTCGGTGTGAGGGTGTAAAACCGGGCACGCCGATTATTGGACGAAACGCCCCATTCTGCTCGAATCCAACCCTTTGCTTCCATACGCTGCAAGGCCGGGTACAACGCGCCGTGATCGACTAAGAGCACTTCATCGGAATTCGTCTGAATGGCGCGCGCGATTCCTTGGCCGTGCTCTGGACCGAAAAGCAAAATCCGCAGGATTAGCAGATCCACCGTGCCTTGGAGTAGCGCAACGCGCTCTTTTTCATCTTGGGTTGACATCTTACCCTAGTATTAGCACGCTCTTGTCAGATGTCAACCCAAACGTGAGTGCGCGCTATTGAAAGTTAGCTGCTATTCTGTGCGAAGGCGGCCGTTGTAGCTCAGTTGGTAGAGCGCGTCCTTGGTAAGGACGAGGTCACCGGTTCAATCCCGGTCAACGGCTCCAGTCTCACAAAAGCCCGTAGACGACCACGTTGCTTTTGGTTCCGATATAGACCTTGCCATTAGCGACCGTGGGCACCGAGAATGTTATACCCTGACCGAGGTTGTCCCGGGACACATTCTGGTCGCTGTGATACAACTCGTGGGACACGTTGCTGGCGTCGTAGGCATGGAGCACTGCCGCATTCGTCCCGACACCTTTGTCGATCGCCCAGACGATGCCATTCGTTGTACCGTTTGCGGAGACGGACGGCGTGCTTCCAATGTTGAACTTCGTCGGCGACTCTGAAACGGGTGTTGCGGAAAGCAACCCGCTTGTGAGGGTGTACCGCGTCAGGAAATCGGAAACGCCGGAGTAGTAAACCGCATTGTTGAAATACGCTGGGCTGCCCCGGTAACCGGCTGCGGAACCGGTGACGGTCTGGATCACGTTATTCTTCGTGGCATTGAACTTGCCCATATTTTGCTGGTTGACCACATAGATGATCCCTTGCTTGCCGGCGCCGATGAGTTCGTACGTGAACGACCCGCTTTGTCCTGGAAGAATCAGTGCAGCGCCGGATCCTAAATCAATATCCCCGCTCCGCAGTGTCGCTTGGTTCGTGGGCGTGAAGTAGTCGGCCACCATCGACAGACCGGTCTTGGGACTGAATCTCAGAAAGCTGTCGCCAAAGTCGGCGCCGCTTGTATTGGCGTCGAAGGTGCCGTTACCAGTCTGTACGAAGATGCTGCCATCCGGACCAGTTGAGGGACCGCCGCCGCTTAGCCAGATGCCTCCCTCTGCTCCATTGCGCGTGTCGCTGAAAAGACCCACTTGCGCCAGCGTTGAAGCTGAATAACCCATGATCCAGCCGTGATAGTTTTCCAGATCGGCGAACGATCCCCAGCTTATGTAGACTACTCCGTTTGACAGCAGCAAAGCAGCCCGCTGAAGCTGGATGAGGGGATCGAACGTTATCTTTCCACCGACGCTTCCCGTTCCGGTGCCGTTGACCGAGGCTTGAATCGCTACCGGCCCACCAAACTTTTCAGCCCCGGTCGCGATATTCAACGCGTGAAGGCGCTGGAAATACTCGCCGTTCTCGTCGGTGAATGCGACAACGTACAGCGTCCCGGTCGACGCATCGATAACGGGCGTGCTTGTGATTCCCAGGACCGGACTCAAGTTGCACGACGGCGTGTCCGCGCAGGGCACCGCTGTGATTCCTCCCGCCGGATCGGTAAACTGTCGGTGCCAAAGTGGCGTGGCAGGAACGCCGTTGGCATCGAACGCGTACACGCTGTCGTTTTCGGTCGCAACGTAGACGATGTTGTGCGTGCCCTGTCCCGGAACACTCACGTTGGAGAAGTAGAGTGGCTGAGCAGAGACCCACCCGTCGACGGGGAGGATGAATTTCTTTCCAAATTGAGTCGTGTTCACGTTGCCGAGAGTGAGGATGGTCTCGTTTAAGTTCTGTCCCGTACGGGGATTATCGTTGTGCCATGTGAGCACCCGGAGCGGAGTTGCGGCGGGCGCGGCCTGTGGCCTTTCATCAATTCGTCCTTGCTCCTGGGTCACGGCCGAGAAAGAAACGATACACAGAAGCCCGCAGAGGAGGGCGGCAATTGCCAAGTATCGGCTTTCAGTAAGGCTGCGAATAAGGGTCACGATTTGGTCCTTTCCTTTAAGAGCTTACCTGGAGTTT
>DATJUG010000014.1:0-4266 GCA_035502635.1 Bryobacteraceae bacterium
AGGAACTTGACCGGATTCGAACAGGCGTCGCGTCGAATACTCGTTGACCGAATTGGAAAGAACTTTCATTGCACCGCTCACCAGCATGTGCCAGTGGGCGAAACAAGATCGCAAGGACATCAGCGCTGAGATACGCCTCACGGAAACGCACCTTGCGGAATGAGTCAAATGGCGAATGCCAACTGAAACAAGAGATCGGGGCAAATAATGCCCTTCAATTGGAGAGGACAAATGTTACTGGAAAATAAAGTCGCTGTCGTTTATGGGTCTGGTGGGGCTGTCGGGAGTGCCGTCGCCAAGGAGTTCGCGCGGGAAGGTGCAAGGGTCTTTCTCACGGGACGAAGCCCAAATAATGTTGACGCAGTTGCGAAGGAGATTGTCGCAGCTCGCGGAAGGGCCGAATCGGCCGTGGTCGACGCGCTCGATGAAAGCGCTATCGAGGATCACCTCGTGTCTGTAATCAAGACCGCCGGCAAGATCGACATCACCTTTAATGCCATTGGGATCCCGCAGAATGGAATCCAGGGCGTTCCAATCGGGATGCTGCCCGTGGATAGCTTCATGGCGCCCCTCGCTACCTACTCGCGCTCCCACTTTCTGACTGCCCGTGCTGCGGCAAGGCTCATGACAGAAAAGGGTTCAGGAGTGATCCTGATGCATACGCCGGAACCTGCGCGCTGGGGAGCGACGCTGGTAGGCGGCATGGGGCCTGCATGGGCGGCCATGGAAGGACTCAATCGCGGCCTGTCGGCTGAGTTCGGTCCGCAGGGTATTCGGTCGGTCGTTATCCGCTCCAACGGACTCATCGAGACAGATACTATCGATGTGGTGTTCGACCTTCACTCTGCGGCAATGGGCATAACTCGGGAGCAATTCCAGAGCTTTATCCAAAACCTCACTCACAGGAAACGAACGACCACCGTCGCTGAAGTCGCGAACGCGGCCGCGTGGCTGGCCTCGGACCGTGCGAGTGGAATCACCGGCGCCGTGGTCAATTTAACTGGCGGACTCCTCGTAGACTGAGAAAGGTTTGCGCACCCGGTCGTCGAGCTTAAGGCGAAGCGAGGACAGTTTCCTCAGCTACCGGAAATCAACGGCAAAAGGATCAATTATGACCACCACAGAATACGCGGTTCCGTCGGGCCCCTTCGAAGCCCGTTACCTGGCATTTCTCGAAACGGTAACGCAGCTTCGGCCCGCGCTGCACCGCTACTGCACGCGCATGACCGGCAATGTGATGGATGGCGAAGACGTCGTACAGGAGGCCCTTTTCGAGGCGTACCGGAAACTCGATCAGTTCGACGAAAGCCGCCCGCTCAAGCCGTGGCTTTTTCGCATCGCACACAATAGGTGTATCGATTTTCTGCGGCGCCGCGGAGTTCGCGATGAAGCTGAAACACTGGCTGCTGTTCCAGAAGCCATACAAGCTACGGAACCAGTTGCTCTTGGGATTGGTCGCGCGGTGGAGCATCTCGTCCTCACGCTCCCTCCTAAAGAGCGGGCGTGCGTGCTCCTGAAGGACGTACTCGACTACTCTCTCGAAGAGATTGCGGAACTGGTCGATTCCACGGTTGGCGGCGTCAAAGCCGCTCTTAATCGCGCACGAACCAAGCTAGCTGGCTCTTCTCCGCAACCGAAGCCGTCTCGGACAGCATCTCCGGAATTGAGACGCGTGATGCAACTTTATGTTGAGCGCTTCAATTGCCGGGACTGGGACGGCGTTCGGGAACTCATCAGCGCTGATGCCCGGCTCAATGTGGCAGACGCCTTCGCCGGCAGACTTGCGGATGCGCCCTATTTTTCCAACTGGGGACGGTTGTCTATGCCCTGGAGACTAGCAATCGGAGAAGTCGATGGCGAGCCGGCGGTGGTGATTCTGCAACGCGGCGCCGACGCATTCACACCTTACTCCGTTATTCGCCTGGACGTTGCGGGACACCAGATTCAGCGGATCGTCGACTACGTTCATTGTCCGTGGGTTCTTCCGGACGCTATCTCCGTAACGATTGACAAAGGGCTTTTTAACCTCGACTCGATCTAGTACGAGTATGTTCCGAACACGAGCGGAGCAGTGGTCACTGACCAAGGGCATCGCGAGCGGAATAAGCCGATGGGTGTGCTATCGGCCCAAGCGGTCTCGACGTGCGCATCATCGCGAAGACGCTTTTCGAGAGCCCGGCTCGGAACGTGCTTTGCCCTGCTGACCGGCCAACAGCTGACATTCACGGCCGTGGCTACCAACCGCCTGACCATCAAGAGTCGCGCATATGGTCCCTCGGCGGTCTGGCATTCGTCGAGGATGGAGCCTCATGATGAACCGCTGGAAGCCGGCCGGGTCTATTGTCAACCGGTGACCTCAGGCCGCATCAATCACTGAGTTCCGTTTACGCCCGAGAATCAGGATCGATCCCCTGAAACGCACTTCCCAACTGCAATACACCGGGGCCGGCGGTGCTGCCCGTTGGGAGGGCCGAGGTTGCCGCTCCTGCAAAATGGCAGGAGCCACGCACAAGGGCGGGAGGACGGGCAGGCAGGCAAGAAAACGCGCGGAGCCTGTGGTTTCAGAGCCCCGCGCGAGTATTGCGGTTGGGTTGATGGTTATGCGGCTGCGGACTTTTTCGCCGCCTTCGGCTGTCTGCCCGGAGATTTCGCCAAGGGCTTCTTCTCAGCCTTCGCCTTGTCCCTGGCTGCGAATTCCTGCTTTACTTTGGCGGCGATAGCATCCGTATCCACTTTGTAGGCTGTGGCTGCGTCGCGTAGTGCTTGCGTGGCATTGCCGCGCGAAGCGGCGAGCAGGATTGCCGACTCGACCACGGCGCGGCCCAGCGTGCTTTCGTCGGCGCGGCGGAGGAAAGCGGCGAAGGTCTTTGCCACGTTTCCATCGTCCCGCTTCTGTCGGATGCCGTGCTGTCGCGCCAGTATCGCAAAGCGGTTTTCGTCCAGCAGGTTCGCCAGACGCTCGGCTACAAACAAGAGGTCACGTTTCATCAACCGCACCGGGACCGCATCGCCGATGGCGGCGAGAACGCGCAAGCCGGTAGCCTGGGCCGTCGCCTCTTCACGGCGGCGCTTCTCCTCTTCGGCTTTGATCGCGGCATTGGCTTCGACCTGCCGCCGTTGTTTTTTGGGGTGATGCACCGGGCAATCGGAATTGGCGCACACCTTGCGGATTTGGCCTTTTTCGCTGCCGTCGGCAACAATCGCCTCGGTGATGTGCTTGCAGGTCTTGTACTCCGGCGCTTCCTGCTGGTACTTGTTCTTTGGCTTCTCCTGCCGGATTTCGACATACTGATTGCGGGGGACAACGGGACTGCCTTCGGCAGTTTTGCCGTAGGCGGTGCTGATCTGTACCAGCTTCGGTTTCGCTGCGACGGTCTGCCTTACATGCGCGTCAACCTTTGCCGCGTAGCAGTTCGGATCGGTGCATGAATCGTGCTGCGCCCCGATGCCTTCAAAGAGCAGCGTGTTATGCCCGGTGCGCTTGGGGCATTCGAGACAGGAACCCGCCTCCGGCACGAGCATTGCGTCCTCTTTTGAGAACGGCGCGGCGGCAAGCTCCAAGAGAATGTTGTGCTCGATCCATTCCCGGAGATGGCGCACAGGGAGCAAAATGCGCTTCGCCTTGCTGCCGTTGGCGTAGCTCTCCTGCCAGCAGGAGGGCAGGGCTTCTAGCTGCGCGGCGGGCTGCAATTTCGCAAGCAAGAGCGCATGGCCCAAGCCGATCTCGTCTTTCGAGAAGGCTTCGACCACGGCGGGCGCAAGCCCGGTCAAGCGCAGCCTCGAAAGCACATACCCCGGATGCTTGCCGCACTTGGCTGCGATGAGTTCGATGGAATACTTCGGCTCGTCGAGCGCCAGCAACCGGGCGTAGCCGTGGGCTTCGTCCAAAGGATGCACGTCGCGGCGCTGGAGGTTTTCGACTAGCTGCGCTTCCAACACCTGAGCGTCGGTCATTTCGCGGATGCAGACCGGGACGGTTTCCTGCTCGGCCATCGCCGCGCCGCGATAGCGCCGTGCTCCGAATACGATCTCGAAGCGGCGCTCGGCGCGGGGCCGGACAAGCAACGGCTGCAAGACGCCGTTGGCGCGAATGCTGGCGGCGAGTTCCTGCAAGCCGTCGTTGTCAAATATCTGGCGCGGGTTGGTGGGCGATTCAACCAGCCAATCCATCGGCAGGTCGCGGTATTCGGACTGGACTTCAACTGTGTTCGTCATTTGGGATTCTCCTATTTGGGTTGTCGAGCGTGAATCCGTAGGCGGACCGTT
>DATJUG010000015.1:0-3537 GCA_035502635.1 Bryobacteraceae bacterium
ATCGCCGCACGATCCGGAATCGCGACGAGCATCGACCATCTTCACCGTCACCTCAACCACTACAACGACGAACTGGAGACTCTCATTGAGGACCAGATCGAGATGTTGAAACGGGAAACTGCGGAGTTGAAGACGAGGGCCGGCAAGGCGAGCGGCGAGACGAAGGCCGCCATCGAGAACCACCTTTTGACGGTGGAATTAGATCTACGCAAAGAACGTGCCAAGCTCCGGGACAGTTTCGAGGAGCGTCTGCTGCAAATGAAACAGTGGTTCGAGAACCTGCGCGTCCGGTCCGTTTTGGCGCAGGCCGAAGTGCGAGACAAGCTCCAAGCAAGCATTAAGGCGGCCCAGCATTCCTTGGCCGAACTTAAAGCTCACGTACGAATGCAAAAGAGCGAGGACGAACGGGCTTGGAAAGATGTCCGGCAGGGCTTCAACAAAGCCTGGCGGGATCTCGAGAGTGCGTTTGACCAAGCGAATCGCGAGCGGACCTAGAAACTCTGGCGGAATTCCCGGGCCAAACGAAAGACGAATGATCGATAGAAGGAGAAGCATATGAGCGCTACGTCAGCGGCAACATTTGTGAAGAAGTCGGTCGGGTGGTCCATCGGGCTCAGTGTGCTCATGATCGTGGCAGGGATCGTGGCGATCGCCTTACCAATGGCTGCCGGAATCGCCATCAACCTGTTGGTTGCCTGGCTGTTGCTTTTCAGCGGATGCACGCATCTCGTCTTTGCGTGGTATACGCGAAGCGCCGGGGGTCTTCTGTGGGAGTTGCTTGTCGGAGCTCTTTACATTTTCATCGGCGTGTATTTGCTCATGCATCCGGTGGCGGGCTTGCTGTCATTAACGCTTGCTCTAGCGATTTATCTGTTCTTGGAGGCGATCTTGGAGTTTGCCTTGGGATTCAAACTCCGGCCGCTTCCGGGATCAGGTTGGCTTCTTTTTGATGGGGTGCTCACTTTAATCCTCGCCGTGATGATTTGGAGGGCATGGCCATCAAGCAGCGAATGGGCAATCGGCATATTGGTGGGAGTCAGCATGGTGTTTAGCGGCACGTCTCGCTTGATGCTTTCTCTGGCCGCGCGCAGCGTCACGAGCAAGTTGGCCTAGGCCTCGAAAGACATCGACGTGGGCGGATCCAGCGCGTGCGCGCGCTCTTCGGAATTCTGTGTGCACGGCCGGAGCTAGCCGTGATCGGAGGAAGATCAGAGTGGGTGGCTTGATCCCATTAACCGACGCATCGCGGCGCCCGGTTCGTGTTCCGATCGTGACAGCCTACATCATTCTGACCAACTTCGTTTTGTTCGCGCTTGAACTGAGGGGCGGCGATGCATTTGTACTCAAGTGGGCGGCGGTCGCCGCGCACATAACTTCCGGCCATGATTGGATCACCATCTTGACCGCGATGTTCATGCACGGGAGTTGGTCGCATACGCACACACGAACATCGACGCAAAGCGAGCGGCGATCGAGAAACTCGGAAGTTTTAGTGACAATTTGGTGACAGTGCGTCCCCTATTGCACCATTCCAGGGCAGTACTGTCACTAAGTCCGGCTGTAAGCTACAATGATTCAACAAGTTAATTTCGGAGGGGTGGCCGAGTGGTTGAAGGCGGCGGTCTTGAAAACCGTTAGGCCCGCAAGGGTCTCGTGGGTTCGAATCCTACCCCCTCCGCCATTTCCTGGGGCATCATAGGATGGCGGCTATTGCGGCGCATCCCGTGTCCGGCTCGGCGGCGCCTTAGCCCGTGAAAGCGGCGCGGTTTCGGTACATCCAAGCGGCCGGCTTTCGGCGTATTTAGCTCGGAGGGTCCCATGCGCGCTTCATTTCTCGCGGTCGCCTTTTTCGCGGTGGTTCTTCTATCGATTGGTTTTGGCCGCAGCATGTGGGGCGGCGTCCCGTACGCCGGACCGGCTGGGACTGAGCCTGAGCGCGCGGCCGATCCCGGGGCGCATCCTGTAATCGTCGAACTCTTCACATCCGAGGGCTGCTCGGACTGCCCTCCGGCCGATCGCTTGCTGGCACACCTTCAGCGGACGCAGCCCGTTCCCGGCGCCGACGTGATTGCGCTTGAAGAGCACGTGGATTATTGGAACAGCCAGGCTTGGATCGATCCCTTTTCCTCGGCGCAATTCACCAGCCGGCAATCCGATTACGTGCATTCCTTCCGGCTGTCTTCCGGGCCTTACACACCGCAAATGGTGGTGGACGGCAGGGCGCAATTCGTCGGCAGCAACGAGCGCGCCGCCATGGAAGCCATCGCGAAGGCCGCGGAGAATCCGGAGATACCGGTGACCATCGAGCAGGCCGGCGATTCCGACCCTGATGCAGGCAATGTGCGGGTACACGTCCAGGTGGGGCCGGCCGGGGGCGCGCACACCGGCGGGCGCGCCGACGTGGTTCTTGCGATTACCGAAGACGGTCTCTCATCGAATGTAGCCGGCGGAGAGAATGCCGGCGCCCACCTCGAGCACGCCGGAACCGTGCGCGAGCTTCGATCCATCGGACGCCTCGACGCCGCCGGATCTTTCTCCACGGATCAGAAGGTGAGTCTGGGCCACCACTGGAAGCGCGACAATCTGCGCATTGTGGTTTTCGTGCAGGACCACTCCAGCCTTGCGGTGCTGGGCGCTTCGACCATTCACTTGTCCCTTCCAGCGAAGCAATCCTGAGCGGGGAGAGGCGGTACATCGCGGCGTTCGCGCGCCCAAATCGCTTCCTGCTTCGCGAATTCTCTGCTAGCATGAGCATTGGGCTTTTCCGAACGACTTCCCCTAGTCTGGAGCAATTGAATCATGGCACTTGCATGTGAAATTTGCGGCAAAAAGCCGCGTTACGGCAATACGATCAGCCACGCGCACAATGTGACGCGCCGGCGCTGGAATCCCAACCTTCGCCGCGTTCGCGCGGTCGTCAATGGCGCGCGCAAGCAGGTGCGCGTATGCACAGCCTGCATTCGCGCGGGCCGCGTGACGAAAGCCGCCTGAAGCCATTCCATCCTTTCGCAAGGAGCTCCGGTTGAAGCGCAGAATGATCGCCCTCACGGCGCTGCTGGTTTGCGCGTTCGCTGTATCCTGCAACAGGGAAATGGCGCCCGGTCCCGACGTTTGGGCCGTGGTAAACGGCAAGCAGATCATGCGGGAGGACGTCGAGAAGCTGTATCGGTCGCGCGTGAATGCGGACACTCCCCCTCCATCGCCGGAGGAAGCGCTCTCGCTGAAGCTCAGCATCCTCGACGAGCTGATCAACAGCGAAATCCTGATCGAGCGCGCGCAAAAGATGAATCTCGTGGCCAGCGACGCCGAGGTGGAAGACAAATTCACGGAATCGAAGAGTCCTTACACCGAGGAAGAATTTCAGAAGAAGCTCGCGGACACTGGGATCACCGTCGACGACCTCAAGAGCGATATCCGCCGCCAGCTCTCGATTCAAAAGCTGCTCAATCGTGAAGTGGTCGCGAAAATTTCCATCACCGACCAGGACATCACCGACTTCTATAACAAGAATCGCGCGCAGTTCAACGTCACCGAGCC
>DATJUG010000016.1:0-14455 GCA_035502635.1 Bryobacteraceae bacterium
ATGGTCAGCTCGATCCAGCGCTGCTTTTCGGAGAACTGCTGATCCGTCAATACGCGAAAGCCGAGCTTTTCGGTGTAGAAGCTAAGTGCGCGGTCCTGGTCGCGGACCGGAATGCCGAGGAATTTGATTCGCTTGATCATACAGTTTAAAATGCCAACCTGTTCCGGCGAAATCAATAGGCCGCAGTGCAAAGAGCGGCAGCGCATGCTATAGCTATAGCTGCTACAGCGATGAGGATTGACCCATATATCCTGAATACTTTGATGCGCGATCTGGTCGCGCACAGCCGGTCAAGCGCGGCGTTTCTGGTCTATTTACAGCTTTACCGGCACACGCACGGGGTTGGCCGGGAGTCGGTGGCCATGAGCCACGCGGTGCTGGCAGAGATCATCGGGCTTTCGAAGCGGTCTGTCCAAACCGCAGTGATGCATCTGTCTGAGCGGCGCTTGATTCGGCGACGGAGGGCGCGGCCAACGGCGGTCCCGGTTTACACGGTGTTGACGCCATGGATACGGAAACAAAACGCGTGAGGCTATGCACCCTTGCAATTAGCCACGATGAGCGTAATGTCATCGTGCTGTTCGAGCGAGCCAAAGTGCTTGACCTCGGCTCGGATTCTCTGCACCGCTTCGGCGGGAGGCAGGTTTCGATGCCGCTCAAGGGCCGACAAGAGGCCTTGCTCGCCGAACTCGTCGCCCGCGGTGTTGAACGATTCGGTGGCGCCGTCGGTATAGAGCGCCAGTGTGTCTCCAGCGCATAAGTGACATTCTCCGCGGGAGCAATCCCAATCGGCAAACAAGCCTAAATACCGTGCAGGTGGATTCCAGACGTTCGAACGAGTTGTCACGGCGCAAGAGAAGACCGGAGAGATGACCGCAATTGACGTACTGCAACGCTTGCGTTTCATCGTCGTATTCGGCAAAGAAGAGCGTGGCGTAGGCGCTTGCAGCAGTGTTTTCGTAGAAAAGCTGGTTGACGGAGCGCAGCAGCCTTTCTGAGTGAACCCAAGCCGTAGCGCACTGGCTGCGGAGGTGCGCCTGCAGATTAGCCATCAGGAGGGCGGCAGCCATTCCCTTGCCCGCCACGTCGCCAATCACAAGCCCTAATCGTTTCGGGCCGAGAGACAGAAAGTCGTAGTAATCGCCGCCGACCTGGCGGGCTTGCACACAGATGCCGGCGTATTCGAGTGTGCCGCAGGGCGGGAACTTTTGCGGGAACAGCCTGGCCTGTACTTGACGTGCGATCTCCATCTCGTGGGCAACACGCCGTTCCGCTTCGAACTGCTCCGCATTGGCGCGGCGCTGCGCCTCGATTGCCTTGCTGACTTCATCGAGGCTGAGTAGGGTAAAGGAATTTCGATCAATGTCTTCGAAGCGAGTGATCACTTCGCCCCACAAAGGTGCTTGCGCCGGCGACTGGTCTTCTGGCGGACGGTTCTGATACCTCAGGCGGCGGAGGCGCGGCGTATAGCGGAAACGAACTCCGCGTTTGCTCCATTCACGATACGTCTGGACGACATCTTCGGTGACGAAGGTGATACGCGTGGATCGGCCAATCAGCTTGTGATCGGGCGAATCGGGATCGGGCTGAATCAGTGTGAGGACGGCGGCGCCATTAGGCGGCGATACCGCGACCCACCGATGCCCCGATTGGAGGCGGGCATCAAAGGCGAGCTCGAATCCAAGCTGGTCGAGGTAAAAGCGAAGACTGCGTTCCTGGTCGCGAACGAAGATGTCGACGCAGTGAAGGCGGAGGTAGGGGTGCGGCTGCTCGGAGGTGCGAGAGTCGCTCATCGCGGTGATTATAGATCAGTGAGATGTGTCGCGCTATATGGCGGCTGAAGCCATTGCACGCTACGAAGCCCATGCAGGGCGTAATCAGCGCTATGCAGCCGACTCCGCCCATCTTGGACTTGGACGCTTTAGATTGCGGCGCCACCAGAAACAAATATGGTCTCGCCCGTTATCCAGCGAGCGTCATCCGACGCAAGAAACGCCACAGGCGGCGCAATGTCTTCCGGCTGCCCCGCGCGGCCCAGTGGAGTCTCGGCAATCGCCTGCTTTTCGAAATCACTGCCCGCGATCCCAGCCGCCTTCGTTCCTTCTGTCACCACATAACCCGGATTAACGGCGTTCACACGGATCTTGCGCGGCCCGAGCTCCTTGGCCAGCGACTTCGTGATCGTATCCACTGCGCCTTTCGTCGACGAATAAACAGCAGCCGCCGCGGGCGCCAGAGTGCTGACAATCGAGCTGATATTTACTACGCTTCCACCCTCGGCGGGGAAATGCCGCAGCGCAGCTTTCGTAGTTAGTAGGAGACCCAAAACATTGGTATCGTACTGCCGCTTGTAATCTTCCGCAGTGACCTGCTCTAGCGGCGCGAACGAATAGATTCCCGCATTATTGACAAGAATGTCCACCTTGCCAAAGATCCTCTGTGTTTCCGCGAAAAGCCGGTCGATGTTGCCCTCATCCGCCACGCTTCCGCCAATAGCTACCGCTTTGCCGCCGGTTTTCGTGATGTCCGATACAACTGTGTCGGCGGCCTCACGGCTGCTTGCATAGTTGACTACCACTTGCGCACCGTCTGCGGCCAGTTGCTTTGCGATTGCCGCGCCAATACCTTTCGAAGCGCCCGTCACCACGGCCACTTTGCCTTTTAACTTGCTCATTGCTCCACCTTTCCTGACGAGCACTTGGCTCATCATTTCGATACCTGTCGAAATGATGGTCTTCGTTCTGAAAAGGATTCAACCAGTGAGGCGGCGCGGCTACAGTGTCAAAGTTTTCTGCAGATTTGCAGCAAGTGGACGTCTTCTTCGGAAGCTGGTCCATTGCCGGCCCAGAGCGTTGCAAACAGGGACAGATTGAGAGATGATGCTGCGCTATCCTAAGACGGGTGCCGCGGCGAATTTCCAAAACGCAGGAGTTTTTGAGTTGGCTGCTTTGCGCGCTCCTTCTCATCTCTTTGGTGGATCGAGTACCCGATCCACCCAGTATCAAACCGCACCACGCTGCGTCCACCTCTTTTAACGCTAATACCCATCACTCACCTCCAGGCAATCGAGATCGTGGTTGGGGCCTGGCTTTGCCGCATCTGCCAGAGGAAGCGCGCTCGTTTCATTCGAACGTCCTCTCGACTAGCAAGCTGCTCCTTCCTTCCGCAATTCACCTCGATCACGCCTCAGACTCGTCTCCTCCACGTTCCGCATCATAGGCGAAACAGCTCGCTTCGAAGAAGCATGCGGCTCTGGAGCGGGATCAACGTTCCTCTCTCTGAGCCCATGCAGTTTGTTGTGCCTGTGAGATCGCTGTCGGGAATGCGCAATTAGCGACTTTTTAAAATCGGCCATTAACCACCTGGTTACCCAGCGGGTCCGAAAATATAGGGCCGCATGGAGCCTGTGGCGACATTGCTTGTCGCGTTCTCGGCGCAACTCACTGTTTCCGAATCAAGATAAGGACGAGACATGCGACCTTCAGAAATCATTCACGCCTGGAAGAAAATCCTGCGGGGCGAGGCCCCCTCCCTTTCCATAGAGATCACACGCGAATGCCCGCTCAGGTGTCCCGGTTGTTACGCCTACGAAGCTGGCCATTTAGGCGGTGGGGTGACCTTACGACAGCTGACCGATCTCAAGGGACAGCAACTTATCGAGGGAATTCTGCGGCTGGTCGATCGCCTCAAGCCTTTGCACTTATCGCTTGTTGGCGGCGATCCCCTGGTTCGTTATCGCGAACTGGAGCAGTTGATTCCCTTGCTGCTGGCTCGCGGAATACATGTGCAACTAGTGACAAGCGCTTTCCGGTCATTCCCAGAACAGTGGACTAAGGAGCCGCACATGAACGTTGTCGTTTCGATCGACGGACTGCGTCCCGAGCACGACCGTCGCCGCTCGCCGGCAACGTACGAACGAATTATCGCGAACATCGCCGGGCGCCGCATCACGATTCACTGCACGATAACTGGAGAAATGATGAAGCGCCCTGGATATTTGCGTGAATTCCTGGAATTTTGGACGCCTCCTCCGGAGGTTAAGAAGGTGTGGTTCAGCCTTTTCACTCCGCAACTGGGAGATAACCTGCCAGAGATGCTAAACCTGCATGAGCGTGAGCAGGCGATCTCCGATATGAGACAACTTCGCAAGGTATACCGGAAACTCGACATGCCGGAAGGTCTGATCCGGCAGTTCGCATCGCCCCCCGGAAATCCTGCGGAATGCGTCTTTGCACTGACCACCAGCACAATTTCTGCGGACCTGAAAACCGTAATTTCGCCTTGCCAGTTCGGTGGGGCGCCCGATTGCCATTCTTGTGGCTGCATCGCGTCCATGGGGCTCGCCGCAGTCGCTGAACACAAACTGGGCGGCCTGATCCCGGTGGGCGCGATATTCAAGGCTTCTCTAAAGGTAGGTCGTGCGAGGGCAAAAGCTGCAGCACCAGAGCTTCCAACAAAAAGTCCTCTTCAGGTATTGCCGTGAACACGGGGAGCGCGATATGAGTGTTGCCGCAGAGGAAATCAGGACCGGGCGCTTCAGCCCAAAAGACGGAATCGGAACTCAGAGATCGGATACAAGCTCGTTGCTGCGCTTTTCGGCTACGATTGGTCGTGATCCCCTGCTGGTCCAGGCGAGCAGCGGAAACACGTCTTTCAAGCTCGACGGAACTCTTTGGATCAAAGCATCCGGTAAGTGGTTGGCAAAGGCAGATCAAGAGGACATCCTTGTACCCGTAAGTCTGTCTGAATGCCTGGAGTGTTTGAAAGGCGGCAGGCCGCTTCCGGCGTGCGATCGAAGCCTAAGCCCGGCGGGCTTGCTTCCTTCGATTGAGACGCTGATGCATGCAGTCCTCCCGCAACGATTTGTCGTTCATGTTCACTCCATCGACACTCTGGCCTGGGCTGTCCGCTCGGACGCAACGGCTCAATTAACCAAGCGGCTGTCCGGGCTGCATTGGAAATGGATTCCCTATGTACCTTCGGGGCTACCTCTCGCCCGGGAAATTCAAATCGTTTCCTCGACCCAGCCCTGTCCCGATGTCTTCATATTGGGAAACCACGGTCTCGTGGTCTGTGGCGAAAACTGCGAAGCGGCGGAACTTCTGCTCGCTCGCGTACAGCGATGCCTAGCGGTCCAACCCCGACGCGTAACAGGGAGATTTCACCGCTTGGAAGCGCATCGAGGTTCTTCTTCGTGGCGGTTGCCGGATTTCGAAGCGCTCCATGCGCTCGGCACCGATGCGATCTCTCGGCGAATCGTGAAGGGAGGCGTTTTGTATCCATGTCAGGTGATGTTTCTCGGGCCAAGATTGGCGCTGCTGGAAGCCGCTAACAATCTGTCGGACGTGGGGACTCGAATCGATCAGCTTGATACGTCATGTCCCTTTGCGATCGTCGAGGGGTTCGGAGTCTTAATCAATAACAAGATTACGGCAGCCCAGCATGCCGTGCTCAACGGCTTTGCTGAAGTAGTGCGGCGCATTGACGTATCAGCGCCCATCCGTTATTTGACAGATTATGAGGTGAATACAATAATGACCGCCGATGGTCATCGCTACAGGATATCGGCCGAGGACAGCGGGCCTTCATAGCCTGGTAGCGGGCGATCCCTTACTCCGGGCGTGGAATGTTTATATGCCGCTTCGCTTAGCTTAGTCAGGTGGATTGGCTTCCGCGCGAGAGTCCTTTTACCGAGGACTCGGCTCCCGGTGGTTCACGGAACGGTTCTACCGAAATGCGCTCGTAACGCACTTCCAGCACGGTCAGGTATTCTGTACCGCCCGGCGCTTGGAGGATTACACGATCGCCAGCTGCCGACTTCATCAACGCGCGCCCCAGAGGCGACATCCAACTGATGTGCTTGCGGTCGAGATCGACCTCGTCGGTGCCCACAATGCTCACCACTCGCTCCGTTCCCGCGGCATTGGCATAGCGCACAGTCGCTCCGAAGAATGCCCTCGTCGCTGCCTGCCCTGCTCTGGGAGCTTCCGGGTCAACCATTTCCGCCGCATCGATTCGCTTCGTGAGAAAGCGAATCCGCCCATCGATCTGGCGCAGCCGCCGCTTGCCGTACTGATAATCGGCGTTTTCACTGCGGTCGCCGTTGCTTGCAGCCCATGCCACTGTCTCCGTCACAGCCGGGCGTTCCCTAGTGAGCAGAAACCGGTGCTCATCTTTGAGGCGCTGCAGGCCGCCTGGCGTTATGTAGTTCTTGCGTTGCGTTGCGGGCTCGTCCCCTAGGGGTTTTCTCGTAAATCCTTTTCGCATATGTTAGTTCTTGCAGCCCGAATCTAGTGGGCCACAAAACTCTCAGGAATGGACGCGGATGAATGCCGATTGAAAACAACGTATGGTCCGCGTTCCTGCGAGTTCGCCCGCGGCCGTAATCGATTGTTTCACGTCTTCCGATCTCTTATTGATCCTATCTATCATCTCGGACAACTGCCAGGGAGAAGAGCCTCCGGGGAACTCATGATCGATGGCGCGCTCTACCGAAACTGCGTCCCGAGAGACCTCAAACGTTAAAGTACAACCTCGATGCGATGCCAGCTCGCACTTCCTCGAATAGCCGAAAGCAAAGACGCCGGTCACCAACTCGCCGCACAGAATATCTCTCGCCTGCTCATCCGCTTAGCGCCGTAAAATCGCTCCGGCCGCACGCCCCGCGCGTGATCCTGCGCACAAAGGAGCAATCTCTCTATGTCCACCGAAGCCCAGGTGCGCGCGAATCAAGAAAACGCGCAGCACTCGACGGGGCCCACCACCGATGCCGGCAAAGCCACATCGTGCCTGAACAATTTCCGCCACGGCCTCGCCGGCAATTCATTCACCATCCTCGATTTCGAAGACCAGGACGAATTCGACGCGCTCCTCTGCGGCCTCCGCGCCGAGCACCAGCCTTCCACCATCACCGAAACGATCCTGGTCCAGAAAATGGCGCAATCGTATTGGCTCAGCAAACGCGCCCTCTATCTACAAGATCAATGCTGCACGGACCGAGCGCACCGGGCGTCTGCTGCCCGTTGTGCGCAGTCAAACGAAGAGTTAAGCCTCGATGAGCAGCAGCGCCAACTCGCGCTCTTCATCCGCTATCAGACGACTAACGACCGTGCCTTCCACCGCTGCCTCGCCGACCTCCTAAAACTCAAAGCCGAAAAGCGCCGTGCGGAAATTGGGTTCGAATCGCAGCAGCAGAAAAAAGCGCAGGAATCTCGCCGCGAAGCCGCCGAAAAGCGCCGCGAGGAGCTCCATCAATGGGCCGTTTTACTCGCGGAGGCCAAAGTCGATCACCAGCAAGTGCTCACGTTGAACCTCGAAATGGATCGGACACAGGCCACAATCGCCAAGAACGAGCGAATGGAGGCGAAAATGAGCGCACAGGCGTCGGGTGCCGTCGTGCGGGATTCAAAACAGGCCGCATAATCCGCGACCGCGTTGCGCTACCCGAGCTCGAAGTGTCGCTGGCGTCTTGCGCGCCTACCGCAGGTCAGCAGACCAGATCTTCCCGCTGCACTTCGATCCCGCCGATGCGGCCGAGCATGGCGAGGGCGATATTTTCGCCGCAGAAGAACTCTTCGGCGATGGCTTGCACTTCGTCGCGGGTGACAGATTCGATGCTTTCCAGCATTTCATCGAGCGACATGAAGCGGTCGAAATAGAGCTCCTGGCGCGCAAGATTAGACATGCGGCTGGAGGTGGATTCAAGGCTCAGCATGAGCGAACCCTTGAGATGATCCTTTGCGCGGCGCAACTCTTCGACGCCGATCAGATCGTCTTTTAGCTGGCGGAATTCGTCCACCACTGAGTTCACCACCTGCTTGGCAGTCTCGACTGCGGTACCGGCGTAAACGGTCATGCAACCGGTATCGCTGAAGAGATTCAGTTCGGAGTAGACGGCGTAGGCCAAGCCCTGCTTTTCGCGAATGTTTTGGAACAAGCGCGAACTCATGCCGCCGCCTAAAACGGTGTTCAGCACATACAGCGGGAAGCGCAATCGATGGGCGAGCGGGTAGGCGGGCACGCCGAGAGCGATATGCACCTGCTCGAGCGACTCCTTCTTTTTCAGAATGATGGGAGCATGCGGCTTGGGCACCGAGTCCACCGGCAAAGCGCTGCGCACATTTAGCCCGGAGAATTTTTCGCAGACGAGGCGGACGAAGAATTCATGGTCCAGGTTGCCGGCTGCGGTGATGAGGATGTTCGAAGGCGAGTAGACGCGGTTGTAGAAATCGCACAGCATGGCGTGCGAGAATTTCTTGACCGTTTCGCGGGTGCCCAGGATGGGCTTACCAAGTCCGTGGCCTTTCCAGAAATTGCTAAGGAAGCTCTCATGCAGGACGAATTCGGGCTGGTCGGCCTCCATCTTGATTTCCTCTAGAATGACGCCCTTCTCTTTTTCGATGTCCTCTTCGCGGAAAAGGGGATTCAAGACAAGATCGGCGAGGATGTCGAGAGCGAGCGGAAGGTGTTCGTCGAGCACCTTGGTGTTGAAGCTGACCAGCTCTTTGCTGGTAAAGGCGTCGAGACCGCCGCCCACCGAATCGACTTCACGAGCGATATCTTCGGCGGAGCGCTGGCTGGTGCCTTTGAAGACCATGTGCTCGATGAAATGGGAGAGACCATTTTCAGGGCCGTGCTCGATGCGAGAACCGGCGCCGATCCACACGCCTAGGGAGACAGAGCGCACGTAGGGCATTGCTTCCGTGACGATGCGGATGCCGTTGGGCAGGAGCGCGCGATCGATTTCGCGGACGTGAGGGGAAGCAAGAACCATTTTCTGTACGCCTTTCCGAGTGTACACGACGGTACACTAAAGCCAGATGCTGCAAGTAGTTGAGGGCAAGACGCTGGTTGGGATGGAGGTTGCCGACTTGCAGAAACTGCTCGGCCCGGGGCATCCACCTTATCGCGCCCGACAACTATATGACGCTTTGTACCGGCAACAAGTGGCGGAATTGTCCGAAATTTCAGCACTGCCCAAAGCCCTGCGGGATCAACTACTTAGAGGCAACACGCTAGGCCTGCCGACGCGTGAGCGGCGCTACGATTCAAGCGATGGAACGCGGCGCTATTTGCTGCGGCTGGAAGATAACCGGACGGTGGAAGCGGTCCTGATGCCGGAAGAAGGGCGGGATACGATTTGCATATCGAGCCAGGTGGGATGCCCGGTTGATTGCAAATTCTGCCTGACGGCGCTAATGGGTTGGGAACGGAATTTGACGGCGGGCGAGATGGTCGGGCAAGTGATGCATGTGGCCAAGGAGAACGGCCTACGGCCGACCGATACACGCTTGAACGTAGTGATGATGGGGATGGGCGAGCCGCTGCTTAACCTGGAAAATGTTCTGAAGGCGACGCGGCTGCTGACGGACAGCGATGGATTTGGAATGTCGCCGAAGCGGATCACGGTCTCGACGTCGGGAATTGTTCCGAAAATCGAAGAGCTTGGGCGCGCGGCAGTGCGGCCAAAGCTGGCGATCTCACTGAATGCATCGACAGAAGAGCAGCGGCGCGAGTTGATGCCCATTACGCGGAAGTACCATCTTAAGGATTTGCTGGAGGCGTGCCGGGCGCATCCGTTGCGGCCATGGGAAAAGCTGAGTTTCGAATACGTGTTGCTGAAGGGTGTGAACGATACGGACGCGGACGCCAGGCGCGTGGTGCGGCTGCTGGGGCGTTTGAATGCGAAAGTGAATTTGATCGCGCTGAACCCAGGTCCGGGCATTCCGTTCGAAACACCGGACTCCGGGCGGGTGGAGAGCTTTCAGCAGATTGTGCGGCGGGCCATGCCGTGCTTTGTTCGAAAGCCGAGAGGACGTGATATCTTCGCAGCCTGCGGGCAGCTGAAGCGGATGGCTTCAGATTTAGTCGAGATCGGGTAAGGTGCGGATCCAGATAAGGAACGCTGCGAGCAGCAATATCTCTGTCCAGAAATCGAGGCCGATAGTAAGTAGAACTCGTTGCCACGGTTTATATTGCAAGATTGCCTGGATGAAAGATATCGAACAGGCGGCGATAAACAGAGCATTAGCCCGAGAGGATCGCGCGGTTTTCGTACGGATATTCAACGTGAAGAGCGAAGCGGCGATCAGGGCGGCCGGTCCTAGGGAGATCAGGCCGCTCTTGACAGCATAGGGCTCCAGCAAGGAATAGACCACGAACATAGCGCCATCCCACGCCCATTGCTTGCGAGCATTCGAGCGGAGCATGGCAATTACAATTGCGGAGTAAACACTCAAGGCAGTAATACCCCAGATGACGACCGCGGTTCGGGGCGAAAGCGATAGCAGGTTAAGTCTCGGAAAAGTCTTCAGCGGTGGGGCAACCGGAGTAAGGTAGCGCAGCAAGATTCCTCGCAATGATTGACTTGGGAAGTAATAGAATTCCGAGTAAGCTGCTCCCATGCGACGGACGGCAACGTACCAATCGTGCAGCAGCGCCAAGTAACGTGCGGTCCCGAATATCGGAAAAGGCAGGAGCCAGAGCACCAGCAACGCCACAATGAAGGCAAGTGCTGCCGGCAGCCTCGCCTTGCGGAGAAACCAGGGGAGGAACATGATGGGCCAAATCTTGAAGGTGACAGCTAGCGCTAACAGAATTCCTGCCCATATCGGGTGCGTTTCTGATAAGACGAGCGCGGCAAGAAGCCAAGCGATAACAAACGGCTGGACGTTTCCATATCGAATCGCCAACACTACATAAGCGAGCATAAACGCACAACATGCAACTATCGACAGGGCATTGAAACGAAGCTCGCGAATCCGGATCGCGAGCGAAGCGCTGAGAATCGCCGTGGTCCAGGCGGCGAGCATCCAGCAGACACCTGCTGCGCGAAGCGGCAACCATTTCAGCGGAAACAGGAGCAGATAGGTTACGGGCGGATATCGATATTCCATTGGGTACCCGATACCGCTGTCTAGCCCGTACGCGGGTCTGGTGCCGCTGAAGAAGCCCGTGACAGCGTACCAGTAAACACTCAGGTCGACATTCTTTGTGAGCCAGAGCGATGTAGCAAGGGCTAGCGCGGCGAGGCTTGCGTATGCTGCAATGCGGGCGCGTGATTGAGGCCAAGGTTTTGAACCTGATACGGAAGCCGGGTTGGTTATAGGCATCGTCGGCTATGCCGCCGTTATGGCAATAAATTGATAAGAACACCTTCGATATCGGTAGGTTCGGTCGCGGAGCTATAAGATACTTGTTGGACGCGAGCTACCGCTTGCAGTGAGTTCTCGAGCGAGCGAATCTGCGGTCGTAAGTCGCTAGCAGCCGCTTCGATATCCAAGACCAGTGTTCCAAGCGAGCGGGTCTGCGAGATGCGCCTTTGGGAGCGTAGGCTTCTAACAGCCCTCAGAATGGCAGACAGAATATTCATCTCGGGTAAGTCTTCGATTGCATCCTCTGCTACAACAGGCCATGTCGCGGTGTGAATAGAAGTAGAGCTTTCGAAGGGGCGGTAAATTCGCTGATACAAATGTTCAGTGATGAAGGGAACAAAAGGGGCGTATAACAGAAGGATGCTACGGAAGCATTCCCACATCGTGATCTGGGCGGCTTGCCGCGTAGCGTCAGAATATCGCTCGGGGGTCCAGAACCGGGCCTTTACGATTTCCAGATAATCGTCACAGAACGTATCCCAGAAGAAGCGATCTGTAGCTTCACGGGCGAGCGCGTAGTTATAAGACTCAAACCCGTGGGTAGCCGCCCCAATCGCGCGCTGAAGTGTTCTAATTAGCCACCGGTCTTCAATGGTGCGAAGGTGCACCGGTATCTGGGCAGCGCAAGGGTCGAAATTCGTCCATTGGAGCAGGCAATAACGGGCCGCATTCCAAAGCTTAATTACGAGCTTACGCCCGACCTTGACGTCTCCCTCGTTATAGCGGAGATCATTCCCCAACTGGCTGCCCGCGGCCCAATAGCGCAGCGAATCGGCGCCATACTTCCGGACAACCGCATAGGGTTCATAGCGATTGAAGCCCGAAGCATCCGTGAATTTCTCAAGATCGCGTTTACTGATCTTCTTTCCGTGTTCGTTGAGACCCCAGCCGGAAATCATCACGTCCCGCCACGGCAAAGAATTCGTATGTAAGTGAGACTTGAGTACGGTGTAAAAGAGCCAAGTGCGGATGATTTCAAAAGCCTGAACGCGAAGCGCCATCGGGTAGATGGACATATCGCCGAGCTTGCCGGCTGAACCGACCCAATTTGCATTAATGAGAGGGGTCAATGACGAAGTCATCCAGGTGTCCATGACATCTGGATCGCCTCTAAATACAGAGCCGCCGCATGACGGGCAGCTACTAAAGGAAGCAGGGCTCTCCAGAGGGTCTACAGGCAGCAACTCTTCGGGCGCTATTACAGGCGAGTTACAGGCCTCACAATACCAGACGGGAAACGGAACGCCGTAGAAGCGTTGGCGCGAGATATTCCAGTCGTACTTCAGGCCATGAATCCAATCATCGAGGCGGGCTTTCATCCACTCAGGGGACCAGTGCAATTCGGCGCTGCGCTCCAACATGGCTTCTTTCAGGTCAAGAACACGAATGAACCATTGCTGAGTTATCACGAATTCAACCGGAGCGCCGGAGCGTTCGGAGACGGAAACATGCTGTTCAATTTCCTGCGATCGTTCGAGCAAACCCGCTTCTTTGAGCTCGGCCACTATCTTGCGGCGCGCCTGCTCCGTAGAAAGACCGGCGAATTTGCCAGCGATCTGAGTCATGCGCCCGTCCGGTCCGACACAGGCACGCAACGCCAGCCCGTCCCTCTTCCAGCGTTTTACGTCATCGCTATCGCCGAAGGTGCAAACCATCATGAGGCCGGTGCCAAACTCCGGAAGCACTTCGCGGTCGGCAAGAATGGGCACGCTGTGGCCGAACAATGGAACAATGGCTTCTCCACCGATGAGTGACTTATAGCGATCGTCTTCCGCATTGCAATACAATGCAACACATCCGGCTAGTAACTCCGGGCGAGTAGTAGAAATATGGAGGGGAGCGCCGTCCCGCGAGCGAAATACGATCTCGTGGAGCTCACTCTTGCGCTCTATGGTCTCGAGGTCAGCTTGAGCAAGTGCGGTTTCAAGCTGCGGGTCCCATAGCACGGGCTCGCTGGAGCGATAGATTCTGCCTTTCTTATATAAGTCGATAAAAGACGTCTGAGCTGTCTTTTGGCAATGATCATCGATGGTGGAATAGCGAAGCCGCCAATCGACTGATAGGCCGAGAGCACGCCACAATTCTTCATATTGCGCCGCTCCTTTCTTAGTCTCTTCTAGGCAGAGACTTCGAAAGGCCGATCGCGAGGTTTTCCTCTTATCGATGTGGTATGTCTTCTCAACGAAGCGTTCAGTGGGCAGGCCGTTGTCGTCGAAGCCCATCGGATAGAAGATTTGTCTTCCCTTCATGCGCTGATAGCGCACAATGAACTCAGCCTGGGCGTACGACATGGCGTGGCCTACGTGCAGATGGGCAGCCGAGACATAAGGGGGAGGCGTGTCCACAGAGAATACAACGCCCTGCGCATTCGGGTCATAACGATAGACGCCGGTCGAGTCCCACAAGCTGCGGCAGCTTTCCTCGATAGCAGTAGTGTCGACATCTTTCTCGAGCTGGATTTTGGAGAGATCAATCATGCGACCTGCTAGATAGCATACGCGGTCATTTGCTCGATCGCGCACTGGCGAGCGGGCCAGCGGGACGCAGCAACATCTTGGACTCGTTCCTCGATGAACCCGAGTACTCCAGCGGCGACCGCCGTCCAGTCCATCGGTTTAGCGGAGGCGTCGAGCGCGCCACCAAGCGGCGCCTCCGCAATTTCGGAACCGTCGAGCACGCGCCCGACCGCCTCCGCTAACTCTGTTGCGGTACGAAAAGCAATCAATCGCCCACGACCACGGTAATGGCTTGCGATCTCCGCCAATAATCCGGATTGGCGGGCTATAACCGTCCGTCCATAGCTCAATCCCTTTAAAATCGGGAATCCAAATCCTTCATAGAAGGAGGGAAAGACGATTATCACAGCTCGTGCGAACAAGCGATCCATATCGATTTGGGGTATCTGGCCACTTTCTAGTGGCACAACGCGGGAACCAGGATGGTTCCTCAGACCTAAAGCTTTAATCACGTGAGATGGGAATCTCGAACTTAACAGGTCCACCGTTGGGCCAACATTCTTGTGATCGAAGGAGTTACCTACAACAAGGATGAAGGTCTTACTATCATGCGGTTCGTCTTTCACAGCCTGGATCACATAATCGTGCGGATCGAACGATAAGTGCGATACGTACCCCGGCGTCATTTGTGACATCGGAAATCGCGCTCGAAAGCGATCGCGCGTATATTCAGAGATGTATATTATTCCGTCAGCGTGTTCGGAGAGAAAGCTCCAGGTTGCATTCAGTTCCGGAGGCTTTCCAACCAAGATGTCCCATGCAATCGTATCCAGCATCGTATAGAAA